>JBBSFD010000013.1:0-68575 GCA_038239115.1 Candidatus Limnocylindrales bacterium | reverse complement strand
GTGCTCGGCGCGATGGTCCTGACCCGGAACCCGAAGACCCGGGAGCGGCTCCTGTTCAAGGCCATCCGCCAGATCCGGCAGCCCACCCTGACCGACACCCGACTGGGCGGCTTCGTGATGTTCGCCTTCTTCTACGCCGTGATGTTCCTGTTCATGGAGATCGGGATCCACATGTGAGGGCGGCGTTGCCCGCCAACGCCACTGGTCGCCGGCCGGGCGGCGGCGCAATCGACCTCGACCGATCGTCCACGGAGTCATGTTGACCAACCGGCCTGCCCGAATCGCGATCCTGCTCGGCCTGAGCCTGCTCGCCGGAGCGTGCTCGGGACCGGCCAGCCCGAGTCCCAAGTTGAGTGGCTCGCCGGTCGGGCCGGGCGCCAGCCCCTCCCTCCGCGCGGCCTCGTCGGCGCCGCCAAGCCCGTCGGCCGGCCCGGGCGGCACGCCCGTCCCAAGCACGGCCACACCCTCGGCCAGTCTCGCCCCGACCTGTGCCATGCACACCCTCGACCAGCTCAACGAAGGTCAGCGGGTGGGACAGCTGTTCCTGCTCGGCCTGGCCAACGACAAGCTCGGTCCGGCTGAGGTCGCGGCGATCGAGACCGACCACTTCGGCTCGGTCTGGTTCACCGCCACCAGCCATGCGGGAACGAGCGCGATCCGCTCGGTCGCAGATGCGGTCCAGGCGCTGAAGGCGGCTTCGTCGGCCGGACCCGGCACCGCCGGCATCAGCTTCTTCGTGGCGGCCAACCAGGAGGGCGGCCTGGTCCAAGCCCTCCAGGGCCCGGGCTTCACGGTCATCCCGAGCGCGCTCGCCCAGGGTGCCCTGTCGACCGGCAAGGTCGAGAGCCGCTCGGCAGAATGGGGCGCCCAGCTCAAGGCGGCTGGGGTCAACCTCAACTTCGCACCGGTGACCGACGTCGTGCCCGCGGCGACCGCCGCCCAGAATCAGCCGATCGGTGCCCTCCAGCGCGAGTACGGCCACACCCCCGGCACGGCCGGTCCGCACGCGGCCGCATTCATGCAGGGCATGACCCAGGCCGGCATCGTCACCGTGGCCAAGCATTTTCCCGGTCTCGGGCGGGTCGTCGGCAACACCGATTTCTCGGCGGATGTCATCGACAACGTGACGAGCGTGGGCGATCCCTACCTGGGCTCGTTCCAGGATGTCATCTCGGCCGGGGTGCCGGTCGTGATGGTCGCCCTGGCCACCTACACCCGGATCGATCCAGCCCACCTGGCGGCCTTCTCGTCGGTCGTGATCCAGGAGCTGATGCGCGGCCAGCTCGGCTTCAGCGGCGTGGTCATGTCGGACGACCTGGGTGCGACGGTCGCGGTCGAGGACGTCCCGCCGGCGACCCGCGGTCTCGGGTTCATCGCCGCCGGCGGCGACATGATCATCTCGAAGACGATCGGACCGGCCGAGGCGATGGCCGTCGCGATCACCGCCCGGACGAGCACCGATCCAGCCTTCCGCAACCTCGTCAACGCGGCCGCGCTGCGCGTCCTGCAGCTCAAGGCAACGGCCCACCTCCTGCCCTGCGGCAGCCCCTAGGGCGGCCAGTCCTCGTTGGAGCCGCGATTCCGCTCCGGGTGGGATGCTGGACCGGACATGGAGGCGACGCCATCGGGGGTCATCCCCCGCTCGCAGATCAGCATCGGGCTCGACCCGGGCCTGCGCCCTGCGCTCGGGCCAATGGCGGCCAACCGCGTGCTCGTGATCGACTACTTCGCCAGCCGCGGCTGCAGCGCGGTGATCGGCGACCTGACCTGCAAGTTCAGCTCGACAGCGCCCGGTCCGGACTATGCCGAGCTGGCTGTTGTCGAGGGCGTGCCGCTGTTCGTGGAACGGCGACTGCTGAGCGTGCTGGCCGACGCAGGCCCAAGCCTGGTCCTGGCTGGACCGCCGTTTGCCCGCCACCTCGCGATCGAGCTGGAACAGCCCGAGCGCTGGATCGACTTCCTCGATGGTCCGGGGATCCTGACCGGGAAACGGGGCTTCTACCGAGCCTGATCCGCCGCGTTCCTTGCGTCGTCGCGGATCTTCCCGACGGCGGCCGCCACGCCCCCGGTCCAGGGCTGACCGTGGCCGGGCAGTAGCCAGGCGGCCTCGATGCCGTCGAGTCGGGCCAGCGAGGCAACTGCGGTCGCCCGATCAGCACTCCACGGGGCGATCATCGGCCCCGTTTCGCCCGATGCGACCGAGACCGTGGCCATGGCATCGCCCACAAACAGCGCCCCGAGGCTCGGGATATGGAGCGCCGCGCTGCCCGGGGTATGGCCGGGCACGAGAATGACTCGCGGCGCCCCGGGCACGTCGAGGGTCGCACCGTCGCCGAAGGTTGACACCTCGACCGGGTTCTTCGTCCGGAAGGCGCCGTTGCGCAGTCCGAGGAGCATGAATCGAAGGAGCGGTCCAATCCGGATGCGGCCTGCGCCCTTGGCCGGGTTGGGCGTCTCGCCGCGGGCCAGGGCCGCGTCCAGCTCGTGGACCGAGACCGGCACCTTCAGCTCGACGCGGGCCTGCTCGGCAAAGCCGATGTGGTCGGAGTGGCCGTGGGTCAGGACGACGGCGCGCACGTCGGCCAATGAGCGGCCCATCGCCCCGAGCTCGGCCGGCAGCTCGCCCCAGTTGCCGGGCATGCCGGCGTCGATGATCGTGACCTCGCCGCCCTCCTCGACCAGGTACGCGTTGACGAGCCCGGAGCCGATCCGATGGACGCCTGTCGTGATCTTCATGCGGCCATCATCAGCCGACCGGCAGCCGGCGGCAAACGAACGGCCGGCCCGAAGCCCAGCGGGAGTTGACCCTATAGTGGCGCGGTGGATCGTGACGTCGCCATCCGGGTCAGGGCCGCCATCGAAGCAACCCTGCGCGAGCAAGGCTCGTACCCGACCTTTGCCGAAGGCCTGGTAGAAGCCGACCGGCGATTCCGGACTGCCATCACGGAACTGCTGGGCGAAGACGATCCGCTCTCGGCCGAGTTCCGGGTGCTCTTCCCCCTGCCACCGACGGGTTCCGGGCCAAACGCGGCCCCAGCGCGCGTTCGGCTCGACGGTGCCGGGATTTCGAAGAACGCCCGGATGCACCTGGCCGGCATGTCCGGCTGGCTGCAGGGCCTGATCGACGCCACGGACAGCGGCCGAACGAACTGAGGGCATCGACACCATCGGCATCATCAGCTGGACGCGTCCTCGGTGCGATCGCCGGATTCATCGCCACGGTCGCCCTGATCGGAACCGAAGGGGTGGTTGCCACGATCGTCCTGGGCATCGTCGGCGCCCTCGTGGGCGGCGCGATCTCGGCCGCCCTGTTCGACAAGGGCGACGTGACCGGCCTCAACCTTGAGAGCATCGTGATCGCGGTCCTGGGCTCGATCATCGTGCTCGGCCTGTGGCGAGCCTTCACGGTCCGACGGTCGCTCGGCTAGGCGCTGACCTGATCGGGTTCCTGGCCGGCTCGGTTGTTCCGGCTTATTAATCCACGGAGTACTACGGAAGAAGTCGGGTCCCCTTTTGGCGTCCGAGGCCCGCTGCGTGAACTCACTCGTGCGTGGCCCGAGCCCTGATCCGGGCGGACGCGGCCTCCCGGGGCCAGATTCGTTCCGTACTACTCAACCCACTGATATTCCGGAAGATCGGCTGGCGCCTGCAGTCAGCGTGGGGAGCCGGCGAACCGGTTAGGTGGGCCGCTTGCGCGGGATCGACGCCAGGATTCTACAGGGTGACCAACGGTTCTACGGGGTAGCCAACGGTGCAAGTCCGAGGTCGATGAGGGTCTGAGCAATCACCTCGTTGCCCTTGTCGGGCGGGTGGGTGTAGTCGGCAGCGAGAAGGTTGCCGGACGGCTTCAGTCCGTCGTGGCCATTGAACGCGGTAGATGTTGGCGCACAGGAAGCCGTTCGCCTTGGCTGCCCCGCAGGTCATCTTGCTCCAGGCGTCGATCACGAGTTTCGTGGCGGCGACGCCCGCGGGCGAGAGAGTGGCCCCGTCGTTCCAGTCGTTGTAGCGGTTCAGGGCCCGGAGAATCGTTGGCTTTCCGGCCCGCAGCGCCGCGATCTGCTTGAAGACACTCTCGTACTTGGGCTGGAAGATCGCGACGTCAGCCTTGACACACGCTGCGGTGTATTTGGACCAGTCCGGATTGTCGCCGCCGGCCCCATCACAGGGATCGTCGTCGCGGTTCATGGGCACGTCGTTGTGGGCGATCCCGACCACGATGATGTCCGCGTGGGCGAGCGTGTTCTTCTCCGAGGCGTTCGACAACTCTGTCAGGAGATCATCGACCTGCAGGCCACTGTGTTCTGAGTCATTGGAGACATTGACACCGTGACCGGTTTTGGCGTTGATCGCCTTGGCATAGCGATCCACGAGGCCCGTGCAGCCGGGACAGTCGGCTGGGCTGTTGAACTGAATCGAGTCTCCGACAGCCACGAGATGCCACGCGTCACCGACGCTTGGAGCTGATCAAGACGTCGCGGGTGACGGGCTGGTGCCTGGCGAAAGAGCGGGCGACGTGGCCGACACCGAACTCGACGGCTGACCTCCGGCGGGAGTCGCCGCGGACGAGCACCCGGCGAGCAGGCCAACGACCGCGCAAATGAGAAGCAGCTGTCGAGCCATCAGCGTCCCTCCGATGAGTGGCGAGCGGCTTGCCGCCGCTGGGCGTCACCGAGCATAGGCTGACTGTAGCCGGCGTTCCAGGGCGCTCGGCTAGGCATTAATCTGATCCGGTTCCTGGCCGGCTCGGTTGTTCCGGGAGCCCCTGGCCGGCTCGGTTGTTCCGGATTATCAATCCACGGAGTACTACGGAAGAAGTCGGGTCCCCTTTTGGCGTCCGAGGCCCGCTGCGTGAACTCACTCGTGCGTGGCCCGAGCCCTGATCCGGGCGGACCCGGCCTCCCGGGGCCAGATTCGATCCGTACTACTCCACCCGCTGATATTCCGGAGGATCGGGCCAACGGACAGGTCGTCGCTCGACCTGAATCACGAGCAGATGCTCGCGCCCCGACGACGTCAACTCCGGCCGGTGCCGGGTCGTCAACCGGCCCATACTCGGCGCCCAGCAACTCTCCCAAGGAGCGTCCCGTCATGTCGACTGAAGAGAACAAGGCCGTCGTCCGCCAGTTCATGACCGAGGTCCTGGACGGACAGAACCTGGCCGTGCTCGACGAGCTGGCGGCCACGAACTACGTGAACACCGCGATGGGCGGTGCCGATCTCGCCGGCTTCAAGGGGATCCTCGGCGCGATGGCTGCTGCGGTCTCGGGCATGCACTTCACCATCCGGGACCTCGTGGCCGACGGGGATGTGGTGGTCGCTCGCTTCACTAGCGAGATCACCCGTCCCAGTGGGGAGAAAGTCACGGCTGAGGGTCTGACCTTCTACCGTCTCGCGAACGGCAAGATCGTAGAAGACGACCCGTTCACGAGGCCTGATCTCGGGCAGCTCCTCGGCATGGCACCGCCGGCCTCCTGACCCGAGGGGGTACGGCCGAAAACGAGAGGCCCTCGGCGCAATGCCGGGGGCCTCATTTCGTGCGCGGCGGGGTGGTGAGCCGGGGGGGATTCGAACCCCCAACCAACTGATTAAGAGTCAGTTGCTCTGCCGTTGAGCTACCGGCCCGGGCGAAGGATACCCCATCGGGGGCTCCGGTCACCCCGAAGCAGCCGTTCGTTCACCCGAATCCGGTCGACCGAAGAGGCTTCCCGGGCCACAGCCCGCTCCATGGTCTCGGGAGTGGGGCAGGACATCCAGTGGATTGGCGAGGGCGGCTCGTGCTGCTTGTATCAATCAGCGCGAACACTTCTGCCAAACCGTCCGCACGCGAGGACCACCGCCGATGCCAGCCACGAGGACGAGTCCGCTAGTCCGCACTCGTCGACTCCTCATTGTCGCGCTCGTCGGCGTGCTGCTCGGGATCGGCCTGTTCTGGGGCGTCTCGACTGTCACGACCCCGCGGCGGACCACGCCGCTCTACGATCCGCCGGTCCTCGCAGGCCAGCAGATCCCGGGCTACTGTTCGGCTGGCGTCTACGCCCGCCACGGCGACACCATCGTCCTGACTTCGTCCCCGCACTGCGGCGACGAGGGCACGGTCGAAGGCGAGCAGGGGGTCGCCGGGCCATGGGCACAGGACGCAACCTGCCCGTACGCCGGTCACACCTGCCATGCATCGGACATGAACTACGTCGTGGTCGCCGTTGACCGCATCCCGTGGGGCCACCTCAACGTCATCGACCTGGGCGTCGGCGGCTACCGGATCCTCGAACCCGGCGCGAAGTCACTGACCTGCTCCGAGATCACGGTCGGAGACCCGATCGAGATGGACGGGCGCAACCTCTACCGGACCGGAACCGTGACCGGGAAAGGCGAGAACCTCCAGCCGCCGGCCGAGGACGGCTCCTACTTCCCGTGCATGATCGTGTCGACCCTCCAGGTCGGCGGTGGCGACTCGGGTAGCGTTGTCCTGGTGCGCGGCATCCCGGCCGGCGTGACCTCTCGGACCTTTGGCGGCAACCTTGGTTTCACACCGCTGGCCGAGGGTCTCGCCGAACTTGGGCTGGACCTCTGTACGACGCCCGATTGCGGCCTCGTGCCGCCACCTACCGATGGGGTCAAGTGACGCCCATCGGGCTCTTCATCGGCTCGTCGCCTTCGTGCTCTGGGGGGTGGCTCGCCGTTTCGTGTCCGCCCGGTAGTCAGGCGCGTTCCATGCGGGTGATAGACGCCTGCATATCGCCAGGTGGGGTCCGGGCATGAGCTCGGCGTCCGGGTTGTCCTCGACCTTCCGGTCGGCGGGACGACAGGCGTTGGCCGTCATGCCTCGGATGATCGCGCTGCTCCGGCGGGATGGGCATCTCCTGCACGCAACATCTGCGGCTGATGCGAATCCTCGGCTGTTGGCCGCCTTGGTGGCCGTGTACTGCGCCGTCGGCATCGCGGTCGTCATTGCCGCGACCGTGGTGTTCTACCCGTTCTTCGGGGCGATGCAGCTCCCGTATGCGCCGTTCGGCCTCAATCCGGCCCTGACCGGGTGCACCTTGTGGGTCGCCATCTGTGTCGCGACCGCCACCCAGGGCACCCGAGGGACCGGGCAGGTCCCATTCGTCTACTCGATCGCCCCGGTCATGGCGGCCGGACTGCTCGGAGGTCCTGCCGCCGCGGCCTGGGTCGCGCTCCTCGGCACCGTTCCGATCCGGGCATTTCGCGAAGGAACCCCACGGTTCGACCTGCTCGGAGGCCACGCTGTGCGCTGCGTCGCCGCGACCGTGGGGGCCGTGGTGATGCTCGGCGTCCGCCTCGCGCCCATCGATCCGATCCAGGTGCGCGATCTCGGCGCGATCCTCATCGGCACCGCGGTGGCGGTCACGATCGAACAAGGCCTCGGCTTCGCTCTCTGGTACGCCCGGCAGGGCCGCCATCTGAACGGGGCCTTTGCCATCGTCAGCAGGGTCGACTGGGCAGTCGCGGGGGGCGCCGAGGCGTGCATCGCGTGGTTGGCAGCCCTCGTGTACGTCCAAGGCCTCTGGTGGGCCCCGGTCCTGATCGTCGTCGCGGACTTGGCCGCCAGCCGGTCTATGGCCCACCACCAGTCGAGCTGGCGGCTGCGGTATAGCGAGAAGACCGGCCTTCCGACGCGCCACATGTTCGATCAGGTTTGGCGCGACCTGCGGCGCGGCGATGCGACCCAGCCAAGCAGATGCCTCATCTACCTCGACCTCGACGGTTTCAAGCGCGTCAATGACGACAACGGCCACAACGTGGGCGACGACGTCCTCTTCGAGGTCGGACGTCGCCTCCAGATGGCCAGCGGCCCAGACCTCTTCATCGCGCACCTGCACGGCGACGAGTTCCTCGCGCTCGCGACAGGCATCAGCGACGAAGCAGCCGCCGAGGAGGTCATCGATCGACTGCGCCGGCTGATCGACCCGACGATCCTGCACCCTGTGCGCGGCCCACTGCGCGTCTCGGCGACGGCGGGCGCCTGCCTCCTGCCGGCCCTCAAGGAGCTCAGGCCCGCGAAGGACGACGTCGGCCGGCTCTGGTCAAAGGAGGAAGCCGGCAAGGACGAGCTGGACGGCTTCATGAAGGTGGCGGACGAGGAGATGAGCCGGCGCAAGGATCGGGCCAGCCGGCGCACTGGCCGGGACCGGCGTGTCGAGAGTGAGGCCGAGTTCGTGCCCAGCTGAATCACACAGCCTCGGGCACGCTCAGCCCGGCTGGTTGTCGATCTGGGCCTTCTGGAGTCGGCCCGAGAAATCGACGTAGATCGACTTCCACTCGGTGTACGTATCGAGCGCGGCGTGGCCGGCCTCGCGATGGCCGTTGCCGGTCTCCTTCGTCCCGCCGAAGGGCAGGTGCGTCTCCGCGCCGATCGTGCCGGCGTTGATGTACACGATGCCGGTCTCGAAATCGCGCATCGCCCGGAAGGCCGTGTTCGCGTCGCGGGTGAAGATCGAGGACGACAGGCCATAGCGGATCTGGTTGAGGGCCGTGACGGCCGCGTCGTAGTCGTCGACCGGGATGACCGACAGGACCGGCCCGAAGATCTCCTCCTGGGCGATCCGGGCCATCGGGGCCACGCCGGCGAAGATCGTCGGCTCGAAGAAGTGGCCGTGGTCGAGGGCGGCGCCGCTCCCTTGTCCGCCGCCGGTCACGAGCTCGCCGTCGCGCCGGCCGACCTCGATGTAGCCCGACACCTTGTCGAGGGCCGCCGCGTTGATCAACGGCCCGACGTCGGTCGATGGCTCGAGGCCCGAACCGAGCCGGAGTCCATTGGCCCGGCGTTCGAGCCGTTCGAGCAGGGCGTCGACGACCGGCCGCTCGACGATCACCCGGCTGGCCGCGGTGCAACGCTGGCCGGTGGTTCCGAAGGCCGACCACAGGATCCCGTCGGTGGCCAGGTCGAGATCCGCGTCGGCCATGACCACGATCCCGTTCTTGCCACCCAGCTCGAGGCTGACCCGCTTGAGCCGGGTAGCCGCCTGGGTCGCCAGTCGCCGGCCGGTCTCCGTGTTGCCGGTGAAGCTGATCACCGGGACATCGGGACTGCCCACGATCGCATCGCCGACCTCGGCCCCCGGCCCGGTGACCAGGTTGACGGTCCCCGGCGGGAAGCCGGCCTCGGCCATGAGCTCGACCAGGAGCGTGGCGCAGTGAGGCGTGTCGCTCGACGGCTTGAACACGACGGTATTGCCGCTGACCAGCGCCGGCATCATCTTCCAGCACGGGATCGCCATCGGGAAGTTCCAGGGGGTGATGATTCCGGCCACGCCGATCGGCTCGCGGATCGACATCGCCCACTTGTCGGGCAGCTCGGACGGGGTCGTGTCGCCGAACAGCCGGCGGCCCTCGCCGGCCATCAGGAAGGCGATATCGATGCCCTCCTGGACGTCGCCCCGGGCCTCGGCCAGGACCTTGCCCATCTCGCGGGTCATCGCCCGGGCCAGGCGCTCCTTGTGCTCGGCCAGCAGCGCCCCGAAGCGGTACAGGATCTCGCCCCGCTTGGGGGCCGGCGTGCGGCGCCAGGCGACGCCGGCGATCTCGGCGGCGCGAATCGCCCGGGCGACATCGGCGGCCGTGCCCGTCTGGAACTCCCCGACCAGGTCGCGGGTGTCGGCCGGGTTGCGACTCTCGAATGTCTGGCCGCTGACCGAATCGACCCACTCGCCAGCGATGAACAGCTGGAACGTCCGGGTCTCGACGGCGGCCTCAGCCATTCGACGGCATCCGCTCGAAGGCCACGGCGACCGAGCCACCGCCGCCCAGGCACAGGGTGGCCAGGCCGTAACGGCCGGCGCGCCGTTCGAGCTCGTGCAGGAGCGTGGCCACGATCCGGGCACCGCTGGCGCCGATTGGATGGCCCAGCGCGATCGCACCGCCATTGACGTTGACCTTCGACCAGTCGAAGCCCAGCTCGCGGCCATCGGCCAGGGTCTGGGCCGCGAAGGCCTCGTTGATCTCGATCAGGTCGAACGCCTCGATCGGCATCTCGATCCGCTCGAGCAAGCGGCGTACGCCGGTGACCGGCGCCAGGAACAGCCACTTCGGGGCGACCTCGGCCTGGCTGTAGCCGATGATCCGGGCCAGCGGCTTGAGCCCGAGCTGCTCGACCGCGCGCTCGCTGGCCACGACCGTGGCCGCCGCGCCGTCGGTGATCCCCGGGGCATTGCCGGCGGTCACGGTCCCATCCGTGGCCGAGCCCCGGTCCGGGCCGTCCGGCAGCGGGAAGACGGGCTTGAGCCGAGCGAGCACCTCCAGCGACGAATCGCGCCGAGGGCCCTCGTCAACCGAGATCACGGTCTCTCGGCCCTTGGCGTCGCGCACCGTGACCGGGGCCATCTCGGCATCAAACCGGCCGCCATCGATGGCCGCGATAGCCCGCTCGTGGCTGCGCAGAGCGAAGGCGTCCTGGTCCTCGCGGCTGACCGCATCGTGGATCGCGACCCGCTCGGCGTGGGTGCCCATGTGGCAGTTCTCGAAGGCGCACCACAGTCCGTCGTGGATCGTCGAGTCGACCAAGGTCCCGTCACCGAGGCGGTAGCCGAAGCGAGCGCCGTTCAGCAGGTAGGGCGCGCGGTTCATGCTCTCCATGCCGCCCCCGACGGCCACCCGGGCGTCACCGGCCGTGATCTCGGCGGCGGCCAGCATGATTGATTTGAGGCCCGAGCCGCAGACCCGGTTGATCGTGGTTGCGCTGGTCGTGTCGGGCAAGCCACCGGCCAGGGCAGCCTGGCGAGCCGGCGCCTGGCCCGCACCGCCCTGGAGGACCTGCCCCATCAGGACCTCGTCGATCGGCGTTCCGGCCGGCAGCCCGGCCCGTTCGACCGCGGCCCGGATCGCGACCCCGCCGAGCTCGGTCGCGGTAACGCCGCTCAGGGCGCCGCCGAACTTGCCGATGGGGGTGCGCTGGGCGCTGACGATATAGACATGGCCGTTGGGGCTGGCAGGGACTTCGGGCATGCCTCGAATCTACACCGGCCCGTGCTCAGGCCCCCGCGGTGCGCCGATCAGCGCGGGTAGGTGTAGAAGCCGCGGCCCGTCTTCTGGCCGAGGTGACCCGCTGCCACGAGCTCGTCGAGCGTGCGCGGCGGGGCAAAGCGCTCGTCGCCGAGGCCGGCGTGGAGCACTCGCATGACGCCCAGGCAGACATCGAGGCCGATGAAGTCGGCCAGCTCGAGCGGCCCCATCGGGTGGTTCAAGCCGCGCTTCGCACCCGTGTCGATGTCCTCGGCCGTGCCCAGCCCTTCCTCGAGGGCGCGGATCGCCTCGGCCAGGAACGGCATCAGGATCCGGTTGACGATGAAGCCCGGCCGATCGGCCGAGACGATCATCACCCACGGCTTGGCCCCGTCGCGATCGCGGCCGTGGGCTTCCAGCTCGGCCACAAGCCCGCGGATCGAGGCCTCCGTGGCGTCCGACGTCTCGGAGCTCCGGATCAGCTCGACCAGCCGCATGACCGGCACAGGGCTGAAGAAATGCATCCCCACGAACCGCGGCCGGCGCGCGGCGGAGACCGCCTCCGCCAGCGTCGCGATCGCGATCGAGCTCGTGTTCGACGCGAAGATCGCTTGGGGCCGGGCGTGCCGATCGATCTCGCCCCACAGCGCCTGCTTGACCCCGAGATCCTCGAAGACCGCCTCGATCACGAGGTCGGCGGCGGCCACGTCGGCCAGCCGGTCGGTGGGCTCGATCAGGGCCAGGGCGGCATCCCGAGCGGCGGCGTCGAGCTGGCCCTTGGCCACAGATCGATCGAGGTTGCCCGCGATTCGATCGCGGCCGGCAACCGCCCGGGCCAGGTCCGGCTCGTACAGCATCACCCGCTTGCCGATCACGGCCTGGACCTGGGCGATGCCATGGCCCATCAACCCCGCCCCGGCCACGAAGACTCTCTCGATGCTCATCGGGACAGCCTAGCGCGGCGGGCGGCCGCCGAGTCCGGCGGCGATTGATCCGAGCAGGTCGTCGGCGGCGGTGTAGGGATCGATCTCGTGGGCGGCCACCGCCCGGACCGCCGCTTGGGTTGCGGCCGCCGAGCCAGGCTCGCGCATGAGCCGACCGAGCCGGTCGGCCAGGGCACCCCGGACCTCGGCATCGGCCCGGGCCAGGCGGGCTTCGCCGTCATCGGCCAGCGCGCCGCTCTCGCGCCGGCGGTCGATCGCGACCAGGAGCTCGGGGATCCCGGCGCCAGTCGCAGCGGTCGTGATCAGGACGGGCGGACCGTGCACGCCGCGCCGGCCGCCACCGAGCATCGCCCGGAGCTGGCTGGCGGTCCGCTGCGCCCCGGGCCGGTCGCCCTTGTTGACCACGACCAGGTCGGCCACTTCGAGCAGGCCGGCCTTGATCGCCTGGACCTCGTCGCCCATCTCGGGCGCCTCGAGGACGACCGTCGTGTCGGCCGCCGCGGCCACCTCGACCTCGCTCTGGCCCGTGCCGACGGTCTCGATCAGGACGATCTCGAAGCCGACCGCGTCGAACACGGCGCAGGCCGCGCCGGTCGTCGAGGCCAGGCCGCCGGCGTGGCCGCGGGCGGCCATCGAGCGAATGAACACGTCACGGTCGCCGGCATACGCCTGCATTCGGACCCGGTCGCCCAGGATCGCCCCGCCAGTGATCGGGCTGGAAGGGTCGACGGCCACAACCGCGACCGTCCGACCGTTCCGACGCAGCTCGCCGACGAGGGCCGCCACGAGCGTGCTCTTGCCGGCGCCGGGCGGCCCGGTGATGCCCACAAGGTGGGCCCGGCCGGCAATCGGATAGAGCCGGCGCAGGGCGGCCTCGGCCACGGCCGTTCGATTCTCGACTGCGGTCAGGAGCTGAGCCAGGGAGTGCCGGTCCCCGGCCAGCGCGGCAACCGAGAGCTCCTCCGCGCGGGCTGAAGCGGTTGCCCTGGCCGGACCGCCGGCCGGCGCCGCCACGCTAGTCGCGCGGTCGGGCGTTCGCCCGGAAGAACGTGGCCACCTCGCCGATCGTGGTGCCCGGCCCGAAGACGGCGCTCACCCCGGCCGCCTTGAGGGCCGGGATGTCGTCGTCGGGGATGATCCCGCCGACCGATACCAGCACGTCGGTCAGGCCCTCGTCACGGAGCAGCTGGCAGATCCGCGGTACCAGGGTCATGTGCGCCCCGGACAGGATCGACAGGCCGACGATGTCGACGTCCTCCTGGAGGGCCGCCGTGGCGACCATCTCGGGCGTCTGGCGGAGGCCCGTGTAGACGACCTCGAAGCCCTCGTCGCGCAGGCCCCGGGCGAGGACCTTCGCGCCGCGATCGTGGCCGTCGAGGCCCGGCTTGGCGATGAGCACCTTGATCGGCCGATCGGTCATGCCCCGATTGTAGGCTGCCCGCTTCCGGCCGATCTCGGGCCCGCTCGACTAGATCGAGCGCTGGTAGGCCCGGAAGGTCCGGGTGGCCCAGGCGGTGGCCAGCGCGGCCAGGCCGACTAGGAGCGCCATCCGGATCAGCACAAACGACCAGTCGGGGCTGGCAGTGAGCGCCTCGCGGCCGGCGGCGACGGCCCAGTTCACGGGGTTGAACGTCGCGACCGTCCCGATCCAGGCCGGAACGAGCGCGAGGGGCATGAATGCGCCCGACAGGAACGTCAGGGGCAGGGTCAGCAGGGTATTGATCCCGATGACCGATTCGCGCTGGCGAAGAAGGAGGGCCATCGCGTCGGAGAACGCGGCGACCGTTGCCCCGACCAGCATCGCGCACACGGTCAGGACGGCGTAACCGAGCAGGCCGCCCGGGAAACGTGCTCCCAGGATGAGCGCCAGGCCGCCGATGATCAGGGCCTGGATCCCGAACGAGACGAGGGAGTACAGGTTGAGGCCGACGATGATCGCGCTGCGGTGGATCGGCGTCGCCAGGAGCCGGTCCATGATCGAGCGATCGAGGTCCTCGATGATCGACATGCCGCTCCAGCCGCACGAGAACAGGGCGGTCATCACGAGCACGCCCGGCACGATGTAGTCGATGTAGCTGGTGCCGACCGTGAAGCCAGGGATCTGGACGACGTTCTGGAAAAGTGCCCCGAAGAGAAGCAACCAGATCACCGGCTGGACCAGGCTGATCCCGATGAACCACGGCTGGCGCAGGAAGAAGCGCAGGTGGCGGCCGGTCAGGTAAGCGGATTGGGCGAGCACGGTCATCGGGTTGCCTCCTGGTTCTCCGGGCGATAGGCCCGGCCGGTGTGTCGGAGATAGACGTCGTCGAGGGATGGACGGGCGACAGTGACGGAGGCGACCCCAACGCCCGCGGCGTCGAGCGCCGCCAGGACGGCCGGGACCGAACGGGCGCCGTCGTCGGCCCGGGCGCGCAGGGTCCGCCCGGCGATCGACGGCTCATGCACACCGTCGAGCAGCTCGAGGACGGCCGCCGCGTGGCCGTTCCGGACCGAGTCGCTCAGCTCGACCACGATCGCGTCGCCGCGCAGCTCGGACTTCAGCGCCTCGGGCGTTCCCCGGGCAACGATCCGGCCGCGGTCGATGATCGCGACCTGGCCGGCCAGCCGATCGGCCTCCTCGAGGTAGTGGGTCGTAAGCAGGATCGTCAGGCCCTCATCCGACAACCGCAGAACCTCTGCCCACAGGTCGGCCCGGGCCTCTGGATCGAGGCCGGTGGTCGGCTCGTCGAGGAACAGGACACGCGGCTGATGGACGAGGCCGGAGGCGACGTCGAGCTTGCGCTGCATCCCGCCCGACCAGGTCTTGACGATCCGGTCGGCCGCCTCGGCCACGCCGAACCGATCGAGCAATTCGTCGACTCGTCGCTTGAGCGAAGCCCCGGACATCCCGAACAAGCGGCCCTCGAGGACGAGGTTCTCGCGTCCCGTGGCCTCCGAATCAACGGCACCGTGCTGCCCAACGAGGCCGATCATCCGTCGGACTCGGTCCGGCTGCCGGTCGACATCGATGCCCATGACAGCAGCCCGGCCACTGTCGGCCCGCGACAGCGTGGTCAGGATCTTGACCGTCGTCGACTTCCCCGCCCCGTTGGGGCCGAGCAGACCGAAGATCGTGCCGGCCTCCACGGCCAGGCTGATGCCGTCCAACGCGCGGATATCGTTGGGATAGGTCTTCACGAGGTCGACCGCCTCAATGGCGACCTCCCTGGGACTTTCGCCGGCGTTCGTCTTGCTCGTCACTCGATCCTCCGATCCTTGGGCCTGCTATCGTTTGCTTGTTGCGCTACTATACATCTGCACTGTGCAGATAATAGTCAGAGGAGCAATCGCATGTCAACCGGGAAATCCAGCCGAGCCGAGCTGCTCGGCGCGGTCCTACTGGCCACGCGCAAGATGACCGGCCAGGGGATCCTGTTCAGCCAGGCCGTGGCCGATCGGCTGGGCCTGGCCCTGACCGACGTCGAGGCCCTCGAGCAGCTGTCGACGCTGGGCCGGGCCACGGCTGGCCAGATCGCCGAGCTGACCGGGCTGACCACGGGCGCGGCGACCCGCATGATCGATCGCCTCGAGCAGTCCGGCTTCGTCCGGCGGACGCCCGATCCGGCCGATCGCCGGCGGGTCATCGTCGAGCCGATCGCCGAGCGGATTCGCGCCGTCGAGGAGCACTACGCGGCCCTGCGCAGCGCCACCCAGGGGGCGATCGAGCACTACTCCGACCACGACCTCGAGCTCGTCCGGGGCTACCTCGAGGAGTCACTGGCCGCCGGCCGGGCAGCCACCTCGGGCGTGACCGAGCAGGTCGCCGGGTCCGGCCGGGACGCGTCGTCGGTCGCGCCGCTCGGAGCGACGACCAGCGGCCGGCTGGTGTTCGTGTCCGGGGCGCCGTACGTGACGCTGCGCGGCGATCGCACGCTCGAATCGCTCTATCGGGCGCAGTTCAAGGGGGCGATCCCCAAGGTCCGGGTGCGCGACGGCATGGTCACGATCCGCTACGGGCGGCTGTCATGGTTCGAGTGGCGGACCCAGATCGGGGGGCAGCTCCTCGAGGCGTCCGCCCACTGGCGCGATGACCGGGCCGATATCGCCCTGAACGCGGCGGTCCCCTGGTCGGTCGAGCTGCGCGGCGGCGTGTCGCGCCTGACCGGCGACCTGGCCGAGCTCGAGCTGGCCGGCCTCGAAGCGACCGGCGGCGTCAGCAAGGTGGACCTCAGCCTGCCCCGGCCCCGGGCTGTCGTGCCCATCCGGGTCAGCGGCGGGGCCAACGACCTCGCCCTCCACCGCCCCGCCGGAACGAGCATCCGCCTGCGGATCCGAGGCGGAGCCAACAAGGTCAGCGTCGATGGCAAGCAGGTCCATGGCCGGGGCGACGTGACCTTCGACCAGACCGGTCCGGCGCAGCGTGGCGAGGTCGCGTTCGAGACGAAGGGCTTCACTGCCTCGACCAACCGCTACGAGATCGACCTGAGCGGCGGAGCGAACCGGCTGACGATCGATACCCGCTAGGCGCCGACGGCCGGCCGAGGCGCGGTGCTCGGGTCCCGGGGCCGCCCCTATGGCTGCAGGGCGCGGTATCTCCCCAGGGGTCAAATCGGCCGATTCATTGGATCTGCCGGCCCCCTGCTCGAGCGAATTGGCCGTCCTGATCTCCTGGGGAGATCGATTCGGCGAAATCGATCGCTCGCAGACCGTCGGCCCCGACGGATTCGGCCGATTTGATCTCGCCAGGAGATAGCTCCGGGATCCGGGTTCGGCAACCCGGCGCGGCCCTCAGTGCCGGTTGTCGCCTCGCTCGAGGTGGGCCAGGAACTCCTCGCGGGTCCGCTGGCTCCGCCGGAACTGGCCCAGGACGGCGCTCGTCACCATCGTCGCCCCGCCCTTGCGCACGCCGCGCATGGCCGTGCACATGTGCTGGGCCTCGATCACCACGCCCACCCCGTACGGCTCGATCCGGTCCATCAGGAACTCGGCGATCTCCTGGGTGAGGCGCTCCTGGACCTGCAGCCGGCGGGCATACATCTCGACGATCCGGGGGATCTTCGAAAGGCCGATGACCCGCTCGTGGGGCAGGTAGCCGACTGCCACCGTCCCGAAGAAGGGCAGGAGATGATGCTCACACAGCGAGTAGAACTCGATGCCCTTGACCACGACCATCTCGTTGTAGTCGACCGCGAAGATTGCGCCGTTGATCAGCCGCTCGGGATCGACGTGATAGCCGGCGGTCAGCTCGCGGTACATCCGGTCGACCCGGCCGGGTGTCCGGCGCAGGCCCTCCCGATGGGGGTCCTCGCCGATCTCGGAGAGGATGTCCCGGACGGCCGCCTCGAGCACGCGGCCGTCGGGCGAGCCGGCGGCCAGGTCATCGACCTGGTCGCTCTAGATCTCGCTGACGATCGCGCGAACGTTTTGGGGCAGGCTGGGCATGATCGCGGCTCCTGAACGTGGGCCGCGATCGTACCCCGATCGTTGGCGTCCGACTCAGCTCACGGCGGGCGGCAAGGCGGGCGGTAAAGCTGGCGGGCTTGCCGGCGGACTGCCGATGGGGCCGGCCGGGGCTGCTCGACGAACCCGCCGGGCCACGAACCAGGCCAGGCCGCCCACGAGCAGGACCACGAGGGCGACCGGGATGCCGACGACGACCAGCCAGATCCCGGCCGAGGCGACCGCCTGGCCCAGGCCAAGCAGCGCGGCGCTGGCCTGGTCGAGCTGCGCCCCAGGATCCCAGCCGCGCGAGGTCTGGACCACGGCCTCGGTCGGCGGCAGGGCAAAGCTGACGCTCAACGTCGCCAGGGCCGCCTGGTCCTTGAGGTGCGCCTGCTGGGTCGAGAGCTGTTCGATCTGGCCCTGGACGTCGCTCAGCTGGCCCTCGACGGCCAGGATGTCGGCGATCTTGGTGGCCTGGCCCATGATCGTCTGGAGGGCCCGCTCGGTCGTCTGGAGGTTGTCGATCCGGGCACCCAGGTCGAGGACCTGGCCGGTGACCTCGACCGCGTTCGATTTAGCCACGTCGACCTTGGTCGCGATCTTCTCGACCGCGTCGAGGGCGTCCTGCCAGCGCGCGACGGGGATGCGATAGGTCACCGAGGCCGAGGCCTGGTCGGCGCTGTTGGACTGGTCCGAGTCGCTCACGTAGCCACCCATACCAGTGATCGCGCTGCGGACCGCGTCCAGGGCGGGATCGATCTTGGGCACCTCGATCGAGATCGAGCCGGTGCGCACGATGTCCGTCTCCGGAGTGCCTGCCGTGCCTGGATCAGGAGCCTGGCCGGCGCCCTCACTGGCCGCAGGCTGATCCGGGGCGGGGGCGGCGATCGACGCGGCGCCGGCCTGGTCGACGGCTCCGCCGAAGGCGGCCGGGGCGCCGCCGTTCGTGTCGGTCGAGGTCAGGCCGGCCGGGCCGGCTGTCGCGGCGCCGGAGCAGGCGGCCAGGGCGAGCAGGCTCGCCACCGCCAGGACCGCCAGGGAGAATCGACTTCGAGGCTGGGTTGGAGTGCGCATCGGAACCTCCCCATGTCGCCGGTCCGGAGGAGCGGCCGGAGCACAGACGCGCTAGCGAGCGGGCTGGTTCCCTGCGCTCGGTTCGGCCGCCACCGCCGCCCGCCCGAGCGCCCTGAGGATCGCCGCCGCGACGTCGACGGGCCGATAGCGCATCAAGGTGTGGCCGACGTCGCCCAGGTCAACGACGCGGATCGGAGCATGGCCGCGGCGGCGGCGCTCGAGCTGGAGGCGGGCGAGGGCGTCGCGCTTGTCCGCGGCATCCTCGCCGCCGGCCACGACCGCGACGACCGGCAGCTCGAGATCGGCCAGGGCCGCGAACGGGTCGTAGCTGAACATCGCCTCGACCGAGCCCGCCCAGGCGTGCGGGCGCACGCCTGGGACCACCTTGCCGGCCGGCACCTCGACCACCGTGCTCCGGGCGGCCTGCTCCTGGTCGGCGTCCCAGGTCGTTGGGTCGAACTCACGCCGATCGGCCAGGAAGGCGCTCATCGAGCGCAGGACTTCGGGCGGCTCGTCCAGGCCACGCAGCCACTCGGCGGGAGTCATGCCCGTTTCCGTCGCCACGTCCTGCCAGCCACCGTCGACCAGGACGAGCCCGGCACACCGGCTGCCCAGGCGGCCGGCGGCCCAGCCGGCCACCATTGCACCGAAGCCGTGCCCAACGAGGACGACTCGATCCGATGGCTCACTGAGCAGCCCCGAGCCTTCGGCCACGGCGACCACGTCGTCGGCCAGCTGGTGCTCCGTGTAGCCTGTCGTCGGGGCATCGGAGAGGCCGTGGCCGCGCAGGTCGACCGCCACGGTCCGGCTCACCCGCCGGATCCGACGAGCGACGGGCGTCCAGGCCCAGGCCGTCGCGTTCAGGCCATGGACCAGCAGGACCCCGATCCGGCCGTGCTGCTCCAGGACCGGCCCAAGGTCCGGCGCACCGCTCGCGGCCGGACCGCCCCAATCGAGGAAGTGGATCCGCTCCCCGGGCCCGATCTCGACCAGGAACCCCTCGGGCGCGGCCGAGAGGTCGGGCTCCGGAACCGGGAGACGGCCGGCCTCTGGGTCCATGCGTCCTAGGATACGGACCTGATGCCGATCCGACGTCGAGGCAGCCGCGCCGGGCGGCCACCGACCGCTACCCCGCCCGAGCACCTGCCGGCGGGCCTCCGCCCGTCATCATTCGAGGCCCTCGTGGCGCGCGCGCTCGATGGCATTCCCGAGCGCTTCCAGCCGGCCCTGGGCCAGGTGGCCATCGTGATCGAGGACGCGGCCTCTGACGAGCAGCTCAGCTCGGCCGGGGTCCGGCCGGGCAGCGACCTGTACGGCCTGTACGAAGGGGTGCCGCGGACCGTGTGGGGCGCCGACGCGGCGGCCGTGCCGAGCAAGATCAGCCTGTTCCGGCTGCCCCTCGAGGCTGACTTTCCCGATCCGGGTCAGCTCGAGATCGAGGTCCGCCGGACGGTGGTCCACGAGCTCGCCCACCACGTCGGCATCGACGACGATCGGCTGGACGAGCTCGGGATCGGCTAGGCCTCGGGCAGCGTGCTGGCCCCCGGCAGTGCGCTCGCCCCGGCGAAGAATTCGCCGACCCGGCTGGGGTCGACGTTCCCGCCCGAGGCCACGACCGTGACCCGATCTCCCGGGCGGAGCGGGATCCGGCCCGCCAGCAGGGCGGCCAGCGCGGCGGCGCCGGCCGGCTCGAGGAGCTGCTTCATCCGCTCGGCGGCGAAGCGCATGCCGGCCATGATCGTTGGATCGTCGAGCAGGACGATGTCGTCCACGTAATTGCGGACCATGGCCAGCGTCCACTTGCCGGCAAACGGCGCGCCGAGCCCGTCGGCGATGCTGACCGGCTGGATCTGGACGACCTCGCCCCGCTCCAGGCCGAGCGATACCGCGTTCGAACGCTCGGGCTCCACCCCGTACACGCGGACGCCGGGCCGCGACTCCTTGAGGGCGGCGGCCACGCCCGAGATGAGCCCGCCGCCGCCCACGCCGACGACGACGACGTCGACGTCGGGCAGGTCCTCAATGATCTCGAGGCCGATCGAACCATGGCCAGCGATCACGAACGGATCGTCGAATGGGTGGCAGTAGGTCAACCCACGCGCGTCCCGGACCCGTTCCATCTCGGCCAGCGCTTCCCCGACATCGACTCCATGGAGGATCACCTCGGCGCCATAGCCCAGGCAGGCGTCAACCTTCGATCGGACCGCTCCGGCCGGCATGACCACGGTGACCGGCACGCCGGCAGCTCGACCGGCCCACGCGTAGGCCTGGGCGGCGTTGCCGGCCGACAGGGTGATGATCCCGCGGGTTCGCTCGTCGGGCGTCAGCGAGGCCATCTTCCAGGTCATCCCGCGCGGCTTGAACGAACCCGTCTTCTGGAGGTGCTCGGCCTTCAGGTAGATGCGTCCCCCGGCCGGCTCGGCGCCGGTCGCCGATTCGGCGAAGCGGGCTGCCGTCTCCGAGCTGAGCAGCGGCGTCCGATGAACCCGGCTGGCAACCAGCAGCCGGGCTTCCTGGATCTGGGCGAGCGTCACGATATGGTCCGGCATCGCCGGAGTATGTCAGGAGGCCAGCCGCTTGTAGCGGATGCGGTGGGGCTGGTCGGCGGCCGTGCCCAGCTCGCGATGCCGGAAGGCCTCGTACTCGCTGAAGTTGCCCTCGAACCAGCGGACCACGCTGTCGCCCTCGAAGGCCAGGACATGGGTCGCGATCCGGTCCAGGAACCAGCGATCGTGGCTGATCACGACAGCGCAGCCCGGGAAGGACTCGAGGCCCGCCTCCAGCGCGCGCAGCGTGTCGACGTCGAGGTCATTGGTGGGCTCGTCGAGGAGCAGCACGTTGCCGCCCGATTTCAGGAGCTTGGCCAGGTGGACCCGGTTGCGCTCGCCACCGGACAGCTTGCCCACGGCCTTCTGCTGGTCGGTGCCCTTGAAGTTGAAGCTCGACACGTAGGCCCGGGCGGGCAGCTCGCGCGGCCCGACCCTGATGAACTCGTTGCCGCCGCTGATCTCCTCGTACACGCTCTTTTCGCCCTGGAGGTCGTCGCGGCTCTGGTCGACGTAGGCCAGCTGGACGGTATCGCCGATGGTGACGCTGCCCTGGTCGGGCCGATCCTGGCCGACGATCATCCGGAACAGGGTCGTCTTGCCCGCCCCGTTCGCGCCGATGACGCCCACGATCCCGGCCTTGGGCAGGGAGAACGTCAGGTCATCGATCAGCAGGTTGTCGCCGAACGCTTTGCTCAAGTTGCTGACCTCGATGACGGTCTCGCCCAGGCGCGGCCCGGGCGGGATCGCGATCTCGAGCTCACGCGCCGCGACCTTGGCGTCGTTCGCCTCGGCCAGCAACTTCTCGTAGGCACCCAGGCGAGCCTTGCCCTTGGCCTGGCGGGCCCTCGGCGCCAGGCGGACCCACTCGAGCTCGCGGGCCAGCGTCCGTTGGCGAGCCGTGCCCGCTCGTTCCTCGGTCGCCAGGCGCTCCAGCTTCTGCTCGAGCCAGCTCGAATAGTTGCCTTCGAACGGAATCCCCCGACCCCGATCGAGCTCCAGGATCCATTGGGCGACGTTGTCCAGGAAATACCGGTCGTGGGTGATCGCCACGACCGTGCCCGAGTACTCCTGCAGGAAGCGCTCCAGCCACTCGACGGATTCGGCGTCGAGGTGGTTGGTGGGTTCGTCGAGCAGGAGCAGGTCCGGGTGGCTGAGGAGGAGCCGGCACAGGGCCACCCGGCGCTTCTCACCGCCGGACAGCGTCGCCACGCTGGCATCGTCCGGCGGGCAGCGCAGGGCGTCCATGGCGATGTCGACGTTGCGCTCCAGGCTCCAGGCATCGGTCGCCGCGATCCGGTCCTCGAGAATCGCCTGCTCCTTGCCGACGGCCTCGTAGTCGGCGTCGGGTTCGGACCACTTGGCCATGACCGCGTTGTACTGCTCGATCAGCGCGTGGACCTCGCGGACCCCGTCGAGGACGTTGCCCTTGACGTCCTTGGCCGGGTCGAGCTCGGGCTCCTGGGCCAGGTAGCCGACCGTGAAGCCGGGCGTCAGGCGGGCCTCGCCCGAATACCCGTCGTCGAGGCCGGCCATGATTCGGAGGAGGCTGGACTTGCCGGCTCCGTTCGAGCCGATGACCCCGATCTTGGCGCCTGGATAGAACGAGATCGAGATGTTCTCGAGCACGGTCCGGTCGGGCGGGTAATGCCGGGCGAGCTTGTACGTCGTGTAGATGAATTCGTGGGGCATTGCCTAAGGGTACCGGGCGCGCCTCTGGCTACGCTGCTGGCACCGCCCTGTCCGGGACTGTCAGGCAGCTGCCGCTGCTGCAATCGACGACTCGACGACTGCCGAGGGGTTCAGCCAATTGGACGGTCAGGCCGTAGAAGACGCCGTCGGCCGTGCCTGGCAGCGACAGCCAATCGAGGCAGATCGCACGTACCTGGACCTCGGCGCTGCCCTCCGTCACACCCCCGATTCGGCACCAGGACTCGTGACCGCCGACGGCTTCGACGAGGAGAGTCCGACTATCGACCGGGCTGTATCCGGCGATCGTGGCGGCGTAGTCCTTCCCGATCGCGAGAGCTTCAGGAGCCGTATCGTCCGACGGGTTCGCATCGTCCCCCTCCAGGTGCTTGCGCGCTTGCGCAACAAGGTGATATAGTAGCGGTAATGGAACAGGTACAACCGTCATCGGAGCTCGAGCGGCAGCGATTTGCCGCAGTCGGGCGGGCCCTAGCCGATCCCAAGCGGTTGTGCGTCCTCGAGTGCCTCGCCCGCGGGGAGCAATCGGTCGGTGATCTGTCCAGTCAGGTCGGCTGCCAGGTCCCCAACATGAGCCAGCATCTGTCCGTCCTCCGCAGCGCCGGGTTGGTCACGACCCGACGAGAGGGCACCACTATCTATTACCGCCTTTCGGACCCGCGTGTCCTTGAGGCCTATCAGCTCATTCAGACGTTTGCCCGCTAACGGCGGGAGAAAGGATCGGGGCCCGCAATGGCCGAGATCAAGGCAGTAACCGACGCAACATTCGAAGAGATGGTGATCAACAGCGATCGCCCCGTCCTCGTCGACTTCTGGGCCACCTGGTGTGGGCCGTGCAAGATGGTCGCGCCCGAGATGGAGAAGATCGCCGCCAAGTACGACGGCACCGTGAGCGTGGTCAAGGTCGACGTCGACGCCAACCCCAGCCTGTCCCAGAAGTACGGAATCATGAGCATCCCCACGATCGCCTTCTTCCGCCCCGGCGAGCAGCCGATGGGCGTGGTCGGCTTCCGGCCGATGGAGCAGCTCGAGCAGCAGTTCAGCCTGGCCAGCTTCTCCCAGCCGGCCGCGCCCGCAGCTGAGCCGGTCGCCACCGAGACCGCCGCGGAGTAACCACTCGCTCCGAGGCCGCCCTCGCGGCGGCTCGCACTGCGCGCATCGAGACCCCGTTCGATCGATCGAACGGGGTCTTTTGGCGCACGGCACGTTGGGTCGGGCGATCCGGCCGTTCCTTCCGGATTATCAACCCGGGTAGTGCAACGGAAGGACTCGAGCCACTCTTTGAGCCACTTGCGGCGGCTGGCCCGGATTCCACGCTTGGCTCGGCCCGATCCGCGCCGCAGGCGGCCGCTTGCAGGCTGATTCCTTTCGTACTACTCCACGGGCTGATATTCCGGAAGAACCCGAGGCCTGGGCCACGCCCGAGCGGCGCCGCGCAGCCGGTCAGGCCGGAGCGGCCGCCGCGGAGGCCAGGACGGCGGTCAGGTCGGCCATGTGAGCCGCGTAGTGGTCGGTCGTCTCGTCGAGGAAGAAGTTCTCGTATTCGGTGTTCTTCAGCCAGCGCGTCTCGGGCACGACCGTCAGGTAGCCGCGCAGCTCGCCCGGGGTCGCGACGAAGCGCGCTCGGAGCTCGTCCATCGTCAGGGCCAGGTCGGCCAGCCGGATCGCCTCGTTGAGCTCGTCACCGCGGGCGTCCCACTCGACATCGGACCGGACCTTGGTCTGGCTCGTCTCGCGCAGGGCCAGCTCCTGGGCCACGGTGAGGGCGACGCCCTGCCAGTGGGACAGGTGGCTCATCAGGTCGCGCCCGGACCAGCCGTGGACGGTCTCGAGCGGAAGCGACAGGTCGGCATCGCTAAGCTCGAGGAGCGCCTCGAATGGGCGCCAGGCGGCTCGCTCGTCTTCAAGGAATTCGAGGGCGTCAAGGTACATGCCGGGATGGTACTCGCCGGGATCAGACGGCGACCGGCTCGCGGTATTCGCCGAACACCTGGCGGAGCACCCCACATTGCTCGCCGAGGGTCGCGTAGGCCTCGGCGCAGCGCAGGAAATGGGGCATCAGGTTCGTCTCGGAAGAGCCAGCCCGGGCGGCGGCTGCGTGCAGGCCCGCCAAGGCCGCGGCGACTGCCTCGGGATCACGTTCGCGCCGGGTGCGGGCCAGACGGTCGAGGTGGCGTCGCTTTGACTCCTCGGAGACCGCGAGGAGCGGGATCGACAATCGCTCCTCGGAATCGACCTGGCTGTTGACCCCCACGATCGTGCGCTCACCGGCGTCGAGCTCGCGCTGGAAGCGGTAGGCGGCATCGGCGATCTCGCGCTGGGGGTAGCCCTCGGCGATCGCCTTGACCATGCCGCCCCGCCGGTCGATCTCGTCGAGGTAGCGCCAGACGGCGCGCTCCGTCTCGTTCGTGAGCGACTCGACGAACCAGCTCCCGCCCAGCGGATCCACGGTCGAGGCCACGCCGGTCTCCTCGGCGATCACCTGCTGCTGGCGGAGGGCCAGCAGGGCGGCCTCGGCCGACGGCACTGCCCAGGCCTCGTCGTAGGCATCGGTATGGAGGGACTGGGTGCCGCCCAGCACGGCCGCCAGGGCCTGGATCGCCACCCGGGTCAGGTTGTTGAGGGGCTGCTGGGCGGTCAGGCTGACACCCGCCGTCTGGGTGTGGAAGCGCAGCCAGGTCGAGCGCTCGTTCTCGGCGCGATAGCGCTCGGTCATCAGCCGATACCAGATCCGGCGGGCCGCCCGGAACTTGGCGATCTCCTCGAAGAAATCGCTGTGGCTATTGAAAAAGAAGCTCAGGCGCGGTGCGAACTCGTCGACCCGCAGGCCCCGGCGGAGGCATTCCTCGACGTAGGCCATGCCGTCGGCGATGGTGAAGGCCAGCTCCTGGACGGCGGTCGAGCCGGCTTCTCGAATGTGATAGCCGCTGATCGAGATCGTGTTCCAGCGGGGCAGCTCGCGCGTGCCGAACTCGATCGTGTCGGTCACCAGCCGGATCGACTGCTCCGGCGGAAACAGGAACTCCTTCTGGGCCACGAACTCCTTGAGGATGTCGTTCTGGAGGGTCCCTTCCAGGACCGAGCGAGGCACACCGCGCTTCTCCGCCGCTGCGATATACATCGCCCAGATCGGCGCTGCCGGCGAGTTGATCGTCATCGACGTGCTGATCCGCTCGAGGGGCAGGTCGGCCAGCAGGACCTCCATGTCGGCCAGGCTGCAGACGGCCACCCCGCACGTGCCGAACTCGCCCTCGGCCTCGGGATCGTCCGTGTCGTAGCCGTACAGGGTGGGCATGTCGAAGGCCACCGACAGCCCGGTCTGGCCGGCGGCCAGGAGCTGCCGGAACCGGGCGTTCGTATCCTCGGCCGCCCCGAATCCGGCGAACATGCGCATCGTCCACAGCCGGCTGCGGTAGGCGGTCGGGTGGATCCCCCGGGTGAACGGCGGCTCGCCGGGCAGGCCGATATCGCGGAGCGGGTCGAAGTCCTGCCAGCGGCCAGCATTGAGCGGCTCGCCCAGGTGATCGACGGCCGTCGGTCCACCCGGCCCGGTCGGTTCCGCGGCCGGGCCACCAGCCTGGCCGGCGGCCGGATCGGCCGTCCAGTCCCACGGTCCGTACAGCCGCTCGACCTCGACGTCGCTGATCGTGCTGAAGCCGGTCCTCCGCTCGGGCGCCCGCTCGAGGGCGGCCTGCAGGCGCTCCTTCTCCCAGGCGCGGCGCTTGGCTGACCAGGTCATGGCCGCGACTCTAGCACGAGCTCCGGCTCGATCCGCCGAGCCGAATCAGCGAAACGTGGCGAGGGCGGCCTGGAGGTCTGGTTCGTGGATGTTCGAGGCGATCAGGACCCGAAGCCGGCCGGCCGTGCCGGTCGGCCAGATCACCACCTCCTGCTGGAAATCGTCGTTCTCGATGTCCAGGCGCATGCCGGCCAGCCCGTTGACCGTCACGTTGGTGGTCGTCAGGGCGTGCACCTTGGGCGCGTTGGCGGCCCCGTTGTCGTAGGACTTGATGGCGTTGGCCACGGTCAGTCCGGCAGCCTCCATGACCGTCATCTGGATCCCTGAACCGCCGCCCCGGTCCCACACGGCGCTGCCGAAGTGGCTCTCACGGATGCCGTCGTCGTACAGCGTTCCGAGCGTGTTGGCCGAGCACAACCGGCCCGACACCAGGCTGGTCGGCTTGACCCCGGCGAGGCTCGTCGGCAGGAGCACCTCGAGCTCCGGGTAACTCCCGGCCATGACCTGGCTGTCGGCGCCGTTGCAGGCGGCCGATGGGTCGAACGAGGCGGGAGCGTCCGGATCGGACATGCAGCCGGCGACCAGGCCGGCGGCCATGGCGATCGCCAGGAGCGGAAGCGCGCGTCGGGCTCGGACCCGGCTCCGGGTTGCGATGGCTGGCACGGGCCCGAGGATACGTCGGGCCGTCGGATGCTGCCCCAAGGCGCTATCGTCCGGTCCGATGGCCCCTCCGCCCGCGCCAGGTCCAGCCCGTCCGGGACCGCTCTCGGACCTCCCGTTCCGGCTGCGCCGGGGCTCGCTCCCGAAGACGGCCGATGTCGTCATCGTCGGCGGCGGCGTGGTCGGCTGCGCGACGGCCTTCTACACAACCGCCGCCGGCCTCCGGACCGTGGTCGTCGATGCCCGGCCGGCCCTGGCCACCCTTACCACGGCTGCGGCCACCGGGGCCTATCGGCTCCAGCATGACAACGCCGAGGAGCTGGCCCTCGTGCGGGAGGGGGTCGACCTGCTGTTCGACTACCCGGCCCGGGTGGGCCTGCCCGGCTATGACATCCGGCTGCGGCCCCAGGGCTACCTCTTCTGCACGACCGAGCCGGCCGGCGTCGAGCGCCAGCGCCGGATGGTCGAGCGCCAGCGCGGGCTCGGCCTGGCCGACGTCGAGCTGCTCAGCGGCGACGAGACCCGGGCCCGCTTTCCGTACGTCTCGGGCGATGTCCTGAGCGCCCGCTTCCGGGCTGCGGATGGCTTCATCGACCAGGTCCGGGTGGCGGTCGGTTACGCCCTGGCGGCCTCGAACGGGCCGGGCGTGGAGCGGCCGACCGGCACCGCCGAGGCGACGTTCTGCCTGGACAACGCGGTGATGGGCGTGGACGTCGTGGCGGGCCGGGTCGCGGGGGTGTCGACGGCCGGCGGCTCGATCTCCGCCCCGCTCGTGATCCTGGCCAGCGGCCCATTCCTGGCCCAGACCGCGGCCCTGGCCGGCGTGTCCATCGCCCTGGCCCCGACCCTCCGCCAGCGGGTGTCGATCCCCGACCTGCCGGCCGTGCCGGCCGAAGCGCCGATGACGATCGACGACGAGACGGCCGCCCACTGGCGGCCGTGGCTGCGAGGGGCGCTTGTCCTCCATACTGACCCGACGACTGAGCCCGGGGAGCCCGCCTGGGCACCCAGCGGCACGGCCGAGGCCGCATTCCGCCTGCTCGATCCGGCTTCGCCGGTGTCGGTCGCCCGGATCAGTCCGTTCTGGGCCGAAACCTGGCGATCCGGCGGGGCACCGTTCTCGGTCCAGGCCGGCCAGTACGAGGTGACCCCGGATCACCGGCCGTACATCTCGCCGACCGCCATCGACGGCCTGTGGCTCAACGGCGGCTACAGCGGCCACGGGGTGATGGGCTCCGCCGGCGGCAGCCGCCTGCTCGTCGACCTGATCGGCGGTCGCTCGACGGCACCGCCCGGTGGCCTGACCGCGGACGCCGACGGCCGATCGCCTTTCCGAGCGGACCGCAGGTTCGAGGAACGCGAGCGCGACGTCCTCTAGCCGGTGCGCGCACCAGTACCTCCGTCCACGGGGTGGTGCGTCGGTGCGCCCGACCAAGGGATCTGCCCGAATCCGACGGAATGGCCATGGTGTCCGGACCGGCCCGGGCGTACCGTTTGGCAACGCCGTCGAGCGAGCCATCCGGGGAGGAACCCGGGGCGTCGGTCACGGATCTGGAACCGGTCGAGTCTCTGCTACAGGACGGTTCAGGGGTATCCCAGGGAACCGTCGATGAGGCCCAGCCACTCCGGGTCACGAGCCGAGCAACCATGATCAATCGGCCAGCGGGCCCGGGACTCGTACATGACGGCAGGCCTTATCGCCACCTTCATCTGAACATCTAACGAACGCCTCCGAGGGCACTCGGAGGCGTTTCGCTTGTGGCCCGGGAGTGAGCCGCCTCAGTCGAGCGGCGAGCGCATCTCGTGGGTCTCGCGCACCCGCCGGACCACGCCTCGCCGGTCCAGCTCGGCACGCACGACGCGGGCCGCGGCCACCAGCTCGGGATCGCGGGTGATCGTGCCCGACACCCAGTCGATGTAGCTCGGCTCGAAGGCCGCGATCTGGCCCAGGGTGTGGCCGTGGAACTTGCCAAAGGTCATCTCGGTCGCCAGGGCCAGGTCGAGCGGAGGCGGCACGGGTGCCTGGAAGTTGCGCACCCGGCCGAACCGGGTTGGGCCCGTCGGCTCGGAGGCACGCCGTGGGCCGAGGTCGCTGGCCCGTGACCGGCGAGCCGGCTGGTCGAGCGAGCCGTGCCGGCCGAATGAGCCATTTCGAACGGCCGCGCCCGCCGGATCGATCGTCCGGTTGCGGGCGTGGAGGACCTCGCTTGTGTCGAGATGGGCGGTCACCGGGCGAGTCGGCCGGGGCGGTGGAACGCCGCCCGTGCCGCGCCTAGTGCCGGAGGCGTCAAAGGCGGCCGCATCGGCCGTCGAGCGCGGGGCCTTGCCGGCCGCCCGGGCTTCCCGCTCCGCCGTGCCCCCTTCGCGGAGCTGCTCGTACGCCGCGTTGATCTCGACCATCCGGGCCGTGGCGGCTCGGGCGGCGGCCGGGTCGCCGGCGTTGAGATCGGGGTGATTGGCCCGGGCGAGTCGGCGCCATGCCGCCTTGACCGTGGCCACCGAAGCCCCGGCCTCGACACCCAGGACGACGTGCGGATCGCGTTTCTTCACCGCCCGAGTCTAGCGTCCGCCCGGCCAAGCCCGATGCCAGCCCGATGCCGGGACCGGTGGCGCCCGCCGATCGGGCCACGCTTGACAGGAGCTCTCGCCCGGCGTCCCATTGGCCCATGTCCAAGGTTCGCCGCGCCGGCATCGTGGCGACCGCCGCTGCCCTGCCGCTGGCCCTCGCCTGGCGCTTCAGCCAGATCTACCGCGTCAGGGCCGGCTTTCCCCAGCGCCGGCCACCCCGGTTCGACCCGGCGGACTTCGGGCTGCCGTTCGAGGACACCGTCGTACGCTCGCCCAGCGGCGACCTGCCGGCCTGGTTCGTCCCGGCCAACGGTGGCCGGCCAGGTCCCGGTGTGGCCCTTGTCCACGGCTGGGATTCGGCCCGCGACCGGATGCTCGGCAATATCCAGTTCCTGAACGCCGCTGGCTTCCATTGCCTGGCCTTCGACATCCGCGGGCACGGGGCCAATGACGCCGAGACGCTGCCGGTCAGCGCCGGCGAGTTCGGAGCGGATGCCGCGGCTGCGTTCGCGACCTTGGTGGCTCGCCCCGAGGTCACGACCGGCGCGATCCTGGGCCACTCGATGGGCGCGGCCGGGGCGATCCTGGCGGCCGCCGCGGACCCCCGGGTGGCGGCTCTCGTCAGCTCGTCCGCGCCGTCTGATCCGCGCCGTCTGGTGAGCGAGACCTTCCGGCTGGCCCACCTGCCCTTCCCGGCTCAGGTGGCCGGGCCGCTGAGCTGGCTCACGACGCGCGAGTTCGTCCGACCCCGCGGGCACCGCGTCGACCAGATCAGCGCCGGCGCGGCCATCGCCCACTATCGCGGTCCGATCCTGCTCGTCCACGGTGAGCTGGACACGGTCATCCCGGTCGACCACGCTCGGCGCCTGCTGGCCGCCGCCACTGCCGGACGGTCCGCTGACGACCCGGCAGTGGAGCTGTTCGTCGTGTCCGAGGGCGGCCACACCTGGCTGTACGAGAACGAGGCCTACCGGCGCACGATCGCGGCATTCCTGGCTCGGGCCCTGGGCGGCTCGCTCGATCCGGCGGCCGCGGCCGACTCGGCTGGTGCCGTCGCGGTCACCCGTCTACCCGAGCCGGAGGGCTCGCTGGTGGGCAACCGGGCCGATCGCCTGGCCAGCGCCATCTTCGTGGGCGCCGGCCCGCCCGACGATGGCCTGAGCTCGGTCGGCGGAGCGGGCGAATCGTGACATCGACCGACGCGGTCTGGCAGGCGGTTCGGGCGAAACGGGCGATCCGTGCCTTCGCGGACCGGCCGCTCGAGCCGGCTCACCTCGAGCGGATCCTCGAGGCCGGGGCGCAGCGGCAGCTCCAAGAACCTCCAGCGCTGGTCGTTCATCGTCTGCCGCGACCGGGCGCACCTGGCCCAGCTCTCGAAGGTCGGGCCGTTTGCCGGTCACCTGGCCGGGGCGGCCCTGGCGATCGCCCTGGTCACGCCCGACCCGTCCGGCCCGGATGCGCCCCCGTCGATCCTGTTCGACCTGGGCCAGGCCGCGGCGGCGATGATGCTGGTGGCCTGGGAGCTGGGCATCGGCAGCGTGCCCGCAACCGTCTACGAGCACGCCCTCTGCCAGGAGCTGCTGGGCTACCCGGCCGGGCAGCATTGCGAGTTCCTGCTGTCGTTCGGCTATCCGGCCAGTCCGGACGATCTCGACCGCCCGCTCCGGGCCGGCGGCCGGCGCCCGGCCAGCGAGATCGTCCACGAGGAACGCTGGTAGCCGGTCCGAAATCAGTCCGCTGTCACTGCCACTTGAAGAAGCGGGCCGAGATCCCGAAGCAGACGACCGTCCAGCCGATCAGCACGGCGAAGCAGAACCACAGCGGCGAGAACGCGGAGCCGTTGACCATCACCTGGCGCAGCGCGTCGGACAGGTACGTGAGCGGCAGGAAGCGGGCCACGACCTGGAGCGGCTGGGGCATCTGGTCGATCACGAAGAACGTGCCCGACAGGAACATCAGGGGGAACTGGACGACGCTGGTCATGCTGTTGGCGGCGTCCTCGGTGGGCGCGAACGAGGCGATGACGTAGCCCAGCGAGATGAACGCCAGGGCGCCCAGCACGACCAGGATCGACAGCAGGAACAGGCTGCCGGTCACCTGCAGTCCAAACAGGGCGGTCCCCACCGCGACGATGATGACCGTCTGGATGATCCCGATGAGCAGGCGCATCACGATGTTGCTGCCGACCAGCTGCCAGCGATGGAGGGGCGTGGCGTTGAGGCGCTTGAGGATCATCTTCTGGCGGTCGGCAACGAGCGGGATCGCCGCGAACACACCCAGCTGCATCAAGGCCATGCCCAGGATGCTCGGCACCAGGTAGCTCATGATCGTCAGGTTCTGGGTCTGGATCGTGGTCACGTTGGCCTCCACGACCGGGGGCCGGCCACCGAGGTTGACCGCACCCAGCACGCTGCCGACGACTTGCTGGACGATGCCCGCGGTCGAGGCCTGGGTCGGGTCGGTGTAGACCGTGATCCTGGTCGGCGCGGCCGGCGTGGCACCCGGCGCGGCGGCGGCCGCGACCGTGGCGCCATAGCCCTGGGGAACCTCGAGGATCCCGTCGAACTTGCCGGTCTTCATCCCGTCCATCGCCGCGGTCAGGTCCTCATCGGTCAGGTCCACGCCATCGATCGAGGCGAACGCCGCGCGCAGCGAGATCGACCCGGTCGGGCCGCGGGACTGGTCGAGGTCGACCCAGGCCAGCTTGAGGGTCTGGCCACCGCCCTGGAAGATCAGCCCGAACAGGACCACGAAGATCAGGGGGAACGCGAAGGTCCAGAACAGGGCCGCCCGGTCACGGATGAAGCTCCGGATATTGGCGATGCTCAGGGCGATCAGGGCCTGCATGGGCTAGTCCCGGAGCGCCCGGCCGGTCAGGTCCAGGAACAGGTCTTCGAGGGTCGGCCGCCGGATTCCGAGGTTGCCCGGCTCTACGCCCAGGGCCTCGGTCGCGGCCAGCAGGCCGGCGATCGTGCCCGACACATCCTGGGTGTAGAGGATCGTCTCGCCGTCGTCCTGCTTGACCGACTGGACGCCCGCCAGCCCTTCGAGCTGGGCGTCCCCCAGCGCCTCGATCCGGTCGAACCGGACGGAGCGGTCCTTGAACCGGTTCGAGACCAGGTCATGGACCGTGCCCAGGGCCAGGATGTTGCCGTGGTCCATGATCGCCAGCCGGTCGCACAGGACCTCCGCCTCTTCCATGTAATGGGTGGTCAGCAGGATCGTCTTGGCCTGGGCCTGGAGCCGCTGCACCAGGTCCCACAGGGAGCGCCGGGCGGCCGGGTCGAGGCCGGTCGTCGGCTCGTCGAGGAAGACCACCTCGGGATCGTTGACCAGGGCCAGGGCCACGGCCAGGCGCTGGCGCTGGCCGCCCGAGAGCTGGCGGGTCTGGGCGTTCTTGCGCTCGCCCAGGTCCAGGAACTCGATCAGCTGCTCGGTCGGCAGCGAGCGCTGGTAGAAGCTGCGGAACAGGTCGAGCACCTCGACCACGGTCAGCTTGGGGTAGAGCTCGGCGGTCTGGAGGGTGACCCCGACCCGCTGCTTGAGCTCGTCCGGGTTGCGCGCGGCATCAATCCCCAGGACCTCCAGCCGGCCCGAGTCGGGCGCGCGCAGGCCCTCGAGCATCTCGACCGTGGTCGTCTTGCCCGCGCCGTTGGGTCCCAGCAGGCCGAAGACCTCGCCTTTGCCGACCTCGAACGAGACACCGTTGACGGCCTTGACCGAGCCGTAGGCCTTGAACACGTCGACGACGCGAATCGCCGGACCGGCGGCGGGCTGGCTCGCGGGGGCCGGGCCAGGCTCGGTCGTGGTCATGCCCTCATTCTCGCATGACCCTCAGGATGGGGAGCCGAGGCCCTCGAATCCGGAGTCGACCGCCGGGTCGGCGCCGATCTCCGGAGCCGGCGCGCCGAGGGCCAGGTAGGACTGCAGGGCAGCCTCCAGGCCGACGTCGCGGCCGGCCCGCTCCGAGAGCAGCCACTTGTGCTCGAGGACATCGCAGTAGGCCTGGCTGATGTCGCGGTCCGGGCCGACCGCCACCGCCAGCCGGGCGGTTGTCGGCCGATAGACGTCGTCGAGCCAGCGCCGGGCGGCCTCGGGACGCTCGATCCGGCGATGCTCGAACCACTGCAGCCAGCTGCGGTACTCGCGCACGTCGTTCATCAGGATCCGGGCCTGGCCCTCGAGCGCGACCAGGCCCGTCCGGCGCTCGAGCTCGCGGGCATGGAAGCGCCGGGTCGCCACCGCGATCCGGAAGCGCAGCCGGCCGCCGCTGCCGCCCGGCTCGAGCTCGAGCTCATCGATGGCAAAGCCGAGGTCGTTCAGGCGCCGGACCCGGGCGGCCACGGCAAATCGGTCGCCCGGCGCAAGCTCTACTTCGGCGTGCAGCTCGGCCCACAACTGCCGGTAGCGGATCTGGACGCTCTCCGCTTCGCTGATGGCCTGGTCCTCGGCGCCGCCATCCGGCAGGTCGCGGCCGCCGTAGGCGGCCAGGTCGGCCAGGCCGAAGGCAACGTTCTCGACCAGGACCTCGAGGTCGTAGTCGCGCTGGCCGTCCGACAGCTGGTCGTGGACCTCGCTCGTCTCGGCGTCCACGAGATAGGCCTGGATGAGGTCGCCGTCGCGCCGGAACAGGGTGTTGGCCAGCGAGCAGTCGCCCCAGTAGACCCCGCCCCGGTGCAGGTCGACGAGGAGCGAGGCCATCGCGTCGAGGAGCCGGTCGCGCCCGCTCGACGGCCCGGCCGGCAGGCGCATGAGCAAGCGCCGGTACTGGAGCGAGTGCTCCAGGAACTCGGTGACCAGGATCGCCGTGGCCCGGCCGGGCACCTCGGCCAGGCCGAGGGGCAGGACGGCCGGCAGCTGCAGGTTCTCGAGCCGGCGCAGGACCTCATATTCGCGCCGGGCGACCTCGATCGGCTCCTCCTTGAGGGCGATCAGGCGGCTCTCGTCCTGGACGAAGCGGACGAGGTGGCGGGACGGGCCAATGGGCAGCTCGCGCAGGTCGGCCCGGCCGGCGGTCCAGGCCTCGAGGGGCATCTCCCAGGGCAGGCCGATCAGGGCCGGCGATGCACTGCGCAGCCGGAGATACGGAAACTCCTCAGCGACCAGGGAGTCGCTTCCTCAGGTAGCCGGTCAAGCCGGCGTCGTAGCCCAGCGATTCGTACAGGTGGCGGGCCGCCGGGCGGTGGTGACCGGCGGTGACCTCGACGAACGCGGCCTGGCGGGCTTCGCCAAGCCGCTCCGCCTCGGCCATCAGGATCCGGCCGATCCCGCGCTCGCGGACCGTCGAGTCGACGACGAGGGCGACGATCCGGATGATCGACTCGTCGTGCTCGAAACGGGGCACCTCGTGGAGGGCGATGAAGCCCAGGATCTCGCCGCCGTTGTCGGCCACGATGACCGTCGAATCTTCGGTGCTGAATCGGTCCAGGCGGTTCTCGATGACCGACGCGCCGACGGGATAGCCCTCGTCGGTGAACAGGGCGGCAATTCGCTCGGCATCGGCGATCGTCGCCGGGCGCAGGGCGATGTCGGTGTCGATCATGGCTCCGATGGTACCCGGTCAGTGTTTTCGGGGGCGGGCCCGGTGGCAGGGTCGGTGGCGGGCTCGGCGGGCTCGACCAGGATCAGGAACGGGCCGGCCGGGGAGCCATCGAGGACGAGGCGCTCCGGCCCGAACGGGCCACTGCCCAGGCGGGTATTCGGCGGCTCTTTCTGGGCTCCACTTGCGCCTCGCAGGTAGAGCGCGAGCGGCCCCTCGCCATGCCGGGCGAGCGCCCCCGCCAGGCGGCCCTCGGTATCGGGCTCCAGGAGGAGGATCCGCGGCTCTTTGCCCGTCGAGCGGCGGACGGTAGCCCCGAGGAGCGTGTCCCGGTCGGCCGGCTCGAAGGTCGTCTGGAAGTCCGCAGCCAGGCTCGTCTCGGCTCGATCGAGCTCAACGGTCGCCCAGCCGATCGCCGCGATGTCGTAGATTCCCGCCTCGAGGCCCAATGCATCGAGGAGCCCGCGGAGGCGAAGATCCGTCCAGTCGATCTGGGGTCGATCGTAGGTCATGGGCCTCGAAGGATACGGCCCTCGAGGCAAGCCTCCGGGCTAGTGGCCTTCGATTCCGCGTGCATGGACACCATGGGCGGAGGATCGGGCCCAAGGCCTCGGTCGATCGCCGGAGGGCCGCCACGGGCCTGACCTCCAACCGACCCCCGAGCGTGAATCGGGCTGCACGGCACGTCGATCGCGGGCCTTCGCGCCAAGGTGAAGAGCCTTTGGCGGCGCCTTGCGCCGGCAGTGACCATGCACCCGGATTCGAATCGGATAGGGGTCGGACTGGGCCCGGCCGCCGACCCGAGCCGCCGGCCTCGGCTTCGACGCCGCCTTCGACCGAGCCAAGCACGACTCGACCGCGAACCGCGCTGTTCGTGGCTTCGTTTCTGGCGTTTAGCAATCCCCGTAGTCTTAGGCCGAGCGTGGGCCGGCTTTCTGCCCGTCGGCCAGGCCACGGGGCTCGGAACCGGCTCGAGGTGTGCTTGAGCCGGCACGAACCCTCGCCTGAACCGGCGAATCACCAGGTCCGGTCCGCCCAAGGTCCGCCTAACACTACGGTCGTTGATATTCGGCAGAAACCAGCGGCCAGCGGCCCCGGATGCTGGGCCGCAGTCGCGGGCCAGAGCCGGCTCAGTCGCGCTGGGCGACGAACAAGGTGGCCCCGGAGGGCAGGTCGACCACGCCAGGCTCGCCGATGCCGGCGCTCACGAACAGGTTGGCAAAGCCGGCGTGATTCCACAGCCGGGTGCCCTGGAAGAGCTGGTCGAGCTGGATGCCCCAGGTGATCGCGCCGTGAATCGAGCGGGATTCCTCGGCCGAGTCGGGCAGGCACCAGTCGAGCACGATCAGGCGGCCGCCGGGCCGGACGCAGGCCCAGGCCGTGCGCAGCGAGGCGACCGGATCGGCCTGATCGTGGATCGCGTCCTGGAAGTAGACCAGGTCGAAGCTCGCCGGCCAGGGCAGGTCCTCGCTCGTCCGGCCCTCGATCGCGATCCGCCCGGTCAGTCCGGCCTCCTGGACGTGGCGGGTGGCCCGGCCCAGCGAATCCGGCTCGAGCTCGACGCCCACCAAGGTCGTCTCCGGGAACCTGGTGGCCATCGCGATCAGCCAGCGGCCGCCACCACAGTGGACGTCCAGGATTCGGCCGCCGCCGGACAGGCTCGCGGCAAGGTCGGGCAGGGCGGCCAGCCCTTCCTGGAAGAAGACCGCGATGTCCTGCGCGGTGAGCGCCTCGATCGCCCGGTGATAGCGGGCCGGGCGGGTGTCCATCGGGCGGCCGGTCCGGGCGAACTCGACCAGCCCGTCGTGGTCCAGGCTGCTGACCACGGTCGACACGAACTGGCCACCGAGGTATTCGGGGCGCTGGTCATCGAGCAGGATCACCGCGATGTGCTCGTCCACGGTGGCCCGCTCGCCGTCGAAGTCGACCAGGTCCACGGCATGGGCCAGGTGAAGCCAGGCGTCGACCACGTCGACCTGGCAGCTGGCCTGGGCCGCCAGCCCGGCGGCGGTCAGGCCCGACGGCGCGGCGGCCCGGATCCGGCGGAACAGGCCGAGCTCGATCCCGAGGTAGGCCGCCCAGGTCCGGTAGAAGCCGCCGAGGCTGGCGGCCAGGTCGTCGAAGCGGTCGTCCATCGACATGGGCCGGATTGTCGCACGCCGGCCTTCGGTCCAGCCCTGGTTTGGGTTGCGACCAGGCAATCCAAAATACTGGCTAGCGCGAAGTAGCCAATGGGGCCGGAAACGGCTAGAATCCAGCCAACCGCAGCTCTCGAAGGAAGCGCACCCATGACCAGCCTCGCCCGCCCGATCGGACTCGGGCTTGCCGCTCGCAACGATGTGGGCGATGTCGTTGGCTGGGCCCGCGAGGCCCGTGACGCCGGCCTGGATTCGGTCTGGATCCACGACTCGTACTTCGAGCGCGACGCGATCTCCTACGCCACCGCGATTGCCCGGGCGTTCGAAGTCGAGGGCGACACGGCCGAAGGCGGATTCCGGGTCGCCCTTGGCGCGGTCAACCCCAATACCCGCCACCCGGTCGTCCTGGCCATGACCGGATCGGCCCTGGACGAGATCCTGCCGGGCCGGATCGTGATGGCCCTGGGCACCGGCCTGCCCCTCCGACTTAAGCAGATGGGCATCCCCTACGAGCCGGATGCTGCCCTCGAGCGGGTCTCGACCGCGATCGACCAGATCCGTCTGCTCTGGCGAGGCGAGCGCCTGCCATCGGCGACCCCCGGCCTGCCGCCGATCCAGCCGATGTTCGCGCCGACCCACAGGATCCCGATCCACATCGCGGCCTACCGGCGCGAGTTCGTGACCCTGGCCGGCCAGAAGGCCGATGGCTACCTGGCCCGGCCGGCCGAGTCAATCGCCTCGCTGCGGGGCATCCTCGAGCGGCTCTCGGCCGCGGCGCTCGAGGCGGGACGGGAGCCGGGCGAGATCGAGACCGCCGGCTATCTCTTGTCGCTCGTCGACTCGACACGGCGCGAAGCCCTCAACCGGGCCAAGCGTGAGCCGTTCGTGATCTACATGATGTCGGTGCTGGGCGACGTCTCGCTCAAGCGGGCCGGCTTCGAGCCCGAGCTGCGCGATCGAATCGCCGCAGCCTGGCGAGCCGAGGACTTCCACGGAGCCGGCGCCCTGATCCCGGACGAACTGCTCGACGCCTACATGCTGTGTGGCACGCGCGAGGACGTGGCGGCCAAGGCGATGGCCTTCCACCGCGAGGCGGGCCTGGGCCTGCCGCTGCTCCAGCCGGTCCTCCAGGAGGACCGCCAGATCGACGAGCTCATTGCGGCCGCCCGGCTGTACGCCGACTTGCCGGCTCCCGTTGGGGAGCGGACTGGCGTCCGACTCGACCCGGTCCCGCAGGTGGCCGCCGCTTCGGGCCCCGGTTCAGACGAGTCCCCCACGGCTCCGGTCGGCCTGGCGGACGACCGCCGGCTGGGCCTGGGCGATCGAGCGGGCCGGCGGCTCGGCGCACTGTGGGAGATCCTGCGGCCGTTCGCCTACACCGCCTCGGTCATCCCGGTCCTGACCGGCGGCGCGATCGCAGTCGTCGACCAGCACTTCAGCTGGCTGCCGTTCCTGGCAGCGATGCTCGGCGGCGTGCTCCTGCACTCAGGCACGAACATCATCAACGAGATCTACGACGTCCGGAAGGGCATCGACACGATCGTCTCGCCGCGAGCCAGCCATGCCCTGCTCAAGGCCCGCCTGACCGAGCGCCAGGCGTTCGTAGCTGCGTTCGTCGCCTTCGCCCTGGCCGTGCTCGTCGGGGTCTACCTGATCGCCCTGCGCGGTCCGGCGATCATCGGCCTGGGTGCCCTCGGGCTGCTGGGCGGCTACTTCTACACAGCGCCGCCGTTCGAGTACAAGTACCGCGCCATGGGCGTGCCGATCGTGTTCCTGCTGATGGGGCCCTTGATGGTTGTCGGGACGTACTTCGCGATCACCGGGACGTGGAGCTCGACTGCGCTGGCCGCCTCGGTACCTGTGGGGCTGCTCGTCGCGGCGATCCTGGACGGCAACGAGTGGCGCGACATCAGCGAGGACAGCCGGGCCGGGATCTCGACCCTGTCGGCCCGGATCGGTCGTGAACGCGCCCATTACTTCTACGTCGCCCTGGTCCTGGGCGCCTACATGGCCCTCGGCCTGAGCGTGGCGATCGGGTGGCTGCCGCCCCAGACGTTGCTGGCCATCGTCTCCCTGCCCTTCCTGGCGCAGGTCATCCGATCGGCCGAGCTGGGCGCAACGGGCCAGCAGCGAGCGATCGCGATGATCGATGTCCAGACCGCCCGGCTCCACCTGACCTTCGGTTCGCTGCTCGTGCTGGGCCTGCTCCTCTCGACCGTCCACCTGAATGGCTGATCGCCCGGCCTCGACCGGCCTGCCGGACCCGGGGCCTGGGATCCTGCCGCTGGCGGTCGGGCTCGCCGGGGCAGCGGCGGCCTTCACCGCCACATTCAACGGGCCGCGGGCGCGCTTCTGGCAGCGGATGACGCTGACCGGGCTCGGCCTGGGCAGCTGGGCCCTGCTCAGCTCCAGCCGCTCGCGCCAGCTGCGCCTGGCGTGGTGGCACCTGCCCGTGGGGCTGGCCTCGGCCGGCGTGCTGTACCTGACCTTCCAGGCCGGCGACCGCTTTGCCCGGCGGTTCGTGCCCGGCGGTGACGCCCAGATCCGCGACATCTACACGTTGCGGACGCTCCGGCCCCAGGGCGAGATCGCAACCCGGCTTGCCCTCATCATCGGACCCGCCGAGGAGATCTTCTGGCGGGGCCTGGTCCAGTCGGCCCTGATGCGCCGCTTCGGCCGCTGGCGCGGGGCAGCCCTGGCGGCCATCGCCTATGGCGGCGTCCACGTCGTGACCGGCAACTTCACCCTGATGGGCGCGGCCAGCGTGGCCGGTGCGCACTGGTGCGCCCTGTACGCGGCCGGCGTTCCCCTGGGAGCCCTGATCGTGAGCCATACCACCTGGGACGTGTGGATCTTCCTCGTCCAGCCGACCGGCGAGATCGAGGCGATCGACGGCTCGGGCCGGGTCAGGCGGCTCAACCTCGGGCTCGCCCCGGCCTAGACGCACCCATACACCGCCCCGGCTGGTGCAACCGAACCGGCAGGCGCCGTGTTATGAACGGGTGATGGACCGAATGACCGGATCAGCACCTTCCGTCGATGTCCGACTGGCCCTGGCCGCGGACCTCGATGCAGCCTTCCCGGCGCTGGTCGAGGCCGAGTCCGGCCGCCTCTACGGCATGGGCCTGCGCCTGACCGGGCGACCGGCCGACGCCGAGGACCTGGCCCAGGACGCCCTGGTCCGAGCCTATCGGGCGCTCGCCGGCTGGGAACCGGAGCGCATTCGCGAGCTTGCGATCCGGCCTTGGCTGGCCAGCATCCTGGTCAACCTGGCCCGGAATCGGGCCCGTGCAGCGACCAGCCGGCCGGCCACGGTCAGCCTCCTCGATGAGCTCGCCCATCCTCGAATCCCGGTCGCCGATACGCCCCACGGCCGCCTCGAGCGGCGAGCTGAGGCCGAGGCCTGGGCGGCCCGCCTGCTGGCCCTGCCCGAGCGCTATCGCGCGCCGCTCGTCCTGCGTCACGTCGACGGCCTGTCTTACGAGGAGATCGGCGAGGCGCTCGGCCGCCCGGCAGGCACGGTCAAGGCCCAGGTCCACCGCGGGATTGCCCAGCTCCGGGCGGCCATCCTCGCCGATCCGGACGGCGCCCACCTGAATCACTCCACTCGCGACGAGCACCAATCGCGCCGACCACTGGAGGTGGCCCCATGAACCGATCCCTGCCAACCAACGAATCCGCGATCGACCCGGCCATCGAGGCCGCCCTGGACGAGCTGGCCGTGCCCGCCCCGGCCGGCCTGGCCGATCGAACCCTGGTGGCGGTGGGCCTGGCCGATGCCTACGCCCCGCTCGACACGGTCATCGGCCCGACCTGGGTCGCCTTCAACGGCCTCGGCGTCAGCGCGATCGAGTCGGCCGAGTCGGGCCCTGCCTTCGAGGCCCGCTTCCGGGCCACCCACGGCCGGCCGGTCCATCGCCTGGACGAGCTGCCGCCCCGCCTGACCTCCGCCATCCGGCGCCGGCTCGACGGCGACCGCCGGGTATCGATCCCGCTCGACCTGCGCGGGCACAGCGCGTTCGAGAAGGACGTCTGGCTGAAGGCCCTCGAGATCCCCCGCGGCGAAGTCCGGCCGTACGGCTGGATCGCCGCCGAGATCGGCCGGCCGAAGGCGGTCCGGGCCGTCGGCACGGCCCTCGGGCACAACCCGGTGCCGCTGGTGGTGCCCTGCCATCGGGTCGTGCGGACGGACGGCATGCTCGGCCAGTACTCGCTCGGTGGACCGGCCAACAAGCGGGCCCTGCTTGCCTCCGAAGGCCTCGATCCGGACGGGCTGGAGGGCCTGGCCCGGTCCGGGATCCGCTACATCGGCTCGGATACCACCCGGATCTATTGCCTGCCCACCTGCCACAACGCGAAACGGATCACCGCCCGGCACCGGAGTCCGTTCCGGTCGGCGGCCGCGGCGGCCAGCGCCGGCTACCGGGCCTGCGGAGCGTGCCGGCCGGCCGTGGCCGCCTGACCTCGGGCACGCCGGTCCCCCTCGCCAATCGGGCCAGGTCCCTCCCAGGACGAATGACCCGGCGATCCGCCGGCGGGCTGATGTATGCTCAGCACTTGGACCAGCCAACTCAGCCAAGTTTGACCAACCCGCTCGACCAGCGAGTCCGGAGCAACGCCGGACCACTGGCGATCTGGGCCGGCATGGTCGTGCTCTATTTCGTGTGGGGCTCGACCTATATCGGCATCCGCCTGGCCGTGGAGTCGATCCCGCCATTCCTCATGGCCGGCGTCCGGTTCCTGATCGCAGGGGCCCTGCTCCTGGCCTGGGAATGGCTCGCCGTCCGCCGGATCCAGCGCGACCCGACCGTCGCGCCGGCCGATCAACCAACCCGGCCGACCCTCCGTCAGTGGCGCGACTCGGCGATCGTGGGCGGGGCCCTGCTCGGCGGCGGGATGGGCCTGGTCGCCCTCGGCGAGCGGACGGTGCCCGCCGGGATCGCCGCCTTCCTGATCGCGATGCTGCCGGTCTGGGTCGCCGTCCTCGGCCGCCTGTTCTTCAGCGAGCGCCTGCCGCGGGCGGCGATCGTGGGGGTCGTGGTCGGCCTGGTCGGCGTGGCGGTCCTGGTCGGACCGGCCGGCACGGCCGGCGGCCCGAGCTTCGATCCGTTCGGCCTGGTCGTCCTGTTGTGCTCCCCCATCGCCTGGGCGGCCGGCTCGCTCTACTCCAGCCACCGGGCCGTCCTGCCCCGCCGGCCGCTGACCGCGACCGGCCTCCAGATGATCTGCGGCGGAGCGATCCTGATGATCGCCGCCGTGCTCACCGGCGAGCTCGGCGGCTTCGACCTGGCCGCGGTTACCGGCCGATCCGCCCTGGGCCAGCTGTACCTGACCACGGTCGGCAGCCTGGTCGGCTTCACCACGTACGTCTGGCTGCTGCGGGTCGCGCCGCTGGCCAAGGTCGCTACGTACGCGTACATCAACCCGATCGTCGCGGTCATCCTGGCCGGGCTGATCCTGGGCGAGCCGATCGAGCCGCGGACGGCCCTGGCCGGGGCGATCATCGTGGCCGGCGTGGCCCTGATCGTGACCGCCCGTGGCCGACTCCAAGCGACTCCCGCCGATCATGCCGAGCCGGCTGCGGCCGGGGTGACCCCCGCGGAGCCGACTCCGGCCGGGGTGGCCGACCGGCTGGAGCGGGAGCGCGAGCTCAGCCCTCGCTGAGAACGGCCAGCGCCGGCCTCAGGCCGGCCGCTCGAAGCCCTGGGCGGGCCACGGCTCGCAGCGCAGCGGCCGGTCCTCGCGATAGCCGAGGGCGTAGTCGGCCTGGATCATGGTGTGGAGCTGGCTCGTGCCCTCGTAGATGACGGCGGCCTTGGAGTTGCGCAGGTAGCGCTCGACCGGGAACTCGTTGGAGTAGCCGTTGGCGCCGTGGACCTGGATGGCATCGAGGGCGGATTGGACCGCGTGGTCGGTGGCATGCCACTTGGCCAGGCTCGTCTCGCGGGTGTTGCGCAGGCCCTGGTTCTTGAGCCAGCCGGCGCGCCACACGAGCAGCCGCCCGATCTCCGTGCCGGCGGCCATCTTGGCGATCATCTGCTTGACCAGCTGGTGTCGGCCGATCTCCTCGCCAAAGGTCTGCCGCTCGTGGGCGTACTTGACGCTTGCGTCCAGGCATGCCTGGGCCAGGCCGACACTGCCCGCGGCGACGGTGAAGCGGCCCTGGTCGATCGCGCTCATCGCGATCAGGAAGCCCTCGCCCTCCTCGCCCAGCCGGTTCTCGGCCGGGACCTCGCAGTTCTCGAGGTTGACGATGCCGGTGTTGCCGGCATGGATCCCGAGCTTGCCGTGGAGGGTGGACGTGGAGAGGCCCTTGAAGCTGCGCTCCACGATGAACGCGGTGACGCCCCTGTGCTTCTTCGAGCGGTCGACCGTGGCGAAGACCAGGAAGTGGTCGGCCAGGTCGGCCAGGCTGATCCAGGTTTTCTGGCCATTGAGGATGTACCGGTCGCCTTCGCGCCTGGCCGTGGTCTGGAGCGCTCCCGCGTCGGTCCCGACACCCGGCTCGGTCAGGCAGAAGCTGGCCAGCTTTTCGCCCCTGGCCTGGGGCACGAGGTAGTGCTGGCGCTGGGCCTCGGTTCCCCATTGGAGGAGGGTCAGCGAGTTCAGGCCGACGTGGACGCTCTGGACCACCCGGAAGGCCGTGTCGGCCCGCTCGAGCTCCTCGCACAGGAGGGCAAAGCTGATGTAGTCCATGCCCGAGCCGCCGTATTGCTCGGGAATCGGGGCGCCGAGGAAGCCCAGCCCGGCCATCTTGGCGAAGACCTCGGGATGGACCTCGCCGGCGCTGTCCCAGTCCCGAATATGGGGCAGGATCTCGGTCTCGGCGAAGGCCCGGGCGCTGTGCTGGACCAGCCGGTTCTCGTCGCTCAGGCGGAAGTCGATCACGGTCGGGGCGAACCTCAGGGTGGAGCTCGAGCTGCAGAGCGAGGCCATTGTGCCATCGCCTGCGGCAGGCTCGACCGCCGTTCCGGTATCCTCGCCCGATGGATGTTGCCGCCTCCGGAGCCGACTACAAGGCCCTTGCCCAGGCCAACCTGACGCCCGTCCTCGGCCGCTACTTCGAGCGCAGCTGGAGCCACGGCGTCGGCCATCGCCTGTTCGACACGGACGGCAAGGCCTATCTCGACTTTGCCAACGGGATCGCCGTTTCGGCCCTCGGCCACAGCCACCCGGCCGTCAACCGGGCGATCCACCAGCAGGTCGATCGCCTGATCGTGCCAACCGGGGCGATCGGCTACGCCGAGCCGGTCGTGCGCCTGGCCAGCGAGCTGGCGGCCACGTTCCCGGCCCCGCTCGACACAGTCATGTTCCTGAACTCGGGCTCGGAGGCCATCGAGGCCGCGCTCAAGCTCGCCCGGCGGGCGACCGGCCGGGCTGGGATCGTGGCCTTCAAGGGCGGCTTCCACGGCCGAACGTTTGGCGCCGCCTCGGTCACCAGCTCAGCCCTCAACTACCGCGCCGGCTATGAGCCACTCCTGCCCGGCGTGCACCTGCTGCCCTTCCCGGCCGCCTATCGCGACTTCGCGGGCGACGACGAGCGAGCCACGGCCGTCTGCCTGGCCGCGCTCGAGGACCTGGTCCGGACCGTCATCCCGGCGGACGAGATCGCCTCGATCCTGATCGAGCCAGTCCAGGGCGAAGGCGGCTACCACCCCGCCCCGCCGGCCTTCCTGGCCGGCCTGCGCCGTTTCAGCGACGAGCACGGCATTGTGCTGATCGCCGACGAGGTCCAGACCGGCTACGGCCGGACCGGTCGAATGTGGGCGTTCGAGGCCGCCGGGATCGTGCCCGACGTGGTCTGCGTGGCCAAGGCGATCGCCAACGGCCTGCCCCTGTCCGCGATCGTCAGCCGGCGCGAGCTGCACGAGCGCTGGGGCAAGAGCGCCCACGGCAGCACCTACGGCGGCAACCCGGTGGCCTGCGCGGCCGCCCTGGCCGTCCTGGCCACGATCAAGTCCGAGGACCTCGTGGCCAACGCCGCCGAGCGCGGCTCCGAGCTCAGCCGGGGCCTGGCCGCGATCGCCGCCGAGGACCATCGAATCGGCGACATCCGGGGTCCGGGCCTGATGATCGGGATCGAGTTCGTCAAGGACCGCCAGTCCCGGGAGCCCGACGGCGAGCTGGTCGAGGCCCTCGTCGCGGGCTGTGCCGATGCCGGCCTGCTCGTCCTGTCGTGCGGGCGCGATCACAACGTCGTCCGGCTCATCCCGCCCCTCGACGTGACCCCGGCCGAGGTTGGCGAAGCGCTCGGGATCATCGACCGAACCCTGGCCGCGATTCCGGCCTAGCCGCATCCCTCGTGCGCCGCCGGCGGCTCAGGCCCGACCTTCGGTCAAATACCTCCTGGAGCAAGGCTTACGCCGGTTCGCGCCGCCCGGACGGCGGAATCCAGGGCCTCGGTGCGACGTGCCGTGTCGGTTCGTGCTCAGATCCAGGTCCGGCAGCGTCCGTCGGAGGCGCCTTGGGCGTCCCAGCGACCCGCGAGTCGCCATAAGCCTTTCTCCAGCAAGGATCTGACTGGCGCTCGGCCCGGTTCGTGTCAAACGGGCGCTCGAGGGACCTGACGGAAAGCCGGAGCCCGCGCGGTCAGGCCGGCCACGCACCCTCGTCCGGGTAGGACCATCGGCTGATGCAACATGGCACCGCATGCCCAGTTGGGTCCCTTGACGGCCAGTGACCACGATCTAGGTTTGATGCCTGGCACATGTGACCAGGACGTGGATCAGTGACCACCGAAGCTGGAGGCCTAAATAGGGGCGATGAACATCTGGAAATTCACTCTGGCCGAACTGGGCCAGCGTCGGGATGCGGGCCAGGGTCTCGTTGAATACGGACTTATCCTTTCTCTCGTGGCGATTGTCGCAATCCTCTCCCTGGCTTTCCTCGGCGGTAACCTCAGCCACCTGCTCAGCACGATCGGGCATTCGGTCTGATCGACTCGCACTTCGTGCACCAAGCGCCCCCGTCCCGGTCGTATGGCCGGCCAACGGGGGCGTTTTCGCGCCCGGCAAGCAGCGCGCCATGCTCGTTCACGGGGAGCAAGCCCGGGCCTGTGGTACCTCCGGACGGGACGAATGTACGGCTTGGCGGTGAGCAGGCCCAACCCCTACGCTCCGCCCAGCAGCAGGCCGCACTCTACCCGTCACAACCGGACGGGCCCGGAACGGCCGAAGACGCACCGACGTGAGGCAAACTCGAACGATGGCATCCATGGCCGCCACCGACCTGGGACCGATGCTCACCGCGAGCGAAGTTGCCGAGATGCTCCACCTGCACGTGAACACGGTGAAGCGACTCGGAGACCGCGGAGAGCTTCCTTTCTATCGCGTCTGCAAGCGAGGCGATCGACGCTTCCGCCTTGACGACGTGATGGCATTTCTCGCCCGAAACCGCTAATCCAGGCGGCGGCAGCGGCCGCCAGCCTCGAACTGAACGTCTTCGAGCGCTCGCCTTCGGCGGGCGCTCGCTGCTGTCCGCCGACTGGGCACAGCGCGAGTGGCGTCCCCGGAAGGGTTCGAACCTTCGACCTACCGCTTAGAAGGCGGTTGCTCTGTCCGCTGAGCTACGGGGACGCGGCGCGGGGCCCAGTCTACCGAGTGGGCTCGGCCGCGCGAGCGCGGGCGACAGCCCCAGGAGGCTCGAATCGGCATGCTACACTCCGCCTCCGCCGCGCTGGAATCGCGGCAACGCCCCGCGGAGGTACTGCTCGACCGTGCCGCGCGCCCAACGCGCCAGTGATCGCTTGACCACGCTCCCGGTCGCGACCACGGCCCAGCTGGCCCTCGAGCTGCCGGCCGAGCTGCCCCGCCTGGCGATCGCGCCGGAGTGGAAGGACCAGCAGCGCCTGTGGGGACACAGCCTCCATCCGATGTGCTCGTACCTGGCGAGCTTCCCGGCCAGCCTGGCCCACGCCTTCATCGCCCGCTGGTCGCGGCCGGGCGACGTCGTCTTCGACCCGTTCAGCGGGCGCGGTACGACGCCCCTCCAGGCCTGCGCCGAGGGCCGGATCGGGGTCGGCAACGACCTGAATCCGTTCGCCTACCTCCTGACCGCGGCCAAGGTCGAGCCGGCCAGCCCGGCCGAGGCCCGGACCCGGCTGACCGCCCTCCGGCTGCGCTGGGCCAACGAGGGCTCGGCCTGGCTGGCCCTGTCGCTGCGCCTGCTGGCGGCACCCGGCCCCGGCGGTGGCCTGGTCCCGGCCGCGGGCTCGCTCGCCGGGCCCGCTGACGGCACGGAAACCGTCCCGGTCGAGGTGGCCCTGGCCTTCCATCCGCGCACGTTCGCCCAGCTCCTGTTCGTACGCACGAACCTGCGGCTCGACGATCGGGTCGATCGCTTCCTGGCCGCCGGCCTGACCGGCATCCTGCACGGCAAGTCGGCCAGCTACCTGTCCGAGGTCATGCCCAACACGTTCAGCATGGCCCGCGGCTACGTCCGCGACTTCGTGGCCCGGACCGACTTCCATTCACCCAAGCGGGACGTGTTTGCCGGCCTCGACCGAAAGCTCACCCGGCTGTACCGCCAGCCTACCCCGGCATCGACCGGGATCGCCCTGCTCGGTGACGCTCGGGACGCGGGGATCCGGGCGAGGTCTGCCCTCCGGGCGCGGGCGCTGCCCGATCGAGCCCGGCTGGTCGTCACCTCGCCACCGTACCTGCGGGTGGTCAAGTACGGCTACTACAACTGGATGCGCGCCTGGCTGCTGGGCGAGGACCCGGCCGAGATCGACGCGACCCTCGACGATGCCCATCATCGGACGGCCTACCTCCAGTTCCTGCGCGAGGTCCTCGACGGCCTGCGGCCGGCCCTGGCCGACGACGCTGTCGTCGTGCTGGTGATCGGCGACGTCGAGCGCGACCGGGGCCGGGCCCTGTCCGGCGGCGTCGGGCTGGCCGAGAAGGTCTGGGCGGAGGCGGCCCTGCCGGCTGGCTACCGCCTGGCCGGGGTCGCCCTCGACGACGTGGCGGCCGGCCGCAAGATGACCAAGCTGTGGGGCAGCGAGGCCGGCCGGGCGACCAAGCTCGACCGAATCCTCGTCCTCGGGGCGACCGAAGCCGGCCGGCGCCGGGCCCTTGCGGGGGCGGCCACGCCGGTCGACTGGGACTGGCCGCCGCGTCGCCTGCGAGCCCTCTGACCCGATCCGGCGGCCCGCTAGAATGCGGGCATGCAGGAGATGTACGACCCGGCCGACCTGGCGGCCATGGATCCGCTGGTGCTCATGAAGAACCTCGACCACGTCCGGATGAGCAGTCGCCGCCTGAGCTACGTCCTCCAGCAGCAGGCCCACCTGTACACACCCGAGGCCAACGACCTGCGCGATCAGATCGACAAGTACGTGGAGGCCGAGCGCCAGATCGAGGGCGAGATGGCCCGGCGCAAGATCCGGGCCTGATCCGGGCCCGATCCGACGGACGGCCAATCCGACCAGGAATCCAACGGCCCCTGCCGCGTCGACAGGGGCCGTGAGTTTGCTCGTGCGGTGGTTGGACCCCCGTCAGTGGGCTCCCACCGGAACCGGGATCTCGGCGGTTGGGCGTCGCCCTGATTCCTCCCGGGCGACATCCGCTGCGACTCGAGCCAGGGTCGGCGTCTCGAATAGTGAGAACCCGATCCCGTGCTCCGAGAGCTCGTCCAGGCCCCAACCCTGGTACAGCCCCTGGTTCGCAACCGCGCACATTTCGTCGTACAGCTCCGGCCAGCCGACCCGCCGTCGGCGGTAGCAGAAGCGCACGAATTCGATCGCCTCCGGTGGCAACGTAACCGGGGCGGGCGTGCGCGTATCAGGCAATGGAGAGCCCTCCTCCTCTCGCGTCTACAGGGCGCGCTCGACCGCGGGAGCGGGCGGTCTGGCCGCATGAATCTGGGTGCCGGGGACCTCCTCCCGGAGTCCCTCAGCCCGTCCCGCCATCATAGGCCGAAGCCCGGTCCGGAGACGGGGATTTGTCCACGATCTCGTCCACCAAGTTGTCCACACGTCTGTGTCGTGTGCTCAGGCCGGCCGGCGCCGGATCCCGAGGCCCGGCTCGGCGGTCAGCTGCCAGCGGCAGTCCGGGCCGAGCTCGAGCCCTTCGAACGGGTCACCGGCGATCAGCAGGCAGCCGTCGAGATCGATCCAGTCGACCTGGGCCGCGACGTGGGCCGAGGCCGCGATGCCCAGCGACGTCTCTTCCATGCAGCCCAAGAATGTCTTGAAGCCGAGCTCGCGGGCGCGGGCCAGCATCCGCTGGGCGGGTCCCGGCCCGCCGCACTTGGCCAGCTTCACGTTGACCCCGTCGACGACCCCGACGAGGCCCTCGAGGTCCTCGATCGTGACCGCGCTCTCGTCCGCGACGAGGGGCAGCTCGGAGCGCTCCTGGAGCCAGCCCAGCTGGTCGAGCCGGTGCGCCGGGAAGGGCTGCTCGATCAGCTCGACACCGAGCCGGACGAGGTCGGCGATCAGGCCGGCGCCCTGCTCCGGCGTCCAGGCCGTGTTGGCATCGACCCGGATCGGGCCGGCGAAGACGCGCCGGACGGCCTCCAGCGTCTCGAGGTCGGCCGGGCCGCCGACCTTGATCTTGAGCGCCGGGAAGTGGCTCGCCCGGGCGGCCCGCTGGGCGACCACGGCCGGCTCGTCGAGCCCGATCGTGAAATCGGTCGGCGCGATCTCCGGCGACAGGCCGAGGAGACGGTGGACGGGCAGGTCGAGGCGCTTGCCGACGAGGTCGTGGACGGCAGTGTCGAGGGCACACTTGGCCGCGCCGTGGCGGGCGATCACCGCGTTGAAGCCCTCGCCGATCGAAGCCAGGAACGAACCGGCCGTCTCGCTCGAGACCACCTCGAGGTCCCCGGCATCGATCGAGGCCAGGAGCATGGGCAGGACCACCGCGATCGTTTCCAGCGTCTCGCCGTAGTAGGCGTCGGGGTAGCCCTCGCCCAGGCCGACCAGGCCGGGCCAGGCGTCGTGGCGGAGCTCGACCACGACCGAGCTCATGCCCTCGCCACCATGGGCCCGTGCGATCCGGAAGGGCTCCCGATAGGGCAGCCGGACGATCTCGCTGGAGAGGGCCAGGCTCATCCGATCGACGGCGCCGCCAGCGCCTCGACGCCGGCCTGGATGCCGGCCCACAGGCGGGTCGGGCCGAAGCGGACCGGGTCGTCCACGGGCAGGCCGGTCTCGGCCGCGGTCTCGGCGATGATTCGGCGGGCATCGGCCTCGTCGGGGTAGAGCGAGGTGTTCAGGGCGATCGCCACGACCTTCGACGGGGCCACGATCCCGGCCACCTGCTCGTGCAGGCGGATGAAGCTGGACAGCGGCTGGAGCGGGAACTCGCGGCCGGCGACGTGGTCCCAGTCGTGCTCCGCCAGGCCGGGCTTGTGGACCATGACCATGGCCTGCGGCGTCGTGCCGTGGATCAGGCCCAGGGTGACCGCGCTGTAGGCGGGGTGGTCGAGCGAGCCCTGGCCCTCGACGATGATCCAGTCGCCCTTGGCCTCGGCCTGCTCGACGAGCCACTCGCAGGTCCCGTTCGAAAAGTCGCTGATCACCCGGTCGACCGCCACGCCCCAGCCGTCGATCATCATCCCGGTCTGGCCGGTGGGCACGAAGACGGCCGCCAGGCCGGCCTCGAGGGCGGCCCGCCGGAGCTCGAGGGCCACGCTCATCTTGCCGATCGCACAGTCCGTGCCGACCGTCAGCAGGACGTGCTTGCCGGGCCCGTGGCCGCGTCCGACGGCCGTTTCCTCGCGGGCGGGCGGCCGCCGGTAGTCGATGATCCGGACGCCGGCGGCCTTGGCCGCGGCGGCGAACTCGGGGTCGTCGCCGATCAGGGTGTGCAGGCCCGAAAGGATGTCCAGGCCGGCCGCGATCGACTCGAGGATCGTCCGCCGCCAGTCCGCCGGCAGCTTGCCGCCCGTCGGGGCGATCCCGATCAGGAGGGCCGTCGCGGCGCCCCGGCTGGGGGCCAGGGCCAGGCCGTCCGCGAGCGAGGCCACGATCGGGATGTCGAAGCGGGCTCGATCGTCGAACCACTCCTGGACGTTGCGCCCGGCGTTGGTCGAATCGATCACGGCCACGATCGGGTCCTCGCCGTAGCGGATGACGCCCATCGCGGTCTTGCCGTCATGGGGTCCGAAGTGACCCTCGGCCAGGATGATCAGGCGACGGGTCGGCGACTCGGTCACTGGGCCTCCCTGGACGGTCTCCCAGCCCCAGCACCAACGTCGCTGGTACCGCATACCGGATTCGAACCGGTGATCTCCGCCTTGAGAGGGCGGTGTCCTGGGCCTCTAGACGAATGCGGCAGGTCGGCCGGTGGCGTCGAGCGCCGGACCGGCCGGAATGATACCAGCCCGAGCGCTACAGGCGGTTCGCCTCGAGGAAGGCCCGGATCGTCTCGGCGACCTGGAGATGGCTCGTTTCGCCCAGGATCAGGCCGAAGTGGGAGTGCGCCCCGAACGGCTCGTACTCGGCCCCCAGCCACTCGGCCAGGCGCTCGCTGGAGGGCTCGGGGACATAGCGATCGAGGCCGGCCCCGATGACCAGGGTCGGGATGCCGGCCAGGCGGGCCTGCTCGATGGGCACGCCGGCGATGACCTGGCGCCGGGCGGCGCCGGATTCATGGGGCTTCTGGCCGAGCAGGTGCTGGATCCTCAGGATGTCGGCCAGGGCCAGGTCGCGATGGTCGCGCTGGAGGCGCTCGGGCAGCGTCTCCCAGCCCAGCACGTCGCGCCCGTAGACGTCGGGCACCTCGCGCAGCTCGTGGGCGTGGGCCGGCTGGCGCAGCTCGCGGGGCAGCTCGGACGAGAGCAGGACGAGGCCGCCCACGGGCCGCCGCTCGACCGCCTTGAGGGCCAGCAGGCCGCCCATCCCGTGGCCCACGACGACGACCGAATCGCCCAGCCGGTCGATGGCCTCGAGGACGTCCTCCGTGTACGTGTCGAAGGACAGGGTGGTCGGGTCGGCCGTCTGCGACCAGAAATGGTTGCGCAGGTTGAGGGCGTGGCCTTCCCAGCCCCGGGCCGCGAAGTACTGGAGATGGCGCTCCCAGACCCACGAGCCGGCCAGCTCGCCATGGACGAACAGGAGCGGCCGCCGGCGCGAGCGCCGTTCGGGCAGCCACGACTCCACGTAGATGCCCCGCTCGCTCAGCTCGATCTCGTCCTTGCGGACGGGCCGGGTGGGTACGGGAGCGGCCACGGGCCGGCTGCCGGTCGAAGTCTCGGTCATCGGGTCACCACTCAAGGGGGTTGATCAGGAGGCCCGTCGGCGGCCGAGGCAGGCTCGAGCCCGCCGGCTCACCTGCGGGCGCGTCCGCAGGCGCAGGCGCTTCGAAGAACAGGGCCAGGATGTAGTCGAAAGCGGGATCTTCCTCGCACGAGCGGCTCATCCGCCGCTCGTCCCGGTAGCGCAGGCCCGCATCGTAGCGACGCCGGCCGTCGACCAGGTTCAGCGGCCCGCCGCCCACGATCGCGACCAGCCGGGCGACGGGCTCCGCGTCCGGCCCATCGGCGGCCAGCGACCACATTCGGTGACGAATGCCGGCGTCGTCGACCAGGTCGATGATCGGGTGGGTCCGGGTGGCCGCGGCCAGGATCCGGGCGGCCTCGCCGCTCGGGTCGGCGTAGGTCCCTACGATCGGGCTGGTGTTCACGCCGGTTGCCCGCAGGAGCTTGTAGCGATCATCGCGGGGCGGGGTCGGACCGCGGTCATCGGAGATCACGCCCGCCGCGGGCCCGAGGGGCTCGAGCCGGAGACGGCCGAAGAAGCCCAGCCTGGCCGCGCCACCGGCCGCCTGTTCGTAGACGTACAGCGACGGCCGCGGGTCCTTGCGCAGGGTGCCGTCGGAACGCCAGGCCGCGAACGTTCGAGCGGTCCGCCGGTACTGGTCGTCCGGACCATCCCCCTGCTCGTCGCCGGGCACGTCCAGCCGGACGGCATTCTTGGGGTGGCGCGCCTGGAGCTCGGCCGCGACCGGGGCGTCGACCAGCTCGTACGGCGGACTGACCACGGCGGCCAGGTCGCCCACGATCTCCGGCTCGTAACGAAGGGCGCGGAACGGTCGGATGTCGGGCAACGGGTCCTCGATCGGGGCTGAAGGGCGGGCTCGACGAACGACCTCGACGGACGTCGAGCAGTGGCCGGGGCACGCCAATCCTACGATACGCCGACCCGGCCGGCGATCGGCCGGCAAACGGCCTGGCCGCCGGACGCGGAAACGGCGGTCGGGTGGTAGCCTCGGGGCGATGTCCCGGTCGATCGCCCGACACGTCGCGCTGCTTGTCGGGTCGCTCGGCCTGAGCCTGGCCGTGGTTGCTTGCGGCACGAAGACGGCCGACCTGCCGGCGCCCAGTCCGGCCAACTTCCCGGGCATCGTGGCCGCCCTCTCGGACGCCGGGATCACCGTCAACCAGCAGGTCTCGGGCGATGCCGGGTGCAAGGATCCGAAGCTGGTCCCCACCGCGATCGGCTTCACCGCGAGTGGCCTGGACCAGGCCGCGCCGGTCCGCATCCACATCTACATCTTTGCCGACTCGGCCACCTGGAACCGCCTTTCCATCGAGGTCGCGACCTGTGCCCAGAGCTTCGTGACCGATCCGGCGACGTACGAGTCGCTCGACCCGTCGCCCTACGTGGCTACGGGCCAGGGGCCGTGGGGCAGCCAGTTCCGAAGCGCCCTGCAGCAGGTCCTGACCACCGCCGCGGGCGACGGCGGCAACGGCAGCGATGGCGGCGGCGGGGGCAATCCCTAGCCGCTAGACGACCCGCAGGCCGAGGATCCGCCGGGCGATGACGAGCCGCTGGATCTGGCTCGTGCCTTCGCCGATCTCGGTCAGCTTGGCGTCGCGCAGGTAGCGCTCGACCTTGTATTCCTCGACGTAGCCGTAGCCACCGTGGACCTGGATGGCGGCATTCGTCGCCCGGGCGCTGACCTCCGAGGCGAACAGCTTGGCCTGGGCCGCGGCCAGGCCGTAGTCACGGCCCTGGTCCTTGAGCCAGGCCGCCCGCCAGACGAGCTGCCGGGCGGCTTCGATCTCGGTGGCCATGTCGGCGATCATGAACGCCACGCCCTGGAAGGAGCCGATCGGCCGGCCGAACTGCTGGCGCGTCTGGGCGTAGGGAATTGCCGCGTCGAGGGCGGCCTGGGCCAGGCCCACGGCCAGGGCGCCGATGCTGATCCGGCCTCCGTCGAGCGTCTGCAGGGCGATGTGGAAGCCACCGCCGCGCTCGCCCAGGAGGTTCGCCGCGGGCACTCGGGCCGCCTCGAAGATCAGCTCGCCCGTGGCCGAGGCGTGCAGGCCCATCTTCTCCTCGAGCCGGCCGACGCTGAAGCCGGGGGTATCGGCGGGCACGATGAATGCGCTGATCTCGGCCGAATCCTCATCGTCCGAGCCGGCCCGGGCGGGCCGGGTCCCGGTTCGGGCCGTGATGATGTAGGTGCCGGCCTGGCCGGCATTGGTGATGAAGCGCTTGCCGCCGTCAAGCACCCAGCAGCCGCCGTCCGGGCCGTCTTCGAAGCGGGCCGTGGTCCGGGTCCCACCCGAATCGGAGCCGGCGCCCGGCTCGGTCAGGCCGTAGGCCCCGATGACCTTGCCCTCCGCCATCGGCACGAGGTAGCGCATCTGCTGGTCGGCCGTGCCGGAGCTGTGGATCGGTCCGCAACCGAGGCTGGTGTGGGCCGCCACGATCAGGCCGAGGGAGCCCCACACCCGGCCGATCTCCTCGACCGCGATGGCGTAGGCCAGGGTATCGAGGCCCGCCCCTCCTTCGGACTCGGGAAACGGGATGCCCAGCCAGCCCATGCCCCCCAGGCGATCCACGATCGGGCGCGGAAACTCACGAGCCCGCTCGTGCTCGTCGACGTGCGGCGCGACCTCAGCCAGCATGAATTCGCGGATCGTGTCGCGCAGGAGCGCGTGCTCGGGCGAAAGGTCGAGGTCCACCCGGCGAGGGTACACCGACACGTCCTGGCCGGGCGCTCCCCGGTCGCTCCACAGCGGGCCGGGCGGGCCTCTGCTAGCCTCAGCGGAATGGGTGGCCCACAGCCCGACGTTCCGCAACCGGCCGCATCGCGCGGCGCGAATGGCCACGCCGCTGCCGGCGCCGTCCTCGAAGGCCACGCCCCGACCCTCCACCGGGAGCTCGTCCTGGCCCTGCGGACCGCCGGTCCAAGCTCACCCGACCAGCTGGCCGTCCTGGTCGGCGCCAGCCGGACGGGCGTCCTGCAGCAGCTCCGGGTGCTCGAGACCGACGGCCTCGTCTCGCGCCGGACCGAGCGTCATGGCGTTGGCCGGCCGCGCCACCTGTACGACGTCACGGCCAGCGCCCAACAGCTCTTCCCGGCCAACTACGACGGCCTGGCCGCTGGACTGATCGCGGCGATCGATTCGATCGGCGGCCGCGAGCTGGTCGACCGGGTCTTCAGCGCCCGCCGGACCCAGACCGCCGAACGAATCAAACGCCGCCTCGACGAGGCGGTCGGCGACCAGGCCCCATTCCTGGAGCGAGTCCGCGAGCTGGCCGTGATCCAGGACGAGCAGGGCTACCTGTGCGGGGCCGAGCTGTCGCCGGACGGCTCGATCCGGCTGCGCGAGCACAACTGCGCGATCTTCCACGTGGCCAATGGCAACCCGGCGGCCTGCGAGGCCGAGCTGGAGCTGTTCCGCGATGTCCTGGGCGCGGAGGTGACCCGCGAGACGCACATCGCCTCGGGCGATCGCTGCTGCACCTACCGGATCTCGGCCCGCCCCGACTGACCCGCCCCGACTGACCCGCCCCGACTGACCTGGCGTCAGGCCTCTTCGCGCTCGACTTCGACCCGGCGAGCCGGCTCGAGCACCGACGGGATGACGTCGGTGACGTTGGGCACGAAGGACGCCGCCTGGGCCGTCTCGATGGCCTGGCGCTGATCCTCGGGCGACAGGATGCCCAGCCGGCCGAGGGTCTGGAGCTCGTCCCGGATGTACGTCTTGAGCATCTCCGGGCCGTCGGTGTTGATCGTGAAGCGGACCTCGTTGCGCCGGAACTGGTCGAAGATCCAGCGGAACTCCTCCCAGCTGGCCACGACCCGGGTGTTCAGGTTCGAGGCAGGGCAGATCTCGAGGACGATGCCCCGGTCGCGCAGCATCTCCATCGCCCGCGGGTCGTAGGCCGCCTTGACCCCGTGACCGATTCGGTCGGGCTCGAGCAGCTCGATCACCCGGGCGACCTCCTCGACCGGCCCGGATTCGCCGGTATGGACGGTCAGGCCGAGGCCGAACTGGCGCGCCCGGCGGAACAGGCGGCGGTAGTCGGCCACCCGGAAGGTCGAGCTCTCGGGTCCGGCGATGTCGACCCCGACGATGCCCCGATCGTGCCAGGTGATCGCCTTCTCCACGATGATCTCGTTGAGCTCGTAGGGGAACGCCCGGTCGAGGCAGAAGATCAGGCCGGGCTTGACCGGATACTCGAGCGAGGCCCGGTCCATGCCCCGGACCGCGGCCGCGATGATGTGGTCGAGGTCCTGCTCGCCGCCCCGGTTGCGCTTCATCGGGTTGAAGCGCAGCTCGGTCGTGGTGATGTTGTTCTTGCGATAGGCCCCGCCGATCACCTCGTAGACCGAGCGTTCGACGGCCAGCGGCGAGGACTGGATCAGCTCGGTCCAGTGGAACAGCTGGAGATAGCCGTCGAAGCTCCGGCTGCGCCGGTTCGAGACGGTGATCATGTCCCGGAATTCCCAGTAGTCCTTGGTCGGCAGCTTGATCCCCTGGGAATGGGCGATGCCCCACATGATCGAAGGCGTGACGGCCCCGCCGAGGTGACAGTGGAGCTCGGCCAGGGCGGTCTTGCGCGAGAGGGTCGACATGCTCAGCCGGCCAGGCTGTCGGGTTCGCCGAGCCCGCCGGGGATCAGCCCGCCCGGCACGATTCGGCCCTGGGCGTCGAGCGTGGCCCGGCGCCGCAACCGGCGCAGCTCGGCCCCCGGGACCTGGTCACGGGCGTGGTAGCTCGAGCGGACGAGCGGCCCGGACTCGACGTGGCGGAAGCCCAGCGCCAGCGCCTCGACTTTCATCTCAGCGAACTCGTCGGGGTGGTAGTAGCGGATGAGCTCGAGGTGCTCGGTCGAGGGGCGCAGGTACTGGCCGATCGTGAGGATGTCGCAGTCGACCGCGCGCAGGTCGCGGAAGGCCTGGCTGAGCTCGTCCCGGGTCTCGCCCAGGCCGACCATCAGGCTCGACTTCGTGTGCACCGTCCAGCCGTCGGCCAGGGCATATTCCTTGGCCCGCTCCAGGACCGACAGGCTGCGGTCGTAGCGGGCCCGCTTGCGGACCGGCTTCTGGAGCCGTTCGACCGTCTCGAGGTTGTGGTTGAGGATGTCCGGCCGGGCGGCCATCACGGCCTTGAGCGGCTCGTCGGTGCCGTTGAAGTCGGGGATCAGGACCTCGACGCCCATGCCCGGCGACGTCTCGCGCAGGCGCCGGATCGTCTCGGCGAAGACCGAGGCCCCGCCGTCGGGCAGGTCGTCCCGGGCGACGCTGGTGACGACCACGTGCTCGAGGCCGAGGCTGGCGATCGTCTCGGCCACCCGGCGCGGCTCGTCGGCATCGAACCAGGTTGGCCGGCCGGTCTTGACCGCGCAGAAGCCACAGGCCCGGGTGCAGGTATCGCCCAGGATCATGATCGTGGCCGTGCGCTGGTCCCAGCACTCGCCGATGTTCGGGCAGTGGGCCTCCTCGCACACCGTGTTGAGGGTGGCCCCGCGCATCAGCGCCTTGAGCTCGTGGTAGTTCTCGCCGGACGGGATCCGGGCCTTGATCCAGTCGGGGTGCCGACGCAGGGCCGTCGAGCCGTCGGGCGCGGGTGCTGTTGCCGACCCGGCGTCAAATCCGCCACCGAGCGCGATCGATAGGCCGGCCGTGCCCGCGTGATGCGGGTTCGCGGTCGGCGGCTCGAAGATCGGCAGTTCGCGTCCCATGATTTCTGAGTGTAGGGCTAGACGTTGAACATGGCGTGCAGGCCGGAGGCCAGGTCGCGCGCCCGGAAGCCAAGCTCGCGCTCGGCCCTTGCCGCGCTCGCCCAGTAGGTGACGCCGTCGGCGGCCTTGATCGTCTCGGCCAGGTTGGCGGGCAAGCCGGCTACGGCCCCGAAGCGGCGACTGACCGGGATGAACAGGCGCAGCACGCCGGTCGGCAGGGTCAGCCGGGGCGGCCTCCGGCGCCCGGCGATGGCCGCCGCCTGGATCGCGTCCTTGAGCAGCCCCGGCGGACCGCTGAGGATGTAGGACTCGCCCAGGCGACCCTGGTCGAGGATCCGGACGATCCCGTCGGCGACGTCGTCGACGTACGACCAGCTGAGGCCGATATCACCGAGGGCGACGTAGCGCAGCTTGCCCGCCTGGGCCTGGGCCAGCTGGCCACCCGCCTCGGAATGGTCGTCTGGGCCATAGACCCCGCCGGGCATCGCGATCATGACCGGAGCCCCGCCCGCGATTCGCGCCGCCGCCAGCTCGTGGGCCCGGTACTTGGTCAGGTCGTAGTAGCTGAAGAAGCCCTCGGCCAGGTCGCGGACATGGGACTCGCCGACCACCTCACCATGGGTGTTGCCCAGGACATTGGCGGTGGAGGTGTAGACGATCCGGGGTGTTCCGGCCTTGGCCGCGGCGTCCAGGACGCGGCTGGTCGTGCCCAGGTTCGCGTCGAGCATGTCCGGGCGATCCGAGACGCGAATGCCGATCCGGTACTGGCCGGCGATGTGGATGAGCGCGTCGGCCCCGGCCAGCTGCTCGACGATCGGGTCGACCTGGCCAAGGTCGCCGGTCGCAAGCTCGACGCCCTGGTCCCTGAGGTCCTCGGCCTGGGCCGGGTCGCGGACGATCGCGACGACCTGGTCACCCCGGGCCCGCAGCTGGCGCACGACGACGCCGCCGATGAACCCGGTTGCGCCGGTGACGACGACGCGCATCGCGCTGGCTTTCTAGTAGATCGCCGTGTCGGGTCCGACTGCTTCGAGCCAGGCCTTGATGTCGCGCAGCAGGGCGGCCCCGCCAGCACCGTCGTTGGCTCGATGGTCCAGGGCGAGGACCACGTTCATCACGGGCCGAATGGCAATCACGTCACCCTCGGCCGTCTCGCGCACGACCGGCCGCTTGGTGATTGCCTCCATGGTCAGGATGCCGACCTCGGGCGCGTTGATGATCGGCATGGTCATGTTCGAGCCGAGCCAGCCGGTGTTGTCGATCGTGAACGTGCCGCCGCCAAAGTCGTCGAGCCGGAGCTTGTTGGCCCGGGCGCGGGCGGCCACTTCGGCGATCGCCTGGTTGAGGCCATGGATCGACAATTCGTCGGCGTCGCGGATGACCGGCACGATCAGCCCGTCGTCGACGGCGACGGCCACGCCGATGTTGATCCGGCGCTTGGCCAGCAGGCCCTCGTCGGTCCAGTTGGCGTTGAACGTGCCGTGGCGCTTGAGCGCCTCGACCACGGCCTTGACCACGAACGGCACGTAGCTCAGGGAGATGCCCTCGCTGGCCTGGTAGGCGGCCTTCGTCGACTCGCGCAGGCGGACGAGGTTCGCCGCATCGACCTCCATCTGGACGTAGGCATGGGGGATGCTCAGGGCCCGGGTCATCTGGGCGGCGATGCCCTTGCGCATCAAGGTCATCGGCAGCAGGACTTCGTCAGCGCCGGCCGGGAAGCTGATCGGCGCACTGCTGCTGGCGGTCTTGGTTGCCGGGCTGGCTGCGCTTGGCCCGTTGGGAGTGGCGGCCGGGCGCGGGGCCGAACCGGCGGGCGTTGCTGCGGTGCCAGCCGACGGCGTGGCCGTGGGCCCGGCCGAGGACGCGCCGCCGACGACCTGGCCGCCGACCGAGGCGTTCGTGCGCTGCGTCTCGACGTAGTTCGACACGTCGTCGCGGGTGATCCGGCCGCCTCCGCCGGTGCCGATGATCATGGCCGCGGTCAGGCCGTGCTCACGGAGCAGGCGTCGCACGGCTGGCGTCATCCGCGCGTCGGCATCGCCGGGCAGGGTGGCCGTGTCGACGGCGGCGGCTCGCTCCGGGCGTTCGTCCGAGCCGGCTGGCCCGACGGCGACGGGAGCAGCGGGTGCGGACGCGGCGGCAGGCGCCGGGGTGGCGGGCGCGGGCGTGGCCACGGGCGGGCTGCTGGCGGGAGCCGAGGCGGTGGCAGCCGGCGCCGGCGTCGCGGCGGCCGCGGCTGTCTTGCCTGACTTGCCGTTGGCGCCGGCGCTGGCCTCGTCGGCCGTCTCGATCTCGGCGATCTCGGCGTTGTTGGGAACCGTCGCGCCCTCTTCGGCAAGGATCGCCGTGAGCGTGCCCTCGACCGGCGACGGCACCTCGGCGTTGACCTTGTCGGTGATCACCTCGAGCAGCGGCTCGTACTTGGCGACGTGGTCGCCCGGCTTCTTCAGCCACTTGCCGATCGTCCCCTCGGCCACACTCTCGCCGAGCTGGGGCATCGTCACCTTGGCCACAGAATCAGTCCTCCTGGACGTTCGCGCTTCGAGTCGGATTCCTGGTTCGGCCGCCGGCTCCGATGCACAGTGTCGCGCATCGAGCAATCTTCGGTCGAGCCAGCCCGGGGTGAGTGCCGAATACGGGCCCGGTGAGCGGGCGGCGTCAGGCTGGCCCCGTGGACGATCGACGCGTCGGCCTCATCATCCGAGCGCTGCGTCGTCGCCGCGGCTGGCGCCAATCCGACCTGGCTGTGGAATGCGCTTTGTCGCAGGCCGCGGTATCGCTCGTGGAACGCGGTCACATCGACGCGTTGTCCGTCAGGACACTCCGGCGGATCCTCCTTGCCCTCGATGCTCGAGCCGATGTTGAGGTTCGCTGGCGGGCTGGCAGCCTGGACCGGACGCTCGACGAACGACACGCAGCCCTCGTGGGCCTCGTTGTTCGGTTGCTCACGAGCTTCGGTTTGGGAGGCGGAGCTCGAAGTCACCTACTCGGTGTATGGCGAGCGTGGCTCGATCGACATCCTCGCCTTCCATGGAGCGACGGCATCGCTTCTCGTGATCGAGGTCAAGACGGAGCTCACGTCGGTCGAGGAAACCCTGCGCCGGCTTGATGAGAAGGTCCGTCTGGCTCATCGAATCGGCCGCGAGCGGTTCGGCAGGATCGCCGGCAGTACTTCTCGACTGCTGGTGATGCCGGACACCGCGGCAGCCAGGAGGCGCGTCATGCGCCATCGCGAGGTGCTCGATGCGGCCTTCCCCGCTGGGAACGTGGCGATCCGGCACTGGCTCGTCGAACCGGCTGGATCGGTCAGGGGCCGCTGGTTTCTGGCGAATATCAACGACCGTAGTGTTAGGCGGACCTTGGGCGGACCAGATCGAGTGATTCGGCCGGTTCATGCGAGAGTTCGTGCCGGCTCAAGCACAACTCGAGCCGATTCCGGGGGCCGTCACCTGGTCGACGGGCAGAAATCCGGCCCACTTTCGGCCTAAGACCACGGGGATTGCTAAACGCAAGAAACCGGGGTGGGGCTGGGCTGGAATCGGGGCCAGGCGACCGGCCCAGCTCCCCGGCGACCCGCCTCGTCCCCTAGTAGGCGGCCAGCTTGCGGATGCCGGCTGCGATCTTGGCCGGGTCGACCATGAACCAGTCCTCGAGGACGTGGTTGTAGGGCACAGCGGGCACGTCCGGGCCGGCGATCCGGGTGACGGGGCCGTCGAGGTAGTCGAAGGCCTCCTCGGCAACGGTGGCCGCGACCTCGGCGCCGTAGCCGCCGAAGCGGTTGTCCTCGTAGACCACCAGGCACTTGCCGGTCTTTCGGACCGAGCCGATGACCGTTTCCTTGTCGAGCGGCCGGAGGGTGCGCAGGTCGACCACCTCGACGCTGATCCCCTCCTCCGCGACCCGGTCGGCGGCCTCCAGCGCGTAATGGGCCATCAGGCCGTAGGCGATGACCGTGACCTGCGAGCCGGGCCGGGTCACGGCGGCCCGGCCGAGCGGCACGACGTAGTCGGTGTCGGGAACGTCGCCGCGCACGCTCCGGTACATCTTCTTGTGCTCGAAGAAGAGGACCGGGTCGTCGTCCCGGATCGAGCTCCGAAGCAGGCCACGAGCGTCATAGGGGGTCGACGGGATGACGATCTTGAGGCCCGGCACGTGGGTGAAGAACGCCTCGACCGACTGGGAGTGGTAAAGGGCGCCGTGGACGCCGCCGCCATACGGCGCCCGGATGGTCATCGGCACGCCGACCGCGTTGTTCGAGCGGTAGCGCATCCGGGCCGCCTCGGACACGATCTGGTTGAAGGCCGGGTGGATGAAGTCGGCGAACTGGATCTCGGCCACCGGCCGGAGTCCGTTGACGGCGGCACCGATCGAAGCCCCGACGATCATCGACTCGGTCAACGGCGTATCGATCACCCGATCCTCCCCGAACTCCGACCACAGCCCGTCGGTGGCCAGGAAGACGCCGCCCTTCTTGCCGACGTCCTCGCCCAGGACGATGATCGTGTCGTCCCGGCGCATCTCCTCGGCGAGGGTCTCCCGGATCGAGTCGATGAACGTGCGAATCGGCATCAGTGGCCCCCACCGGCGGCCGTCTCGTCGCCACCCGCACCCGACTCGTCGCCACCCGCACCCGACTCGTCGCCATCGCCGAAGCCCCACGGCGGAGGCGTCTCCGACGGCCAGTCCTCGGCATAGACCCAGCGCATCGCGGTCGATGGCTGGGGATCGGGCTCGGCTTCGGCGAAGTCGGTCGCGTCGTCGACGATCGCCTTGATCTCGGCCATTAGGGCTTCCTCGACCGCCTCGGTCAGCACGCCGGCCGCGCGGAGCTGCTCGCGAAAGTGCGGCAGCGCGTCGCGGCCCTGGCCCGCCTCGAGGTCCTCGGCGCTGCGGTACTTGGTCTGCTGGTCATCCGAGGAGTGGCCGGTGAGCCGGGTGACCTTGGCCTCGATCAGGGTCGGGCCCTCGCCGGCCCGGGCCCGCTCGACGGCCGTCTTGGCCACCCGGTAGCAGGCCAGGACGTCCGACCCGTCGACGACCACGCCGGGGATGCCGTAGCCCGACGCCCGCATCGCCACGTCGGGCACCGAGATCTCCATCGCCGCCGGCACGCTGATGGCATAGCCGTTGTTCTCGACCAGGAAGATGAACGGCAGGCGATGGATCGCCGCGAAGTTGAGCGCCTCGTGGACGTCGCCCTGGTTCGAGGACCCTTCGCCCATGGCCGTCAGGGCCACCTGGCCGGTGCCCCGGATCTTGGCCGCCAGGGCGATCCCAACGGCATGCAGGATCTGGGTGGCCACCGGCGACGAGACCGACAGCAGGTTGTGCCGGCGATCGCCGTAGTGGCCGGGCATCTGGCGGCCACCCGACGAGGGATCGCTGGCCCGGGCGTACTGGGCCAGCATGATGTCCCGGGCGGACATCCCGAAGGTCATGCACATCGCGATCGAGCGGTAGAACGGAGCGATCCAGTCGAGGCCCTTGGTCAGGGCCCAGGTCACGCCCACCTGGGCTCCTTCGTGGCCCTGGCCGCTGATCACGAACGGGATCCGGCCCGCCCGGTTGAGGATCCACATCCGCTCGTCGACGGCCCGGGCCAGGGCGACCATCCGGTACATCGCCAGGAGCTGCTCGTCGTCCAGCCCGACGTCGGCGCCGAGGCGGCTGGCGGTCTTGCTTCGTTGCCCGGTCGCGGTCATGGCCGCCTCCGTGGTCGGAACGTTGCTCGATGGTGGCTCAGGCTGATGGCTAGAAGTTGATCGCCCGGCCGTCTACGGCCAGGGCGGCCTCGCCGATGACCTCGGACAGGGTCGGATGCGGATGGGTCGCCGCCCCGATCTCCCAGGGCGTGGCCTCCAGCGAGATGGCCAGGGAGGCCTCGGCGATGAGATCCGTTGCGTGCGGGCCGATGATATGGACGCCCAGCGTGTCGCCGGTCTCGGAATTGCCGATCACCTTGGCGAAGCCTTCGTACTCGCCGCCGATGATCGCCTTGGCGATGGCCTGGAAGGGCACCTTGCCCACCTTGTAGGGCAGGCCGCGCTCCTGGCACTGGGCCTCGGTCAGACCGACCGAGGCGATCTCGGGCCGGCAGTAGGTGGCCCGCGGTTGCTCGGTGTAATCGATCTCGTGGACATCCTTCTCGCCGGCGATCGTGTGGGCCGCGACGATGCCCTCGTGGGCGGCCGTATGGGCCAGCCATAGGCCGCCAACGACGTCGCCGATGGCGTAGACGTGGGGCTCCCGGGTGCGCATCCGGCCGTTGACCTTGATGATGCCCCGGTCGACCTCGACCTTGGTCGTCTCGAGCCCGATCTCCTCCACGTTGGCCGCCCGTCCCGTCGCCACGAGCATGAGCTCGGCCTCGATGACCTCGGCCGGCTTGCCCTCGGGCCCGACGCTCAGGCTCACGCCCTTCTTGGTCGACTTGACTGCCGCGACGTCGAAGCGGGCGTTGGTGACCACCTTGATGCCGCGCTTGGTGAAGCTCCGCTCGAGCAGCTGGCTGACCTCGCGATCCTCGAGCGGCACGATCCCGGGCAGGTACTCCAGGAGGGTCACCGTCGTGCCGATGTCGTCGTAGAAGCTGGCGAACTCGACGCCCACGGCGCCGCCGCCCACGATCACGATGCTGGCCGGCCGCCTGTCCAGGCGCAGGATCTCGTCGCTGGTCACGATCGTCGTGCCGTTGGGCGTCAGCCCAGCGAGGCTCTTGACCCGGCTGCCGGTGGCGATGATCACGTCGGTTGCCTGGAGGATGCGCTCGCCGCCCTTGCCCGGGGTGCCGTCCTCGGCCGGCTGGCGGACGACGATCCGGTTAGGCCCGTCGAGCCGGCCCCGGCCGGGAATCCAGCTGACCTTGTTCTTGTCGACGAGCGACTTCAAGCCGGTCCACATCCGCTTTACCACGGCATCGCGGCGAGCCGCCATCGTGGCGTAGTCGACGCCCGGCTCGCCCTCGAGGACGACCCCGTAGTCCTTGAGGTGGCGGGCGCGGTTCATCATCTCGGCCGATTCGAGCAGGGCCTTGGTCGGGATGCAGCCCCGGTGGAGGCAGGTCCCGCCGATCTTGTCCTCGTCGACCAGGGCGACCTTGAGCCCGAGCTGGGCGGCCCGGAACGCCGCGCTGTAGCCGCCGGTGCCGGCCCCGAGGACGACAAGGTCGAAGTCGTTACTGGAGCCGACGGCCATCTGGTGGGGCTACCTCATGAGCACGGGTGAAGGCGGGCCTCGATGGTACGCGCCCGTTCCCGAACGACGCAAACGACGACCAGGGGCGAGACGGAATCACAACCGCCGCCTGGTGTGCCCCGCTGGCCTGGTTCGGCCGCCGGACTGACGCGCCGGCCGAATTGGTGCGGGACCGCCAGACGGCGGCCGAATGAGAAGGTGCTCGGTCGAACGAAGGCGGTTCAGGCGCCCCGCATCGTTCGGAAGCAGTCGCTGCAGTAGACCGGCTTGCCGCTGGTGGGCCGGAATGGGACCTGGGCATCCTTGCCGCAATTGCTGCAGGTGGCCGTGAACATCTCACGCGGGCCGCGATCGCGGGCTCCGCTGTAGCCGCCGGCGCTGTACGAGCCGCCGGCACCGTAGCCACCGTAGCTCGATGACGAGCTGCTCTCAGCTCCGTAGCCGCCGCCACCACCGTCCGCGGCGTTGCGGGCGGCCTTGCGGCTGGCCCGGCAGCTGCTGCACCGACGCGGCTCGGTGAAGTTGCGCTGGGCGTAGAAATCCTGCTCGCTGGCAGTGAAGACGAATTCCTGCCCACAGTCGGCGCAGGACAGGTTCTTGTCGCTGTACACGAATACTCCTCTGGTAGACGCGCCCCGAGCCGGTGGGTCCTCGCGTCAGCCAGGAGGAGTTGCGGTTCTAGCGTGCTACAGACTTTGGTCGCGACCACGGGCCGCGGCATTTGATGCGCGTGACTCTAGGCCCGGATCGTGCGCGTGTATAGGGGCAATTCGAGATCGCCGGCGCGATGGGCCCGGAGCTACTTTGCGGACGGCCGCCGAAGCAGGCTGGCCAGCACGGCCACGGTGCCGATCACGATCACCACGATGAACAGCGGCGACTGGAAGATGAACCACTGGGCGCCGCTGGGCAGGAGGCTCGTGATCACCGATAGCCCGAGCACGACGACCACGATCACGGCGCCCACGGTGAGCACTTCGCGCCAGCCGAATGTCCGGGTCAGGGTGGGCTCAGGCACGGTCGATCTCAGGCACGGTCGGCCTCGAGGGGGATCCCGATCGGCGCGACCAGGACCTTGCCGGCAAAGGCGGCCCCACGCCGGGTCAGCAGGCCCGCCTTGGGTCGGTGGAAGGTGACTGTCAGGTCGGCCCGGACGGCGGGGCTCGATGGCTCGCCGCTGGTCAGGTCGATGGCGGTGGGCGTGTCGACCGCCACGATCGGCACGCCGGCCTCCGCGCCGCGGCCGATCAGCTCGATCGCCGACCGGATCGGATCCCTTAGCTCACCGCGCACCCCGCTGCCGAGCAGGGCGTCGACGATCACGCTGGCCTTCTCGATCCCCTGCCCCACGATCGCCACATCGCGCGGATACGGAGCGTGGATCCGGGTGATCGTGGGCTCGTTGGCGAGTCGGTCCCAGTTGACCGTCGCGTCGCGGGTGCCCGGCTTGGGCTCGGCCGCGACCAGGACGACGATGACCGGCAGCCCCAGGTGGGCAAGGTGCCGCGCGGCCACGAAGCCGTCGCCACCGTTGTTGCCGGGCCCGCACAGGACGAGGATCGGCCCGCGGCCGAGCCGGCCCTGGTCGAGGGCCACCGCTCGGACGGCCGCCGCGACCGCAGTCCCGGCATGCTCCATCAGTCGAGTTCCCGGAACGCCCAGCTGCTGGGCCCGCCGGTCGGCCCCGGTCATCGCCTCGCCGGCCATGGCCGGCAGCTCCTTGGCCGCCGCCCAGCGCTTGACCAGGTCGCGCAGGCCGATGCTCAGCAGGGTCGGATCCTCGGCCGGAAGGGTGATCCCGGTTCTAGGATCGATGGTGACGCGGGTCGCCGGCAAGGTCGCAGACACCCGCCAAGCGTAGCCGGTCAGGCGATTGGAAGGCGTGCCCTTGGCCGGCCCGGCCCCGACAGGTCGAGCTCGACCAGATGATCGCGCTCGAGTGCCTCGAGGGCCGCACCAATCGCATCGGCGTCGTGGTCACCGATCCGAGCCGGAACGCGGGTCCAGGCATCGCCCGACGCCGCGCGCAACTGGTCCAGGATCCGGCCGCGCAACCACCGGCTCGACCGGCTGAAAGCGGGTGCGCTGTTGGCCCTGGTCCCGTTCGTGGCGCCTCGGCCGGCCGGCATCGCCCTGGCCCTAGCTGGTCGCTCGCCCGAGGCGTAGCGGCACATCGTCTGGACCGGGCACTCGGCGCAGCGCGGCCGGACCGGCCGGCACAGTGTCGAGCCGATGTCCATCAGGGCGTGAGTCCAGTCGTCAGGTTGCTCGGGATCAACGATCCGGTCGGCCGCCCGCTGCAGCTCGGCCGGCCGGATGGCGGCGGGATCGCCGGCGAGCACTCGACCGAGCACCCGCCGGACGTTCGTGTCGACCGCACCGACCGGCACCTTGAAGGCAATCGAGGCGACGGCCCGAGCGGTGTACGGGCCGACCCCGGGCAGGGCCTCGAGCCCGGCGACGCTGGCTGGAACGTGGCCGGCCAGGTCGTTCACGATGATCCGGGCCGCCCGCTGGAGGTTCACGGCGCGCCGGTTGTAGCCGAGCCCCTGCCACGCCCGCAGGACGTCGGCCGGGCTGGCCGCGGCCAGCGCCTCGACGGTCGGGAACGTGGCCGTGAAGCGGACCCAGGCCGGACCGCCGCGCGAGATCTGGGTCTGCTGGAGGAGGACCTCGGAGACCAGCACCAGGTACGGGTCGGTCGTGCCCCGGAATGGGAAGACCCGCCCCCGGGAATCGAACCAGGCCAGGACCGCCTGCCGGAACCCGGCCAGGTCGAGCCCGGCCAGGTCGAGCCCCGCCAGGAGTTCGATTGCGGGAACCTCGGCAGCAGTCATCGCGCCAGTGTCACGGATCTAGCGACCCGATGGCCCTCCGACCCGAGAGCCCGCCGCCCGCTCCAGCCCCCGAACCTGGCGATGACCAGCCCCAGTAGTGTTAGGCCGAATCCAGGCGGCGAATCGACCATTCTCCGACCCGCATCCGGGGTCCGCGAGCGTGGACGGGCCGGCTGCTAGTAGAGCGTTCCGTTCGGATGCTTACACATCAGACCAGTCCCAGGTCGAACTTGTTCCAGCGGAACACGACGGGCGCCTCGTTGAACTCGTCGATGCCCTTCAGGATCCGGACCTTGAGCTCGTCGATGGAGCCCACC
>JBBSFD010000012.1:0-71697 GCA_038239115.1 Candidatus Limnocylindrales bacterium | reverse complement strand
GCTCGCCTCGGGCACCGGTGATTCGACCTACGTGTTCACCACGATCCTGGCCATCTTCCTGGTCGGCCTCGCCCTCGGAGCCGTGGCCTTCAATGCCTTCCGGACCCGGATCCGGACGATCAACCTGCTAGCCCTCGGACAGGTGGTGATCGCGCTCCTCGTGTGGGTTGGAATGGCCAATATCATTGGGCGAGGCGTGGCCGGCGTCCTGAGCCTCACGACGAACTTCGGAGCATTGTTCAGCGACTTTGCCTTGCCGGTGACAATCGTCGTCCTGCCGGCCACGTTCGTCATGGGCCTGACCTTCCCGGCGACGTCGGCCCTGGTGGCCGACTCGGAGGGCCACATCGGCGGCAACTCCGGGCTCCTGCTGTCGGCCAACACCCTGGGCGCGATCACCGGCACGTTCCTCGTCCCATTCGTGGTCATCCCCCTGGTCGGCTCGCCGGTGGCCCTGGGCCTGATCGCCCTGATCAACCTGGCCATGGGGGCCGGGCTCGCCTTTGGCGCGCCGATCCAGGACCGCCTGCCCCGCCTGGTGACCGGGGGAGCAAGTATCGGGCTCGCCGTCGTCCTGGTCTTCGTGCTGGCCGGTGGTGGATTCCTCGATCCGAATATCGCCCGGGTTCGCGCGGCGGGCGGCATCATCGACAAGTCGGCCGAGGACGACATCGCCTCGGTCCAGGCAGGCTCGTTCCACGGCGTCGACCAGCTCTGGGTGACCGGCACGTCGATGACGATCCTGACCGTCGACACGAAGTTGATGCCGGTCCTCCCGTTGATCCTGCGCCCGAATTCGAAGACCAATCTGACGATCGCCTTCGGCATGGGCTCGGCCTGGCGGGCCGCGCTCAACGCGGGATTGACCTCGACCGTCGTCGAGCTCGTACCCTCGGTCCCGGACATGTTCGGCGTCTTCTATGCGGATGCCCCCACAGTTGAGGCCAACCCGAAGGGTACGATCGAGATCGCCGACGGCCGGAATCACGTTGAGCTGACCTCGGCCCACTACGACACGATCGTGGTGGACCCGCCGCCGCCGATCGAGACCGCGGGCGTGTCGGTCATCTCCTCGCTTGAGTTCTACCAGGCCGCCAAGGCCCGGCTCAACCCGGGTGGCGTGATGATGCAGTGGATCCCGTACGGCCAGACGGTCGACGAATTCAAGGCCCACGTCCGGACGTACGCCTCGGTCTATCCCTACGTCATCATCGCCTTCGGGCCGGGCGGCTACGGTATGTTCATGCTCGGCTCGGAGCAGCCCATCTCGTTCGATCCAGCGGCCATCCAGGAAGTCCTCAGCCGGCCCGGGATCGTCTCGGACCTCTCGTCCGCGGCCGACTCGCCTGAGCACGCGATCGGCGGCTGGGAGACCCGGATCCCCCAGCTGGTCTGGATCCAGGGCGCCCAGGTGCCCAAGTTTGCCGGGAACGGCCCGCTGGTCACCGACGACCATCCGCTGCCCGAGTACTTCCTGCTCCGGCACCTCTTCGGGCCGCCGTCGCCATTCGCTGGCCCTGGCCTGCTCCAATCGCTGACTCCGGCGCCGTGACCGGCCCGACACCGCCCGACAGCCTGACGGTCGTCCTGCCCGCCTACAACGAGGAGAACCGCCTCGGCTCGGCCCTGGACGAGCTGTTCGGCTACCTGCGCCGGCGCGGCGGGCCAGCCCGCGAGGGATCCATCGGGGCCGGCGCGCTGCCGGACGAGATCCGGATCCTGGTGGTCGATGACGGCAGCACCGACCGGACCGCCGAGCTCGTTCGGGCCCGGCCCGAGTTCAGCCGGCCGCCGACCGGGATCATGCTCGATCTGCTGTCCGTCCCTCATGGTGGCAAGGGCGCGGCCGTCCGGGCGGGCATGCTGGCCGCCAGCACCGACCTGATCGTCTTCGCCGACGCGGACATGGCTACGCCGCCCGACCAGCTGCCCAAGCTGGTCGAGGCCCTGGTCGATCATGACGTTGCCCTGGGCAGCCGGATCCAGCCGGACGGCCGGGACATGCGCCGGACCCAGCCGGGCTACAGGCGATTCCTGGGCCGGGCGTTCCACGTGCTTGCCTCGATCTGGGTCATCGGTCCCGTTCGCGACACCCAGTGCGGCTTCAAGGGCTTCACCCGGGCGGCCGCTCACGACCTGTTCGCCCGACAGAAGATCACCAGCATCGTGTTCGACGTCGAGCTCATCCACCTCGCCCGCCGACGGGGCTACCCGATCGCGATCGTGCCGATCCAGTGGTCGGACAAACGCGGCTCCCGGATGGCCGCCCGGCCCGGCCTGGCGCTCCAGGTTGGCTGGGACCTGTTCAGGATCCCGGTCCTCCATCGGCGTGGCTGAACAGCCCGCCGAACGCACCTCAGCCCCGCGCCGGCTGCCGGTCGCGGCGATCGCGACCTTCGTGATCGCGGTCGGGCTGATCCTGCTGAGCGCGGTGGCCGCTGCCACCCTGGGCTTCGACTATTCGGCCTACGCCAATGCGGCCCAGCGGCTCATCCACGGCCAGCCGCTGTACGACCTGTCGGTCGACGTATCGGGCGGCTTCCTGTTCTTCTACTACCCACCCCCATTTGTGTTCCTGGTCCTGCCCTTCGCCCTATTGCCGGCCGGCGTCGGCACGGCGGCCTGGATCGGGGCGATGGCCGCTGCCTTCGTGGCCGGTTGCGCGATCCTGCCCGTCCGGCGGGAGATCCGCTGGACGATCCTCCTGCTGGGCGGGCTGTCCTGGCCGGTGGCGTACTCGCTCAAGCTGGGTCAGGTCGGGCCGCTCCTGTTCCTGCTATTCGCCGCCGGCTGGCGCTGGCTGGACCGGCCCGGTCCGCTGGGCACGGTCATTGCGCTGGGCACGATGATCAAGATCCAGCCGGTCATCGTCCTGGGCTGGGCAGCCCTGAACCGGCGCTGGCGGACGATTGGCGTGGCCCTGCTCGTCCTGCTCGGTGGAGCGATCCTGGCCACCCTGGTCACGGGTCTCGGGACGTGGTCGGACTACGTCACGGTCCTCCGCCAGGTAAGTGCGCCGGTGACCACGCCCCACAACTTCACGCCTGGGGCGATCGCCTTCCAACTGGGCGCCTCGGAGAGCCTGGCCACGGTGATCCAGCTGGTCAGCACCGTGGCGGTGCTGGGAGTTACGGTTTGGGCGGCGCTCCGATCACCGGCTGAGGTGGGCTACCTGACCGCGGTCACCGCCAGTCAACTCCTGTCGCCCGTCCTCTGGGATCATTACGCGATGCTGCTCCTCCTGCCGGTTGCCTGGTTGCTCGAACGTCGTCGCTGGTGGGCGGCCCTGATTCCGCTGGCCACGGCCACGCCCATCGTCCTGCTCGGGATCGTGCCAGCGGCGGTCTATCCCGTCCTATTCTGGCTGGGGCTTGCGGCCCCACCGCTCGTTGCCGCCCGGAGTCCCGAGTGAGCGATCCGCCGGCCGCCGCCCCCGGCTTCTACGGGGCACGCTCGACCTCCTCGATCGTCGGCACGTCGTGGCGCGGGCCGATCGTCATCTCGGCCCTGATGCTCATCGGCTTCGCGGTCTACTGGGCATCGGACCACGCGTTCGACGCCGGCCGGGGTGACTTCTTCTACCTGGCCGACGCCTTCCTGCACGGCCGGACGTGGCTCGTTTCGGCCCTCGGGCCGTACGACAACGTCGTGATCGGCACCCACGTCTACGTCCCATTCGGCCCATTCCCGGCCTTCGTGCTCCTGCCGATCGTGGCCGTCTTCGGGCCGGGCCAGGCCGACCACTGGCAGCCGGTGATCAACGCTGCGCTGGCCACGGTAGACCTCGGTCTGTGCTGGTGGATGGCGGCCCGGCTGGGTGTTCGATCCCTCATGGATCGGGTCTGGCTGGTAGTCCTGTTTGGCTTCAGCACCCAGATCTGGTGGGTGACCACCCGCGGTGGGGTCTGGCATACCGGCCACCTGATCGCGACCGGCCTGACCCTGATGGCCCTGATTGAGCTGTTCGGACGGCGCCGGCCGCTGATCGTCGGCCTGCTGGGCGGGGCGGCCTTCCTGACCCGTGCCCCGGTCGTGCTGGCCATGCCCATCTACGCCTTGATGCTGGGTTCGGTCGATCGGGCCGTGGCGGCCGGTCGATCGGCGGTCCATCGCTGGCGCCCGGTGGCCGCCGAGTGGTTGATCCTGGTCCTGAGCTTCCTCCCGTTCGCGATCTTCGACCTCTGGTACAACGCCGTTCGCTTCGGCTCACCGCTCGAATCGGGCTATGGCCTGGCCAGCTTGCCCGACTGGCTCACCGCCCTGCGCGACCATGGCCTGTTCTCGCTCAGCCACCTGGGCATGAACATCGACTACCTGTTCCTGCACACTCCCACGCAGATCGCCCAGTTCCCGTTCTTCAAGCCTGATGGCCTGGGCATGTCGATCCTGATCACCAGCCCGGGCCTGTTCTTTGCCGTCCGGGCCGGCTGGACTAACCGCCCATCGTGGCTGTTGCTGGCCGCCCTGCTCCTGACCCTGATCCCGAACCTGCTCTACTACGGCGGCGGCTGGCTCCAGTACGGCTATCGCTACGCGCTCGACGCGATCCCCTTCGCCATGGCCCTGTGCTGCCTTGCCGCCGCGCGTCACGGGGTCGGCTGGATCTGGCGCCTGGCCATCGGATTCGGCGTGGTCGTCGGGGCCGGCGGCGTGTACTGGGCCTATCACCTCTAGGCCGGATCGAGGCGGCGGACGGCGTCGGTTGCCCGCGCAATGACCTACCTCGATCTAGTGCTATTCTCGGCCGTGTGACCACCCCCACATTGACGGCGGAGCTTGTCTGTCCCAGCGCCGTTGACGGCTCCGGACGGACCGCAACGGCGAGCGCCCCGATCCCCCAAGCGAACTCCGAAGCGAACCCGCACGCGCGCTTCGTCGCGACCCGCCGGCCATTCGACTCGATCGACCACGTCACCTGGGATGGCCTGCTAGCCCGGAATCCCTGGGCCACCCCGTTCTCGAGCTGGGCCTTCCAGCGAGCCTGGTGGGACGCCTACGGCGCGAGCGCCCACGACGAGACCCTGGTGGTGGTCCCAACCGGCCCCGATGGCGCGGGCCTGCCCGGCGCTGACCCGATCGGGATCGTGCCCTTGATGCATCGCCACGAGGTCGAACCAAGCGACCTGGGCGAGAGCAGCCGAATGCGCCACTCCGCAGCGATGGAGATGACCGCCGTGCCCGGCACGGCCACCGCGATCTTCTTCGGAGCCTCGTATCACGCCGACTACGCCAGCCTCCTGGCTGCGCCGGCTGACTTCGACGACGTGGCCGAGGCGGTGGCCGCCCACCTGGCCAGCCCGGCCGGCCCGGAGTGGGACGCGATCGACCTGCGCCGCCTGCGCTGCGGCGATCCGGCCGCCGAGGCCCTGGCCGCCGCCTTCGGGCGGCGCGAGGGCGCCGATGGCTGGACCCTCAACCTCGAGCGGGAGGAGGTCTGCCCGGTCGTCACGCTGCCGGTCGACGCGGATTTCGACGGCTACCTCGCGACCCTCGGCGGGAAGGAGCGCCACGAGATCCGGCGCAAGATCCGGCGGGCCGAGGCCGTGGGGCCGATCAGCCTCACTCGCTCGCTCGATCCGCTGGCCGACCTGCCGGCGTTCATCGAGCTCCACCAGAAGCGCTGGGGCGACGAGGGCCTGTTTCCCGGCACTCCGGGTGGCACCGCCAGCCAGACGTTCTTCCAGCGCCTGTTCGAGCTGCTCGGTCCGAGCGGCCCGCTCGTCCTGTCGTTCCTGTCGGTGGGCGACCGCCGGATCGGGGCCGGCGTCCACCTCGAGGACGGGCGCTCATTGCTCTACTACAACGCGGGCATGGATCCCGACGCGCGCGAGCTCAGCCCAGGCGTGCTGATGGCGGCCGCCTACGTCCAGGCTGCCCTGGCTGGCCGCTTCGAGCGGATGGACTTCCTGCGCGGCAACGAGCCCTACAAGTACGAGTGGGGCGCCGAGGACGAACCGATCCAGCGTCTGCTCGTCCGCCGGAGCGTGGGCTGATGGGTCGGCCCGCGCCAGGCGATCCCTGCCTCGAGCCGGTCAGTTGGCCGGCCGTTCCGGGCGGCCGGGTCCGGATCGTGGAGATCCTGGCGACGGGCTCGAACGGCGGCGCCCAGGAGCACCTGTTCGGGCTCCTCAGCCGGCTCGACCAGACGCGCTACGACGCCAGCGTGATCTCGTTGTCCGGTGGCAGCGCCGTGCGCAAGCTCCAGCGCGCCGGCTTTCCGGTGACCGTCCTGGACGACGCCGACGATGCGATCTCGACCGGCGCGGTGGCGACCCTGCTGGCCGACATCAACCCGGACGTGATCCACAACCACATGTATCGAGCCGAGCTGGTGGGCACCCGGGCCGCAATCGCCCTGGGCGAGGCCGGCCATCGCCGCCCGTACATCGTGTCGACGGTCCATTCGAGCCGGGTCCGCTCGGACGAAGACCGGCGCGAGCTGCGCATCCTGACGCCCGAGATCGACCAGCTCATCGCCGTGTCCCGGGCGATAGAAGCCAAGATTGCCGACGAAGACCGGGTGGGCGCGCCCGTCCAGCTCATCTACAACGGGGTGGACCTGGAGCGCTACGACCACACCGAGCCCTGCTGCACGTTCCGGGAGCAGTACGGGATTGAGCCGGATGCCGTCGTGGTTGGCGTGGTCGCCCGCCTCGAGCCGGAGAAGGGCCACCCCACCCTGCTCGAGGCGTGGCCGGCCGTCGTGCGGGCCGTCCCTAACGCCTCCCTGCTGATCGTGGGTGAAGGCAGCCGACGAGATGAGCTCGAGCGCCAGGCCGCCTCGCTCCGGATTGCCCATCGGGTCACGTTCACCGGCCGGCGCGACGACGTGCCGGAGGTGACGGCCGCCCTCGACGTGGCCGTGCTGCCTTCGTATCGCGAAGCCCAGGGCCTGTCGATCCTCGAGGCAATGGCCCTCAGCCGGCCAGTCGTGGCCAGCCGGGTCGGGGGCATTCCCGAGGTGATCGAGGATGGTGTCTCGGGCTTGCTCGTGCCACCCCGTGATCCGGACGCCCTGGCCGGAGCGATCATCCGGCTGCTGACCAACCATCCCCTGGCGGACATGATCGGACGAGCCGGCCACGACGTGGTCCACCAGCGTTTCTGCATCGGTCTGATGGTCAAGGCGGTCGAGCAGATCTACGACACCGGCGCCCGCGCCGTCCGAATCAGCGGGGCGATCGCCTCGTAGCCGATCCCGCCGTCCAGGACGATCGGGGGGATCGGCGGCTGAGGCCCGGCGGGTACGATCGCCGCGATGACCTTCCCTCGCCTGACCTTCCCACGCCTGTGGGTCGCGCTCGCCATCCTCCTGCCCGTGCTCGCCGCGTTGATCGCGACGATGTCAACGGTGGACCTGGCCTACCACGTCCGGGCCGGCCAGCTGATGTTCCAGCAGGGCGCCATTCTGCGCACTGATCCCTTCGCGTTCACGACCGGCGGGGCTCCCTGGCTCGACCAGCAGTGGGGCGCCCAGCTACTCCTGGCCCTGGGCTACTGGCTGGGCGGATGGTCCGGGCTGGCGATCCTGCGCGCCGCCCTCGTCGCGATCACGGTCGGCCTGGTCTTGGTGGCCTGCCGGCGCCAGGGCGTCGGCCTGCGGGTCGCCGCCTGGCTGACCCTCGGCTCGTTCATCCTGGCGGCTGCGGCGTTGGGTCTCCGACCCCAGTTGTTCGGGATGACCCTCTTTGCGGCCACCCTGGCCCTCCTGGCCAGCCGGGACCGCCGACCGCGGCTGGTCTGGTTGATCCCCCTCCTCGTAATCCCCTGGGCCAGCCTCCACGGCAGCTTCATCTTTGCCCCGGCGGCCCTTGGCGTGGCCTGGCTGGAGGACCTCCTGGCCGCCCGCCCGGGTGCCCGGCGGCTGCTCCTGGTGACGATCGCCACCGCAGCCGCCAGTCTCCTCAACCCGTTCGGATTCGGGGTCTGGTCGTACGCCATCGGCCTGACGGCCAATCCCACGATCCGGCGGCTCATCACCGAATGGCAGCCGACCGCGCCCTTGTCGGCCAGCGGCCTCCTCCTGTACGGCTCGATGGTCGTCTTCGGAGCGGTCATCCTGGTGAACCGGCGCGGGCACTCGTGGCGCGACATCGGGCCCACTCTGCTGTGGCTGGTGTTTCTCGGCTTGGTGGCCATCCAGGCCGAGCGGGGCATCGCCTGGTGGGCGCTGGGTGCTCCGGTTGCGGTCGCCGGGATTCTCGGCCGGGCCGGCGCGGTGCGACCTTCGAGCGCGGAATCGGACGCCGAGGCCAAGCCGGTTCGAGCGGAGCGCGCCTCTGCGTTGAACGGCGCGATTGTCATCGTCCTGTTGCTGGCTGGTGTCATCCTGCTGCCAATCTGGCGCGGCGGGACTACCCTGCTCGGGCCAGCCGGGCTGCTCGCCGATGCGCCACCGGGCATCACTGTTGCCCTGGTCGGAAAGGTCGGTCCCTCGGATCGCATCTGGAATGCTCAGGCCTGGGGGTCGTGGCTCGAATTCGCCACCCCGGGCGTGCCTGTGGCGGTCGATTCCCGGATCGAGGTCATCCCGACCATGGCCTGGGACGACCACATCGCGCTCTCGGGCGGAGCTTCGGACTGGCAGGCGATCCTGGATCGCTGGCAAGTGACGGTGGTCGTGGCGAGCAAGAACGAGCAGGCCGCGCTCATCCCCCTGATGGAGGCCTCGCCGGCCTGGTCCGTCCTCTACCAGGACGCCGACGGCGTGGTGTTCGTCCGGCGTTGACGCCGGGAGCGCACTAGAGGGTGACCGAGGACCAGTAGCGCTCGGCGTGGCCGGGCAGCCCGCCCAGCGCGCCGATCTTCCGGCCGTAGCCCCGGACCGCGGCGGCCATCTCGCGCGGTCCCCCGAACAGGCGCGGCAGCTGGCTCTCGTAGATGGTCAGGCCGTTGATCTTGCGCTCGAGCTGGTCGCTGATGTCGGCATAAGCGGGCACGATCGAGACGTCGTAAGGCATCTCGCGGAAGCCGTCGCCGAGCTCATCGATCGAACGAAAATCGTTCCACCAGGCGTACGGGAAGTCCTCGTAGAACGACACGATCCCGGCCCACTCGGGACCGGGCATCACCCAGCGCCGGGCGTCGCCGATCATTGCCAGGCCCACGTTCCGGACGAGCTGATGGTCCACGTGGCCACCGACGCCCAGCGGGAAATAGACCTTCTGAGGCTCGAGCCGGGTGATCTCGCGTCGGAGCAGGGCGGCCGGCGCCTGGTCGTCCTCGCGCGGGCTGCCCAGCAGCTGGTCGTCACCCGTATAGCCGCGGAAGACCGCGTCGGGCAGGTCCAGCAGGATCAGTGACGCCTCGGCGAAATAGGCGTAGCGCTCGTCCTCGAGGCGCCGGGTGGCCTGAACGTCCGACGCGGCTTCGGCATCGGTCAGGACCGTGGTCAGGACGGCCCCCTGGGTGGGCAGATCGTCGATGACCGGCTGGCCGGCCAGGGACTCGTTGTGGATCGAGGCCCGGCGATACCACGACGAGCGCTGCCAGAAGCGCTTGGCGGCGGCATCCGCGTCAGCCTGGGTGGCGTCGAGTCGGTCGGCCGTGGCCGCCCAGGCTGGCGAAGCCTCCGAGCCGAGGCTGACGTCGTTGGGGATGTTGGCCCGGTTGAATGCCTCGGTCACCGGCCAGAGCGCCTTTGACCCGAAGCCGAGGGCCTCGCGCTGGTAGGCCGTCAGGTGATCGGCGCCGCCATTGCCCGAGAACACGGTGATGATCGCCACGTTCTGGCCGAGCTCGCGCAGGGAGGCGATCAGGCCGCCGCACGAGAGCGCGACATCGTCCGGGTGGGGCGCAACGAACACGTGGGTCATGGCGCCCGGATTATACCGGCCCGTTCCCCGCCGCCGGGGCTAGCCGTCGGCCTGGAAGCCGGCCGCCCCGATCAGGGGCACGAACATCACCCGGCCGACCGGTGACTCCGTGACCGCGGCGCCATGGCGGACCACGACCACCATCTGCTGGTCGCCGGCTGGGCCAACTGGAAGGACGAGGCGCCCGCCGTCGGCGAGCTGCTCGACGAGCGGGGCGGGCACGCGCGGTGCGCCTGCGGTGACCACGATCCGAGCATATGGAGCGCGGCCGGGATCGCCCAGGCTGCCGTCGCCGACGATGACCTCAACCGACCCGGCCGGTCCCGCCGATCGCAACAGGCCCAGGTCCGCCAGGCGGGCGGACGCGGCCGCCGCCAGCTCGGGCAACCGTTCGATCGAGCGGACGTTGGCGCCCATTGTCGCCAGCACGGCGGCCTGGTAGCCCGTCCCAGTGCCAATCTCGAGGACGCGCTGGCCCGGTTGCAGCTCGAGCAGCTCGGTCATCCAGGCCACGATGTAGGGCTGGCTGATCGATTGGCCGCCAGCGGTCGGCAGGGCATCGTCGTCGTAGGCCCGGGCCCGGAGCTCGTCGGGCAGGAATCGCTCGCGGGGCAGGCTGCCCATCGCCGCCAGGACGCGCTCGTCCCGGATCCCGCGTCCGCGCAGCTGGCGCTCGACCATGGTCCGGCGGGCGGCCGCGAGCCGATCCTCGGTCGAGGGCCCGGTGCGACGCGGCGACCAGCGCATGCCAGACGGGCCGGGGTTGGCCTAGCTCGACGGACTGGCGGCAGGGCTGGCGACTGGGCTGGCGCTCGGAACTGCGGACGGACTGGCGGCCGAGCTGGGACCGGCCGATGCCGGGGCACTCGGTGGTGCGGACTGGCTCGGTGCGGCCGACGGCGATGGCGCGGAGCTGGGCCCGCTCGATGGTGCGACCGACGGGCCGCTCGATGGCGCCAAGCTCGGGACGGGCGCCGCGGTGGGCGTCGGGCTCAGGGTGCCGCCCGCGCCAAACAGCGCGGCGTAGGCGAAGATCGCCACGAAGACCACGACCACGCCGATCACGAACGCGGACGACACACGGTCGGTGACATGGACGGCCATCTCGGACGGCGTTGGCGCTGCCGTCGAGGAGGACCCGCGCCTGGTGGTCCGATCTCGCACGCCGCTCGCCGCCACGGCCGCGCCCGCTCCGGCTGCAACCGCCGGGGCGACTTCCTCGTCCTCGCCTTCCTCTTCGTCGTCCTCTTCGGCCGCCTCGTCCTCTTGGGCCGCCTCGTCCTCTTCGGCGGCTGGGGCGTCGTCGAAGTGGTAGACGAGCCCTTCGCCCTGCTCCTCGGAGACCGGGTTGAGCGTGTCGGTCTCCTCGGTGGCGTGCTCCTCGTCGCGGAGCTGCTCGGCCGGGTCGAGTCCGCCGCCCAGGGACGGTTCGGGATACGACGAAGGCAAGGTTGGATCGCCGTCTTCTGGGGCCGTCATTCGGAAGTCGTGCTCCTCTGGGCGCAGGCTCGGCGCGGGCGCCAGTGTACCGAAGTGAACCTCACGCGTCGCGGACAGCCGGCTTGAACAGGCCGGCGATGCCAGCCAGCAAGGCCAGCAGGCCGAACGCGCCGATCACGTTGGCGACACCGAAGACCTGGGCCAGGATGCCGCTGACCCCGGTGGCCAGGGTCATCGTGCCCAGGACGAGCGAGAACCGGATCGATACGACCCGGGCCATCATGTCTCGCGGCACGCGTTGCTGGAAGAGGGTCTGGCTCGGGATCACGAAGAACAGGTTCGAGATGCCGACGCCGACCATCAGGCCAATTGCCAACGGCAGCAGGTCGGTCCGGCTGTACAGGCTGATGCAGGCGCCCATCACGGCGTAGCCGGCGATGACCAGCCGGCCCTTGCCGATCCGCGCCGCGATCAGGCCGACCGCGATCCCGCCGATCAGGTTGCCGATGCCGATCGCGCCTTCCAGGAAGGCGTAGACGCTCGTACCGGGTAACGAGCCACCTTTGATCACGTCGTTGGCATAGAACACCGAGAGCGGGAGCAGTGCGCCGACGGCCGCCTGGCCGGCAATCCCCTGGAGCGTGTTGGCGAACAGGACCGCATCGTGACGGAGGAACCGCCAACCCTCCAGGAAGTCCGAGCGGAACGTCCGCTCCGACAGCTGCGTCCGATAGGCCACGACCGGAATGGCGATCGTGGCGATCAGGGTGCCCGACACAATGTAGGTGACCGCATCGAACCAGAAGGCCAGGGTGAAGGCGCTGCCCAGGACGATGAGCAGCAGGCCGGCCAGGCCGTAGCCCACGATGTCGGCCAGGGTCTCGGACATCCAGGTGGCCGAGTTGGCGGCCATCAGCTCGTCCGAGGGCACGATCCGGGGGATGACCGACTCGCGGGCCGGCCGGAAGAAAATCGACACGGACGTGACCGCGAAGACCAGCGGGTAGACCAGCACGGTGTTGGCTGCCGCGGCCACGGGCAGCATGAAGACGAGGCCGGCCCGCAGGAAGTCGCTGGCCACCATGATTCGCTTCTGGTTCGCTCGGTCCACGAATGTTCCGGCCAGCGACCCGAAGATCAGGTTGGGCACGGTCGCCACGAAGAACACGAAGCTCACGGCGATGAACGAGCCGGTCTGCTGGAGCATGAAGAACCCGAGCACGACCTGGTTGACCCGGTCGCCGAAGAGGCTGAACAGGCCACCCGTCCAGAGCGTCGCGAAGGGCTGGTTCAGGGCCAGCCGGCCGTATGGGTTGCGCCGCGCTCGAGCTGCGACTGCGACCGGCAGGCGGCCTGGCCGGGCTTGCTCCGGCAACGCCGCGCTGGCGGGCGAGCCCATCGCCAGGCCGGAGCTGCCGAGCAGGATCGGCCGGTCGAGACGCGAGGCCTCGCTCAGGCCCGGGATCAGCCCGGTACCGGCCGGCAGGGTCGGAGATCCAGGCCCAACGCTCGACAGGCGGGCTGCTCCGGCCAGGCCCAGCTTGGGCTGGAGCTGGGGCTCGGCCTCGAGCTCCGCCTCGTCCTCGGGCGGCCCTGGCTGGCGCTGGACGATCGCGAACAGGAAGAACGCCAGTCCGAAGGCGATGAGCACGTCGCCGATCGAGTCGACGTTGGCGATGACCGGAAGCGGGATCGGCAGGATGTCCGCAAACGGGCCGAGATGGACCAGGAAGTTGAGATCGATCGTCGCCGGCAGGATCGTGTGGAGGGCGGGCGAGACGTCCTCGGGCCGGAACCCGGCTGCCGTCAGGCTTGGCAGCCAGACCGGCATCCGGCCCTCGTTGGCGGCCAGGACAATCGCGTTCGAGAGGACGCCGACAAAGACGATGGCCATGCCCGGCATGCGCCGGTTGGCCCACAGGCCGGCCATGAGGATGACCGAGGCGCCCACGAGTAGCGGCACCTGCAGGGCGATCGCGGGGTCGAAGCCGCGCACGATCAGGGCTTCCGAGCCGTAGCGGACGACCACCGCCAGGAAGATCAGGGCGGCCCATTTCAGGCGGACCGTGGAAACATTGGTGATGCGGCCGCCGTTCAGCAGCCCAAGGACGAGACCGAGGGCGATCCCGCCGAAAAGCACGCGCTCGCCGGCCTAGCCGGCGTCGATGGCCCGGGGCCCAGCCTCTGGCTGCGCCGCGAACGGGATCGGGGCTGCCGGAGTCTCGATGCCGCCATCGGCGAGGGTGTGTGTCGTGATCGTGCCCGTCGTGATCGTGGCCGGGGTCAGGGTGGCCGGGGCGATGGCGGCCGGGGCGCTGCTACTGGCCGCCATCCGGCCCGCCGCCGCCGCGAGCATCGGGACCGGCCGGGGCTCGATCGAGCGGCCCGGATCCGGGACGCCCTCCACCCAGTCGGTCTTGACGAACGCGTCAACGACCTCGGGGTCGAACTGGATCCCGGCGAACTTGCGCAGCTCGCCGAGCGCCTGCTCCACCGTGAGGGGCTTCTTGCGGTACGGCCGGGCGGCGGTCATGGCCTCGAAGGCATCGGCGACGTGGAGGACCCGGGCCAGCCGCGGAATCTCCTCGCCCAGGAGCCGATCGGGGTAGCCCGAGCCGTTGTACCACTCGTGGTGGTGGCGAATGATCGGCAGCTCGGGGGCCAGCTTGACCACAGGGGCAATGATCTGGGCGCCCAGGACCGGATGCGAGTTCATGACCTGGCGCTCATCGCGGGTCAGCCGGTCTTCCTTGAGCAGGACGTGGTCCGGGACGCCAATCTTGCCTACGTCGTGGAGCAGGCCGCCCCACTCGAGCGCCTCCATGTCGCGTGAGCTCAGGTGCATCACCCGGCCGATGTCCGAGGCGATCTCCTTGACCCGGTGGCTGTGCTTGGCGGTCATCGGGTCGCGCTTGTCCACGGCCTCGGCCAGGGCGCCGATCGTCTGGGTGAACATCTCGCGCATCTCGACCAGGCGCTCGTTGGCCAGCCGGATCGTATACAGCGGCAACGCGTACAGGGCTGTCGTCCACCAGCCGACCTTCTCGTATGTCTGGGTCATGAGCCAGGCGAGAGGCGCCAAGGCCATGAAACTCAGCGCAAGACCTCGATCGCTCCCCCGGATTACCGTCCAAATCGGGACCCGCGTCCGAAGGGCAAGCACCGCCGAGGCAAAGACGAAGTTCATCGCAAAGAACACACCGGCTGCCACCCCTGTTCCTAATAGGTCGGCGAACGGGTCGCCAGAGGTTGGCACGAGGGCTCGGAGAACGAAGCCAGCGATCACCGCCGGCAAGGCAATCCCCGCATGGTTCGAAAGACTTCCGAACCAGGGAATATCGCCGCGCAGCTCTCGGAGCTCCGTAGAACCGATCAGAGCGACCCACCCAGCCGCAGCTGGGCCACCGAGGTTCATTGCCGCGAGAATTGGCGCCGTCGACACGGCGACGATGGCGCCGCCAGAGAAGCGAACCGGAAGGGCAGACGCTACAAGGGTGATGCCGGTCCAGAACGCGAGGCCAAAGGCGATGCCTACGCCCTCGGACGCGCGGCTATCTACGACGATCGCGATCCGCGCGTCGAATCCATATAGAAGGCTCGCGGCTACCAGCGCGATTGCGCTGACTGCCACGAGCCCAGCGATGAAAAGGGCTAGGGATCTAGTCATCTCAGTTCCGCTTATTCAGTCGGCGCAGAGAATCTAACCCCTCCGGGTCCTCCCCGGAATAGGACCAACGTCCTAAAACACCCTCAGTGAGGCCCCTCCGGCCAGCAGGGTCCCCAGGACGGTGCTGATCAGAAGGACCCCACGAATCAGTCGAGTAAGCACAATCGTGCTCGACTACCAGCCCTTGATTGCGGCTTCGGCCTTCATAGGACTCCTCCTCCGGCTCCGAGCGGGAGCCGGCCCAGACTTGATGTGTTCGCCGGTTGCACCAGTCGCTCGGCCCCACCCCAAGTGCCCATTTCAGGTGGTGCGTCAGCGCGTCCGAACTTGACATTGCTTTCTAGTACTTCCGTACTGGAAAGTCGACCGGACTATAGGGAGGACGCTCTAGACCGGTCAATACGGCACCTTACCTATCCGCTCCGGGAGAGTAAGGCGGCTATAAAGGTCGACGCCCCGCGTGGGAGCCTAGAGATCTGCCAGCGGAGGCGGGGTAATCCCGAGCTCCTCCGACATGGTCGCGGCGTAGTGGCGGTACTGCTCCTCAGCCGCAGCATGTGCACCTGTCGTTCGGTAGGTCCGAAGAAGTTGGCGCTCAATGGGCTCACAGGTCGGGTCCACATCCAACGCCCGCCTGCAAAGCTCGATGGCTCGGCCGAATCGCGCGGCCTGTATCTCGTCGTCGATCGCCTTCTCAATGACTTCGAGGTACGAGGCATGGAGATTGTCGCGGTAGGTCGCGCACCATTCTTCGTACTCAAAGTCGAGGGCGAAGCGACCTTTGTAGCCTCGACTTAGTGACTCGACGATTGCCCAGGAGGACGAACCACGAGCTTCGTCGATCCACTGCCGGCACGCCAGCGACTGTGCTGTCACGAGCCGGGCATCGACCCAAAGCAAGTCGGTTTCGTGTCTCAGGTACCCGGGCGATTGATCCTCGGCGTATTTGGGCTCGAAGACCGCCTCAGGAAGTACACGGTTTGATTCAGGGAGTTCGAAGCGGCCGCTGGGTCTTGATCCGGCCAAAGTGCATCGACGACCTGGTCTCGGGCCGCCGACATGTTCGGACGCGTGATCAGGAAGCACAGCAATGCGAGCACCTTGCGGCGGACTGACTCGCCTTCGACGACGCGGTCACCAATCTGAATGCCTACGCGGCCCAGGTCGGCGACATGGATTGGACTTGCCACCCGGCGCGCCAAGTCACGCCCAAACCTGGCGCCTTGACCGAGCCTTGCCTCATGCGCAAACGCAATGAGGAGCGGTACGTCCTGGGCTTCGCCAACCAACTCGAGGAGGTTCGCTGCGATTGTTCGAGATGCCCGACTGCCCGCGCCCATGGACCGTCGCAGGGCAGGCCGCCATCGACTGGGCCTCGAAAGCGCAGATTCCGCGACCAGACGGTCTACAGCAGGAGATGCGCTCTCATTACGCGTGAGGACGAGCTCGGCAATGGCGCTCAACCACGGCTCAATCGCGTCGTCTCGGGTCAGAACCAACTCCTCGAGGTCACCTTCGGGACGAACTAGACGCAGCGCTATCGCAGCCTCAGTTCCCCACCTGCCCGCACCCTGTAGCATCGCCTGATGGAGCGCCGCCTCGAGAAGATCGGTCGCCCTGGGATCAGCGCATAGAGCTGCCGAGATTGCACGTAGTGTCATTACCCGAGCCTTGAACCCCGGCTCCCGATGGGGCTCGTCGATCGCGAGCCTATCGAGTCGACTACGAGCGTTCTCGTACAGCCCGTCTGTGATGTCCAGCTCCGCCATGGAAACGGCGTATTGATCCAGAACATCGGGTGCGAGGGCTTCGAGGTTGCCCACGCGTGCAAGAACAGCTCTGGCCTTGGCGGCGTCCGCATACGTGAGCAGAATTGACGCCGCTTCGATCCGGACTTCGTCACGGACCAGCCGGAATTCGGAGTTGAGCGCAGTCTCGACCTCAGAGAGTGCACCCTCCATCTCATTGAGATGCGCCTGGGCCCAAGCTTTGATCAGGCGAGCCGCGGGCACCTCGTGGCTAGCCGAGCTTGCACTGAGTGCGCCCACGGCCTCGTTCGCCGCCACGAGTGCGGCATTTGGGTTGCCTCGTGCGCGCTCGAATTCGCCGATATTGAGTTGGGTGATCCCGAAGTAATGGAGATCCCCGCCGGCTTGCTGCTGTGTCGCCATCGAGTAGAGGACATCGACTGGAGCGGTAAGCGAACCATCGATCGACGAATCGATGACGTCGGCGGTGGCTTTCGCGATGTTCGCGAATTGGCCATTTGGGCCATCCCGATAGAGGTTTGTTGCGGTCTCGCGCGCTTTCTTCAAGAGGCCGGCCTGGTAATAGACCGAGGTCAGGTTCGCGAGGGCTTGGTCGAGGATTGGGCTACCAGGACTTGATCCCAGGCCCGCGACCGCCGTCTCGGCCAGGCGAACAGCATCGGTTGGTCGGCCGCGATGGAGCTCCATGCGCGACAGCACGATGTCGAAGATCGGCCAGGTCCGGCCGTCCGGCATGCGATCGATGAACGATTCGGCGATGGCGAAGTCGCCCGCCGCCATGATCGACGGCAACGAGGCCTCGACGAGTGCATGGAGGTCGTCGATGTCACCGGCGGCGGCAAAGTGGTGGGCCGCCAGCCGCCAGTCGGTGGCGCGGGCGTGGATGGCGATCAGCCGATGTAGGCGGATGATTTCGTCCTCGCCCGCCTCCCGCCGCAAACGAGCCTCGAGGAACTCCTTCACCAAGGGGTGGAAACGCCGTCCGCCTGCCGGCGCGTCGCTTCGGCGGCTGAGGAGGCCAATCCGCTCGGTTTCGGCGACGAGCCTGCCCGCGTCAAGGTCGTTGACCTCGCCGACCACGGCGGCCAGCTTGGGATAGATCGATTGGAGCAGGGAGGCCCGCATCAGAAATCGCTGGATCGGCGGATCGAGGTCGCCGACCACCTCCTCGGCGAGGTAGTCGTGGAGGTCGCCGGTTGCGCCGCTGAGGTCAGCGACAAACTCCCGGATCTCGGCGGTGGATCGGTCTCGGAGAGCGGCCTGAACGAGTTGCAGGCAGGCTGCCCAGCCATCGATTCGGCGGGTCAGATCGGCCAGCACGTCCTGGTCCAGGGCGCGTCCGTATGTAACCCGAAACAGCCGTTCCGACTCGGTCACGTCAAAGCGCAGGTCGTCGGTGCGCAGCTCAGCCACGGCGCCGATCGAGCGCAGCCGGGCTAGCGCCAGGCTCGGCGGACGCCGTCCCGCGATCACGATGGTCAGTCGCTCCGGAGCACGGGCCACGAACTCATTGAGGATCTCGCGGATCTCCGCGACATCGTCGATTTGGTGATAGTCGTCCAGGATCAGCAGAGCACCGCCGCCGAGTCCGAGCACGCTGAAGTCGCGGATCAGACTGGCCACGATCTCGTCACGTATGGGAGATTCGGGTGAGCCGAGGCGTTCGATCAGGCGGCCAGTCTCGAGACCGAACTCCGGATCCAGTTCCTGGCCGGCTGCGAGCAGGTAGCGGACCAGGCTGACCCAGCTCCGATCGCCTTCGTCGATCCGGAACCAGAGCACGCGACGGCGGGTCCGCCGGGAGAAGTCCGCGAGCAGGGTGGTCTTGCCGTAGCCCGCTTCGGCGCTGATCAGGATCACCCGCGACTGCTCCTGGGCGGTCAGCCAGTCAAGCAACCGGTCGCGCTGCAACGTCTCCACCCGCAGGGCGGGACGCTGGACCTTGGCTGTCTGGAGCGGGAACTCAGACACGCGCTCCCCCGACTCGCGATTCGGGGACGCACCGGGTTGTGTCCGCCCCGGACCGACTGCCACCGGGATATGACCGCCGGGAGGCGGCTGGGCTGTCCGGTGGATGGGGAACGATACGGACGCCGTCGCGCGCCTGTCAACGGACGAGCGTTCCGACTCATCCGGCTGGCGGCGGTCGCTTTCGCTGCGAGGGAGTGCCATGCCGGGCATCTTCCTCGGCGGCGCTCACCAACCGATTAGCTGCGCGGTCTGCGCCGCTCAATCCAGGCGATCAATCCTCGATCAGTCCTCGTACTCGAAGCCGATCTTGACCTCGACCCGGTATTCGACGATCTCGCCGTTCTCTACGACCGCGCTCGACTTCACGACATCCACCGTCTGGATATTCCGGACGGTTTTCGAAGCGGTCGCAACGGCCTGGCGAGCCGCGTCGCTCCATGAGCGCGGGCTGGTCCCGACCATCTCCCGAATGATGATGACGCCCACGGGTACCTCTCCTCCAATCGTGCCGAACCCCTTCAGGATAGCCGCGGATCCTGCCCAGTCCGTTGCCTCGAACATCGTCTGTGACAATTCGCGCTGCAGCGACGCTTACGGCGACTCGGGTGGATCAGCAGCACCCGCGTGCCGGTTCCGGGGCGTGGCGCGAGGCCGCAGCGCACGAATTCGTCGAAAACGGCGACGTCCGGACGTGGTTGTCCCGCGGCGGCGGTCGCCAACGACCATAAGAACCGCTCCAGCGCGAGTTTGTCAGGACCTGGCCGCGGGGCCGTTCCGTGAGCCGGCGCCAGTTCCCCTGAGGAACGCTCAGGCTGGGGAGGCGGACTGGACCTCGCGAGCGGCCTGGACATGGTCGTAGCAAGAGCTGCAGTAGATCGGCCGGTCGTTGCGCGGAGCAAACGGCACGATCGCCTGACCGCCGCAGGTTCCGCAGATCGCGGCATGGAACTCGCGCGGCCCCCCAATCGACCGGGCTCGTTTCGCCGCCGCCCGACACGACAGGCAGCGCTGCGGGTCGTTCTGCAGACCCTTGCTCTCGAAGAAAGCCTGCTCGCCGGCCGAGAAGACGAACTCCTCGGCACAGTCGCGGCAGACGAGCGTTCGATCCTGATGCACCCTGATCCGGCCTCCTGCGCCCTGAGCGAGGATGAATCGGAGCCCGCCCTGGGGGACGGACGACGGAGTCGAGCGTGTCGCGTGCCCGGTTCGCGATCGGCCGGCGGTTTGGTCGGACTCTAGAAGCGGGACGATACCCGCCTCGTCAAGATGCGCATAGAGTGGCGATTCGAACCGGAGGGGCGATTCGTGCACGAATCGCACGGAGCGAGTGCACCGCTCTCCACCTAGCCGACCAAAGTGGTGCGCCAGAGCACCGCAAGGGGACCGCCCAGCGCTAGTTGGCGACGTCTGCGTAGCGCTCGCCGGCATAGCTGACGAAGCGGGTCTGGGTCTTCTTGAACCACAGCTTGATCTCGCCCGTGGGCCCGTTGCGGTGCTTGGCCAGCTTCAGGTTGATGACCTCGCCGTCGGACTCCTGCTCCTCGCCGGCCCGCTCCTTCTCCCGCCACAGGAACATGACCAGGTCGGCATCCTGCTCGATTGCCCCGGACTCGCGCAGGTCCGACAGGCGCGGCTCGCGCGACTCGCGCATCTCCGGCTGGCGGGATAGCTGCGACAGGGCGATCACGGGCACCGACAGCTCGCGGGCGAGGGCCTTGAGCCCGCGCGAGATCTCAGACACTTCCTGGACCCGGTTCGAGTCGCGGTTCTGGGTGGTGGCCTGCATAAGCTGGAGGTAGTCCACGATGATCAGGTCGAGGCCGGCTTCGGCCTGCAGTCGGCGCGCTTTGGTCCGCAGCTCCATCGCACTGATATTGGGCGTGTCGTCGATGTAGATCGGGGCCGCCGACAGCGAGTTCATGGCCGGCGCGATCCGGGCGAAGTCCATCTCCTCGAGGAAGCCGCTCCGGAGCCGCTGCGAGTCGATGTTGGCGACGCTCGAAAGGAGCCGCAGAACGAGCTGCTCCTTGCTCATCTCGAGGCTGAATACACCCACACTGCGGCCGTCCTTGACCGCGGCGTGCTCGGCGATGTTCAGGGCAAAGCTCGTCTTGCCCACGCTGGGCCGGGCGGCGAGCACGACCAGGTCGCTCTTCTGGAGGCCTGTCGTGAGGGTGTCCAGGTCGGTGAAGCCGGTCCGGACGCCGCTGATCTCGCCCCGATGGGCATGCAGGTAGTCGAGCCGGTCGTAGGCGTCGTGGAGCAGCGAGTTGAGCTTGCTGAAGCCCGTCTCGATCCGGCGCTGGCTGACGCTGAACAGCTCGCTTTCGGCCCGGTCGATCGCCTCCTGGATCTCGGCCGGATCCTCGTAGCCGATCCCGGCGATCTTGCCTGCCGCGGCGATCAGGTTGCGCAGGACCGCCTTGCGTTCGACGATCCGGCCGTACTGCACAGCGTGAACCGCGGTCGGGGTCTGGTTGGACAAGCTGGCCAGGTACGAGCGGCCACCAATCGCGTCGAGCTGGTCGTTCCGCTCGAGCGCCTCGGCCACGGTCACGATGTCGACCGGCTCGCGTCGCTCGAACAGATCGAGCATCACGGCGTAGATCGAGCCGTTCGCCTGGCGATAGAAATCTTCCGCCCGCAGGAACTCGGCGATCTCGACGATCGCATCGCGATCGATCAGGATCGAGCCCAGGACGGATTGCTCCGCTTCGAGGCTTTGGGGCGGAAGTCGGTCGATCAAGGCACACCCAGGCTGCGGGCCGGCCGTGACAACCAGGCTGTCATGGCGGGTCGGCGAGGAAGCTTCTATGGTCGTCGCTCGACCGCCCGATCGATCAACAAGCCGCACCGGGCGATGGCGTGCCGTCCACCAATCCCGGCCCGAAGTTGACCGGATGTGGATAGGGTTGTGGAGATCGCCCGGTCACCCGGGTCCGCGCCCTAGTCGAGGCGGCGGATCACCCCGATGAGCTTGCCCTGGATCAACACGTCGTCGTAGAACATCGGGGCGTACTCGGTGTTCGCCGGCTGCAGCCGGATGCGGCCGGACTCCTTGAAAAAGCGTTTCAGGGTGACCGCGTTCTCCTCGACCTGGGCGACCACGATGTCGCCGTTGCGGGCGGTGGACTGCGGCCGGATCACTACGAAGTCGCCGTCGGCGATGTGGGCGTCGATCATCGAGTCACCCCGAACGCGCAGCACGTAGGCGTCGCCGCTGGGGGCCAGCATCTCGGGCACTGCCATCGTCTCGTCGGCCCGCTGGTAGGCCTCGATCGGACCGCCGGCGGCAATCTCGCCGATGATCGGCAGGAGGTGCGATTCGGTCGCCGCGGTCTGGGGCGTGAGCTCGCTCGACAGGCCCAGCTGGAGGGCGGCTGTTGGCGTCAGCCGGATCGACCGCGCCTGGCCCGCACCACGCTCGAGGTAGCCCTCGCGCTCGAGGATCTGGAGGTGATGGTGGACCGCAGATGTGGAGGCCAGGTTCACGGCAAGCGCGATCTCGCGGACCGACGGCGGAACCCCGCGGGTGCGCAGCGTGGCGGCGATGTAGTCGACGATCTTGAGCTTGCGATCTGCGTCGTGCTTGGTCATCCGACCTCCTGTCACGAGCACGGTACAGAACGTCCGTTCGATTGTCAAGGCTCCCGGGAGGCACCTGGTGTCATCCCCTGACTGCCGCTGGTTGCCTCGTCGCACGCCGCTGGTAGACTGCGCTGTCCCGGATCGACGAAGCCGGGTGGACGCAGTTCCTGGAGTAGGACCACAGATGGCAAGCTCGAAGTCGAAAGCACACGGGGGCTCGGGCCGGGCATTCGGCCGGGTCATGACCATGAGTGCCTTCTTGCCGGTTGCCAGCCGCGCCCCGATCTACGCTCGGCTGATGTGGGCGCTGGTCATGGACGAGCGCACGCCGATGAGCCGCAAGGTGCTCCTTGCCGGCGCGCTCGGCTACCTGATCCTGCCGGCCGACCTCATTCCCGATCGCATCCCGGTGATCGGCGGGCTCGATGACCTGGTCGTGATGGTCCTGGCGGTCGACGTGTTCCTGGACGGCGTGCCGCACGAGGTCCTGGTCGAGAAGCTCGACGTGCTCGGGATCGAGCGCTCGGAGTTCGACCGCGATGTCGCCCAAATTCGACGCCTCATGCCGGGCCCGATCCGGCGCGCCATCCGCCGGGTCCCCCAGGCAATTGACCTGGGTGCAGGGGCGCTGCGCTCGACCAGGATCGGACCGCGGGTCCGGAGCTGGATCAACAAGGAGGGTTCGCTCGCGTGAAGGTCATCCTGACGGCTGATGTCGCCGCGCTCGGTAAGAGTGGCGAGATGAAAGTGGTGGCCGACGGCTATGCGCTCAACTTCCTGATCCCCCAGAAGGTGGCCGTACCGGCCGCTGGCGGCGCCTATCGCGCCTGGCAGCACGACATCGCCAGCCGCGAGGACAAGCGCAAGCGCGAACGCGACGAGGCCGAGATCAACGCCAACCGGATCGGCGGGACAACCCTGACGATGGGCGTGAAGGTCGGCGACGGCGGCAAGCTGTACGGCTCGATCACGGCCAAGGACATCGCCGACGCCCTCGCCCGGCGCGGAATCGACGTCGATCGCCACAAGATCGACCTGGACGAGCCGCTCAAGTCCCTGGGCACCTACAAGGTCGCAATCCGGGTCCTGGCCGGGATGACCCCCGAGGTCACCGTGGTGGTCGAGCCCAAGGGCTGAGCCCCGGCCCGGCTGACGGCCGGGCGCATCATGGACCGGTGACCAGCCGGACGATCCTGCACGTCGATCTCGACGCGTTCTTTGCTGCCGTCGAGCAGCGCGACCGGCCGGAGCTGCGCGGCCGGCCCGTCGTGGTCGGCGGCGGCGGACCGGATCAGCGCGGGGTGGTCTCGGCGGCCAGCTATGAGGCTCGGCGCTTCGGGATTCACTCGGCCATGCCCCTCCGGACGGCCGGCGCGCTCTGCCCGGACGCCGTCTTCCTGCCGGTCGACGGGCGCAGATACCAGGCTGTCAGCCGCGAGGTGATGGCGATCCTGCGGCGGTTCACGCCGCTGGTCGAACCGATCTCGATTGACGAGGCCTTCCTGGACGTGACGGCCTCGCACGCCCTGTTTGGCGACGGTCCCGAGATCGGCCGGACGATCCGGGCTGCGATCCTCGAGGAGGTCCGGCTGACTGCCTCGGTCGGTGTCGCGACCACCAAGCTCGTGGCCAAGATCGCCTCCGACCTGCGCAAGCCCGACGCGCTGGTGGTTGTGGAGCCGGGCACCGAGGCCGCCTTCCTGGCGCCCCTGCCGATCCGGCGCCTGTCGGGCGTCGGCGAGCGAACCGCCGCCGGCCTGGGCGAGCTCGGCGTGTCCACGATGGGTGACCTGGCCGTCCTGCCCTCCGACCTGCTCGTCCGTCGGTTTGGCAAGCACGGCGCGACCCTCGCCCTGCGCGCCCAGGGCATCGACGACGATCCGGTGAGCGACGGGGGACCGGCCAAGTCGATCTCGCACGAGCACACCTTCGACGTGGACACCAACGACCGGGCCCTGATCGACAAGACGCTCCTGGCCATGGCCGACGGGGTGGCCAGCCGGCTGCGCTCGGCCGGTCTGCGGGCAGCCACCGTCCAGGTCAAGATCCGGGACTCGTCGTTTCGGACGATTACCCGCCAGAAGACCCTGCCCGAGCCGACCGACCTGGCCGAGCCGATCTGGCGAACGGCCCTCGAGCTGGCCCAGCCGGAGATCAAGGGGATCCGGGTGCGTCTGCTGGGTGTAGGCACCTCCGGTTTTGCCGAACGCGAGCAGCTGACGATGTTCGGCGATGAGTCGGCCGGACCGGATGGCCGCAGGCGCCGGGCAACCGAGGCCGCCGACGCTGTCCGGCGCAGGTTCGGCGACCAGGCCGTGACCCGGGCGCGCTTGCTCGGTTCAGGCCTCCCGGCACCCTTCGAGCGCGACCCGATGAAGCCGCTCGAGCGGCGCACCGGCATGTCGGACGCCGATCCGCCCTCGCCGCCAAGGCCACGCCGGGACTCCTGATCGCTGTGACAGGCAAGCTGACGCGGCGGCCGATGATCCTGCGCTTGAGCTCTTGACACCGAACGGATGTTCGATCTAGTGTCAGGCATACCGAACACACGTTCTGTCACAAAGCTGCAGGTTTGGGCCCGCCCAAGGGTCTGGGAAGGAGTGGACCAATGGCAATGCTCCGAGTCGAGCCGACGCACGTCCACGTCAAGACCGACTGGTTCGATGGCCGGCCGCGCGAGATCACCTGGGCCGACGAGCGCCTGCCAATCACGTCGCACAATCTCGTCCGCGAGGAGCGATCGGCCTATCCGGTCGAGACCGGGCCGCGCTCGTTCTTCGAGGTCCAGACGGCGCGTGCGCGTTTCCAGGTGACCTACCAGCACCGGCCGAGGCGTTGGGTCGTGGAGGCCGCCGACCGGATCGAATCGCGAGGACTGGCCGAGTCCCGGATCGCCGCCTGACCGGCGCTCGGTCCAACATCTGAGCCTGCGCACCGGGCCCTCCCCCGGTCGTCGACGGGCATAAAGTCTCGCGGGGCGGCACGCCGGTACCGTGCCTGCCCTGCGAGACATCTCCTCTGCCTCGGCAACCGGCGCGCCTACAATTCGGTCATGCCCAGCGGACCTGTATCGGCCGAGCCGGCGCGCTTCGCGGACGTGACCGTCGCCGGGTTCGTCGAGGCCCTTGCGTCGTCCGAGCCGGTTCCGGGCGGAGGCAGCGCCTCTGCCGTCGCAGCATCCTTGGCCGCGAGCCTGGTGGCCATGGTGGCGACCCTGTCGGAGGGTCGGCCGAAGTACGCCGACCATGCCGCTACTCACGCCTCAGCAGGGGCCGCCGGCCGGGAGCTTGCCCAGCGCCTCTTGCGCCTGGCCGACGACGACGCGGCCGCGTACGCTGTCTTCGCCGCCGCGCTGCGCCAGCCCAAGGAAACGGACGACGAGCAGGCTGCTCGGAAGATGGCCCTGCGCTCCGCCGCCCGAGCTGCCTCGAACGTGCCGTTGGCCTGCGTCGAGGCCTGCCGCGAGGTGGTCGAGGCAGCCCAGGCCCTGGCCGGCCGGAGCAACCAGAACGCATCGAGCGATCTCGCCGTGGCTTGCCTGCTCGCAACGGCGGCTGCGCATGGGGCCGGGGCCAACGTGCTGGTCAACCTGCCTGCCGTGGGCGATCCGGACTTCAGCAGCGCGATGTCGGCCCGGGTCGGCGAGCTGCTCGGCGAGATCGACGAGCTATCGCTGGCGACCCGCGAGGTGGTGGCCTCGAGCGAGCTCCGCGCGGCGCTGGCCGAGGGCGCCTGATCGGAGTGACCCACCCGAGCGAGGCTCGACTCCTCCTGGGCAGCCCGATCGCGGCGGATATTCGCGCCTCGGTCCAGGCCGAGGTCGCCCAGTTCAAGGTGGATCACGGCTACCCTCCGGCCCTGGGCGTGGTGATCGTCGGCGCCGATGCGCCGTCGGCGGTCTACCTCCAGCAGATCCTGCGCGGCTGTCGCTCGGCCGGCATCGACGGTCGCCTCGTCGAGATTCCGGGTCAGGCATCGGCCATGCAGCTCCGACACCACCTGATCGAGCTGAACCGCGACCCGCTGGTCAGCGGGATCATCGTCCAGATGCCGCTGCCCAAGTCGATCCCACTGTCGACCGTGACCGACACAATCGACCCGACCAAGGACGTCGATGGCATTCATCCCCTCAATGCCGGCCGGCTCCTGCTCGGCCACCCGGGTTTCGTGCCGACGACGGCGCAGGCCGCGGTGGAGCTCCTCAAGCGCTCGGGGATCGAGCTGAGGGGCAAGCAGGTCGTGGTCATCGGCCGGTCCAACGTGGTCGGCTGGCCGGCGGCCATCCTCCTGACCCGGGAGGACGCAACCGTCACGATCTGCCACTCGCGCACGCCCAACCTCGCCGTCATGCTGGCGACGGCCGACGTCGTGGTGGTTGCAGCGGGCAGGCCCGGGCTGGTCACCGGCGCGATGATCAAACCGGGGGCGACGGTCGTCGACGTGGGCATCAACATGGTCGATCGGGGCCCGGCCGGTCAGGTCCTGGTGGGCGACGTCGACTTCGACTCGGCCCGCCTGGTCGCTGGGGCAATCACGCCGGTTCCCGGCGGCGTTGGCCCGGTCACCAACGCCCTGCTCATGACCCACGTCCTGCAGGCCGCCCGCGCCCAGGCCGGCGCGGCGCGCTCAACATCGGCCCTCAAAGCTGGAGTCAACGGTCCATGACCTTTCCCACCGACCTCGAGATCGCCCGATCCGTCACGCCCCGGCCGATCATCGATATCGCCCGCGAGCTGGGCCTGCGCGACGACGAGATCGAGCAGTACGGCCCGCGCAAGGCCAAGGTCCCGCTGGCCGCGATCGAGCGCCTGGAGGCTTCTAACCCAAAGGGCAAGTACATCCTCGTCACCGGCATCACCCCGACGCCCCTGGGCGAGGGCAAATCCACCACGGTCGTGGGCCTCGTCCAGGGCTTGAACCGGATCGGCAAGCGGGCCGCGGTCACGATCCGCCAGCCGTCGCTCGGGCCGGTGTTCGGGATCAAGGGTGGAGCGGCCGGCGGCGGCTACAGCCAGGTCATCCCGATGGAGGATTTCAACCTGCACCTGACGGGCGATGTCCATGCCATCGGCGCGGCCCACAACCTGGCGGCCGCCTTCCTCGACAACAGCCTCTATCACAAGAATCCACTCGGCATCGACCCCCTCACGATCACCTGGCCACGGGTCGTGGACATCAGCGATCGCGCTCTGCGCAAGGTGGTCATCGGCCTGGGTGGCCGCGATGGCGGGATCCCGCGCGAAACCGAGACGATGATCACGGTCGCCTCCGAGGTGATGGCGATCCTGGCCCTCGCCTCCGACATCCACGACCTGCGCAACCGGCTCAGCCGGGTCGTCGTGGCCTATACCCGCGATGCCAAGCCGGTCACCCTCGAGGATCTCAAGGTTGCCGGAGCGATGACCGTGCTGCTCGTCGACGCGATCAAGCCGAACCTGCTCCAGACGCTCGAGGGTGGACCAGCCTTCGTCCATTGCGGGCCGTTCGCCAACATCGCCCATGGCAACAACTCGGTCCTGGCCGACCGGCTGGCCTTGGTGACCAACGACATCGTGTGCACCGAGGCCGGCTTCGGTGCCGACATGGGCGCCCAGAAGTTCTTCGACATCAAGTGCCGCCAGTCAGGCCTGCGCCCGGATGCGGCGGTCATCGTGGGCACGATCCGCGCGCTCAAGATGCACGGCGGCGTGGGTCGGATCGTGGCCGGCAAGCCGCTCGACCCGGCCCTGCTCGAGGAGAACGTCGAGGCGGTTCGGCTGGGCGCCCAGAACCTGGCTAAGCAGATCGAGATCGTCCGGAGCTATGGCGTGGAGGTGGTCGTTGCGATCAACGCCTTCCCCACCGATACGCCCGCCGAAGTGGCCGCGATCCAGGAGGTGGCCCTGGCAGCCGGCGCCCGCGACGCGCTCGTATCGACCCATTTCACCGACGGTGGGGCGGGGGCCGAGGCGCTGGCCCGGGCCGTCTGGGACACGGCCCAGATCGGCTCGCCTGACTTCCATTTTCTGTACCTCGACGAAGCCTCACTGCGCATGAAGATCGAAACCATCGCGACCGAGGTCTACGGGGCGGCCGGGGTCGAATACCTGCCGGCGGCCAGCCGGGCGCTCAAGCTGTACGAGGAGCTCGGTTACGGCCATCTCGCGGTGAACATGGCCAAGACCCAGTACTCGATCAGCCACGATCCGAACCTGAAGGGTCGACCCAGCGGCTTCACCATCCCGATCCGCGATGTCCGCCTCTCGGCCGGGGCAGGCTTCGTGACGCCGCTCATCGGCGAGATGCGGACGATGCCCGGGCTGCCCTCGATTCCGGGTGGCGAGCGCATCGACATCGACGCCAGCGGGAACATCGTCGGCCTGTTCTAGCTAGAGCACTCCCGTGGCGAAGGCGAAGCACAGGCACACGAGCAGGCCAACCGCCACGCCCAGCACGCCCACGCCCCACATCGCCAGGTCGACCGGACCGAGGGCCTCGTCGTGGCCGCCAGCCGCATCGTGGCCGCCGTGGCCTCCGTCGTGTGGGTCAGTCATCGAGATGCGCTACCTCCGGACCTATTCTCGCATCCCGTAGACTCCTGCCGTGCTCACCCTGGTCCTGACGCGCCACGGCCTGACCCCCCGCTCGGATCCAGAGCAGCACCTCGGACAGCGAATCGACGTGGAGCTGTCGCCTGCCGGCCAGGCCCAGGCGATGGCCCTGGCGGTCCGCCTGGACAAGGTCCGCTTCGAACGGATCCTGTGCAGCCCCCTCGTTCGAGCCCGTGAGACGGCCGCGATCATCGCCGGCCGGAGTCCCCAGGCCCCACCGGTCGAGGCCGACCCGCGCCTGCGCGAGATGGATTACGGCCACTGGGAAGGCCTGACCTACGCCCAGATCGAGGAGCGTGACCCCGTCGAGCGCCTCGCCTGGGAGCTCGATCCAGCCACGATTGCCTGCCCGGGCGGCGAATCGGGCGACGACGTGGCCCGTCGGGTGACCTCGTTCCTGGCCGACCAGCTGACCGCCCACGAGCGCCTCAGCGGCGATGCCCGGCTGGCCGAACGGCCGATCCTCGTCGTCGCCCACAGCTCGCTCAATCGGATCCTCGTATGCGTCGCCCTGGGCATCGCGGTCCGCGAGTTCAGGCTCCGCCTCCAGCAGTCACAGGCCAACCTGACGGCGCTCCGGTTCGAGCACGGGTCCGGGCCGGGCGATGCCCGCCTGATCCTGCTCAACGACCTGGCCCATCTTCGGCGGCCGCCCAAGACACCCTGGGAGTAGCCGGCCTGCCTACGGCTTGAGCGCGCCGACGACCAGCGCCCCGAAGCCCGCGCTGCCGACCGAGGTGATCGAGACCACCCGGTCGGGCCCGGTCAGGTGGACGTGATAGGTCAGCGCCCCGCCGGCGCAATGGCCGACGAAGACCCGGCGGCCGGCGATCGTCGTGCTGCTCGTGCTCTTCAGCCCGCTCGACTGGGAGCAGGCGCCCTCGTCGTAGCTCTGCCGCCAGGATGTGTACCAGGCGTCGCTGAAGACCAGCGGCTTGAGCTGGATGATCGCCACGTACGCGAAGTCGCCGGTGGCCGAGTTGATCCCGAGGGCCACTGCCAGCGACGCGGCGTTGGTCTGGAGGTCCGGGTCGGTCATCAGGTTGGTTTCGATGTCGGGCATCTCGCTGATCGGCTGGCCGCCGACCGTGACCGGCAGGATCGCCAGCAGGAGCGGATCGATCGGGATCGCGGGGCCGGCGCTGCCCGAGGCCGACGGTGAGGAACCCGCCGAGGCAACTGGGGAAGCCGACGGCGCTGCCACGCTGGGGGTTGCAGCCGGCGAAGGCGCAAAGGCCGTTGCCGCCGCGGCCGAGACGGCCGGCGCCGGACTGAGATTGGCGCTGCACCCGCCGACGAGCAGGCCCACGACGAGCAGGCCGGCCGACCACCGCCGAGCCGTGATCAATCGAGCTCCCGGCGCAGGACGGGGAACCGCTCGTCATCGACGGCCAGCCCGAACCCGCACCCGAGCCAGAAGCCGGGCGTGGCCGCGCTGGTCGAATCGGGCTGGACACCGGCCTGCGGATACGCCTCCACCGCCGCGAAGCCGCGCTCGGCCAGGTCATCGCAGACGGCGGCCACGAGCACCTGGGCATAGCCGCGTCTGCGCTCCGAGGAGCTCGTCGCGATGCAGGTGATGACGGCCGGCAGGGGAGCATCGGGCAGCTGCGGGTAGAGCTCGCGCAGTCGGAGCGCCCGGGGGTAGGCCGACAAGGGTCCGAACTGGGCATAGCACGCCGGCCGATCGCCGACCAGGAGGACCTTGGCGTAGCTCCCGAAGACGGCCAGGCCGCGGGTCAGCAGGCCGAGCTTGCGTGGTCCATCGCGGCCGACCCCCGACTGCGCCTTGGGCCTCGGAGCGAACGGATTGTCGGCGATGACGGTGCGCTCCTCCAGGAGCGGGTTGGCCGCCGGCGACAGGCCGCTCCCGGTGAAAGCGAACGGGTTGCTGGCCGGGGCGCCGAGTGGAACGTCATCGTCGTCGCCGAACGGGTTCGGGCGCTTCGAGGCCGAGGCTGCGGCGGCCGGTTCGAGCCAGCCCAGCCGAGCGGCCTTCGAGCCTCGGTCGGCGTCTTCCCAGTAGTCGCACGAGCGGTGATCGAAGCCCGGGTCGGCGCAGGGCGGGACCAGGCCGAATCCCTCGGCGTCGACCACGTCGACGATCCGGATCATGGCTGCCCGGCCAGGCCCGCCAGCTGACCGCTCCGAACCAGGCGCAGGGCGGCGGCCAGGTCGGGCCCCGGCTCCCGATCGGCGTCCAGGTGCGGGACGACGGCCCGGATCGCGGCGTGGGCCTCGCGCACGCCGACTCCGGCCTCGGTGCCGGGCAGCAGCTCGAGGCGCAGGTCGAGCGCCTGGGCGGCCACGATCAGCTCGATCGAGATCACCAGCTCGACGTGCTCGACCACCGTCCGGGCGTGGCGAGCGGCGATTGAGCCCATCGACACGTGGTCTTCCTGGTTGGCGCTGGTCGGGATCGAATCGGCCGTCGCCGGATGAACCAGGACCTTGTTCTCGGACACCAGGGCCGCCGCCGTGTACTGCAGGATCATCAGGCCCGAATCCACCCCCGACGAGGCGGCCAGGAACGGTGGCAGCCCGCCGTTGAGCCGGGCGTCCACGAGGAGCGCCGTGCGTCGCTCGCTGATCGAGCCGAGCTCGGCCACGGCCAACTTGGCGAAGTCGAGGGCCAGGCCGATCGGCTCGCCGTGGAAGTTGCCGCCGCTGATCACGAGGCCGCCGCCGGTCGCGATCGCGCTGGGGTCGGCGCTACCTCCACCGGGAAAGACGAGCGGGTTATCAGTGGCGCTGTTGAGCTCAATCACGAGCACCCGGCGGAGGTAGTCGAGCGCATCGCGCACCGCGCCATGGACCTGCGGCACACAGCGCAGCGAGTAGGGGTCCTGGACCTTGTGGGCGTGGCCGTGGTGGCTCGTCTGGAGGGTCGAGTCGCGCAGGAGGTGGCGCAGCTCGGCGGCCACGGTGATCTGTCCAGGGTGGGGTCGGGCGAGCTGGTACTCGGCAGCGAAGGCAACGTCCGTGCCCAGCAGGGCTTCGACCGATAGGGCCGCCGCGACACTGGCCGTCCGGGCCAGGCGATCGGCATCGGCCAGGGCGAGGGCACCCACGGCCGACATCATCTGGGTTCCGTTGAGGAGGGCCAGGCCTTCCTTCGCCTCGAGGACGATCGGTTCGAGACCGGCCTCACGCAGCGCGATCAGGGCGGGCACGTGCTGGCCGTGGAACTCGACCTCGCCCCGCCCGATCAGGGGCAGGGCCAGGTGGGCCAGTGGGGCGAGATCGCCCGACGCGCCCAGCGAGCCCTGCTCGGGCACGACCGGGTGGATGCCCAGCTCGAGCATCTCCAGCAGCCGATCGATGATCAGCGGCCGGCAGCCGCTGTGGCCGAGGGCCAGGGTGTTGGCCCGGAGCAGGAGCATCGCCCGGACGACCTCGCCCGGGAACGCCGATCCGACGCCCGCGGCATGGCTCATCAGCAGGTTCTGCTGGAGGCGGGCGGCATCCGCCGGGGCGATGAACGTGGTGGCCAGGTCGCCGAACCCTGTGGTCACCCCGTAGACGACCTGCCCGGTGTTGACCAGGCGCTCGATCACCTCGCGCGACTCCTGGACCCGGGCCCGGGCGTCGGGATCAAGGCTGGCCGTGACGCCCTGGCGAGCCACCGCCTCGACGTCGGCGATCGTCAGCGTGGCGCCGGTGAGGACGATTGGGTCGGTCACGGCGTCGATGGTAGTCGGCTATCCTGCCCGGCGTGACCCAGCCCCCTGGCGCGGCCTGATGCTCGCCTTCCTCGACCAGTTCGTCATCCCGTTCCTGACCAACCTGTACGGGTGGATCGGCTATCTCGGGGTCCTGGTCGCCAGCGCGATCGAATCGGCCATGATCCCGCTGCCGTCCGAGCTGATCCTGCCCTTTGCCGGGTTCCTCGTGTCCGACCCGCACGCGGTCGAGCCGTTGACCGGCGGACCCTGGAATTTCTGGCTGGTCGTCATCGCGGCCACGATCGGCAACGTGATCGGCTCGCTGATCGCCTATGCGATCGGAGCCTGGGGCGGCCGGCCCCTCCTCGAGCGCTACGGCAAGTACGTGCTCATCCGGCCGCACGAGATCGACACGGCCGAGCGGTTCTTTGCCAAGTGGGGCTCGCAGACCGCTTTCTTCAGCCGCTTCCTGCCGGTCGTCCGGACGTTCATCAGCTTCCCGGCCGGGGTCGCCCGAATGAACCTGGGCAAGTTCATCGCCTACTCGGCCGCGGGCGCGTTCCTGTGGTCGGTCGGTCTGGTTTATGCCGGGACGGTCCTGGGCGCGAACTGGGTCGACATCCGGCACACCCTCCAGCCCTTCGACACGCTGATCCTGGTGATCGTGGTCAGCGCCGTCGTGGCCTTCGTCTGGTGGCGCCTCGGAATGCCCGGCCGACCCGGCCGCAAGCCGACCGCCGGCTAGGCCTGGCTGTCGTGGCCGGGGAGTGAGCGTGAGCGTTGACGCATGGGAGTGCCCGGCGTGCCACACGCTTAATGTCTCGGAGACGCATTGCTACAACTGCGGAGCCCCGCGGCCTGATTCCCCCGTTGGGGATGCTCCGGCCGCTTACGCCGGCGCTGACCTCGAGTCCCACCCGTGCTGGTGTGATCTGGTCAAGGGTCCACATGACACTCGCGACCATCCTGGTGGCCCGGCTGCCCAAGCCGAATCGGCGGCTGACCTCGAGGCCGATGCTCATCTCAAGCAGCTCGAGCTCGACCTCAGGGTCCTGACTCACGACTGGACTGAGCCCAGTGTCTATCGCTCGTTCAACTCCGATACCGACGGCGAGCAGGACTACGAGGACGAAGCGATGCTCTTCGAGGGCCATGGCTACTCGAAGTGGGTCGATCGGCCCGACAACGCGATCCAGGCGACATACACGATCGGTGACGGACTGCCCGACCAGTGATGACCGCCCCGCGTGAGCGCCGTGCCGGTCGGTTCTTCCGGAATATCAAGCGGTACGGGGCAAGAACCGCCGGCTAGCCTAGGCCGCGCAACCGGAACGCCGCGGCGTGGGCCGGGAAGCACTCGTGATCGGCCAGGGCCAGGGTCGGCTCGGCCAGCTCGGCCAGGGCCTCCGGTGAGAGCCGGGCCGTGGACGTCGACGTCATGAACGTGCGGGCCGTGACCCCGCCGTTGAGCTGGGCGTAGCCGCCCGTCGGCAGGGTGGCCGGGATGCCAAGGGTGTAGCTCGAGGCACCGATCGGGGTGTCCTGGCCGAGCAGCGCCTCCCCGGCGTAGCGCAGACCGGCCAGGGTGGCTTCGGGATCGGCGGTGGCCAGCTGGACGTGCTCAGCGGCGTACTCGTTGGCCAGCGCGACCGCTTCGGCGAGGGTGTCGACGAGGATCGCGCCACCGAGATCGGACAGGACTGCCCGGGCGGAGTCGGCTCGAACCGCACTTAGTTGGGGCAACTGCTCGGCCAGGGCAAGCTCGACCGCGTCGACCACGACCGGCGAGGTCGTGACCAGCGTTGCTGCCGAGTCGACGCCGTGCTCGGCCTCGTTGAGCAGATCGATCGCCAGCCGCCACGGGTCGGCCGTCTCGTCGGCGATGATCAGGCTCTCCGATGGCCCGCACAGCATCTGGGTCGCGACGCCATAGCGCTGGGCCAGGACCTGGGCCGCCGTCACGGCCGGGCTGCCCGGCCCGACGATCTTGCGCACGCGCGGGATCGTGGCCGTGCCGAAGGTCAGGGCGGCGATCCCGGCCGGACCGTTGGCCCGGTAGACCTCGTCGATGCCCAGCTCGTGGGCGACGGCCAGGGTCGCCGGATCCACGCTCCCATCGCCGCCCGGGACGGGCGGCACGAGCACGACGATCCGGTCTACGCCGGCGACAACGGCGGGTGTCCCGATCTGGCACAGCACCGACGGATACGACGCCTTGCCGGTGGGCACGAACAGGCCGACTGAGGGGATCGGCGCGAACTGCTCCCCGACCACGAAGCCTGGACGGACCTCGTCCGCCCAGGAACGGCCGGTCTGGGCGACCTGCGCCTCGTTGAACCGGCGGCTGTTGGCGATCGCCTCGCGAATCCCGGCCAGGAGCCCCGGGTCGATCGCGGCATGAGCCGCCACGAGGTCCGCGCGCGGCAGCCGTTGCTCGCCGGCGGAAGCGAACTGGATCCCGTCAAACCTGGCCGTTGCCTCGAGGACTGCAGCGTCTCCGCGCTCGGCTACGTCGCGGAAGATCGCCTCGATCGAGGCCATCAGGGCCGGATCGAAGATCGCCGCGGTCGAGCGCGCCAGCAGGCGCTCGCGCTCGGCCCGATCCAGGCTGGACCAGCGGCGGACGGCAAGGATGGCCATGACGGGAGCGTACCCGACGGCTCGCGCGCCGGCCCGACCAGCCGCCCGGCGGCTAGAATCGGGCCGTGACGATCACCGGCCGCCAGCCGCTTCCCGGGGCGCGTCCGGTCCGGGCCGCCCGGGGCAGCGAGCTGAGCTGTCGCGGCTGGGGCCAGGAAGCCGCCCTCCGGATGCTCATGAACAACCTCGACCCGGAGGTCGCCGAGAATCCCGACGCCCTAGTCGTCTACGGCGGCACCGGTCGGGCCGCCCGTTCCTGGGCCGCCTTCGACGCGATCGTCCGCGAGCTGCGCCGGCTCGCCGACGACGAGACCCTGCTGGTCCAGTCGGGCAAGCCCGTGGCGGTCTTCCGGACCCACGAGTGGTCGCCCCGGGTGCTGATCGCGAACTCGAACCTGGTCGGCAAGTGGGCGACCTGGGAGGTGTTCCGCGAGCTCGAGCGCGAAGGGCTGACGATGTACGGCCAGATGACCGCCGGCTCGTGGATCTACATCGGGACGCAGGGCATCCTGCAGGGCACGTTCGAGACGTTCGCCGAGCTGGCCCGCCAGCATTTCGGCGGGACACTGCGCGGCCGGCTGACCCTGACCGCCGGGCTGGGCGGGATGGGTGGTGCCCAGCCGCTGGCCGTGACCATGAACGATGGGGTGGCGATCTGCATCGAGGTCGACGAGGCCCGGGCACGCCGGCGCCACGAGATCGGCTATGTCGATCGCCTCACCCACGATCCGGACGAGGCGTTGCGGATGGCCCGAGCCGCTGTCGCCGCCGGCGAACCGCTGTCGATCGCCCTGGTCGGCAACGCCGCCGAGATCGAGCCGGCCTGGGCGGCCGCCGGCGAGCACATCGATGTGGTCACCGACCAGACCTCGGCCCATGACGCCCTGAGCGGTTACATCCCGGCCGAGATCGGAATGGCCGATGCGGCTGCCCTGCGGGCCAGCCAGCCCGAGGTCTACATCGCCCACGCCATGCGCTCGATGGCCGCCCACTGCCGGGCGATGCTTGACTTCCAGCGGGCCGGCTCGGTTGTCTTCGACTACGGCAACAACCTGCGGGCCATGGCCCTCGAGGCCGGCGTGGCCGATGCCTTCGATTACCCCGGCTTCGTCCCGGCCTTCATCCGGCCGCTGTTCTGCGAGGGCAATGGCCCGTTTCGTTGGGTCGCCCTGTCGGGCGATCCGGCCGACATCCAGCGCACCGACGACGCCCTGGTCGAGCTGTTTCCCGAGAAGGCGGCCCTCCATCGCTGGCTGCGGATGGCCGAGGCCAAGGTGCCGTTCCAGGGCCTGCCGGCTCGAATCTGCTGGCTTGGCTACGGTGAGCGCGCCCGGGCCGGGGCGGTCTTCAACGAGCTGGTCCGGAGCGGAGCCGTCAGCGCCCCGATCGTCATCGGGCGCGACCATCTCGACTCGGGCTCAGTGGCCTCGCCCAACCGCGAGACGGAGGCGATGCGCGACGGCTCCGATGCGATCGCCGACTGGCCGTTGCTCAATGCCCTGGTCAACACCGCGGCCGGCGCCACCTGGGTCAGCATCCACCACGGCGGCGGGACGGGGATCGGCTACAGCCAGCACGCCGGGATGGTGGTGGTGGCCGATGGCACCGAGCTGGCCGCCCGGAAGCTGGAGCGCGTCCTGACCACCGATCCGGGCATGGGCGTCGTCCGCCACGTCGATGCCGGCTACGAGCGAGCCATGGAGGTTGCCGCCGAGCGCGGCATCCGGATCCCGATGCGCGATGGCTGAGGCGCCCTAGATCTTCGGCGGCGGTCCTGGTTCGGCGGCCGCGGCGGCGTCGAGCGCTTCGTTGCGGGCCGCCCAGTCCTCGGGGCTGCTGGGCATCTTCTTGATGCTCAGGATGGGCGAGAAGATCAGGAACAGGACCGGCGTGAACGACAGGATCGCGCCGACCCAGATCGTGGCCGACAGGCCGAAGATCGTGGCCAGCACCCCGCTGATCACCGAGCCGATCGGGATCGTGCCCCAGACCAGGAAGCGCATCGTGGCATTCATCCGGCCCTGCATCCGCTCGGGCGTGATCGCCTGCCGGAAGCTCACTTGGTTGATGTTGTAGATCAGTGCGCTGAAGCCACCCAGGGCGGCAGAGGCGATCAGGAACGGCTCGGCGGCTCCCACCGGGGCAAGCGCGATCAGCAGTACCGACGGGCCGTTGAGCGCCATCGACAGCACGATCGTGCGGCCGACCCCAATCCGGGCCGCGATCTTGTTGGCCACCAGGGCGCCCACGAACGTCCCGATGCTGCCCAGCGAGAAGACCAGGCCGATCCGCAGCGGGTCGAGGCCAAGGACGCGCACGACGTAGACGAGATAGATCCCCATCGCGACGTTCGAGAAGAGGTTGCTGCTGCTCGTCGCGCCCGCGATCATCCGCAGGTAGGGGTGCCCGACAACGAACTTGAGGCCCTCCCGGATCTCGCCGCCGAAGCCGCGCAGGCGCTCGGCCCGGCTGCCTTGCGGGCCGTCCCGGGGCGGGATCGGCGCCTCGCTGCCGTGGATGCTGAACACGAACAGCGCCGAGGCCAGGTAGCTGATCGCGTCAACGATCACCGCGACCGGGGCGGTCAGGACCCCGATCAGGTAGCCGCCGAAGCCGGGCCCGAGGATCTGGGCCGCCGACTGGCTGGCCTGCAGCTTGGCATTGCCCTCGACCAGTTGGTCGCGCTCGACCAGCGAGGGCAGGTAGGACTGGTACGAAACATCGAAGAAGACGGTCAGCACGCCCATCGCGAAGCCGACGACGTAGAGCTGGGCGATCGTCAGCACGCCAAGCTCGTAGGCAATCGGGATCGAGATCAGGCACAGGGCGCGGCCGAGGTCGCCCGTGATCAGGATCGGCCGGCGCTGAAGGCGGTCAACCCAGGCCCCGGCCGGCAGGGTGAACAGCAAGAACGGCAGGAACTCGACAGTGCCCAGCAGGGCGACCTCGAAGGGCGTCGCCCCGAGGATCAGGATCGCAACCAGCGGGATCGCCAGCTGGCTGACCTGCGTGCCGAACTGGCTGATCGTGTCGCCCACCCAGAGCTTGCGAAAGTTCGGGTGGTGGAAGAGGTTAGGGCGGGGCTCGGGACGAGGCTCGGCCACCGGTTCCGGGTCGGGCATCGCGTTAGCCTAGCATCTAACGTACGGCAGTTACGGGCCGAACAGGCGGCCTGCGTGGAGGACCGCCGGGTGCCGGGCAGACGTGGCAGGATGCACCGGTGGTCAGGCTCGTTGAGTGCGTTCCCAACTTCTCCGAGGGCCGCCGAACGGAGGTCGTGGATCGCCTGGCCGAGGCCGTCGTTCGGACACCCGGTGCGCTCCTGCTCGACCGGACCAGCGACCCCAGCCACAACCGGAGCGTGCTGACCCTGGCCGGCGAGGCCGACGCCGTGGTCCTGGCCATGGACCGGGTGGTCGAGGTGGCGATCGGCGAGATCGACATGGAGCGCCAGGCCGGCGAGCACCCGCGGATTGGCGCGATCGATGTGATTCCGTTCGTGCCCCTGGGCGAAACGACCCTGGACGAGTGCGTCGAGCTTGCCCGCGACTTCGGGGCCCGGATCGCCCGCCGCTTCGACCTGCCGGTCTACCTCTACGCTGCCGCGGCGAGCCGTTCCGATCGGGTCAAGCTGGCCGATGTCCGGCGCGGCCAGTACGAAGGCCTGAAGGTCGAGATCGGCCAGGAGGGCCGGGGGCCCGACTTCGGACCGGCCCGGATGCATCCGTCGGCCGGCGCCGTCGCCGTCGGAGCGCGGCCGTTCCTGATCGCCTACAACATCAACCTGGCCTCGGATGACCTCGAGCTGGCCAAGCGGACCGCCCGCCGGGTGCGCGAGTCGGGTGGCGGCCTGCCCCGGGTCCAGGCGATGGGTGTCGAGCTGGCCGAGACCCGGGATCGGCCGGCCTGCGCCCAGGTCTCGATGAACCTGCTCGACTTTGCCGTGACCCCGCTGTGGCTGGTCTGGGACACCGTTCGAGCGGAGGCTGCCGCCGACGGGCTGGACCTGCGCGAGTCCGAGCTGATCGGCCTGTGCCCGCTGGCCGCCTTCCTGGCCGTGGCCGACCATGCCGGGTTCGATCCCTCGGCGTCGGTCGAAGACCGTTGTACCTCGGCGGCCGGTTATCTCCGGCTGCCCGACTTCAGCCCGATGCAGATCCTGGAGCTGCGCCTGGCCTCGGCCCAGCGCGGCGACGGCTGATCCGCCGGCCATGACCTTTCGGGTGATCGAGGGGGGACTGACCGACGGCCGCTCGGCCGGCATGCTGATCCTGGGCGCGAGTGAGATCGCCACCCTGGCCGGCGGCCTGCGGATCGGATCGGCCCAGGACGACCCTGCCGTCCTGCGTGCCGAGGGCGAGGTCGACGCGCCGATCGTGGCGACCTGGGAGGACCGGATCGTGGCGGTCGGACCGCGGGCGGCGGTTGAGCGCTCGCTCGAAGGCCAGGGCCTGCCGATCGCTCGTTTCGCCCGGATCGACGCGGCCGGCGGCACGATCACGCCCGGCCTGGTCGACGCACACACCCATCTCCTGTTCGGCGGCAGTCGCGAGGCCGAGCTCCGTCTCCGCCAGCAGGGCGCCGGCTACCTCGAGATCCTGGCCGCTGGTGGGGGCATCCTGTCGACCGTCGAAGCCACCAGGGCAGCCTCGACCGAGGAGCTGATGGTCCACGGCCGGCGCTGGCTCGAGGAGATGCTGAGCCACGGCGTGACCACGATCGAGGCGAAGTCCGGCTACGGCCTGGACCTGGCCACCGAGCTGCGCCTCCTCGAGGCGGCCTACCTGCTCGGCCGCGTGGGACCGATCGAGATCTGGCCGACCTGGCTGGGGGCCCACGCCGTGCCTGCCGAGTACCGCAGCCGGCGCGATCCGGCCGAGGCCTTCACCCGCTACCTGCTCGAGGAGCAGCTGCCGGGGATCGCCGCCCAGGGCCGGGCGCGCTTCGCCGACGTCTTCTGCGAGTCGGGCGTGTTCAACCCGGATCAGTCCCGCCGGATCCTGATGGCGGCAGAGGCCTTCGGGATGCGGCCGCGGCTCCACGCCGACGAGCTGGCGCCATCGGGTGGGGCCGAGCTGGCGGCGGAGATCGGGGCACTGTCGGCCGATCACCTGGCGGCTCCATCGGAGGCGGGCATCGCGGCCCTGGCGGCCGCGGCGGGAACCGAGCATCCGGTGGTCGCGACTCTGCTGCCGGCCACGACCTGGTTCCTGATGGCCGACCACTACGCTCCGGCACGCACGCTCATCGAGCGCGGTGTGCCAGTGGCGATCGCCACCGACTTCAATCCCGGCACCTCGCCCACGGCCAGCCTGCCCCTGGCGATGACCGTGGCCTGCCTGGAGCTGAAGCTCACGCCGGCCGAGGTCCTGGCGGCGGTCACGATCAACCCGGCTCACGCCCTCGGCCTCGGTGACGACATCGGCTCGATCGAGTTGGGCAAGCAGGCCGACCTCGTCATCTGGCGGGTGCCCAGCCACAGCCAGATCCCGTACTGGCCGGGCGCCAACCTCGTCCGGACCGTCATCAAGCGCGGCCGAACCGTCTTCCAGCGCTGAGCCGACCGGGTGGCTCAGGACGCCCAGGTCGCCCGGCTTCGGGCTAGTGGCCGGCCTCGAGCCGGCTGCGACCGTCGAGGACGAACAGCAGGGCCAGGGACGGGCCGATCGTGAGGGCCGCCGCAATCGAGATGACGAGCAGGGCATCGAGTGTTCCAGCCGGAGCCGCCGCCGCGGTGATGCTCAGGGAGCCGGGCAGGATCGAGGGGTACTGGGCCAGGCCCCAGCCCCACACGATGGCCGTGACCGCCCCGGCCGCCACGGCCCGGATTCCGCGGGTCGCGCCGCGAGCCAGGAGGACCAGGCTGGCACTGCCCAGGACCACCGACAGGCCAACCAGTGGCAGGGCTCGCCCGGCCAGGCCGGCCGCCAGGTCGGGCGCATCGGCCCCGATCACGCCCAGTCCGCCGACCGCCAACCCGCCGGCGACGATGCCCATGGCCAGGGCGCGTCGCCGGAAGTAAGCCTCGAGGCTCGGCTCGTCACGCCGGCGAGCGGCCGCCACCAGGAAGACGGCGGCCAGGTAGGCGCCGGCAGCCACGGCCAGGCTACCGACCAGGACGGAGGTCGGGTTGAGCCAGCTCGTCCACGGGTCCCCGGCGGCATTGCCCGCCGGCACCCGGCCCGACGCGATCCCGCCGAGGGCGGAGCCCAGGAAGAACGGGGTGATGACCGACGACAGGGCGAAGGTGGCGCCGAACGCCCGGCGGCCGGCCAGCTTGCTGGTGTACTTGCGGAACGCGAAGCCGGCCCCGCGCAGGATGATCCCGAAGGCCGCCAGAGTGAGCGGGATGTACAGGGTCGACATGAGCGACGAGAAGGCCAGCGGAAAGGCGCTCCACAGGATCACCACGTCGAAGATCAGCCAGGTGTGGTTGGCCTCCCAGACCGGCCCGATCGAGGCGTCGATCAAGCCACGGGGCTGCTCGCCCTGGTCGGTAGGACCGGCGAGCAGGTCCCATAGCCCGGCCCCGAAGTCGGCCCCGCCGAAGACGGCATAGGTCGACACGCCCAGCCACAGGACGAGGGCGACGACATCGGCGCTGGTCACGGCCGGTTGCCGTTCATTGGCTCGGCCCGTAGGGCGTGTCGGCGGCCCGCGCCTCAGCGGCTCCCTGGCGGCTCATCGAGCGCAGCACGATGAACGTCGCCGCGCCTAGGACGATGTAGATCCCGAGGAGCACCACGAAGGAGATCACGATGCCCGGCGCCCGGCTGACCGCGTCGGATGTCCGCAGCAGGCCGTACACCACCCAGGGCTGGCGCCCGACCTCGGTCACCACCCAGCCAGCCTCGAGGGCGACCACGGCCGCCACGCCCGCCACCGTGGCAAAGCGATAGAACCAGCGACTCGTGGGCAGGTCCCGACGGCGCAGCCAGGCCAGGCCGAACCAGGCGGCCAGGGCCAGCAGGGAAAAGCCCATCGTGAGCATCGTGTCCCAGGCCAGGTGGACCACGTTGACGGGTGGCTGCTGGTCGATCGGCACGGCGTCCAGGCCCTGGACGACGGTATTCGTGTTGAAGCCGGCCAGCAGTGAGTCGAGCGACGGGATGACCAGGCCGCCTACGACCTTGCCGTCGACCAGCACGCCGCCGATGACGACCGGTGTGTCCGGGCCGGTCTTCTGGACGAGCTCCATGGCGGCGAACTTGATCGGCTGGTCGGTGAATACGGCCCGGGCGGCGATATCGCCGACCCCGATCTGGAGCGGCGTGGCGATGGCCGCCACGGCGAATGGGATCACGAAGCCGAGGCGGGTGTAGCGATCGAGCCGCCCGCGCAGCCGGCCGAGGGCATAGACCGAGGCGAGCAGGAAGCCGCTGACCATGTAGGCCGCCAGGAACATGTGCGCCGCCTCGTACCAGGTGGCGTTGTTGAAGATGACCCCGACCACGTTCACCGCCGTCACATTGCCCGCAGCATCGAGCGTGAATCCGGCGGGCTGGTTGAGCCAGGCGTTGGCCGACACGACCGAGAACGTGCCCCCGAAGCCGGCAATCACGATCGGCACGCCGCTCAGGAGGTGGGCCCACGGCGAGAGGCGGTCCCAGCCGTAGATGTAGATCGCGATGAAGATCGCCTCGAGGAAGAAAAAGATCCCTTCGATCGCGAACGGGATGCCATAGGCCGCCCCGAAGCGGCCCATCAGGCCCGGCCAGAGCAGGCCCATCTCGAATGACAGGATCGTGCCCGACACGGCGCCCACGGCAAAGGTCACGGCGATGATCCGGGTCCAGCGCCGGGCGAGGCGCAGCGCGTCCGCATCGTCGCTGCGAATTGCCCGCCAGTTGGCGATCAGGAGGAAGGTGGGCAGGGCCACCCCGAGGCAGGCCAGGATGATGTGGAAGCCCAGGGTGAAGGCCATCTGGTCCCGGGCAGCGAGAAGATTGATCGCCGGCACCGGATCGATGGCGAAGAGCATGGCTCGGCGCTCCTGCCTGCCGCAGGCCTCCTGCCTGCCGCGGGTCTACTGCTTGCCGCGAGACTCCAGGAGGACGACGGTCGTTTCGTCGGGTAGGGCGGACATCGCGATCTGGAGCTTGGGCTGGGCGGGCCCGGGGGCGCCGCCCATCTCGTGGAAGAACTTGGCCATCGCCTCGTCGCAGTCGGCCTCGTTCTCGCAGACGGGCATCGGGACCACGATCCTGGGGTCGAGCTGGGCGATCAGCTCGGCGGCCCGGGTGGCGCTCAGGTTGCCGCCGATCGGGACGCAGGCGATGTCGACCGAGCCGATATCGCCGAGCTTCTCCTCGGTCAGCAGGTGGCCGATGTCGCCCAGGTGGATGGTCTGCATCTGGTCGAGCTCGACCACGAAGGCGGTCTGGCGACCCCGATCCTCACCCCGCTTGTCGTCCCGATAGGTGCGCACGCCCGTGAGCAGGACGTGCCGGATCTCGTACTCGCCCGGCCCGTCCAGGACGAACGCCTCTTCCAGGCTGCTCGGGATGATCGTCTTGCCGTCACGCGCGGTCTTGCCCTTGGCCCGCGACGGGGGTGCGTCGTCGGGATGGCTGTAGGTCACGATCTCGGCCGTGATCCCCCGACCGGTGGGTCCGACGATGGATGGGAATGGGTCGGCCACCACGACGGCGTCGCGACCCTTGAGGCGGACGCACGTCCGACCGTACCAGGTGAGTTCCATTGGCCGGATTCTGACAGATGGCGATCACCCGCGCCGTAGCTGGCGGTTGGCTCGCGCTTCGGCCAGAACGGCGGTCCGGACAAGGAAGGACCGGGAGCGCCTGCCCAATCGGCACTCCCGGTCGGAGGGAGGGAGGTGGAACTCGTCGTACGGTTCCGGGGACAACGTTAGGTCGTGCTGATTCAGGCACAACGCGCCGTTTGATTAAGAAAGGGACACGCTGCCCTGGGCTCGGTCAGGGGGCCGTCAGGCTCGAGGCACGGTCCGGGTCATGGGACGACCGGGGGACGGCCCGGTCGAGTGGAACTGCCACAATCGATCGATGGCCAACCTGACCGGATCGCGGCGCCTGGCGGAGATGGGCATCGCGCTTGGCATCGTCGCAATCCTTGCCGGCGCGTGCGGCTCCAGCGGACCGCCCTCGGCCAGCTCGGCCCAGCCGAGCTTGAGCCCGACCACGCTGCCGGCCTCGCCCTCGGCGCGGGCCCCCAGCCCGATCGCCTCGCTCAGCAACGACGCGATCTTCAATTCGATCGAAGGCCAGGTCCAGCAGATCCGGCAGCTGTCCAAGACTTCCGACGTCGCTCGCCGGATCCTGGACGAGGGCCAGCTCGCCGCCCAGATCGCGGCCTCGTTCGACAAGAGCAACCCGCGGGCCCTCATCGCCGCCAACGAGCAGCTGCTCAAGGCGCTCGGGCTGCTACCAGCGGATGCCTCGCTCAAGGACCTCGATGTCAAGCTCCTGTCGAGCCAGGTCGCCGGACTGTACGACCCGGACACCAAGACGATGGACGTCGTATCGAAGAGCGGCCAGCTCGGCCCGATCGAGCAGATCACGTACGCCCATGAGTTCGATCACGCCCTCCAGGACCAGAACTTCGGCCTGGCCAAGCTTGGCCTGGACGACACCAGCAACTCGGATCGGGGGCTCGCCCGCCTGTCGCTGCCCGAGGGCGACGCCACCCTCCTGATGACCCAGTGGGCCGAGGCGCACATGACCACCGGCCAGCTCCTTGAGCTCGCCTCGGAGGCGAACGACCCAAGCCAGACGGCGATCCTCGCGGCCATGCCCGATGACCTCAAGGAGACACTCCTCTTCCCGTACCAGCAGGGCCTCAGCTGGGTCAACGGGTTGCAGACCAGCGGCGGTTGGGCCGCCGTCAATGCCGCCTACGCAAAGCCGCCCGATTCGACCGAGCAGATCCTCCACCCGGACAAGTGGGCCAGCCACGAGCCGCCGATCCAGGTGACCATCCCGACGACGCTGGCCGCCAAGCTGGGTAAGGGCTGGACGATGCCCCTCACCGACACCTTCGGCGAGCTGCAGGTCCGGATCTGGCTCGAGCAGGTTGGCAAGCTGCCGGTGGGCCAGGCGGAAGCGGCGGCGGCCGGCTGGGGCGGTGATCGCCTGGCTCTGGTCGAGCACGGGTCGACGTTCGGGATCGCGCTCATCACCAACTGGGACACTCCCGCGGACGCCGCCGAGTTCGCCGCTGCCGCCGGTCCGACGCTCAAGCTGCTGCCCACCTCCACAGCCGGGGCCACGGCGATGATCGACCCGGGCAGCACCAACCAGGTGGTCCTGTTCGTGGCCTCCGATCAGGTCACGATCAACGCCCTGGCCGCGGCGCTGGGGCTGGCCGGCTAAAGGTTCCTCATCGTCCGTGCCGGAGCTCCGGCGTGGCATTCCTCAGCCGGAGACCCGCGTGACGTTCCCGCGATAGGACGTTGTTGATCGTGGTGAGACAAAACCGCGGTTTCGGCTCGGTCGAGCTGGCGTGGCGATGGCCGGAGCTGTAATTCGTACCGCGACGAGCGTGGCTCGGGATGAATCGGGCCGAACAGACGACCGCAAAGGGCGGCTCGATCGGCGAGATGCCCAATTTGTCCCATCCGGCGAAACGTTGGGTCGGGTGCCGTGTGTCAGATCACCGAGCCGACGCCTCGGGCCAGCGCCCCGAGCCGCGGCCCAAACCTGTCGTTTAGCAATGGACGTGGTCTTGGGCGGAGACTGAGCGGCATTCTGGCCCTCCGGCACGTCTCGCCACCCTTCCATCGTGCTTGGGTAGCTCGCCCGGTCGCTCGATTCGGGTCAGAACCGGGGCGCGTCCCCGCCTAACAGCACGCCGATTGCTAAACGACAAGAGTGGGCGGGCTGAGGCGGCGGAGTCCCGCGGCTGGGGGCCGGGCCGAGGCTACATGGACTCCGGCGCGGAGATTCCGAGCAGGGCCAGGGCGTTGGCCAGGGTCCGCTGGGCGGCCGCGACGAGGGCGAGGCGCGCGGCAGATCGGTCCGGCTCGGCCGGGTCGACGACCTTGGCGTCCCGGTAGAAGGCGTGGAAGGCCGTGGCCAGCTCGGTCGCATAGGCCGTGATCCCCTGGGCCTCCTCGAGTGCTGCAGCGTCCTCGACCACCTCCGGAAACCGGACGATGTGGCGGGCCAGGACGGCCTCGGCCGGCCCGGCCAGCGCGTCGCCTACAGCCGATGCAGGTTGGAGGCCGGCCTCGCCGGCCCGGCGCAGGAGCGAAGCGATCCGGGCGTGGGCGTACTGGACGTAGTAGACCGGGTTCTCGCTCGATTGCTTCTTGGCCAGCTCGATGTCGAAGTCGATCCCTGAGGTCGGGCCGCGTGACGCGAAGAACCAGCGGGCGGCATCGACCCCGACCTCGTCCAGGAGCTGGTCGAGGGTGATGAACGTGCCCGCGCGCTTGCTCATCGAGACCTCGACGCCGTCGACGATGAAGCGCACCCAGGCGATCAGGAGCATGCGTACGGCTTCCTTGTCGTAGCCCATCGCCTCGGCCGCGTTGCGCACCCGGGCCACGGTGCCGTGATGGTCCGCGCCCCAGATGTAGATCAGCTCCTCGAAGCCGCGGCTGAACTTCTCGGTGACGTAGCCGATGTCGGAGGCGAAGTAGGTCGGCTCGCCGTTGGAGCGCAGGATCACTCGATCCTTGTCGTCGCCGAAGCTGGTCGACCGAAACCAGGTGGCGCCGTCCTGGACGTACACGAAATTGCCGGCTCGGAGTCGCTCGATCGCCCGCTCGACCCAGCCTTCGGTGTGGAGCGAGCCCTCGCTCTTCCATACGTCGAAGTGGACGCCGAGGTGGTCCAGGCTCGCCTCGATCCCCTTGCGGACCTCGCCGGCCGCCCAGCGTCCGACCAGGTCGGCCGGATCGGCCCCGGGTGCCTGGGCGTCGGCGAGGCGCCCGGCCGGCAGGGCGTCGGCCAGGGTCTGGGTGTAGTCGCCGTGGTAGCCGTCCTCGGGTACCGGCTGGCCCGTCCGGAGGGCGAACACGGTGGCACCAAGCTTCTGGATCTGGGCGCCCGAGTCGTTGAAGTAGTACTCGCGCTCGACGGTATGCCCGCCGGCCTCGAGCACTCGGCACAGGACGTCGCCAACGAAGGCACCCCGGGCGTTGCCGATCGTGAGCGGCCCGGTCGGGTTGGCCGACACGAACTCGACATTGATCCGGCGCGGCATCGCCGCCGCGACCCGGCCCCAGTCGGTCGGGTTGGCCAGGATCCCGGCCAGGACCCGATCGAGGGCGGGGTCCGCCAGGTGCAGGTTGACGAAGCCGGGTGGGGCGAGCTCGGCCGACGCGATCGGGCTGCTCGACGAGCTCGTGGCCGACTCGCGGTTGAGCTCGGCCGCGATCGCCGCGGCAATCTCGAGCGGCGCGCGGCGAAGCGGCCTGGCCAGCTTGAGGGCCAGGTTCGTGGCCAGGTCGCCGTGCTCGGCATTCGCCGGTCGGCCGACGTCGACCGAAACCGCCGGACCCTCGGTCGGGGCCTGGGGCAACGTCCCGGCGGCGATCGCGGCGGCCAGGGCACGCTCGACGGCGTGGATGGCTGCGCTGCGCAGGGTCGGCTCAATGGCCGGGCTGATCGTCACGCCCGGAATGGTAGCCGAGCTCTCGGCCCAGACGTCCAGCCCACGGGTCCAAGCCTCAGAGGTCGAAGGTGTCTCCCGGGTCAACCAGCGCGGTCGGGATGCCACCGCTCAGCCGGGTTACCTCGGCCACGGTGGCGGCCCGGTCGCGACCGGCCAGAAGGTGGGTCAGCAGGATCCGGCTGACCCCGGCGTCCCGGGCGATCTCGGCCACGTCGCCCGCGTCCAGGTGCTGGGCTCCGGGCTGGACCGGCCCGAGGCCGAACGACACCTCGGTCAGCAGGCTGTCGCCGGGCCGGATGAGCGGCTTGAGGTCCGCCGCCCGCCCGCAGTCGCCCGAATAGACCAGCCCCGTCGCCGCTCCGTACCCGGTCACGCCCCCAGAACCGTGCCGGATGTTGAGCTGGAGCACCTCGTAATCGGCAAACGAGGCCGGGCTGACCCGGAACGCATAGGAGTCGTCGGTGTGGGTGACCCGCCTGGCCTCGAGCACGAAGCCGCCGACCTGGCGAACCATCCGGTCGCCCAACGCCTCGACGTCGAACGACGCCGCCGTGAAGCCAGGCTCGCCGAGGAGGGCATCGAGGCGGTGAGTCAGGGCGCTGGGGGCCAGCACCGGCAGCCGGCGGGGTGGCTCGAACTCGTAGCGCAGGTAGTGGCGCAGCGGGACGAGGTCGATGAAATGGTCGGGATGGAGGTGGCTGATCGCAATCCCGGTCAGGCTCGACGGCTCGATCGCGCCGGCCAGATTGGCGAAGGCGCCGTGGCCAAGGTCGAGCAGCAGGTGGGTCGCGCCTTGGTCGCCGCTGCCGTCTCCACCGCTGCGGCCATCGCCCTGGAGCGACACGAGGTAGCTGGAGCCCACGGCCCCCGGTCGGTCGGTGTAGGCCGGCCCGGCCCCGATCACGTCGAGCTTCATCGACTGGCCGCCGCAGCTCGGAACCGTTCCGGGATCTCGATGGCGACCCGGCCTTCGCTCGAGCTGGCGGCATCCCGCGGCTCGCGTCGGAAGGACACCTGGTCGAAGCCGGAATCGGCCGCGATCCGGTAGGCCCGGTCGAGGCCATAGGCGAACCAGTCCGGTTGGTGGGCGTCCGAGCCGACGCTGACGCGTTCGCCGCCGAGCTCCCTGAACCGGGCCACCACCGATGGCGCCGGATATGTCTCGCCGACCGCGTGACGCAGCCCGCTGGTGTTCACCTCAAGGGCGGTCCCGCTGTCGATGAGCGCTCTCAGGGCGGGCTCGAAGAGATCGGATCGTTCCCCGAGGACGGCCGGCGGGATCACCGGATAGAGGTAACGCTTGACCACGTCCAGGTGGCCAATCGTGTCGAACAGGCCGGTCCGCGCAGCAGCCGTGACCTGGGCGAAATAGGGCGCGACCACCTCATCGAGGGATCGTCCGCTGGCAAACGTCCTGACCCGGCTCGGGATGTATGGGGAATCGGGCCAATCGTGGACCGAACCGATCGTGAAGTCGTAGCCATGGCCGGCCAGGTGGTCTCGCAGGGCGGCGTCCCAGGCCGTGTTGTAGGTCAGCTCGGCCCCGAACCGGATCGCCAGCCCGTGGGCCGCCCAGCGCTCGGCCGCGGCCCGCACCGTCCGTTCTCGATCGGCATAGGTGCTGTAGTTGTAAGCCGGGTCACGAGAGTCGAAATCGATGTGGTCAGTGACGGCGAACTCGCTGATCCCCAGCTCGACGGCGATCGCGGCATAAACGTCGATCGCGACGGAGCTGTCGGGCGACAGGTTGGTATGGACGTGGCTATCGAGCGGCAGATCGCGGGCCTGCCGATCGGTAACGGTGATCGGGGCGGTGGTGGCGTCGGTCACCCGCCGATCAGGCCCAGCTGCCGGCCGATCCGGCCAAACGCCTCGAGGGCTCGATCGATATGGTCGTCGGTGTGGGCCGCGGTGACGATCGTCCGGATCCGGGCCTTGTCCAGGGCGACGGTCGGGTAGACGATCGGCTGGGCGAAGACGCCGGCCTCGAAGAGCAGGTCGGAGAACTGGCCGGCGGTTGCCGAGTCGCCCATCATCACCGGCGTGATCGGGGTCTCCGAGACGCCGGTGTCGAGGCCCAGCCGGCTCAGCTCCGCCTTGAACCGGCGGGTATTGGCCCACAGGCGCTCGTGGAGCTGCGGCTCCTCTTCGAGCACGTGGATCGCCTCGAGGCAGGCCGCGGCAACGGCCGGCGGAGCCGACGTCGAGAAGAGGATCGGCCGGGCCCGCTGGACGAGGAGGTCGCGGAGGTCCTGCGAGCCCGCCACGTAGCCCCCCAGGACGCCGACGGCCTTGCTCAGGGTGCCCACCTGGATGGCCACCCGGCCGTGCAACCCGAAGTGATCGACCGTGCCCCGGCCGGCATCCCCGAGGACGCCAGAGGCGTGAGCATCGTCGACCATCACCGCCGCCCCGAACTCCTCGGCCGCGTCCACGATACCCGGTAGCGGGGCGATGTCGCCGTCCATGCTGAACACGCCGTCGGTGACGACCAGGATGAGCCGATGTGGGCCGCCGCCGTCGCTCCGGCCGGCCGTCCGGGCCGCCGCCAGCTGCTCCCGGAGGGCAACCACGTCCGCGTGCTGGTAGATGACCCGGGGTGCCTTCGACAGGCGCATCCCGTCGATGATCGAGGCGTGGTTGAGGCTGTCGCTGACGATCAGGTCTCCCTCGCCGGCGATCGTCGGGATCACCCCGGTGTTGGCGCTGAATCCCGACGGGAAGGTCAGGACCGCCTCGGTGTGCTTGAACTTCGCGAGGGTCGCCTCGAGCTCCTCGTGCAGGGACATGGTCCCGGCGATCGTCCGGACGGCGCCCGAGCCAGCCCCGTAGGACTGGACCGCCCCAAGGGCTGCCGCCCGCAGCCGGGGATGATGGGTCAGGCCCAGGTAGTCGTTCGAGCTGAAGCTGACACACGGCCGGCCATCGACCACCACCTCCGGACCCTGGGCCGAGCTCATCACCCGCAGGGCACGATAGAGGTGCTTGGCGCGCAGGTCGGCCAACTCCTCGGCGATGAACTCGAGCGGATCGGATCGAGAAGCAGTCACCTCAGGCCTCCTGCGGCAGGAGCACGACTTTGCCGGCGTGGCCACCGGCCAGCAGCTCGAACGCCTGGTGGTAGTCGCGCAACGGGATCCGGTGGGTCACGATCGGGGTCAGGTCGAGGCCCTGGGCCAGGAGGGCCTGGGTCCGATACCAGGTCTCGAACATCTTGCGGCCGGTGATCCCGTAGACCCGCAGTCCCTTGAAGATGACGTCGCTGGCCAGGTCCAGCGTGATCGGCCGCTCCGGGATCCCCAGCAGCGAGACCCGGCCGCCGTTCGTGACCGCTTCGAAGCCCTGGCGGATGGCGATCTCGGCGCCGCTCATCTCGAGGACCACGTCGACGCCCACCCCGCCGGTCAGCTGGCGCAACCGGGCGACCACGTCCTCCTCGTTGCCGTTGATCACGACATCGGCACCCAGCCGGCGGGCGATCTCGAGTCGCTCGGGGTTGATGTCGGTGGCGAAGACCTTGGCCGCCCCGGCGAGGTTGGCAATCGCGACGGTCATGAGGCCGATCGGGCCGCAGCCGGTGACCACGACCGTCTGGCCGGCGAGCTCTTCGACGAAAGCGGCGTGGACGGCGTTGCCCATGGGCTCCTGGATGGCCGCGATCTCGGCGCTCAAGCCCTCCGACGGCCAGGCGTTGTGGGCCGGCAGAGCGACGTACTGGGCGAACGCCCCATTCGTGTCCACGCCCAGGATGCGCAGGTTGGCGCAGACGTGCTCGCGGCCGGTCCGGCACTGGTAGCAGCTCTGGTCGACCAGGTGGGTCTCGGCGGCGACCAGCGTGCCCAGCGGAATCTCGCCCCGGCCGCGGACATTGGGTCCGTGGGCAACCACCCGGCCGGCCATCTCATGGCCGAAGATCCGGGGCAGGCCGCCGCCCAGCCGGTTCATCGCCCAGTCGTCCCAGCGATAGATGTGCAGGTCCGTTCCACACAGGCTGGCCGCCTCGACCCGGATGAGGAGCTCGCCGTCGCCGGGCACGGGCACGGGCACGTCGCGCAGCTCGGCCCCGGCCGACGGACTGGCCTTGACCAGCGCCCGCATCGTGTCCGGGATCTGCCCCTCGGCCATGTTGCTAGTCGGCCGCGACGATCGGATTCTCGACCGAGCCGATCCCCTCGATCTCGACCCGGACCCGATCGCCGGGCTCCAGGAAGACCGGCGGGGTGCGAAAGACACCGACCCCGGCCGGCGTGCCGGTCGAGATCACGTCGCCCGGCTCGAGACTGATCGAGGCGGTCACGAACTCGATCAGCTGCGGGATCCGGAAGATCATGTCGGCGGTGTTGCCGTCCTGCATCAGCATCGGGATGCCGGCCCCGGGCCCGTTGCCGGGGGTGCGCCAGGACCGGATCCGGAGCCGGTGGGGATCGGGAATGGCCGTCTTGAAGGCCAGCACCGGGCCCATCGGCAGGAACGTGTCGGAGCCCTTGGCCCGGAGCCACTGACCATCGCCGTGCTCGCCGGGCCGGAGTGCCGGCGGGCTGCCCTGCCAGTCGCGGGCGGAGATGTCATTGAGCACGATGTAGCCGAGGACATACTTGTAGGCGTCGGCCGCTGCCACTCGGTGGGCAGCCCGCCCGATGACCACGCCCAGCTCGCCCTCCAGGTCGAGGGCATGGCTGCCGGCCGGCCGGACGACGGCATCACCGTCGGCCACCACGGCGTTGGCGAACTTGGAGAAGACGAGCGGCCGATCGGGCGCATCGCGGCCACCCTCGGCCGCATGATCCTGATAGTTCAGGCCGATGCAGATGATCTTGCCCGGCCGGGGCACGGGCGGAGCGGGGACCAGCTCGCCAACCGGGTTCGAGCGAGCGCCGGTGCGCACAATCCCGTCGTCGCCCAGCCGGCCCAGGGCCATCCCCTCGACCGGCGTGCCGACGCCACCCAGCTCACCTGGCGCCTGGTGGGCGAACAGGCGAGTAGCCGTCCCGTCGTCGACCTGCTTGCCCGTGCTGGCCCCTTTGGCGGCCATCCTCAGCTCGGGCTGGCCGAGGGCGTTGGGCTGGGCGTCGGGCTGGGCGTCGGGCTGGCTGTCGGACTTGCCACCGGGCTGGCGGCGGGCGAGGCTCCGCTCGGTGCCGCACTCGGCGCCAGGCCGGGCGACGGCCGGGTGCACTGCATCTCCGGGTTCGTGGTCTCGGCCTCGGTCGCGTAGAACTGGAGGATCTGGTCGCGGTCGACACTCGTCAGATACAGCACGCGATCCCAGACCAGGGCGGCATAGGGCTCGGGCATGTTGTCAAAGCGGGCGATGACGGGCGCGAGCACGCCAGCCTTGACCTTGCACACCGGGCTATCCGGGAAGTTCACGGTCAGCGCCTGCAAGGCGGTCTGGTTCTCCGCGGTACAGGCGCCCATGTTGCAGTTGTAGAGGATCACCACCGCGCCGTGCTCGAGGTTGTGGATCCAGCCTTCCGGCCGGGTGCCGGCGTCCGGGCCGTAGAACTTGGCCGGGATCGGGCCATCTACGCCCGGGTTGTTGTAGTGCGGGCCGGAGGCCGGCGGGCAGTACGAGTAGCGCTGATTCGAGCCCACCGCGATGTGCAGGTTGCCCATGTCCGGCTGGGCCTGGCCGACGAGGGCCGGCGAGCCGTTGGGCAGGGGCGTCCCGGACGGCTGGGGCTGAGTGATGGTCGTGCAGGTATAGGCGCTGGCCGTTGCGCTGAAGAAGAAGAAGGCGCCCACGACCGCCACGATCGCCACCACAACGAGGCTCAGCAGGACTGTTCGATGGCGCTGGTAGAACGAGGGCTGATAGAGCGTCCGACGGGGCCGTCCCGAGCTGCCCGAGCGACTCGACGATCGGCTGGCCGGCGGCCTGGTCGAGCCCGGCCTGGTTGAGCCGGGCTTGGCGCCCGCGGCCGGTTTGGCGCCCGAGGCCGGCACCGAGACGACCATCGGCGGGACGACGGAGCTCGCGCCCTGACCGGTCGGCGTGGCGCTGCCGGGGGCGGCCGCGCTGGGCGGCGGCGGGCTGGACGCGGCCGGGCCATTCGGATTGCGATTCGGGTTGGCCGGAACTCCACGGGTGGTCCGTGAGCTGCGGCGGGATGCTTTGCTCAAGGTTTCCTCAGGGTCAGATCGACGGGGCGACAGGGCTCGATGAAGCCAATCTAGCGGCCTCGGCGGCCAAGGGTACCGTCCCCGGCCGACTCGTGCGCGGGTCATGGCATTATCAGGCGGTGAGCAAACAGCGAGCCAGGTCCGGGGGGCGGGCGCAGCCGCCGGCTAAGCCGACCCTGCGGGACATGCCCAACGGCATTCGAATCTTCCTGGTCTACGGCTCGCTCATCCTCATGATCATCGGGCTCTCGCTGCGCTTCGTGATCGACCAGGCCATCTCGGCCCCGGTCAGCCCAATCGGGGTGATCGTGATGATCCTGCTGGCCTACACCATCTTCACGATGACCCTGGTGATCCAGCGCAAGGAAGCCGCCCGGACCCTGGCCCTGGGCCTGGCCACCCTGACCCTGCCGGCGATCCCCCTGGCCTGGCTGTCGTTCAACGTGACCGGGCCCCGGATTGCGGCCACCCTGTTCTTCGCCGCCCTTGCCGTGCTCCTCTTCCGGGGCCTGCTGGCCCCTGGCGTGCGGGCCTGGTTGAACGAGGTCTAAGGAGCACGTCGCGAGCCGGGCCGACTCCGTCCCGGACGGCCCGTTAGGCTGACGGTGTGATCGACACGCCGCGCTGGGTCCGCGATGCCGTCTTCTACCAGATCTTTCCGGACCGTTTCGCCGCCAGTGACCGGGTGCCCAAGCCGGGTCACCTCCAGCCCTGGTCGGACCCGCCCACGACCCACGGCTTCAAGGGCGGCGACCTGCTCGGAATCGCCGAGCACCTGCCGATGCTCGCCGATCTGGGGATCACGGCGCTCTACCTCACTCCGATCTTTGCCTCGGCCTCGAACCACCGCTACCACACCTATGACTACCTCAGAGTGGACCCCCTGCTCGGTGGCGACGCGGCCCTGCGCGAGCTGCTCGACGCGGCCCATGCCTGGGGCATACGGGTCGTCCTCGACGGCGTGTTCAACCACACCGGACGGGGCTTCTGGGCGTTCCACCACGTCCTCGAGAACGGCGCCTCGTCGCCCTACCTTGACTGGTTCCGCGAGGACCGCCCGGCGCTTGATGGCGGGGTCCAGCTGCTGGCCTATCCGGACACCGGCCGCACGATTCCGGCCCCCGGCCAGGCGGGCGAAGGGGCGAGCTCGATCGACCGCCTCGGCTACGAGGCGTGGTGGGGCCTGCCCGCCCTGCCCAAGCTCAACACCGACTTCCAGCCGGTCCGGGATTATCTGTTGACCGTGGCCGAGCACTGGGTCAGGTTCGGCATCGACGGCTGGCGGCTGGACGTGCCCGAGGAGATCGCCGATCCAGCCTTCTGGCAGGCCTTCCGGGCGCGCGTCCGGGCGGTCAACCCGGAGGCCTACCTGGTCGGCGAGATCTGGCACGTCGCGCCGGACTGGACGGCCGGCGACCGCTTCGATGCCACGATGAACTACCCGCTGGCCGAGGCGATCCTGGGCTATGCCGGGGCCCACCACCTGGACAACGAGATCGTCCACAGCCACGCCGAGTATTCGCGGATCGTGCGTCTGAGCGGCGCGGAGATGGCCGGCCGGATCGTGTCGGTCCTGGCGGCCTATGCGCCCGAGACGGACGCGGTCCAGCTCAACCTCCTCGACAGCCACGACACCCCCCGGGTCCGAACCCTGCTCAGCCGGGACGAAGCGGGGATCCGGCTGGCGTTCATGCTCCAGACCACCTTGCCCGGTGCACCCTGCATCTACTACGGCGACGAAATCGGCATGGAAGGGGCCAACGATCCGGACTGCCGGCGGGCCTACCCGTGGGACGATGCGGCCTGGGACCAGCCGACGCTGGCGTACATGCGGGCCCTCCTGGCCCTGCGCCACGAGCAGCCGGTCCTGCGCAATGGGGGCCTGCGGATCGCGGGCACGTCCGGCGATTCGATCGGGATCCTGCGCTCCGGTGCATGGGACGAGCTGAGCGATCTGCCGCCCGGAACGCCGCCCGCCCTGGTCATCGTCAACGCCGGTGAGGGTGCCGCGGAGCTGACGATCCAGGCCGTCGAGCTGGCCGGGCAGCGGCTCGCCCCGGTCGTGGCGACGCGCGATGAGCCGGAGGCCCGGCTGGCCGGCTCGACCGTGGGCGCCGATGGTCATCTGGACCTGGTCGTGCCCGCCCGATACGGCGTGGTGCTCCTGCCGGGCTGAGGCTGCCACCGCGCACGACTCGCGTCTATACTCCCCGGCCTGTGGCTGATCTCCCGTTCGATCCGGCCAACACCGAGCTGGCCGGGCGACTGCTCCGCAGTCTCGACGTCGAAGGCAAGATCCCACGCGCACTCGAGGCACTCGGCCCGGTGGGGGGTCGCGATGTGGTCCTTCTCGGCGGCGGATCCGCGCGCGCCCGGCAGCTCCAGGAGCTGGGCGCCCGGGTCACGGTCGTTGACTCGTGGGCGGGCAGCGCGGCCCTGCCCGATGCCAGCGCCGACGTGATCGTGGCCTACTGGTCGGGCTTCCGCGGCGGCGTCGGTGCCGGCGGCCCGGCTGGCGAAAACGCGAGCGGCCCGGCCGGACCGGCGGATCCTCGGCTGGACGAGCTCCAGCAGGCCGAGCGCCTCCTGCGCCACGCGGGCCGGCTGCTGATCGTCCATGACTACGGCCGGGATGACGTGTCCGGCCTACGCGGCGACCTGCCCGAATACCGGACGTGGAGTCGTCGTGATGGCTGGTTCCTCAAGACCGGCTTCAGGATCCGCGTCGTGCACACCTTCTGGACCTTTGACACGATGGATGACATCAGGGCCTTTGTGGACGAGGCCTTCGGTAGCGTTGGCTCGGCGATCGTGGCTTCCCTGACGCGGCCCCGGCTGACCTACAACGTGGCCGTCTATCACCGCATCAAAGGCGGCGCATGACCCCAGCAATCCGGCCGCCCAGGATCACCCCGATCCGGGTCTGCATCGCGATCGCCCTGGCTGGTTCGCTCGCCCTGGCGATCTACGCATTCGTCACTCGCGACAACAGCCAGATCCCCCTCCTGACCACGTCGGCCACGATCCTGGGCATCGTCCTGATCATCATCGCCGTCAGCGGCGCGAGCGCGACCTACCGGGCCGCCCGCGACGGCCAGGCCGGCCGGGCCGTGCTCATGGCGATTGCCGGCGGCGTGGCCGCGATCGCAGCCGCCGGCACGCTGGCCGTGGCCATGATCCTGGGCCTGCTCTACCACCCAGGCTGAGCCTCCTGCTCCCGAGTCCTCGTCCCGGGCTGCCTTGGCGTGGTTTCCGGCGCCGCCGGGGTGTGTGCTCAGAACCTCAAACTGACGGTTCAGATCCGTTTTGGTGCGTCTCCGTCCCTTGAGCCGATCGATTCGGCATCGTCCCACGCTCACGGCGCCCTCGGCCGTGCTCATCCTTCACCTTCAACCTCCTGGCGGGACCCGAAATCGCCGGTTCAAGGGCCGGTAAGCCCTCGTCTATGCCCGTTTGATGTACTGAGCACACACATGGCGGGCACCAGATCGGAGCAGAGGCCGAATGGTCGCGAATCGGACGGCAATGCGCGAAGGCGATCGGCAGGCCCGCGCTCAGGCCCACCGCCTCGGAATCGAGCTCGCCGCGCTCAGGCTCCGAGCAGGCATCTCGCAGGCGGCAGTCGGCCGCGCCCTCGCCATCGACCGCACGGTGATCTCCCGACTCGAGCGTGGCGACCCACAGGTGAGCTTGCCGATCCGCTTTCGCGCGGCAGCGCTTCTGGGAGCCGAGCTGCGCGTGAGCGCCTACGCTCAAAGCGGGCCGCTGATCCGCGACGCGGCCCAGGCCGCGATCGGCGAATCGATCCTGGCCATGACGGACCGGAGATGGCGGCGCACCGTGGAGGCGTCTGTCCCGGGTAACGCCCGCATGTCGGTCGACCTGCGCCTCGACCAGCCAGGACGCACCGTCCTCATCGAGGTCGAGTCCCGGGTCGGCAGCCTCGAGGAGATCATTCGCGAGCTGCACGTGAAGCGTGACGCCTTCGCGTCAGGTGCCCTTGCGGATCGGACGATCCACGTTGTCCTGGCCTTGCCGGCCACGAGGCATCATCGGGAGATCGTGGCCAAGCATCCCGAGACGATTGCGTCCGCATTCCCGGTCGCGTCGGCGCTCATCGAAGCCGCGCTGAAGGAAGTCGATCTTGTCTGGCCGGGCGATGGGATCCTCTGGATCCCGGCGGCGCGGGCGAGTCGGACGAGCGGCTCGGCCACGAGGCCCTGATACACTCGGCCGGCCCGGCCCCCATCGTCTAGAGGCCTAGGACGCCACCCTTTCAAGGTGGAGATCAGGGGTTCGAATCCCCTTGGGGGCACTCCCGCTGTTTTTCGAAGAATGGCCGTGCTGCGGGCACCCAGTCGATCGATTCGACCCTGCGGTCCCGTACGAGAACCCGTTCGACGAGCAGCCGGCAGAGCTCTTCCTGGCGGGCAGGCGACGCCAGTGCGATCGCCTCGGGTAGGGCCAACAGCCGAGCCCGGTAGGCATCGAACGAACGGACTCTGTCCTCATCGGGTAGCCCCGCGAGCGTCGTCCGGGCCGCGTCGCGTTGGGCTTGGTAGTCGGCGTCGGTGAGATCACCCCATCCGTGCTGCTTCTTGAGCTGCTCAAGCCGGGTGAGCAGGCGCTCGCGCTGACGACCGGCCGTGACGAGCTCGGGCGTCTCAAGCCTCCGCCGCAGCTCGCACCGCGCCGCCTCGACCACCGCGGCGGGCAGGACGGCTTCGGCGATCGAGGCGAGGACTTCGGCCTCGAGATCGCCGGCAAACGAGCGGGGAGCCCGGCAGCCTAGGGTCGGGCAGCGATAGTAGCGGCGCTCCGTCCCGCGCTGGAGGTGGGCCTCCCCTCGCATCTTCGTTCCACAAGCGCAGACCAGGAGGCCACGCAGCAGGTAATGGCGGAACGGCTTGGGCTTGTTGCCAACGCGTCGTCGCCGCTCGATCGCCTCGACCCCGCTGGCGTACTGGACCTCGGTCAGGATCGGCTCGTGGCGGCCCCGTCGTTCGTCTCGACCGCGCTTCTCGACCGCGTAGCCGAGGTACATCCGGCCCCGCCGGACGATGTCCTTGACCGCCTCCCGCGTCCAGGCTCGCTCGACGCGATGGCTAATCCCTTCGCGGTTGAGCAGCTCGGCGATCTCGGCCAGGGAGCGGCCCGTGAGCTCATCCCAGATCCGCCGGACGACCCCGGCCTCCTCGGCCACGACGAGGAGGTCACGGGGATGGCACAGGTTTCCCGACTGATCGCGTCGGCTCCGATAGCCGAAGGGATCATGCCCGCGATGGCGGCCATCCTCGAACAGCCCGTGCTGCATCCGGGTCATCCGCTCGGAATCGAGGTCGCGCTGGAGCTGCGCGGCGAGGCAGAGCTGCCCGAACATGTAGCGCCCGGTGGCCCCATCGAAGCTCGCCCCGGGCATGTTGGCCACGAGCAGCGGGATCTGCTGGCGTTCGAGCTGGCTGTGGAGATCGAGCATCAGCCGGGCATTACGGGCCAGACGCGAGAGGTCGTAGACCACGATCGCGCTGGCCTCGCCGTCGGCGATTGCCCGCAGGAGCGCCTGGTAGCCGTCCCGGGCGGCGGTCGAGCCCGACGGGTGGCCGCCGGAGTCGCTGATCACCCGGGCAGTGACGCCCGCTGGCAGGAGCGCTCGACAGGCAGCTTCTTGCATCTCGTCGCTCACGTCGGCGGCCGTCGCCTCCTTGTACGAGCGGCGGACGTAGATCAGGTGCTGGCTCACCCGTCCATGAATGCGTGGTTCGGCCGCGATTGCAACGGTCATATGGGCTCTTCGAATCCATCGGGCGGCAGCGGTGGCGCGATCGCCTCCTGGGCAACAGCCGCGAGCCAGTCGGCAAGCCGCGCCTCGAGCGCGTCGGAGGCAGACTCAGCCACGGTCGCCGGCCGGTGGATTGGCAGAGGTTCGGTCGCGACGGTCATCCCGAGCCACCTGCACCGGGGAAGAATCGGGCGGCCGCCGGGTTCGAAGGATGGCGATCGTAGCGTCGCTTCGAGGTCGGATCGAACAGTGGGCGATGAGCCGCGCAGTAGATCACGTCTGTAAGCAGACTCTCCTCGGCGCACGGGCAGGACCAGTGCGCTTCGGGATGGATGTGGCGCACGGAGACCGCTGATCGCGGCGGTCCTGAACGCAAGTCGGCCAGGAGGTTCGTCTCGGTGCCGCTCTCGGCGAGTCGCCGCTGAAGAGCGTCGAGGAAGAGCGGGCCCCACGTGCGGGAGGTCGCGGCGATGAGGTCGCGCTTCCGGAACGACCGGACTCTGACGCCGGTGATCGCCTCGTAGCCCGCCACGAGCTGGTCGAGCTCCGGTCCGGCGATCCAGCCCGCGACGAAGTCCGGCGCCGCCTCGACCCGCGCCTGGACCTCCGACCTAGACAGACGCCTTGGTGCTGCTCGTAGCACTAGCAACCTCTTTCTTGGAGGAGGGTTGCTAGAGAGAGCTCGTTGCTATGCGTGTGCGCGTAGCAAGGTTGAAGCGATGTGAGGTCTCGCATATCGCCGAGGTCCGTCCGATCGTCAGCTCTTGTTGGCTAGACGCCCGGAGACTAGAGTGCGAGTTGTGCAAACCAATAACGCGCACATTTCCTTGCGTCGGCGAATGGCAAAGCGTCTCGGGCGCGGCATCCCCGACGCCGCCTGGGACTTCCTGGTCGAGGACCACTACGTGGCTGAGGCCTTGAGTCGGGAGTATCCCGACTCTGAGGACCGCCTATTCGGCCGCCTCGAGCAGCTCCTTCGCTTAGTCGGCCAGATCCACTCGGCGCCGGCGCAAGGAACGGTGGAGCCAGCGGCACTCGCTCCCCGGATCGAGGCCGTAAGTCGATTAGCTGCGGAGAGTGCCGGAGGTCGTTCCGAAGTCCTCGACTTTCGGCGACGGGTTCTCGAGCGAGAGTCCCCGATGAGCCGGGATGAGGCAGAGGCGTATCTCGACACCGACGAGGCGCGAGCACCACATCACGGCAAGGCGAAGGAGACGCTGGAGCTACTCAAATACCAGAACGGCCATATCGCGTACGACCTACACGTCTGGGCCGGCTCGCCACTCGATGAGCTCCGGCAGCTCGCTGAGCAGCTCGCCCTGGTCTATCCCTGGCAGCCCGAGCAGGCGGCTTCGTTCGTGCTCGAAGCTTGATCCCGCAGGCGACGCCGTTCATGCTCAGCGTGCCGCAGACCAGTGTCCAGGATGACCGGCGCAGGGTACGAATCGTCATGGAGGTTGACGCCTGGGTGCCGGTCGCGGCGGTGACTCAGGCATACCGCCAGGTACAGCGGCAACTCCTGCCCGGGCACAACCGGCCAATCGGCAGTCGGTCGATCGAGCTCGTCAACTTCGTGCTTCGGAACCCTCTCGGGTCGTGGGAGAAACGTCTTGAAGCTTGGAATAATGCGCACCCCGACGCCACCTATTCGGGCTATCGCCACATGCGCTCTTCGTATGTGCGAGCGCGGGAATCCCTCGAGCTGCCGAGATATCACCTTTACGCGGGTCCGGGCAGTCGTCAGTCCGGGCAGTCGTCAAGTCCGGGGTAAGGCGAAGTAGCATCACAGAGCCGGGGGCCCGAAGGCACGGTAAGGGGCCGGTAACCCTGGGTGCGATCTGGTCCGGTCTGCCGCCCTCGCCAGAGCAGTGTGATCGGGCCGGGAGTTGAACCTCGACAGGAAGGGTCGCGGCGACCCACGCCAGCTGCGCCGCGCGGCCGCGCCTACCCGTTCCGCCGCCGGGGCACATATCCAACGATACCGCCCGGCTGCTTCGCGGGGAAGGCGGCAGCAAGCCGCCGGGCGAGTGGATCAACTTCAGACCGCTCGATCGCGGAGGCCCTCACGAGCAGCGATTTCAGCGACCGTGGGCTCTCGAGCCGAACCCCTCGATACGCAGTTGGCGGCCGGATCATCGGCCAGTCGCCATCGAGGAAGCACAGGACCGGGACTGGCGGGGGAGTCGCGCGGCCGATCGACGCGAGCGCAGAGGCACCATTTGCGTTTGCCACAGCGCTCCGTCGGCCAGGCCCGAGCAGTCGCGCCGGCCGACGAAGAGGCGCGGATCTCTTCGGAACAGGCCGCCCTTGTCGTGGATCGCGATCCGGCCGTGGTAGTACTTAGCATCAACGACGAACACTCCTCCAGGCGCGACGACAAGATGATCGATGTTCGCCTTGGTCCCGGGCATCCGGCGATCGTGGAGGACGACGACATCTTCGAGGTCGGCTAGTTCGCGGGCGAGCTTCTCTTCGCCCTCCGCTCCGCGGGCCCACGCGGCCGTCGACAGGGGCTCGTTGGTCAAGGCGAGGACGACACCACCGAGTCGTCCGCCCCAGCGGGCCTTCGTGCGTTCGTCGCGCTGGTTGGCTCTCCGCTCGTACTCGCGTCGAGCCGATCCGCCAGCCGTCCCGGAATCGATAGCAGCGCCGGACTCGGGCTCGGCCACCGAGTCGGTGTCTTGGCTGACAAGGCTGGTTGGGTCTGGGCGGTCCAAGTCCATCGCTCCGAGCGTAGCGGCAGGGCTTCCTCGTCAGAAGATCCCCGATGGTCCTACAGGCCGATCGCCGCCGCAACGTCAGCCCATGTCCGATCGGTCTCCCCTTCGAGCCGCCGAAGATAGACGCTCGTCACCGCGAGGCTCGAATGGTCGAGGAACGAGCTGACCTCCTCGATCGAGGCACCGGCATCGCGCCGCAGTTTCGCGGCGGAGTGCCGAAGTAGGTGAATCCCTGAGGGCGGCAAGCCCGCGAGCCGAAGGTAGGTCCGGAAGCGCGAGTAGAACGTCGAGCTCGTCACGCCCCGAGATCCCGCGCCCGCCTGCCAGAGCGACGCAGACGGCTCCATCGACCCGAGCTCCAGTCCAGTGTCGCCGACGGTGGCGCACAGCGCCTCGAAGGCCGGTTGGGGCAGCTCGCGGCGACCTCGCTTGCCGCCCTTGCCGCGGTAGCTGTAGAAGGGCACCCCATCGTTGAGGCTGAGGTCTCCAGCGCTGAGTCCGATCACCTCGGCCCGTCGGCGACCGGTGAGAATCAGGACGAGCAAGATCGCTCGGTCCCGCCGGCCCGCAACGGTGTCCGGCACGACCGCCAGGAGCCGGCGAACCTCATCAGCCGAAAGTCCCCGAGCGGTTGCCTGGACCGTCTTCGGGCGCTCGAGGGCGTCACAGGGATTGGAGCGGGCGAGCTCCATTCGGATCAAGAACCGGAAATAGCTCGAGAGGCAGGCGATCCGTGCGCCGACCGTTGCCGAGGAGGGTTCCCGACCCGACAGCCCGATGCCGTGAGCCCAGGCCAGGACATGAGCCGGGGTCACCAGCGTAGGCGAGCCGATCCGGTTCAGGAACGGCCAGAGCATCCGGGCGTAGCCCTCGACCGTCCGTCGCGAACCTGAGCGTCGTTCCTTCTCCGCGAGGAACGCCATGACTGAGCTCTGCCAGGCTGGGGCGTCTTCCGGTGCGAGGGCAGGCAGGAGGGGAGTGGACATGGACCTGGTCTCCTAAGCGGGAGTGGACGCTCACACCAATTGATCAGATCGAGCACGAAAGCAACATCGTGTGGGCCCTGCCGTGCGGTGGCGTGGCGTCTCTCGTTGAGTCTCTAGCCCAGAGGCTATGGCGCACGCAGCGCAGACCGGGATGCCGTCAGTCCTGCACCGTCGCGACGATCTCCGCAGCCGCATAAAGATCCTGATGGCCCCTTCCGGGTATCGGACTCAAGATCCCAGCTTCCACGAGGCGATGGACCTGTCGGCGGGCATTGTGGTAGTTGACGCCAAGCATCGCCGCGGCGTTGGCGATAGTTAGCACGGGGCGCTCGAAGAGCAGGGTGAGAAGGCGTGCCGCCAAAGCTGATGCACGCTCCTTTGCGAACTCCTCCTGCATTCTTTCGCGCAGGTCCTGGAGACGCTTCGCGCGGAGCGTCGCGTCCGCCGACTGCTCGGCCACCCCCTGGAGAAAGAACATTGTCCATTCCTGCCAGGCCGCCCTCTCAGTCACGGCCTGGAGCAGGTCGTAATACTGGTCGCGGTTCTCCTCAAAGTACGCCGAGAGGTAAAGCAGCGGCAGGGGCAGCAAATTCCAATGCGTGGTCAACAGCGACATGAGTAGGCGCCCGACTCGTCCGTTCCCATCGTTGAATGGGTGGATCGCTTCGAACTGATAGTGGATCAAGGCCAATCGCACGAGCTTGGGATACCCGTCGGAGGGATCCTTGACATAGGCCTCGAGTTGGCGGAGCGAGTCCTGCATTTGGATGGTCGGTGGCGGCACGTACGTCGCGGTCTCGAGCGATGCGTTTGGCTGCCCAATCAGGTTCTGTCGGACGCGAAAGACCCCAGGCGTTTTCTCCCTACCCCGGACGGCTCGCATGAGGGATCTGTGCAGGTCTTCCACAAGTGACAGGGAGAATGGGTAGGCCTTGATTTGCGCCAAGCCATGTTCGAGAGCCTCGACGTAGTTGAGAACCTCCCTCGCGTCCCGATCATCTCCCTCCATTCCCGGCAGCGGCAACTGACCAGCTTCATACGCGTAGAGATCAGTGATCGTGGCCCGTGTCCCTTCAATCCGCGACGAGAGCACGGCCTCCTTGCGCATGAACGGACCAAGGAGCAGGTGCGGGTTCGGCAGATTCCGTCCGACACCAGCCAGCTCGCCGAGAGCCGCCGACGCATCTGCAACGGCCGTCACCATCGCAGAGTCGAAGAGCAACGTGGGGGGCAAGGGGGCGGGCACCCATGCCCGATATTTGACTCCGTCCTGGCTCGCCCGGACGAACGTTCCCGGGGCATTTCGGTGGGTTGTCGACCGCGAGATGCTCATACGCACAACTTACAGAATCGAGCCTCTCATGTAAATCCCGGCTTCGGAAGTTACCGATACGGCAATGGCCCGGCACCCCCCACGATGGCCAAATCGTCTGTGGGGCTCTGCGCCTGATGCTTAGGCTCGGCGACTGAGATCGGGGACCGCAGCACCGACTCTAGTTGTGCGGACCCGCGGACTCAAAGATGAACTTTCCGGAAGTGGCATCGATGAAGTCGTACGCGTCGCACAGAGGTTGACTCGTCGCCACGACAGGCGAACTGCCGGGACCGGGTGGTCCACCGCCCGAGAAGACGCAGGTGGTGACCCCGATCCAGCCCATCGCCCAGACCAGGATGCCGGGCTTGACGAGCGTGGATCCCGTGTCGGTGATGCGGGCAAGCACGATGCTCGTCGGCGGACCCGGCTGGCAGGCGGCCCCGCCAGGGGTCAGGCAAAGCCCGTAGGCCGCGTCGCTCGAAGTTGCCGGGACCACGTTGCCCGGCGGCGACAGAGTGATGCCAGTCCCTGGAATGGTGAACGCCGTCGTGACGCTTGTTCCATGGGGCGGAGGCAGGCCCGGGATCGAGGCAACAAGCCGATCGAATGCGGTTTCATTCGCGGTGAAGTCAGGTCCACGCAGGCACGCGACTACGTCAAACCCCTGGATGCGGACACCGAGCTCGCGATCGCCGCGCATCGTGGCGCATGCGCCATTTACTGGCTCGTCGACCGGAATTGGGGACGGATTCGGCCCACTCGTGGCGGACAATCCGGAGAACGTGACCACGATTCCATCTGGTGGGAGCTGGGCGAGAGGCGTCATGCATTTCGGCCCGAGGTTCGAGGTCGGGCACGGGTCGGCAATAGCCGCACTGCTGACGAACAGGAAGGGCCCCGTCCGATCGTTCCACTTGTACGGGGCGATCAGCTGCCAGCTGGTTGGGGTCACGATCGCGAGGGATCCCAGCTGGTGGGTGACTTCGCCTGAGAATGAAGGCGCGGGCGTGGGGCTTGTTGTGGTCGGACTGAGGCTCGGCGCGGTCGTTTGCGAGGCTCCCGGGACCGCAGCATTGAACCTGGGAAGGAGGATCGCCAGGATCACGATTGCCACGGCCGCAACAATCAGGGAGCCTACTGGGCGCAGCGAGCGTGTGCCCCTGCCAGACACGCGAACCAGCGTGGCAGGATCAAGCCTGCCGGCGACCGACTGACCGACTGGCACGGCCCGCTCCAGGTCACGCAGGCCCTTCTCCAGCCAAGCGTCGAATCGATCAGTCACCGGGCTGCTCCTCAAACACGACCCGAAGGCGGTCTCGGGCTCGCGACAGCCAGCTCGCTACAGTGCCGCGCGGAACTCCGAGCACGGTCGCGACCTCCTCCTGCGTATATCCATCCAGGACCGTGAGCACCAGAGCAACTCGAGTTCGGGCGTCGAGGCCTCGAAGGGCCGTCCATAGATCCGGGTCCACCTCGAGCGCCCAGGTGGCGTCGCTTTCCCGGATCGCCAGAAAGCCCCAACGCTTGCGTCGCCGACGCTCATTCAGGGCAAGGCGGAGACCCACGACGGCAAGCCATCGCGCCACGTCTTGTTCGGGGGCCAGCGGCCAGTGCTCAGTCGCACGAACAAATACCTGTTGGGCGAGGTCGCGGGCTTCCTCGGCATCGCCAACCACGAGGGCAAGGCGACGCACGAGCCACGGCTCATGGGCACGGAACGCCGCCTCGAGCGAGGTTGCGGCACGACCTGATCCCAGAGCGACCTCTGCCAATCGGGATGTCCTCCTTCACAAGGTCTAACACCCGAGGTGGCTCCACTGTTGCACCCCATCGTTGCAACCGCCGCCGGAACCCGCCGCGGCGGCCACACCATTCGGAGATCATGCGCAGCCGACCCGTCAGGGGATCAGCTCGACGGGAACCGGGATGTCTTGGTTGACATCGAGAACGACGCGGCCTGCCAGCGGTGCAGCGAGCCCGACTGACGCCGTGCGAAGGGCCCCGACGGCTGAGCAAGCCCCGACGGTGAGGCTCTGATGCTCGATCACGAACACGGCAACTGCCGTCGACGACTCGGCGGCCTCCGCGCTGTAGTCGGCACCACAGGGTTTGTCGCCGGGGTCGGGCGCGCCAACGAACGTGACGGTCAGCGCCAGCCCTGCGGTCTTCGTTGTCGCGGATTGGATCGATGGTCCGAGCCACCCACCGCTCGACGCCAATGACATAGGATCGACGGTGGTCATCCCCGCAGGAGCGACTGCGATCCGGGTCACCCGGACCGCGGTGCCGGCCAGGGCGAACTCCCACGCTGGGGCACTTGCCCTCCCGTGACTGGTGGCGATCCGCACCGTCGAGAACTGTGCGCCGATCACCTGGATCGATGTGCAGCCCGGGCACGTCGCAGCACCGTTGCCGCCCTGGATCGCGGCGAGTGCTTGATCCGCCGAGATCGTCGGCACGGGCCGGGTCGTGCCGTCGTCCCAGTGGACCTCGGCAGTAGGGGGTGTCTGGGCCGACAATGTGACCGCGGCCTCGATCGCCCCGGCCATCAGGGCGACCTTGTTGTTGTCCCCGGTGGAGAGCTCCCAGTCGCCGACCTGGCTGGTGAGTTCGCCCACGGGAACGAACGCTGGCGATGTACCGACCGGGGGGAGTGCCGCCGTCCATTGGGCAAGGACGGCCGCCGCTTGTGTACGGCGCCCGGCAATATCGGCGGACGATATCTGCCCGATCATGCCGCAGCCGCCGACGAGAACGACCGCGAGGAGGAGACTCGAAATCACGCGTCGATCGGTCATCTCGGCAGTCTGGACCGGTCGAGGCCGGACGACCAGACTCGCTCCGCCTTCGAGGTTGGCAGATCGGACACGATGACCACCTGGTGGCGACTTGCCGTAGATACCTAGAGCCGAATCGGCCCAACGGCTTTCACAAGGTCGAGCACGTCCCCGTCAAGGGCGCCCGCGATCTCGAGAACCTCGACGAAATCGAGCCGTCGTTCACCGCGCTCATACTTTGAGACGAACGATTGGGGTCGCCCGAGCTTTGCGGTCAGGGCCGCCTGGCTAAGTCCCTGCTCGCGTCGAGCTCGGATGAGCCAGTCGCGAAGTCGCCCATAGGCCGGGCTGAACAGGGATCTCGTCACGGGTACCGCGCCACCGGCGGCACGCTAATCCGATGTTCGGATTATCCCAACTTGGGTTAGGCTCCAGTGAAAGTCGAATCCTTGGGCATCGGGGGTGGCGGTGAGCGCGGACGAAACGCACCTGGCCGGAGCGATCGAAGCGGTTCGCGAACGGATTGCCAAGGACGAGCGGCAGGCGATCGGCGAACAGGATACGAAAGCTGCCCTGATTGTCCCGATCCTGCGGGCCTTGGGCTGGGACGTTGAGGACCTCGAGGATGTCAAGCTCGAGTACCGACGGCGATCCGCGGACAACCCCGTTGACTATGCCCTCTTCCTGCTCCGTGCACCACGCTTGTTCATCGAGGCGAAGTCGTTGGGCAACCATCTCAATGATGGCAAATGGGCCGCCCAGATCCTCAACTACGCGACGATGGCCGGGGTCGAGTGGGTCGCCCTGACCGATGGCAACGAGTGGCGGATCTACAACAGCCATGCGCCCGTCCCCGTTGAGCAGAAGCTCTTCCGGGTCGTTCGGATTGCGGACCCGACGACGAACGCCGAACAGACCCTCAAGCTCCTGGCCAAGGCCCAGATGGCCGACCACCTAATCGACGCCTTCTGGAAGAGTGACTTCGTCGACCGCCAGATCCGAGAGGTCCTCGTCCGATTGTTCGCATCGGAGCCCGACGCGTCGCTGGTTCGCCTTCTGCGGGCGAAGGTCCCGGCGCTCACCCCGACCGAGGTCCGAGCAAGCCTCGGACGCCTGCGCACGACGTTCGACTTCCCGGTCGTCATCCAACCAGCGAGCCTTACCGTCGAGACGCCGCGTGGAGTCGTTCCCAAACGTGCTAGGCCGCCTGCCGCGCCCGTACGTGAACGCCGGGCAGTTGGGGCCGGAACGCCGTGGCGCCATGTCACTCTCAACCAACTGATCGAGGCGGGCACGGTCCGAGTGCCGTTCACGATCGAGCACCACTTCCGGGGCGCTGAAGTCACGGCCCGAATCGAGAGCGCAAGCCGGATCAGCTACCAGGGCGCCACGTACGACTCGCTCTCGGCAGCCGGCGGGATGGCCCGCGTCTCGGTCGCCGGGCCGTTCCCGGGGCGCGAGTATCCGCAGACGAACGGCTGGACGTTTTGGGAATACCGGGCAGACGACGGCCAGCGCCGACCGCTTGATGACCTCAGGCGCGAGCTGTACGAGCGGAAAGTCGTGACGCTGCCGACGGCTGCCAACCGGGCCTAGCCTGCGGCCCCCGGTGCCACACGATGGAATGCCATGAAGAGGAGCCCCGCTGGTAGCAAGGTTGGGTTGTCAAGACAAACCAGGCACCAGGAGGCCCCGCGAATGTTGTACGCCGGATTGGACCTGTCCCGCCAGAGGCTCGACGTGCACGTGCTGGATGAGCTTGGCCAGACGGTCGAAATGACCGCCGTCCGCCCAGACGCGGATGCCCTTCGGACGTTGGCTGCCCACGTTCTCCGGCGCGGCGAGCCGGTGAGCGCGGCGATCGAGTCGATGACCGGGGCCCGCTTTGTGCACGACACCCTCGAGCTCGCCGGCTGGGACGTCGCGATCGCCGATGCTGCCAAGGTCAAGGGGATCGCCCCGCTCGCCGCCAAGACGGACAAGATCGACGCCCGGGTCCTCGCCGAGCTCACCCGACGCGAGCTCGTGCCCGAGATCTGGCTGCCCACGCCAGAGGTCCGGGCGGAGCGCGAGCGAGCCCGCTTCCGGCTCCACCTCGTTCACCACCGGACCGCCCTCAAGAACCGGATCCACGCCACGCTCATGAGCTTCGGCCACCCGGTCGCCGTCGCCGATCTGTTCGGGGTCGCCGGTCGCGAGTTGCTCGCTGGCTTGAAGTTGCCCGCGGCATGGGCGGAGACGCTCACGACGAGCCTCCGGATGGTCGACGAGTTGGGCGCCGAGATCGATACCTGTGAGCGCGACCTGCGCCGACTCGGCGCCGACCACCCCGCCATCCCGCTGCTGCTCACCGTGCCCGGGATCGGACCGATCCTGGCGTATACGATCGCCTCGGAGATCGGCGACATCAGCCGGTTCGCGAGCCCCAAGAAGCTGGCCGGGTACACCGGGCTATGTCCGATCGTTCGCCAGTCGGGCAACCGGGATGTCCGCGGCCCGCTCGCCAAGAACGGTCCGAAGTACCTGCGCTGGGCGCTCATCGAGGCGGCCACCCACGCCGCTCGTGATGCCCGCTATCGGGAGCGCTATGAGCGGACCAAGCTCCGCCTCGGCCGGCAGCGCGGGGCGAAGGTGGCCCGGATCGACCTCGCCCGCAAGCTCGCCGAAGCGATCTGGCACATCCTGACCAAGCATGTCCCGTTTGCCCCGGCAGGCCCCACGATGCTTCTGGTCGCTTGACGACCCGCTATGGAAATGGGCCGCCGGCGCAGCCTCCCACCGGACCTTGTCCTTCTTCGAGAAGGCCATAGAGAAGTGAGCGCTGCTCGATCCCGTCCAACGTCCGCGGGTCCCTGACCGACCAGGCCCGTTGACGACGAACCCGAGAGTTCCGCCTTGACGGCGCGGCTCCCCTTCATAGAGAAGCGTCGTGTCTTCTGTCACGGACTCGAATCTAGGGTCGTTTCACATTCCCGACACCGAGGGCACGCGGATTGACCGAACCGGGTGATCATGCTGCGCCAGATCACGTGGCGGACTCGTTTGTTGCGTTTATCGCCGCGAGAAGTCCATCAGCCGCCCAAGCTTGCCTCGACGCGCATCCAGAACTCCTCGCGACTACGAGCGACCAAGTCATCGGAGAGTTGGTAAAGGCAGCCCGAGATCGGGGTGTGGCTGCTGCTGTAGACCTGTGGACGGCAGGCTGGACGCTGCTGCGTCGCTGCCGCGAAGTCGGTTTGGAACACACCCTCGCGGAAAGCGCCGGCTTGCACGAACTCTCCGAGCACACGTTCCCCGGCCTTGGGTCAGCAAACCGACCTCAAACGGTGGAGCTTGTGGGTGTTGCGGTCCAAACGGCCTGTGGCTGATGGGTCACCCACTTCTCGGCGCGGTTCCGCCGTTTGAGCGTGGGCGACTCCTCAACCAGGCTGCGGTCGCTTTCATCTACGGGTACGACGTGACCGGGTCGTTGATCAACCTCGATGCTGCCCGGGCGGCCGCCGACGCAGCTTACGATCTGACCCCGCCAAGAAGCTCGGATCGGGCAGCGGTTCTCAACAATCAGGCGTGGCAACGGTCACTGCGGTACGGGCGAACCGGCGACATCTCCGAGCTGGACGCCGCGGTGGCCGCCATAGAAGAGTCGGTAGCCCTCACTCCGGACGACGACCAAGACCTCCCGGCCCGCTTGAATAACGCCGCCAACGCGCGTATGTCGCGATACGACAGAACGAAACAGCGAAGCGATCTTGACGAGGCATTGTTCGATATAGACCGCGCCCTCGGACTAACAGATCAAGGCAGCCTCGCCCTTCCGACTCGTCTCCATACTCGGGCGGGGATTCTCTCCAAGAAGCATCAATCAAGCCGGGATCGTCTTGATTTGGATGCGTGGATTGACGCTAGCAGCCGAGCAGTTGAGGCTACGACGGAGGCGGATCTCGCTCGGCCAAAGCGACTCGACGGCCGTGCCAGCGCTCTTCGCACTCGTTTCCTGTTGACGGGGCAGGGTGGCGATCTGGACTCGGCGATTTCGGATCGCCAGCTGGCGTTGAGTCTGCCTCCACTTGAGAGCCCTGCAAGGTTCGGCTTTCTCGCGAATCTCGCCGACGATCTGCGAATGTCAAGCGAAAATAGGACCACCGTGATGGCGTAAAGCAGGACCACCTGGACATGGCGTGGACCTGGGTCAGTCGAGCGGTGGCGACTCCTTTGGTCGGTCGGGGTCTGGCGTGACGGGGGCCTCTGGCCGGCT
>JBBSFD010000011.1:0-71834 GCA_038239115.1 Candidatus Limnocylindrales bacterium | reverse complement strand
CGACCCGGATCGAGTTGATCGGGACATAGGTCGAGGCCGCCGTCACCCCGAGCCGGTCGACGAACGTTGACCAGCCACTCGCGCCATTGGCGTACGGCCCCGCCCCCCACACGCTGGCCGCGATCTGGGGATCGGGAGCGAGGCCGGTGTAGGCGCCCCACGCCCCACCCGGATCTGACCCGGTCCCGGCCGCCAGCTGGAACGACGGGCTGATCGTGTTCGACGAGTCCGTACCGCGCTGGTACTGGGTGTAGGCGGCTGGGTAGTTGGAGCCCGTCCCATTGGACTGGGTTGTCGTGACCATGAGCGTGCCGTCGCCGCTCAGGGCCAGGCCGGGCGAGTACGTGTCGAAGCCATTTCGGGCGACCAGGAAGTCCTGGACCGCCTGCGGCTGGCTGAATGCATCGGAGGCCGTGACCTGGCTCACCCGGACGCAGGCGCGGGTCGTGCCGTCCCCGCTCGGCTTGCACGGATAGTTCGTAGCCCAGCTCAGCTGGCCGGCCTTCCAGACCGCATCCTGGGCCAGCCCGTCGACGCCCGAGCTCAGGGTCGCGGGCGATCCAGGCTGGTGCGGGGCCGGCGGATCAGCGAACGGGGCGAGCACGCCGAGGTCGGTCAGGTCCCAGCTGCCGGCCGAGGTCACGCCGCCCGACTTCGTGGTGGTCCCGGTGAACGTGCTGACGATCACGTCGCCCAGCGTCCCGGCCTGGGTCGAGCGGGCAACGGTGTACAGGGTGGGACTCGTGGCCGGCTCCTGGAGGGCGGCCCGGAAGCCGAACGCCTGGTTGGGATCGGCCGCCACGAACTCGCTCGAGAGCAGGGTGCTGCCGTTGTGGGCCACCACGTCGGCCCAGTTCGCGATCAGCAGGTCGCCCGCGTAGCCGGTCGTCGCGTTGGCGCACGAGCCGTCATTCGCGCCGCCGTCGCCCTGGGTCATCGCGGCCAGGTTGTCCGAGACCGCCAGCTTGTCGGTCGAGGTTCCGATCGACGGGTCGCCCGGCAGCAGGTCCATGTAGCCCCAGAAGAACAGGTCCCAGGTCCCGGTCGGGTCGGACGTGCGCGACACGGCCAGGTCGATGTAGCCGTGCCCGAAGGTCGCGGGAAAGACCGCGTCATTCGGGTCGCTGATGCAGTCCCAGCTGGTCTCGGTCGCCACGAACCGGCCATGCAGGCTGTCGTAGGCCACTCGCGGCTGGCGATCGAAGAACGTGGCCGGATTGGTCACCGGCAGCTTGAAGAACGTGCTGACCGGCACGATTGCGCCGAGCGCGCTGCCCGACCGGTCGCTGATGCGGAGGGCCGTGTTCGTCATCTGGACGACCTGCTCGGGCCCGACCGCGATGGTCGAGTCGGCCGGCTCGGTGGCCGGGCTGACCTGGTTGGACTCGGCCAGGCCGCTGAAGCCAGCCTGGTGGTTGTCCGGGGCCCCGGTCAGGCTGGCCTGGATCGGCGGGCTGGCGACCGCCGGCCCGAGCCCAGTGATGATCGGCCGGCCGGCACCGTTCGGCGCCCGGCCGGCCGGACCCCCCGGCCCGGGACCATCGCTGCGTGCCGCGACCAGGCGACCGGAGCCAGGTGTGCCGATGGCATAGCGAACGGCGACCGGCCGCCCTGCCTGGGTCCAGGCAGGCTGACCCGACCCTGGCGCGGCGACCGTCCCTCGAGCAGGGGCGAGGTGGACCAGCGGCGCAGCCAGGCTCGGCGTGGCGCTCAGTCCGGCGATGAGCACGACGGCCGCCCAGAGGCTGGCCAGGCGGCGGCTGGTGGCGCGCATCATCGGTCCCTTTCGTCCCCGCCAGGTTCCCCGATCCGTGGAGTCTAGCGGCTGACGCCGCCGGCCTACGGCGCGGGTGCCTCGAAGTAGCCCGACAGGTCGAGGATCAGCTGGACCGTCCGGCCCGGCGCAGTCCGGTCCACGAACCACAGGCGACCGTGGTCGTCGACCGGGACGTTGATCCCGTTGGCCCGGATGTCGCCGAGCGGGAAGTTGATCGTCGAGGTGAGCGGCTTGGCCACCGCCTGGTCCCCGGCGGTGACGAAGCCGGCCGCGGTCTGGTTCGTGATCGTCAGGTTGGCGGTCAGCGCCTGGGCGTCGAGAGGCACCCCGAAGTGGCCGTTGACCTGGACGCTGCGCGGCGTGGCGCCCTGGGGCCCGCTCAGGCCGTTGAGGTGGCCGTTCGGGCCGAGGGGCAGACGGGTGTCGACGATCCGGCCCGGATTGAGCGGGTGGAACAGGAGGCCGCCCGGGTCGCCGCTGTAGTAGCCGGTGATGTCCAGGATCAGGTCCGCCGTGCCGCCCGAGGCCTTGTAGATCGCCGATACCTGGCCGCCCGATCCGACCGGAAGGGTCAGGCCGTTGGCCCGGGTGTCGCCCGCCGCGAAGTTGATGGTCGAGGTCGCCGGGCTGGTGGTCGGGTCGGTCGTGACCGAGACGTAGCCGGCCCGGGTCGGGTTGGTCACCGTCAGGTTGCCGGTCACGGCCGTCGCGTTGGCCGGAATCGTGGCCACGCCGGCAACGGTGATCAGCTGCGACACGTTGGCCTGGAACGGGCTCGAGCCGGCCTTGCGCGAATCGAGCACCCGGACCGGGGTGAGCGGCCAGAAGCCATTCCCGCCACCGTCGCTGTACAGGCCGGTCACGTCGAGGATGACATCGGCCTGGGAACCTGCTCCGCCGTGGAGGGTCATGGTCAGGGCGCCGCCGGGGGCGATCGGCACGGTCACGTTGTTGGCCCGGGTGTCGCCGGCCCGGAAGTTGATCGTGGAATTGGTCGAGCCGGGGTCGGGCGACAGGCTCACGAAACCGGCCGTGCTGGCGCCGGTCACGGTCAGGTTGCCGGTCAGGGCGATCAGGTCGGGCTGGCCGGAGATCGGCAGGTGGAAGGTGACCGGCACGCCCGAGATCAGGGTCTTGCCAATGCCCACCCCGATCCGGGTGTCCACGACCCGCAGCGGGCTGATCGTGACGAGGCCTGCGCCCTGGGTGGCGGCGATGCTGCTGAAGCTGGTCGCCCAGGTTCCGCCGGTCGCGGCGTACTCGGGGCTGACCCAGATCCTGTTGGGGTCCTGGGGATCCGGGCTGGCGATCGAGTAGTCACCCCAGCGGCTGCCCTGGTAATCGTCCTGGCCGGCGATGACCAACTGCGGGTCGCTCCAGCCCAAGAACGGATCAGTCCGGCGGTGGTACTGGGCATAGGCCGACGGGATCAGGCTGCTCGAGGAAGCGGTGTAGGCGGCGTGCAGGACGCCGCTCCCGGCGAAGGCGATGGCCGCCTGGTACTGGTCCTGGCCCTTGGCGGCCAGGAGCACGTCGCCCAGCCGGGTGGGCTCGAGGAAGCCGGGAGTCTCGGCCAGGCTGATGATCCGGACGCAGTCCCGGCTGACCGAATCACCTTCGGGCGTGCACGGATAGGTCGAGCCGATCGCGACGACCCCGTTCTGCCAGATCGCGGCGGTCGGCCGGGCGTCGACGGCCGCAGTGAACGTGCTGCTGCCGGGTTCGCTCGGTTGGTCCGGATCGAGGAAGGGCGGCACGATCCCGTCCGCGGACAGGTCGTACAGGACGCCGTCGAGGGTGCCCGCGCGGGCCGAACCCGTGGCCGCGAGGTAGGCCACGTCAAGCGGGGTGTCGCCCATGATCGCCCCGACGAAGCGCAGGTCGGCCGAGCTGACCGGCTCCTGCAGGATCGGGCGGAGCCAGACGAACGGATTGCTGATCACGGCCGCGAACGGATGCCAGGTCGTGAAGCCCGGGGCCAGCTCGGCCAGGTCGATCACGTACAGGACTTCGCCGGTCGTGCTGCCGCCGACGCAGCCTGGATCGGCCTGTCCGCCGCCGGCCTGCATCGCCGAGTCATCGGCGGTGAACCCGATCTTGTCGGTCGTCAGGCCGAACGTCGGCTGGTCGGGCAGGCTGTCATTGAGGGTGACCGTACCGAGCGTCCAGGCGCCCAGCGCGTCGGGGCCATCCGAGATCGCGAACTCGATGTGGCCATGGCCGATCGTGGCACTGTCGCCCGGGAAGCTGTCGGTCACGCAGTCCCAGCTGACCTCCGAGGCGACCCAGCGGCCGGCCGTCGCGTCGTAGACCACCCGCGGCGACGAATCGAATGTTTCGAAGGCAGCCCCGTTGCCCGGCTCGGGCAGCTTGAAGAAGGCCGAGGTCGAGATCGCCTGGGCGTTGATCAGGGCGCCATTCCGGTCAGCGAAGTAGATCGCACCGTTGACCGCCTCGAGGACCTGGTCGGGGCCGGCCGCGGTTGAGCCGTCGGCGGGCTCGTTGTCGACGGACAGCTGCCGGGCGCCCACCCCGGGCGAGGACAGGCTGGCCACCGGGGCCCCGCTGCTCTGCCACAGGTCGGGGTCCGGCGCCGGCGGCAGGACGAGGCCCGGCGACTTCGAGGCGCCGGCCCGGCGGCTGGCCAGGGCCTTGGCCTGGACCTGGTCAAGGGCCCGGCCGACGGCCGCCCGCGAGAACGGCGCCGCGGCCGGCTTGGGACGAACGAGGCGGGCCGCGTCGATCCGGCCGCGGCTGGTGGGCGCCGGGGCGGCAGCCGGCCGGCCCAGGCCACTCAGCGGGCTGAGCCTGGCCGGGCTGGCGGCCATTACCGTCACGGGCAGGGCAGGACCGGCCAGGGCGGCCAGCAGCAGACCGCTGGTCAAGGCGGCGGCGAGCCGGGCACGAAGACGAAGGCTGGACATGGATTGGCTCTCCCGTTGCGCTGTCCGGTCTGGTGCAGTCTGGTGCGGTCCAGTCCGGTCGTCGGCGTCGTTGCAGTGCGCAGCCTACTGCCGATTGGAGGGCCCGATGACGTGGCGGCGGCAATCGAGCGGGCCGACGACTCGACGGCCGCCGGCTGCGCCGGGCTACGATGGCGACGAAGCGGGCCATCCTGGGGCCCGCACGGCGGAGGTTGGATGGAGCTCTGGGGAGGCCGCTTCCAGGGATCGAGCGACAAGCGGCTGGCCGACTTCAGCCGCTCGATCGAGCTCGATTCGCGGCTCGCGGAGGACGACCTCGTCGGCTCGATCGCCCACGTCCACGGCCTGGCCCGGGCCGGCCTGCTGAGCGCAGCCGAGGCCGACCAGCTGGTGGCCGGCCTGGAGGCCCTGCGCCTGGAAGTCGCGGCCGGCACGATCAGCTGGGATCCCGCCCTGGAGGACGTCCACCTCAACGTGGAGGCGGCCCTGGCCGCCCGGATCGGCCCCCTGGCCGGCAAGCTCCATACCGGCCGTTCGCGCAACGACCAGGTCGCCACCGACCTGCGCCTGTGGGCCCGGCGCGAGCTCGGCCGGCTCGATCCCGCCCTCGAGGCGCTCGAGCGCAGCCTCGTCGGCCTGGCCGAACGGGACGGTGACGCGATCCTGCCCGGAACGACCCACATCCAGCCAGCCCAGCCGATCCTCTTCGGCCACCACCTGCTGGCCTACGTCGAGATGCTCGAGCGCGACCGGGGCCGCCTGGCCGATGCCGGCCGGCGGCTCAATGTGTCGCCCCTCGGCTCGGGTGCCCTGGCCGGCGCCGGCTACCCCCTCGACCGGGCCGCGACGGCGGCGGAGCTCGGCTTCGACGGACCCAGCCGGAACTCGCTGGACGCCGTCAGCGATCGAGACTTCGTGGTCGAGATCCTGGCCGCGATCGCCCTGGGCATGGTTCACCTGAGCCGGCTGGCCGAGGAGCTGACCTGGTGGTCGAACCCGCGCTTCGGCTTCGTCCGGCTGGCCGATGCCTTCTCGACCGGTAGCTCGATGATGCCAAACAAGAAGAATCCCGATCCGGCCGAGCTCGTCCGCGGCCGCGCGGCGCGGGTGATCGGCTCGCTGACCGGCATGCTCGCCCTGCTCAAGGGCCTGCCGCTGGCCTACCAGCGCGACCTCCAGGAGGACAAGCCACCCCTGTTCGAGGCGGTGGACACGTTTGGGGCATCGCTGGAGGTGATGGCCGGCCTGATCGACAGCCTGGGCATCGATCGCGCCCGGATGCGGGCGGCCGCCGACGAGGGCTTCATCACGGCCACGGCCGTGGCCGACGCACTCGTCCGGCGAGGGCTGCCGTTCCGGGTCGCCCACCAGGTGGTCGGCCGGCTGGTGGCCGAGGCGGAGGCCGCCGGAGTCGGCCTGGCCGGCCTGGACGACGCGGCCTATCGAAGCGCCCTGGCCGAGTCGAGTGACCCGGCCGCGACCGCGCTGGCGGCCGAAGGGGATCTGCCCGCGACGCTCCGGGCGGCGGCCTCGGTCGAGGCCGCCCTCGAATCGTGCGACGTGATCGGGGGCACGGCCCCGGGACGGGTTGCCGAGGCGATCGCCGAAGCCCGCCGTCGGCTCGGCCGATGACCGCGTCCGGCCTCGATCCGGACCAGATCCGACGCGCGCCCAAGGTCCTCCTGCACGACCACCTCGACGGCGGCCTGCGCCCGGAGACGATCATCGAGCTGGCGGCCGACCAGGGCTACCGGGCCCTGCCGTCGACCGACCCGGTCGAGCTTGCCCGCTGGTTCCGGCGGGGCGCGGACCAGAAGTCGCTCGAGCTCTACCTCGAGACGTTCGAGCACACCGTGGGGGTGCTCCAGACGACCGAGGCCCTGGTCCGGGTGGCCGCCGAGTGTGCTGAGGACCTGGCCGTCGACGGCGTCGTCTACGCCGAGGTCCGCCATGCCCCGGAGCTGTCGACCCGGGGCGGGCTGAGCCTGGATGAGGTGGTCGAGGCGATTCTCGAGGGGTTTCGGGTCGGCTCGGCCCGGGCCGCGGCCGGAGGCGGGTCGCCGATCGTGGTGCGCTTCCTGGCGACGGCGATGCGCCAGGCCGACCGGGCCGGCGAGATCGCCGACCTCGCCCTGCGCCAACGCGACGCCGGTGTCGTCGGCTTCGACATCGCCGGGCCCGAGGCCGGCTATCCGCCGAGCCGCTTCGCCGACGTCTTCCACCGGCTGGTCCACGCCAATTTTCACCTGACCCTGCACGCCGGGGAGGGCTACGGCCTGCCCTCGATCCGGGAGGCCCTCGACCTGGGCGCCGAGCGGCTCGGCCACGGCGTGCGGATCATCGACGACATCGCCCTTGGCACCGACGGGTCGGTCCGGCTCGGGCCGCTGGCCGCCTACGTCCGTGACCGGCGCATTCCGCTCGAGCTGTGCCCGACCTCCAACGTCCACACCGGCGCAGCGGATTCGGTCGACACACACCCGTTCGAGCTGCTTCGCCGGCTGCGCTTCCGGGTCACGGTCAACACCGACAACCGGCTGATGAGCAACGTCAGCCTGTCAAGCGAGCTGGCCGCCCTCGATGCGGCCTTCGGGCTGGGCCTCGACGAGATCGAGTGGCTGACCCTCAACGCGATGAAGAGCGCCTTCCTGCCCTTCGACCAGCGCCTGGCCCTGATCACTGACACGATCAAGCCGGGCTTTGCCGCCCTCCGTTCGGAGCAGGCTGCCGGCTGACCCGCGGCGGCCGGCGAGAAGCCACCTGGTGCCCGGGTCTGCGGACGCGAGCCCGCAGACCCGGAGGTCATGGTCAGCTGGTCTCCCTGGCTAGGCTACCGCTGGTCCCGGTACGAGCCGGTCGCGCGGAATTGTCTCGCCGATCGGAAGGTCGTCGGGTACGTAACCGACGGCTCCCATCTCGGGCACGTCCAGGCCGGCCAGCTCGGTTTCGGCCGAGACTCGCAGCCGGACGATCCGGTTGAGGACCTTGAAGAACAGGAACGAGGCACCAAATGCCCATGCGAAGCAGACCGCGGCGCCGATGACCTGGGCGAAGAACTGCCCGACATTGCCGTACAGGAGGCCGGTCACGGAGTAGCCGCCGTAGTTGGACGTGCCGTCCGCAAAGATGCCCACGGCCAGCACCCCCCACAGGCCGTTCACGCCGTGGACGGCAACAGCGCCGACGGGATCGTCGACCTTGAGCACCTTCTCGATGAACACCGCGGCCAGGCAGACCAGGATGCCTGCGATCAGACCGATCAGTGATCCCGCGATGGGCCCAACGAAGCCTGACGGGGCGGTGATCGCAACCAGCCCCGCGAGCATCCCGTTCACCATCATCCCGGTATTCGGCTTGCCCTCCGTCCACCACGTGTAGAACATCGCCGACAGCGCCCCCCAGCCAGAGGCCAGCAGGGTCACGACGGCGACGATCCCGATCCGCAGTGCGCCGTTGCCCGAAGCGGCGAAGGTGCTGCCCGGGTTGAAGCCGAACCAGCCGAAGGCCAGGATGAAGGTGCCCAGGATGGCCAGGATCTGGTTGTGTCCCGGGATCGTGTTCGCGGAGCCGTCCTTGTTGTACTTGCCGATCCGAGGGCCCAGGGCGATTGCCCCTGCCAGCGCGCACCAGCCGCCGACCGAGTGGACCACGCCCGAGCCGGCGAAATCTGCATAGCCGCTGCCGAGGCCGAGCGAGCCGAGCTGGCTGAGCCAGCCGCCGCCCCAGGCCCAGTTGGCATAGACCGGGTAAAGGATCGCCGAGATGAAGAAGCCGTAGACGACGAATGCCTTCCAGCGGAAGCGCTCGGCCATCGAGCCGGTCGGGATCGTGGCCGCGGTATCCATGAACACGAGCTGGAACAGGAAGAAGGCAACGACGCCGACGTCGTAGGTTGCTCCGCTCAGGGCGAAGCCGGTGCCGCCCAGGAGACCCCACGTGGTGCCCCCGATCGAGACTCCGAGCTCGGAGTTGAGCGGATGCAGGCCGCCCAGCTGCACAACCCCAACCACGCCCAGGCCACCGAAGGCGATGGCAAAGCCGATCAGGTAGAAGCCCACGATGCCGATCGCGTAGATCATGAAGTTCATCGACATCGTGTGAAGGGCGTTCTTGGCCCGGGTGAATCCGGTCTCGACCAGGGCGAAGCCGGCCTGCATGAACATCACCAGGAAGCCCGTGACGAGGAGCCAGGTGAAGTTGATCGCAAGCCGATTCTGATCGACCAGGTCGGCCAGCTTGGTGGCGAAGGGCTCCGCCGCCTGGGCCTTGGTGTAGTCGTCGGCCGTGATCGTGCCCGGGGCGATGCCCACCAAGTTCTGGCCGGAGCTGGTATTGAGGCCGGACGCGTCGCCGCCCGTGTTCTTGTCGACCGAACAGCCGGCGATGAGCAGCAGGGCAAACAGGGCGAGGATGCCGAGGGCGGCAAGTCGCCGCACTCGGCCAACCGGCGATGAGCGTTCAGGGATCCTCACTCGATGCTTCCTCCATCCTCCACGGGTTGATTTGGTCGGCCTTTGGACGAGCGATGCAGCCAGGCCCGCCAGCCCCAGCGCGGCAGGACCGCCTGGCGGGTGATCGACTTGCTCGTTCGACGGCGGGCTTCGGCAAGGAGCGTTCGCGCCGCAGCCGCATCCCCCGAGCCATGGGGCGCGATTTCGAGCGCACGCCGGAAGTGGCGCGTGGCCGCTTCCAGATCGCCCAGGCGCAGGTCAAGCTCGCCGCCCTTCAGGTTCGGCGCGAAGCGATCAGGACCGAGGGTCAGCGCAAGGTCCATCGCCTCCCGGGCGGCCTCGACTCTGCCCATCACGACCCAGGCGGTCGCGAGATAGGCCAGCGGGTCGGCTTCGGCCGGAGCGTCCGCGACGACGCCCCGGAGCAGTGGCTCGGCGACCTCGAGCTGTTCCCGGGCAAGGGCAACCAGGCCGGTCCGGTAGCGTTCCGCGACGTCGGGAGTCATCGGCCGAGCTCGCCGTCGACCGAAGCGAGTGTCATCGACCTGGCCAGGTCCGGCATCGGCTCAGCCGGCCCGCTTGGCACGCGGTTGCTCCGAGCCTTTGCCAACGGACGAGAGATCCAGCGTACCCACATTGCGATACCGATCGGCGTGATCACGGTCGTCGCGAGCGCAACCATGACGGCAGCGGCATAGATCGCTGGGCTGATCGCGCCCGACTGGAGCCCCAGCGACGCGGCCACGAGGGCAACCTCGCCCCGGGCGATCATCCCGGTTCCAACCAGGACCGACGAGCGACCATCGAGGCCGCCCAGACGGGCCCCGATCCCGGATCCGACCAGCTTGCCCAGCACGGCCACGCCGAGCAGGGCGAGTGCGAGAGGCAGGACGGGGCCGACCGTGCGCAGGTCAGCCGACAGCCCGATTGCCACGAAGAAGACCGGCACAAACAGGGATTCTCCCGCGTGGGTCAGTCGATCCCGAATACTCGGGGCCACGGGCGATTCGGCCAGCGCGAAACCGGCCAGGTAGGCGCCCGTGATCCCGGCGAGGCCGCCCAGGACCTGGAATGCCCAGGCCGCGACAAGGACCAGGGCGACCACGGCAGCATTGCCGCCACCTTGTGCATGCAGGTGACCGATCGCGCTCGAGGCCTTCGACCCGGCCAGCTTGATGACCACGGCGCTCGCGACGAGAGTAAGGACCATCGGCGCAACCGCGAGGAGGGGCGACGTGCCGCTCGCGCTCGACGCCGCCACGACCAGGGCCAGAACCACCAGGCCGATCACGTCGTCGATCACCGCCGCACCCAGGACGACCATGCCGGCCTTGGATTGAAGGAGGCCGAGCTCGCCCAGGACCGCCGCCGTGATGCTTACGCTCGTTGCGGTCAGGATCGCCCCCACGAACAGGGCGGCTCGGACATCCGCCCCGCTCGCGATCGCAACGGCGGCTCCGCCACAGAACGGCAGCAGGACCCCGCCGGCCGCCGCCGCGCAAGCTGCCCCGCCGACTCGGCGCATCAACACCCGGTTGGTCTCCAGGCCGGCGATCGCCAGGATGCACAGCGCTCCGATCTCGGCAAGGGTTACGACGGTCGGACCCGGGCTGACGAGGCCGAGCAGGCTCGGACCCAGGACAAGGCCCGCGCTGATCTGGCCGAGGGCGCGGGGCAGGTGCAAGCGAGAGCTCAGCAGGCCGCCGATTTCCGCGCCGGCCAGAATCAGGGCGAGGCTCAGGAGGGTGTCGTTCATCCGGGAAGCCTCCGCCCGCCTGCGCGTGGACACCACGGTTGAAGCGCGGAGGCCGATCGTCGGACCCGTTGCCGGTCGGTTGCGGTTCGGGTCCAGGCCTAGCCGATGTCGCCCGCGGCGATCCGCAACCCGTAGCCCCGCCCGCGAACATTTCGAAGGCCCGGATGACCTTCGGCCACGAGCTTCTGGTTGAGGTGGTTGAGATGCGTTCGGAGAGTCTCGGGATCGACATTGCGCGGATCTGCCCAGCCGGCTCCCAGGAGCTTCCAGTGATCGACGATCTCGCCCCGACGAGCCGCGATCACAGCCAGTAGCTCGAACTCCGTCGGAGTGAGCGCCAATCGCCGGCCCGCCACGCTCGCCAGGCGCCGACGCCCGTCGACCTTCAGGCCATCGAGGTTCGCGTCGGCGCCGGTGGTCACCGGCGGCCGGCGCCGGAGGGCCGCGTTGATCCTGGCAACGAGCTCAAGTGGACGGAGCGGCAGGGGCACGACATCGGCGGCCCCCGCGTCGAGGGTGGCCACGACGCGTTCTTCGTCACGTGTGTCGGCGACCGCCAGGATCGGGGCATCGCTTCGGGCATGCAGGCGTGCCACGAGCGAGTTCAGGTCCGGATCGGGACCCGACAGGCAGACCACGACGTAGTCGGGCGCCTCGGCCACGACCCGGACCAGGGCGCTGTCGACCCGGTACGCCGTAACGATCTCGTGGCCGGCCGCCCCGAGCGCGCTGGCGATCATTCCGACGTCGGCCGGATCCGTCGCGGCAACCAGCCCGCGCAGGCGAATCGTTGGCAGCCTGGGGCCGGGCTCGGGCATGACCCGGACAGTATCGGGCATCAATTCCGTCCCAGCGGCCGTCCCGGTCGCGGATACGTTGCTGGCCGGTCGCAGCCTGGTGGCCGTGCCAGGTCGCAACCCGGCGGCGACCGGCCCGTCGGTTAACGGCACCGCCAGCGCTACCAACGAGCGGGATCGTCGTCCCTACGGTCGTGGTCCTACCCGGATGTCCAAAGGAACCGCCGAGGATGGACGACCAAGGCCGCATCGACATCTACCGGAACGAGATCGTTCCCGAAGCGCCGCTGTATGACCCGGGCTTCGAGCACGACGCCTGCGGCGTCGGCTTCGTGGCCGAGAGCCGGCGCGGGCCGAGCCGGCGGGTCGTGCCGCTGGCCCTGGCGGCCCTGGCGGCGATGGCCCATCGCGGCGCCCTGGGCGCCGACGCCCGAACGAGCGACGGCTCCGGGCTGAGCCTGCCCCTCGGCCCCGAGCTGCTGGAGCGGCTGACCGCCCGCCTGGGCGGACCGAAGCTGGATCCCGGGCGCCTGGCCGTCGGGATGGTCTTCCTGCCCCTGGCCGCGGCCGCCCGGGGTGCGGCCGCCAGCCTGGTCGAACGCTGCCTGGCTGCCGAGGGCCTGGCCGTGGCCGGCTGGCGCAACGTGCCAGTCGATGCCAACGTGCTGGGTGACCAGGCCGCCGCCACCCAGCCGGTCATCCGCCAGGTCATCGTCGTCCGCCCGGCCCGTTCGTCCGGACCGGATTTCGAGCGTCGCCTATTCCTGGCCCGCCGGGCGATCGAGCAGGCGGTCCAAGTCCCGGCCGGCCGGGCCTCGACCGGCCTCGAGTCGGTCCACCTGGCCTCCCTGTCGAGCCGGACGGTCGTCTACAAGGGCCTCGTCCGTGGCTCGGACCTGGGCCGCTTCTACCCGGACCTGGCCGATCCCGCCCCGGCCGTCGAGCACGCGACGTTCCACCAGCGATTCTCGACCAACACCCGCCCGACCTGGCAGCTCGCCCAGCCGTTCCGCTACCTGGCCCACAACGGCGAGATCAACACGATCCGGGGCAACCGTCAGGCGATGGCCGGCCGATCGGCCACCCTCGGCGGCGGCCGCCTCGGCGCCCGCCTCGGCCGCGCGACGACGGCCGGAGCGCCCTTGCTCGATCCGACCGGCTCCGACTCGCTCTCGCTCGATCAGGCCCTCGAGCTGCTGCTCATCGCCGGCTGGCCGCTGCCGGCGGCATTGCTGGCCCTGTTGCCCGAGGCGCCCGCGTTGCGCGATGAGGCGATTGACGGGTTCGACGCCTGGCAGGCAGCCATGGCCGGCCGGTTCGAGCCCTGGGACGGCCCCGCCGCCCTGGTCTTCAGTGATGGCCGGCAGGTGGGTGCGCTGCTCGACCGGAACGGCCTGCGGCCAGCCGCCTGGGAGATCCGGCGGGACGGGCTGGTCGTGCTCGCCTCCGAGGCCGGCCTCCTGCCGGCCGGGCCGGGCGAGGTGCTCCGGCGGGGCAGGCTCGGGCCGGGCGAGATCCTCGTCGTCGATCCAGCGGCGGGCGGCCTCCTCGAGGACCGCGCCGCCAAGGCCGCCGCCATCGCCGCCTTGCCCGCCGGCCGGGCGCCAAGCCGCCTGACCCGTCCGGTCGACCGGTCGACGGCTCCGGCTCCGGCGCCCGGGCCCGTTGATCCCCTCGTGGCCGAGGGGCATCGTCGCCGACGGCTGGCCCTCGGCCTCGATGCCGAGCAGCTCCGGCTGACCGTGGCGCCGATGGCCACGACGGGCCGCGAGCCGACCTGGAGCATGGGCGATGACACGCCCCTGGCCGTCCTCGGGCGGCGCTCCCGGAACATCGCCGGCTACCTCCGCCAGTCGTTCGCCCAGGTCACCAACCCGGCCATCGACCCCGAGCGGGAGCGCCTGGTCATGTCCCTGGTCAGCCCGCTCGGGCCGCGTCTGCCCCTGCTCGAGCCGCCCGAGCTGGCCGAGCCGCGCACCGTCGTCCTCGATTCACCCGTGCTCCGAACGGCCGACCTGGCCGGGATCGGCGATGCGGCCCGGAGCGGCTGGACGATCGTCGAGCTCGACGCGAGCTGGCCGGCCAGAAAGGCCGGGCCCGCCGGCCTCCGGTCGGCCCTGGATCGCTTCGTCCGCGACGGCCTGCGCGCCGCCCGGCGAGGCGCCGACCGGCGAGGCGCCGACCTGCTGATCGTCAGCGACGCCCGGGCCGGGGCCGATCGGATCGGGATCCCCAGCCTGCTTGCGGTCGGCGCCTTGAACGCGGCACTGAGCGCGGCCGGCCGGCGCGATCGGACCGACCTGGTCGTGGATTCCGGCGATGTCTTCGACGTCCACGGGCTGGCGATGCTCCTGGCGGCCGGCGCGTCTGCGGTCCACCCGCGGGAGGCCCTGGCGATCGCCCGGGAGCAGGCCGGGAGCCGGGGCAACGAGCGGCTCCAGGCCGGGACCGCCGAGGACCACCTGGTCTCGGCCTTCGAAACTGGCTTGCGCAAGGTCCTCGCCCGGATGGGCATCAGCACCCTGGCGGCCTATCGCGGCGGCCACCTGTTCGAGGTGCTGGGCCTGTCTGCCGAGGTCAGCGCCCGGTGCTTCCCGGCCGCGCCGATGACGGCCGGCGCGGCCGGCTTCGAGCAGCTCGGTGGCGCATTGATCGAGCGCCATGCCGCGGCCTACCGGCCGGAGCGGCTGGCCAGCCTGCCCGACCCCGGCCTGGCCCGCTTCCGGGGCGAGGGCGAGCTCCATCTCTTCGCACCAGCCAGCGTCCGGGCGATCCAGGCCCTGGCCGCCACGGAGGAGTCGGGGACGGGCGACTCCGGACCGGTCGAGCGGCTGGCCGCCTATCGCCTGGCCCTCGATCGGCCCGAGCCGGCCCTCGTTCGGGACCTCCTCACGATTCGGCCGGCCACGGTGCCCCTCGACCCCGGCCAGGTCGAACCGGTCGAGGCGATCACAAGCAGGTTCGTCTCGGCGGCGATGAGCCTGGGCGCACTCTCGCCTGAGGCCCACCGGGCGATCGCGATCGGGATGCGCCGCCTGGGCGCCGCCTCGAACACCGGCGAGGGCGGCGAGGACGAGGCCTGGTACCAGCCCGACGCCAACGGCGAGCTGGCCGAGTCGGCGATCAAGCAGGTCGCCTCGGCGCGCTTCGGGGTGACCGCTCGCTACCTCGCCCGGGCCGAGCAGCTCGAGATCAAGATTGCCCAGGGCTCGAAGCCGGGTGAAGGCGGCCAGCTGCCGGCGGCCAAGGCCACGGCCTTCATCGCCAGCCTCCGCCGGGGCCGGCCCGGGGCGACGATGATCAGCCCGCCGCCGCACCACGACATCTACTCGATCGAAGACCTGGCCGAGCTGATCGCCGACCTCCGGGCCATCAACCCGGACGCCCGGATCGGGGTGAAGCTGGTGGCCGGGCGGGGGATCGGCACGATCGCGGCCGGCGTGGCCAAGGCCGGCGCCGACTACATCCTGGTCGCGGGCCACGCCGGTGGCACCGGGGCCAGCCCGCTGTCGTCGATCAAGTCGGTCGGCCTGCCCTGGGAGCTGGGCCTGGCCGAGGCCCACCAGGTCCTCGTTCGGCAGCGCCTCCGGGACCGGCTCGTCGTGCGCACGGACGGCGGGCTCCAGACCGGCCGGGACGTGCTCGTGGCCGCCCTCCTCGGCGCCGAGGAGTACGGCTTCGGGACGGCGGCCCTGGTCGCCATCGGCTGCGACATGGCCCGCCAATGCCACCTCGACACTTGCCCGACCGGGATCGCCACCCAGCGCGAGGACCTGCGGGCGAAGTTCGACGGGACGCCCGAACAGGTCGTGGCCTTCTTCCGGGCCCTGGCCGAGGACGTCCGGCGCGAGCTGGCCGCGGCCGGCTTCGTCAGCCTCGACGAAGCGATCGGCCGGGCCGACCGGCTGGCCGTCGCGCCGGGTGCCGCCCTGGACGTTGAGCCGCTCGTCCGGGCCCCGGCCTGGGCGGTCCCGGCCGAGCGGCGTGAGCCCGGCGCTCGTCGACGGCGGCCGGTCCGCTCGACGCCGCCCGCGTCCGCGGTCGAGGCCGGCCTGGTCGGCGCCGTGGCCGGGCCGCGGACCGGTCGGGTCGTCGATCTCGTCGCCCAGGTCACGACCGCCGAGCGAGCCCTTGGCGCGGCCCTCAGCGGCCAGCTCGAGCGCGCCCGCGACCGCGACGAGCGCCATCCGGCCAGCATCAACCTGCGCCTGAGCGGCGCCGCCGGCCAGAGCCTGGGGGCCTTCCTCAGCCGGGGGATCCGGATCGAGCTGGTTGGCCTGGCCAACGACTACTGCGCCAAGGGCCTGTCGGGCGGCACGCTCGTCGTCCGGCCGCCGGCCGACGTGGTCGACCAGGCCGGCGCCGCGATCGCCGGCAACACCTGCCTGTACGGCGCGACCGGCGGCCGCCTCCACCTGGTTGGCCGGGCGGGCATGCGCTTCGGGGTGCGCAACTCGGGCGCGACGGCCGTGATCGAGGGCATGGGTGCCCATGGCGCCGAGTACATGACAGCGGGCACGATCGTGGTCCTCGGGCCGACCGGCCGGAACACGGCCGCCGGGATGACCGGTGGCCGGCTGTGGCTGTACGACCCCGACCGCCGGGCGGCGAGCCGGCTGAACCGGGGCAGCGTGGTTGCCCGGCCGGCCGGCGAGCTTGGCACGGACGAGGAAGGCGCCGCGGCCCTGCTCGAGCTGCGCGAGCTCGTGGCCGACCATGCCGAGCAGGGCAGCCACCTGGCGGCGCGCCTGCTCGAGGCGTGGGCCGACGCCCTGGCCGCCTTTGTCCTGGTCGAGCCGGTCGAGACCGGCGTTCCCGCCCTCGCGGACCTCCCGGCCGTCGCCGCGGAATCCGCCGACCAATCAGCCGCCGGCGACCACCCCGGCCGGATCGGCGATCGTGGTCGGCAGGTGCTCCAGGAGCGGCTCGGTCCACGACCAGGCGGCCCCGTGGAACTTGCCGACGGCGCCGTGGCGGGCCGCCTCGACGCGTAGCGGCAGGCCGAAGATCTCGATGAAGCCGACGGCGCTGGCGTGGTCGAAGGCATCGTCCGCGTCGTAGGTGGCCAGGCTCCGGTCGTACAGCGACAGCGGTGAGCGCCGGCCGACGAGCACGGCGTTGCCATGGTCGAGCCGGATCCGGGCGTCGCCGCTGACGACCCGCTGGGACGACGCCACGTAGCCGCGCAGGTCGCGGTGGAGGGCGCTGAACCACAGCCCGTCATAGGTCAGGCGGGCTAGCTCGTCGGCCACCAGCCGGTTGAATCGGAGGGTGTCCTTGGACAGGGCCAGGCCCTCGACGGCCCGGTGGGCCGCGTGGAGCACGGTGGCCGCCGGCGCCTCGTAGATCTCGCGGCTCTTGATCCCCACCAGGCGATCCTCGACATGGTCGATCCGGCCGACCCCGTGGGCGCCGGCCAGGACGTGGAGCCGTTCGACCAGCTCGAGCGGGGCAAGCCGCTCGTCATCGAGGGCGACCGGCACGCCACCCTCGAAGGTGACCACCACCTCGACCGGCTCGGGCGCGTCGGCCGGAGCCACCGTCCACTCGAACACGTCGGCCGGCGGCGCGATCCAGGGATCCTCGAGGACCCCGGTCTCGATCGAGCGGCCCCACAGGTTGACGTCGATCGAGTAGGGCGACGCCTTGGTGATCGGGAGCTCGATCCCGCGCTCGTTGGCGTAGTCGATCTCCTGCGCCCTTGACAGGCCCATCCCGACCCGCATCGGAGCCACGACCTCGAGGCTGGGATTGAGGGCATGGACGGCCACGTCGAAGCGGACCTGGTCGTTGCCCTTGCCGGTGCAGCCGTGAGCCACGGCATCGGCACCTTCCCGCGCCGCCACCTCGCACAGGAGCTGGGCGATCAGCGGGCGGGCCAGGGCGGTCGCCAGCGGGTAGGCGCCCTGGTACAGGGCATTGGCCTGGAGATAGGGCCACACAAAGTCGGTCAGGAAGCGCTGCCGGGCGTCGACGACGTAGGCCCGGCTGGCGCCCGCGCTCATCGCCCGCGCCTCGACCCCGGCCCGCAGCGAGCCGCCGCCGACGTCGACGGTCAGGGTTACGACCTCGACCCCGAATTGCTCGCGCAGCCAGGCCACGGCGACGGACGTGTCGAGCCCGCCTGAGTAGGCGAGGACGACCTTCTTCATGGCAGGACCTCCGAGCTGGCTTGGGCCTGGATGGCTTCGAAGCGCCCGAGCCAGCGTTCGAGGCGGGCATCGGTGGCGAACAGGACGAGCAGGGTATTGTCCCCGGCCAGCGTCCCTTCCTGCTCGTCCAGGGTGGATTCGTCGATCGCCTGGGCGATCGTGCCGGCCGTGCCGGGCGTACCGGTCAGGAGCAGGATCATCCCGCTCCGGCCGACCCGGACCGGGATGTCGGTGAGGATCCGGCGCAGCCGGTCGTCGGAGGCCAGCCGTTCCGGCCGGGGCGCCAGGTCGTCGGTCGAGATGTACTGGTGACGATCGCCCCGGGCGACCTTGACCAGCCCGAGCTCGGCGATATCACGGCTGATCGTGGCCTGGGTGACGGCGTGGCCGCGGGCCAGGAGCGCCTCGGCCAGCTCGGCCTGGCTGCCGATTGGGCGTCCGGCCACGATCTCCCGGATCGCCCGCCGGCGCTCGGCCGCGCCGACCTCGAGCGCCGGCCGCCGACTGGCCACTCAGGCGGCCCCGGCCGTCGCCGAGCGGGCGGCCGTCAGGCGGGTGCCGAAGGTCGGGTCATCGAGCGCCCGCTGGAGGGCATGGGCCGCCGAGCCGTCGGCGATCACCGCCTCGGCCCCGTCCCAGCCGAGGGCGGCCTGGGCGGCCCGAACCTTGGGGATCATCCCGCCCTCGATCACCCCGCTGGCGATCAGCGCCTCGGCCTCGCCCGAGGTCAGCGAATCGAGCCGCCGGCCATCGCCGTCGCGGATGCCATCGACGTCGGTCAGCAGGACCAGCTGGCGCGCTCCGAGGCCGGCGGCAATCCCGGCCGCGGCATCATCGGCGTTCACGTTGCACACGATGCCGTCCTCGTCCCGGGCGAGGGGCGCCACGACCGGGACCTGGCCGCCGACCAGGACCGCGTCGAGCAGGTCGCGGCGCAGGCCCACCACGTGGGCAACCAGGCCCATGCCCGGCACGCGCTCGGCCACGAGCAGGCCGCCGTCAACGCCTGACAGCCCGACGGCGTCGACCCCGACGTCGTGCAGGCCGGCCACCAGCTCGCTGTTGACCACGCCCCGGAGCACGGCCGCGGCGACCTCCAGGGCGGCCGCATCGGTGACCCGTAGGCCGCCCTCGACGCGACTGGGCACGCCCAGCCGCTCGAGCCACTCGCTGATCCGCTTGCCGCCGCCGTGGACCAGGACCACCGGCCGGCGCCGGGCGACGGCGGCGACCTCGAGCAGGACCTGCTTCTGGTCGGCGATCGTCGTGCCGCCCAGCTTGACCACCAGGATCTCGCTCATCGATCGCCGCTCATGTCGTGTACTCGGCGTTCTCGATCACGTACTGCTCGGTCAGGTCGCAGCCGAAGGCCTCACCTGCGCCGGAGCCCAGGCCGAGGTCGAGCCGGACCAGGATCTCGGGCGCGTCCATGGCCAGGCGGGCGCCGGCCCGGTCGAACGGCTGGGGTCCGCCCCGGCCACCGTCGAACACGGCCTGGCCGGCGATCGCGATCCGGAGGCGGGCGGGATCGAGGCTGACCGGCCGACCGGCCCGGGCGGCGGCGGCCGGCCCGTCGAGGCCGGCGGCTTCCAGCACGGCCGCGTCGGCCAGCCGGGCGTTGCCCGCGGCCGCCGCGATCCGGCCCCAGTTCGGGTCGCGCCCGTGGGCGGCGGCCTTGACCAGCGAGCTGGCGACGACGGCTCGGGCCACGGCCCGTGCCTCGGCCGCATCGAGCGCGCCGGAGACCTGGCAGGTGAGCAGGGTCGTGGCGCCTTCGCCATCGGCCGCCTGTTGGCGGGCCAGGTCGCGGGCAACGGCCTCGATCGCCCGGCCGAGCTGGCGGGCGGCCTCGCTGCCGGCCCGGACCGAGGCCGTCCCGGAGGCGCCCGAGGCCAGCACGAAGACCGTGTCGTTGGTGCTCGTGTCGCCGTCCACCGTGAGCTGGTTCCAGGTGCGCGCAGCGGCGGGCCGCAGGATGCCGGCCAGGACCGCTGGATCGACCGCGGCGTCGGTCAGGATGATCGCGAGCATCGTGGCCATCCCGGGATGGATCATGCCCACGCCCTTGGCACAGCCGCTGATCGTGACCGAGCGGACGGCAAACCGGTCGACATCGGGCAGGGCAAGCTCGGTGCTTGCGAGCTTGGTCCGGGAGTCGGTCGTGCGCAAGGCGACGGCCACGGCCTCGAAGCCTCCGTCGGTCTCGCTCAGGCCGGCCGGCACGAGCGCGGCGAGGCCGCTGGCGACCGCCTCGAGCGGCAGGCGGGTGCCGATGATGCCGGTCGAAAGGTGCAGGGTCCGATCGGCGGCCACGCCCGCCACGCGGGCCAGGAGCTGGGCGATCTGGCGCTGGTCCTCGAGGCCCGGCTCGCCCGTTGCCGCGTTGGCGCTGCCCGAGGTGGCCACGATCGCCTCGGCCCAGCCGAAGCCGCCGCGGCCGTCGGCAGCGCTGGCGCTGAGATGGGCCCGGCTGAGCTGAACCGGGGCGGCGGCGAACGGGTGCTGGGTGAAGACGGCCGCGGCCGCCGCCGGACCGCTCGTCGTCCGGACGACGGCCAGGTCGGGCCGGCCGCTGGCCTTGATCCCGGCCGCGATGCCTCCGGCGGCAAAGCCCTGGGGCAGGGTGGCCCGGCGCTCGACCCCGGGCAGCTCGGTCGGCAGCCAGTCGAGCACCTCCGGCGGGGCTGAGGCCGAGGCCGACGATCCGGAGCCGGACGTGCTCACGGCGCGAGGGGCAGCTGGCGCAGGCCGCTGTCCTCGGGCAGGCCGTGCACGACGTTGAAGGCCTGGACGGCCTGTCCGGCGGCCCCCTTGACCAGGTTGTCGAGGACGGCCAGGACCAGGATCCGGCCCGTCCGCGGGTCGTAGGTCGGCTGGATCCGGGCCTCGTTGCTGCCGGTTACGTGCTTGGTCGCCGGCGGCTCGTCGACCAGCCGGACGAACGCTTCGTCGTCGTAGGCCTCGGCAAACAGGCCGGCCAGCTCGGCCTGGCTCGTCGCTCGCGCCGGGCGGACGTGGGCCGACACCAGGATGCCCCGGGTCATCGGGATCAGGTGGGGCAGGAAATCGATCGGTTCAAGGGTGCTCGAGGGAGCCGCGGCCAGGCGCAGCTCCTGTTCGATCTCGGCGATATGGCGATGACCGCCCACGCCGTAGGCTCGAACGCTCTCGTTGACCTCGCCGAACATCAGGTCCGGCCGGGGATCGCGGCCGGCGCCGGATACGCCGCTCTTGGCGTCGATCACCAGGTCCCCGATCAGTCCGGCCCGAGCCAGCGGGGCGAGAGCCAGGATCGAAGCGGTGGCGTAGCAGCCGGGCGACCCGACGATCCGGACGGCTTGCCCGACCAGCCCGGCCAGCTCGGCCCGATGGAGCTCGGGCAGGCCGTAGACTGCGCCGGCCAGCAGGTCCGGCCGAGGATGCTCGAAGCGATACCAGCGCGGGTAGTCGGCCGGGTCCCTGAGCCGGAAGTCGGGCCCCAGGTCGATGACCGTGGCGCCCCGCCCGACCAGCTCCGGCACTCGCTCGGCCGCCGCGCCGTGAGGCAGGGCCAGGAAGACGGCATCAGCAGCGGGCGTCTCGGAATCGAGGGTCAGCTCGCTGGCGGCCAGATGGGGGTGGACGGTCTCGACGGGTTCTGAGGTCCTCCCTCGCCCGACGAGACCGACCAGGTCCACGGCTGGATGCCGAGCCAGGATGCGGACCAGCTCGGCTCCTGCGTAGCCAGTAGCGCCAACCACCGCAACGCGGATTCGTCCGGCCGGCGCGCCCTGCCGGCGACCCGCCCCGCTCGGATGGACCGTCGCTTCGAGACCTGCGCTCACCGGCGCCTGCCGCCCCTCGCTGAGGGCCGCCTCGAATCGCTCGGGCCTTCGGGTTGGATCGCCGCCATGACCTGCATGACTATACATTCCCACGCATAGTCATGCAAGCGGTTGCGCGTTCCCGGCGTTCGCGGATGTTGCCAAATCGTTCTTCGAGCGTGTCTTAGGCGATGGCGCGGGCTCGGGGGCCCCCGAGCGACGGCGGCTTGAGTCGATTTCGTGCACGACGCGCGCACTGGGCAGCCTCCGGATCCGGATTCGGACCTGGTCTGTGCCTAAGCCGCGCCTTATGAGCGATCTGCCAATTTGAGGGGCCTGGGCCTGAACGTCGCCGTGGACCCCGCGAGCGGCGGGCCCGTCGCGATCGAGCTCAGCGCGTCGAGCTCAGCGCTTCGAGCCGGCGGCCTCGAGGTAGTAGGGCATCAAGGTCGTCCAGCCATCCACGTTCCGATCGCGCCAGTCGGGGCCATCGGCGCCCAGGCGCTCCCAGCCACGGTGCTCGATCTCGACTTTCGTGCCGGCCTCGCCCCGGGCGATGAACCGGATCTCGACGTCGGTCGCGTCGCTCCGGTCGCGCTTGAGATGCCAGGTGTAGCCGAGCCGGCTGGGCGGGTCCCAGGTCGTGACCTCGCCCCAGTCGTGCTCGACCCCGCCCGAGGTCCGCTCGTAGATCCGGCCGCCGGGCCGCGGCTCGAGGATGACCGTCAAGTCCGGCTCGGCCGACACGCTGTGATCGGCGGGCCACCACTGGCCGATCCGGGCCGTCCAGACCTCGAAGGCATGGTCCACGGGGCAGTCGACGTCGAAGCTGAGGCGGATCGGCTCGATCATCGGTCGTGACCTTCGCTCGCGGTGTTGCCGGCCATCAGCCGGAAGCGCGCCGCGGCATCGCCCCAGACGCGCTCCAGGTAGGCCTGTACGGCCTCGACCCCACGATCATGGAGCTGGTAGATGCGGCGGGTCCCGAGCGGCTTCTCGACCACCAAGCCGGCCCGTTTGAGGAGGCGCAGGTGGCGCGAGACCGCCGGCCGGCTGATGGGCAGGACGTCCGCGATCTCCTGGACCGAGCGCTCGCCAGCCCCGAGCAGCTCGACGATCGCCCGCCGATTCGGGTCACCCAGGGCGTCGAACGGGTCGCCGGCAGGTTCCGGGCTGGTCACCCGGTCAGGCCGGCCGTTCGGCGAGCTGCTTCAGGCCGTTGGCAAGCTGGGCGAACGATGGCCCGAGGTCGGGCATCGAGCGCGACATCATCCCGACCAGCGGTCCGCTGTATTCCTCTCTCACCAGGAACCGGGTCGACCCGTCGCCGGCCGGGGTCAGGCTGAACGTGCGAACTCCCTTGAACAGCCCAAGGGGCATGCCCCCGCTCCAGATCATCGACCGGTCGGGGTCGAAGCTCGTGACCTTGACCGGAAAGGTCCGTCCGGGGGCCGCCGCCGAGACGACCTTGATCGTCTCTCCGGAGGCGATCCTGCCGTCTACGCTCACGACGCCCGAGTCCCAGTCCGGATAGTGGGCACCGTCGGTCAGGATCGCCCAGATCCGTGCGGGCGGAGCATCGATCGTGGAGCTGCCTTCGAATGACTTCATTGTTGCCTCACCTCTGCTCTGGGCCACTCCGTAACCGTGCGGCTACGGTAACACCATGGTCACCGATGGGGCAACCAGATTCGGAGCGAGCCGCGGGCGAGCGCAAGAGGCAGTCACCGATCGCCAACCCAGGAGCCACTAGTCCTAGCGGACAAGTAGGGTTTATGATCGGCCCAGCGACGGTCGAGCCACGATCGGAACAGATGAATCAAGGAGTCGTGAGCCCGATGCCAAACGCCATCCCGGACGGAGCGAACGCCGGCCTGCCGCCCGCCCGAATGATCGATCCGCGCGGACACCGCTTCGGGGCGGGGCTGTCGGCCATCCTGATCGGCGCGTCCTTCGTCCTGAACGCGCCGTTCGGCGTCTTCCTGGCCTTCCTGTCGATCGGGGTCAGCGGCCTGTTCGGCCTGAAGTACTCGATCTATGGCGCGATCTGGCGGCGCATCGTCAAGGTCGCCCACCTGGGCAAGACCGAGCCGGAGCACGAGTACCCGCCACGCTTCGCCCAGGTCTTCGGCAGCGTGGTCCTGGCCGTCTCATTGATCGCCTTCGGCCTCAGCCTGCCGCTCGTCGGCTGGGTCCTGGCCGGTGCCGTGGCGGCCCTCCAGACCGTCCTGGCCGTGACCGGCTACTGCCTCGGCTGCCGGCTGTACTTCCTGCGCTGGTGGGCGCCGACCCTGGTCACCCGCTTCTGGCGGCGGGGGATCGTCGAGCCGCGCACGCCCCTGCGCTACTCCTGACCGGCCGCGGCCCGCAGGATCTCGGGCCGGCGATACCGCCCGACCACCACGACCTCGCCTGATTCGTCGAGGGGCAGGGCCCCGGTCCGGATGACCCGATAGGCGTTGTGGATCTCGGTCGCGCCGGCGGCCAGCATCGCGATCACCGGGCAGTACTTCGTGGCCGACAGCTCGATCGAGCGGCGCACGGCGGCGACATCGAGGACCGGGCCCTCGAGCTCGTGGACGACGTCGATCCGGGTGAAGACCTGGGGATAGCCGGCCCGCTGGTCACCCCGGACGTGGATCTCGTAGCGATCGAAGGCCTGGCGTTTCTTGGCCAGGATCGAGATCACGTCCATAGCCGAGCACGAGGCCAGGGCGGCCAGCACAACCTCGGTCGGGCCCGGCGCGGTCTGGCCCTCGCCGCTGTCGAAGTGGACCGTGAAGCCGCTGCCGGTCGTCGCCACGAGGTGCATCCCGGCCGCGTTGCGGACGACCACGTTCTTGACCGTCATGCGACCGATTCTCCCACCGGCTGATCGCCCAGGAACTGCTCGCGATAGAGCTGGGCGTAGAGCCCGTCGCGGGCGACCAGCTCGGCGTGGGTGCCCCGTTCGACGATCCGGCCGCGCTGGTAGACGAGGATCCGATCGGCGCGCAGGATCGTCGACAGGCGGTGGGCGATGGCGATCGTCGTCCGGCCTTCCATGAGCCGCTCGAGGGCCGACTGGATGAGCCGCTCGCTGACCGTGTCGAGGGCCGAGGTCGCCTCGTCGAGGATGAGGATGCGCGGGTCCTTGAGCAGGACCCGGGCGATCGCGATCCGCTGCTTCTCACCACCCGACAGCTTGTAGCCCCGCTCGCCGACCATCGTGTCGTAGCCGTCGGGCAGCTCCGTGACCCGATCGTGGATCGCGGCCGCCGTGGCCGCTCGGATGAGCTCGTCGTCGGTCGCCTCGGGCCGGGCGTAGCGCAGGTTGTCCCGGATCGAGGCGTGGAACAGGTAGGTCTCCTGGGTCACGAAGCCGATCGTCTCGCCCAGCGAGGCCAGGGTGACGCCGCGGACGTCCCGGCCGTCGATCTCGACGGCGCCCCGGTCCACGTCGTACAGGCGGGGGATGAGATAGGTGGTGCTGGTCTTGCCGGCGCCGGACGGGCCGACCAGGGCGACGAGCTCGCCCGGGCGGGCCTCGAAGTCGATCCCTTCGAGAGCGAATGTGCCCGGCGGCGGGGCGGCCACCGACGGCTCGGCGACCCCTGGCGGACCGGCGCCTGCCGACGGCTCGGCCCTCGGCGGCGGCTCGACATCTTCCGGCCCGGACTGGCCGCCGGCCGGACTGAGCGTACCCGCGGCCGGATAGCGGAACCAGACATCGCGCAGGCGGACGCCACCGGCGAGGGTGGCCGGATCGAGGGCCACCGCGTCGGGCGCATCGACGATCTCCGGGTCGAGGTCGAGGTACTCGAAGATCCGGTCGAACAGGGCCAGCGAGCCCTGGATCTCGACCTGCACGTTGAGCAGCGCCCCGAGCGGGAAGAAGAGCCGGCTCTGGAGGGTGGTGAAGGCCACGATCTGGCCGATCGTGGGCGCCGACGGATCGTGGTTGATGGTCAGGATCCCGGCCAGCCAGTACACGAACGCGGGGGTGATGCTGAAGATCGTGCCGATGATCATGAAGAACCAGCGGCCGACCATGGCCTGCCGGATCTGGAGCACCGCCAGCTTGCGGTTCAGCCCGTTGTAGCGGGCGATCGCGGCCGCCTGCTGCCCGAACGTCTTGGACAGCAGGATGCCGCTCACGCTGAGGGTCTCCTCGGTCGCCGCCGACAGGTCGGCCATCGACTTCTGGGTCTCGGAGCTGACCGTCCGGCGGACCTTGCCCACCCGGAAGGTCAGGTACAGGAAGAAGGGCAGGATCCCGACCGACAGCACGGTCAGCCGCCAGTCGATCAGGACCATCGCGACCAGGGTGCTCACGGCTGTGGCCACGTTGCTGGTCAGGTTGGCGGCCGTGTCGGTGACGACCGACTGGATGCCACCGACATCGTTGGCCAGCCGGCTCTGGATCTCGCCGGTCCGGGTCTCGGTGAAGAAGCGCAGGGGCAGGCGCTGGAGGTGGGCGTACAGCGCGTTGCGCAGGTCCTGCATGACGCTCTGGCCGACCCGATTGTTGAGATAGGCCTGGCCGACTCCGATCAGGCCAGAAGCGATCGGGATCAGGATCATCAGGCCGACGTACAGGTTCAGCTTGAACAGGTCCCGGTTGGGGATCGCATCGTCGATCAGGCGCTCGAGCAGGAGCGGATTGACGATGCCCAGCAGGCTGGTCAGCAGGATGGCCCCGGTGACCACTGCAACCTGGGCCCTGTATGGGGCGAAGAACGCCGCGATCCGGCGGACCGTCCGGTTGCGCTGCTCCGGGCTGAGCCGGGCAGGCGGCTCGGCCTGGCCGCGAAAGACGCCGCGCGCGGCGAAGCTCATGGGCGGCCGTCCGGTCGGCGGGGCACTCCTAGCCGGCCAGCGCCGGCGTGGCCGTTCGGCTCGGCTGGACCTCGAGCCAGCGCTCCGCGTCGATGGCCGCCTTGCAGCCCTCGCCGGCCGCGGTGACCGCCTGGCGGTAGCGATGGTCGTGGACGTCGCCGGCGATGAAGACCCCTTCGATCTTCGAGCCGGTCTCGTCGCGTACGGTCAGGTAGCCCATCTCGTCGACGTCGAGCTTGTCCCGGAACAGGTCCGTGTTCGGCTTGTAGCCGATGGCCACGAACAGGCCATCGACGGGCAGCTCGAACGTCGCGTCGGTCTCCGTGTCCCGGACCCGCAGGCCCTCGACGTGGCCGTCGCCCAGGACCTCGTCGACCGAGGTGTTCAGGCGGACATCGATCTTGGGGTGGGCATACGCGCGCTCGACCATGATCTTGCTGGCCCGGAACTTGTCGCGCCGATGGAGCAGGTGGACCCGGGTCGCAAAGCGGGTCAGGAAGAGGGCCTCCTCGAGGGCGGTATCGCCCCCGCCCACGACGGCCAGCTCCTTGTCCCGGAAGAAAAAGCCGTCGCAGGTGGCGCAGGCGCTGACGCCCTGGCCGCGCAGGCGGGTCTCGCTGTCCAGGCCGAGCCACAGGGCGGACGCGCCGGTCGCCACGATGACCGCGTCGCCCCGGTATTCGATGCCGCGCGCCCAGACCCGGAACGGCCGGCTCGAGAAATCGATCCGGTCGATGTCGACATCCATGATCCGGCTGCCGAAGCGCTCGGCCTGAAGCCGGAAGGCAGCCATCAGCTCGGGCCCCTGGATCCCGTCGGGGAAGCCCGGGTAGTTCTCCACGTCGCTGGTGATCATCAGCTGGCCGCCCGGCGTCGAGCCGGCCAGGACGATCGGGGCGAGGTTGGCCCGGGCGGCGTAGATCGCCGCGGTCAGGCCGGCCGGCCCGGATCCGATGATCAGGACCTTGCCCTCGACCGGCTCTCCGCCGGGCTCGCCGGCGGTTGGACCGGCGGATTCGACCGGGCCGAACGAGATTGGCGCCGGGGCGAATGAGATCGGGCCGGTGGCGAAGGAGATTGGCGTAGCTGGCGCCTTGGAGCCGTCGTCTGTCATGGCTTCATGATACCACCACGGTGATACTCCCTGGGAGTATGCCTAGCCGCCCGCTCAGAGGTCCCGGAGGCGCGGGATCACGTCCCGTCCGATCAGCTCCAGCCGGCTCAGATCGTGGACGTCGGCCAGGCTGACGATGACGTGCTGGACCCCGGCGTCGGCCAGTTCGCCGAAGCCGTCCACGAGCTGGGCCGGCGTGCGCGACGAGCCCCCGCCGGTGGCGCTCAGGCGGATGTCCTGGAGGGTCGTCCGCTCGATCTCGTCATAGGGCCGCCCGAGCTCCTCGCAGTGGGCCCGCAGGACGGCGAACTTGTGGGCCAGCCGGGGCGGATCGCCGAAGACGTTGGCGGCATCGCCGTACTGGGCCACCAGGCGCAGGGTCTTCTTCTCGCCGCCGCCGCCGATCATGATCGGGGGATGAGGCCGGCTCAGGACCTGGGGTGAGTTGAGCAGCCGGCCGGCCTGGTAGTGGCGGCCGTGGAAGGCCCCTTCCGTGCCCCGCTCGCCGGCCCACAGGGCATGGGTGATCTGGAGCATCTCCTCGAGCATCTCGAAGCGCTGGCCGAGCGGTGGCATCGGGAAGCCCAGGGCCTGGCTCTCATCCTCGTTCCAGGCGGCCCCGATGCCCAGCCAGGCACGACCGCCGGAGAGCACGTCGAGGGTTGTGGCCGTCTTGGCCCACAGGCCCGCCGTCCGATAGTGGATCCCGCCGACCAGCAGGCCCAGCCGAGCCCGCCGAGTCTGGGCGGCCAGGAAGCCCAGCGTGGTCCAGCCTTCGAGCATCGGGTCGGTGACCGGTCCGACCCCCCGGATCTGGAAGAAATGGTCCATGACCCAGATCGAGTCGAAGCCGACCTCGTCGGCCGTGCGGGCGACGTCGGCCAGGGTGGTTGCGATCGCCGCTGGCCCTCCCGGCCAGGTGAACGAATCGATCTGGAGGCCGAGCTTCATAGCGGCGACTCTAGCGGAACAGGTCCCACTCCGACGGGATCAGGGCGGACCGGATCGAGGCTTCGCCGCGGGTAGGCCGGGCGCCCCGCACGATCGCGGCCGGGCGACCGGCCACCTTGCCCAGGCTGAGCTCGGCGGTGCTGGCGATCTCGTCGGCCACGGCCCGCACGGTCGAGCTCATCGTCCGGCCGTCGGCATCGACGCTGCCGCGCAGGTCCTCCAGCGGGAGCATGCCGGCGATGCCGATGGCCACGTCGACGATGCCCCAGCGCCAGGGCCGCCCGAAGCTGTCGGAGATGATCACCGGCAGGTCGACCCCCAGCCGGCCGAGGAGGGCCGCCCGGATCGCCTGGGCCGAGGCATCCGGGTCGGCCGGCAGCAGGGTCACGATCGAGCCGCTGGCCGGGCCCACGTTCGAGGCATCGATTCCACCGTTGGCACACACGAAGCCGTGGGCGGTCTCGGTGATCAGGACGCCATTGGCCATCCGGACCACCCGGCGTGCCTCGCGCAGGACGACCTCGATCTGGCGGGCGTCGCGCTGCCAGCGCTCGGCGAAGGCGATCGCCTCGGGCCGGGGCTCGATCAGGGTCAGGTCGACGATCGCGTTCTCGGCCTTCGACACGACCTTCTGGGTGACCACCAGAACGTCGTCGTCGCGGAGCGGCGCGAGGCCGAGCTCCGACTCGAGCAGCCTTTCGATCGCGTCACCGAGCAGCCCGGCCAGGTCATCGCCCGGCCGGATCTCGGGGATCCCGGCCAGGGCCATGACCGACAGGTGGCCCGGCTGGGTCGGCCCGTCGCTGGGCTCAGCCGCCATCGGCCGGATCGAGCAGGCCGAGCTCCTCGGCCAGGGACAGGTCGGCGGGCAGGTCCAGGTCGAGGCCGAGCGGCCCATCCAGTTCGATGGCCAGGGCTCCGGCCCGGGCCGCCGCGGCCTGATGGGCCAGCCGGCTGTCTTCGCCGAACGACGGCCGGATCACGTCCGGCGGGCGCAGCAGGAGCGCGTTCGTGCCGCGGCCGTGGCGGTCGGGGACGACCAGGACGAGCGCCCGGCCCGGGACCAGGGCGGCCGCCGCCGTGGCGACGACCTGGTGGATGGCCGCCGGACTGATCGAGGGCAGGTCGGCGGGCAGGATCAGGACCGCCTCCGCGCCCGCAGCACCGGCCCACTGGATCGCCTCGGCCAGGCCCTCGTTCAGGCCGCCGCTCGAGCCGCCATCGTGGTCGGGCCAGAGGTGGTCGGGCCAGATCTGGGCTAGGGGATGGCCGCCGAGCCGGCCCGCGAGCTCGAGCACGACCGGGTCGGGGCTGACCACGACGACCGTGTCGATCGCCGGCGTCGCGCGGGCGGCCGCGATCGTTCGCGCGAGCAGCAGCCGGACCAGGTCCTGGCGCTCCTCGGCGTCGAGCAAGCCGCCCAGCCGGCTCTTGGCCCCCTCGAGGCTGCGAATCGGGACGACCGCGAACAGGCGGCCCAGGCCGCCACCCCCGGCGGGAGGGCCGGCGTCGATCCCGGTCGGGGCGGGCTCGGAGGTCACCCGCCGACCGCGACGCTGGTCGCGAAGGCGACGACCTCGTCGGCGACGCGCCGGCGGCTCGCGTCGTCGACCATCAGCGTGTCGGCCACGAGGACCTGCAGCCCGAGGGCCTCGATCGCGGGCCGCAACGGGGCATCGGCCGGATCGATCACGAAGTGGCTGGCCAAGCCGGCGTACAGGCGGGCCACCCCCAGCGCGCTCGGCTCGTGGCCGAGTGAGGCCAGCATCCGGTCGGCGGGACCCTTGAGGGCATGCCCGCCGATGATCCCAGAGACCGCCACGACCCGCGTCCCGCCGGCCCGAGCGGTCTCGACCAGGGCCTGCAGGCCGGGCACGGCCAGGATCGGGCCGACCGACACGATCGGGTTGGAGGGGGCGATCACGATGAGTTCGGCCCGCCCCAGGGCGTCCCGGACCTCATCCGTCGGGCGGGCCCGCTCGATCCCCGAAAAGCGCACCTCGAGCACCTCGGGCACCTGTCGTTGGTGGACGAAGTACTCCTGGAATTCGAGCCAGCCGTCGGCCGTCCGGACCTCGGTCCGGACCGGCTCGTCGGTCATCGGCAGGATCGAGGCCACCACGCCTAGCGAGCGTTGCAGGCCGAGGTTGGCGGCGGTCAGCGTCGCGCCCGCCCGGATTCGGGCGGTCCGCACGATGTGGCCGGCCAGGTCCCGATCGCCGAGGCTGAACCAGGTCGGCTCGCCATATTGCTCGAGCTGGGCCATGACGGCCAGCGTGTCATCGGCCACGCCCCAGCCCGGCGGGCCTTCGATCCCGGCGAGGGTGTACATGACCGTGTCGTGGTCGGGGCAGACCAGCAGGTCGTGTCGCTCGAGGTCATCGGCGGTGTTGACGACCACGCTCAAGCCCGGACCGAAGATGGCCTGCAGGCCATGGCCGAGGCGCGCGCCACCGACTCCGCCGGCCAGCTCCACGACCGGGGTCGTGGCCGCACTCACCGGAGTGCGTCGAGGGCGGCCCGGACCTCGCCAATCCGCTCGACCGTCTCGGGATCGAACGGCGCGGGCAGGCGGACCACGACCTCGACCATGCCCAGGTCGCGGTACGGCCGGAGCTGCCCGGCGATGGCTTCGGGCGATCCGAGCAGGATCGGCACTCCGGCCAGCTCGGTCATCTGGTTGTGGGCGAGCAGGCCGTCCAGCGCCCGGGCGGCCTCAGCCGGTTGATCGCGGATCACGATCGGGAAGCTGACCGTACGCTCGATCGTGGCCGGGTCGCGCCCAACCTCGGCGCAATGCTCACGCAGGATCGCATCCTTGGCCGCGACCTCCTCGAGGGTGCCGCTGGTGTTCCAGGCGTCGGCGTAGCGGGCCACCGTCCGGAGCGTCTTGCGGGGGCCCGAGCCGCCGATCAGGATCGGCAGGTGGGCCTGCACCGGCAGTGGGGCGTGGACCGCCTCGTGGAACGTGTAGAACCGGCCGTCGTGATCGATCGTCTCGCCGTCGAGCAGGCGCCGGATCAGGCCGACCGCCTCGTCCAGGCGATCCAGCCGCTCGCCCACGCTCGTCCCGAAGTCGATGCCGTGGGCGTCATGCTCCCGCTCGAACCAGGCGCCGCCGATGGCCATGATCGCCCGGCCGCCGCTGATGTGATCGAGCGTGCTGGCCAGCTTGGCCGTGTGGCCGGGGTTGCGAAACGTGTTGGCGCCGACCATCAGGCCGATTCGGATCTGGCTGGTCAGGGCGGCCCAGGCGGCCAGGACCGCCCAGCCCTCGAAGATCGGCTGGCGCCAGGGACCCTGGATGGCCAGCAGGTGGTCCCACGTGTAGATCGCATCCCAGCCGGCCCGTTCGGCGTCCAGGGCGACCGCCCGGAGGGCCGGCCAGTCGGTCGCCTGCGACCAGGGTTGAGCGCCAAAGCGCATGGCCGGTGTCGCCATCATTCCTCGAAATGGAGCCGGCTCGAGGCCAGCGGCAGGTGGAAGCTGATCCGATGCTGGCGCTCGAAGCGGTCCCGGATCATTCGTTCGGCCCGATCCGGCTCGTCGGCGTGGTAGCGCCGGGCCATCGCCGCGATGTCGGCCTGGGCGCGGGCCGGATCGTCGTCCGCCTCGACCATGCCCCGGATCGAGAGCCAGCGATAGCCGTCCTCGACCGTGACGCTGGTCCGCCGGTCCCGGGCCAGGTTGGCCGGCCAGGCCCGGCCAACCGCGCTGTTCATGACCAGGACATCGGCCTGGAACAGGAACCACACGACGGCCTGGTGGGGGGCGCCATCGGACCCGATCGTGGCGATCGTGGCAAAGCGCAGATCGCTGCCCAGGAACTCCCGGGCCTGCTCGAGCAGGGCAGGGTCGACGACCAGGGCGTCGGATGGGGCCATTCCCGGATGGTAGTCGAAGGGACGATCGACGGCCCCGGCCGGTCTCGAACCCATTCCCGTTCCCGTTCCCGGCCGATTCAGGATGGCGCTGTCACACTCCGGGCACATGCCCGACGCCTCGCCGACGTTCTCCCAGCGTGCCCTCCTGCCGCTGCGCTTCTTCGTGGGTGGCACGTTCCTGTTCGCCGGGTTGGACAAGCTCCTCGACCCGGCCTTCCTGCAGGCCAGCGGCCCGGGTTCGATCGGCGAGCAGCTCCTGACCTACAGCCGCGATTCGCCCCTGGCACCGCTGATCACGACCTTCGCCCTGCCCGCGCCGGTGCTCGTGGGGGTGATCGTGGCCAGCCTCGAGATCGTGGGCGGCCTGGGTGCGATCAGCGGCCTGGCCTACCGGGCCTGCGCGGTCATCGGGGCCTGCCTGGCTGCCATGTTCCTCCTGACCGCGTCGTGGACGGTCCGGCCGTTCTACCTCGGCGCGGACCTGCCCTTCCTGTTCGGCTGGATCACCCTGGGCCTGGCCGGCGACGGCGGGCTGTTCGTGATCGGCCCGGCGATCGAGCGGGCGTTCGACCTTGGCCCGCCGCCTGGCAGCCCACCCGGGCCGCAACCGGCCGACCGGACCCGGCGGGGCCTGCTCCAGCTGGTCGTGCTGGCCGCCGGCTCCCTGAGCGTGGCCGGCATCGCCGGAACGTTGAGCGCGTTCGGCCCCGCCTTTGCCTCCGAGCCGGCGCCGTCGAGCGGGCCCCAGGCCAATGGATCGCCCGGACCGAGCCCCAATCCGCTGGCCAGCCGGCCGCCCGGCGAGATCAGCACGGCGGCCGAGGTCCGAGCCCAGCGGGCGTTGCCCTTCACCGACCCCTCGACCGGCGACCCGGCCGTGCTGGTCGCCCTGGCCAGCGGCACGATCGTGGCCTTCGACGCCGTGTGCACCCACGCCGGCTGCACGGTCAACTTCGATGGCCTGTCGGGCCACCTCCTGTGCCCCTGCCACGGCGCGATCTTCGACCCTGCCCATGGAGCCGCCGTGCTGGGCGGCCCGACCGATCAACCGCTGACCAGCCTGCCGATCAGGATCGACCCGCAGACCGGGGTGATCAGCCTGGCGGGCTAGCCACCTGACGCCGCGATCGGGCGGTCGGCCGAGCGACCAGGGACCGGGGCCGGCTCGGGTCGATGGACGGCCGGCCGAGCAGGTAGCCCTGGCCGAGCTCCACGCCCAGCCCGCGCAGGGTATCGAGCTCGCGGTGCGTCTCGATGCCCTCGGCGATCAGGCGGGCGTTGATCCGGCGGCTGAACGACACGAACGCCTCGACCAGCGCCTTCTTGGCATCGTTGGCGGCGCAGCCGTGGACGATCTCCCGGTCGATCTTGATGATCGTCGGTCGCAACGCCGCGATGAGGGTGAAGCTGGCGTAGCCCGCCCCGGCGTCGTCGACGGCGAAGCCGAAGCCGAGCCGGCGCAGGGCCTTGACCTGGCGCTGGAGCGGTCCGATGTCGCGCACGGCCTGCTGCTCGGTGCACTCCAGCGTCACCTGGCGCGGATCGATCCCGGCCTGGCGCACCATCCGGGCCACCGAGCGCGCCTCGAAGTGGGGATCGAGGAGGCTGTCCGGGGTGGTGTTGATCGCCACCGCGAACCGGATTCCGACCGGCACTGCGTCAGTCGCAATGAGCGTTGCGATTCGTTCGAGGATCACCCGGACGATGAACGTGTCCAGCTCAACCGCCCGGCCGGTCGCGATGGCCGCTTCGACGATCGTACTGATCGAGGCGGGCTGGTGGGCCATATGCGGCCGGAAGAGGCACTCGTATTCGTGGAGCTCGCCGGTCGCCAGCTCGACGATCGGCTGGAATGCGACCTCATGGGTCCGGATCGCAAAGAACAGGTCGAGCAGCTTGGACTGCACCGCCTGGACCGTCTGGCTCATGCCGATCCGGTCGGCGATCCCGGACAGCTGGACGGCAGCCGTCAGCGCGTGGAGGTACTTCTCGGACTCGGCCAGGCTCGAGTCGACCTGGACCAGCCCGTAATCCGGCCTGCCGCTCGGTCCGGCAACTTCCGCCGCCAGGTTGTCGGTCAGGACGTCGCCCGGCGCGATCAGGCAGGCGCCCGATGACAGCTCGATGAGCTTGCCCTCGGGGACGCGCCCGTGCAACCGGTGCAGGAACCGGACATCACGTGACCAGATCAGCCGTTCGTCGCCACGATGCTGGTTGCTGAAGAACCGCACGCCCCGCCCTGGTGACCCTCGATCGGCCGCCGGCGGCCACCCGCCGAATCCGGAGGTCGGCCCATGATGCACTTCCGCGTTACGGGCCGCGGGCGGCCAGCCGTACCAGTTGGGTCCTAGCTATTCGTACCGCCCGACTCGCTCTCAGGCGATTCGCTCGCCGGCCCGGATCGGGATATCGAGGCGGTTCTCGGGCGGGGCCAGGGGGCAGGCCCATTGCGGGTCGAAGGCGCACGAGGGCTGGTAGGCGAAGTTGAAGTCCAGGATCAGGCTGCTGCCGTCGCGCGCCCCGCCGAGGTCGGCGCTCTTGGCCGTGTCGAGCAGGTAGCGTCCCGCGGCGTAGGTCTCGTGGCCGCTTGTCGCGTCGCGGAAGGGCAGGAACAGCCCGCCGGTATAGCCCTCCATCCAGTACACGGAGAGACTTCGTGGGCCGTGCTCCGGGAACGGGATCTCGACCGAGCCGATCCGGTGAAACGCGAGCGTGTCGGCGCCGCTGTTGGGCAGGCTGAGCGGCGCGGCCAGACCGAGCGGGGCGGCCAGACCGATTGGCGGGACCGGTGCCTCGGGCTCGGGCTTGACTGCGACCTCGAAGCGCAGGCTGGGATCGGGCGGGAAGTGCTTCGAGCTGAAGTTGGTCCGTTGCGCCTCGGGCACCGGGCTCATCGGATGGTCGCGAAACAGGCGCTCGCGCTCCTCCCGCCAGACCGTCAGGGCAGCATCCGGATCGCCCGCCCTGAGCCGGCGCACTTCGACGTACAGCTCACTGACCTGGCGCCGCCAGTCGGCCAGCAGCAGCTCGGTTCCGGGTGCAACGCTCACCAGCCGAGTATCGGCGCTGGCTCGGGCCGCGTCCAGCCAGTCCTTGGGCGGCGGCCCGACGCGGGTCTCCACGCGAGTGCCGCCCGCCGGTTATCTCCCCAGGAGATCAGAACGCGGGAATCGACGGTGCCGTCCGCCCACCGAGACCGGGCTTTGGCCGATCTGATGTCCAGGGGAGATCGAATCGCCGAACTGGTCGCGGATCGCCGAGTGGACGCCTGGGCATCCGGCCGATTTGATCTCCTGGGGAGATAACCCAGGGTCGGCAGGATCGGTGTTCGCCGCAGGCGAACAAATCGCAGATGTTGAGCGCGCCGGCCGCCCGGCCGAAGACCTGCTCGGTCGAGTTGTTCGCCCACTGCGAACGTTCCGACCAGAGAGTCGCTCGAAGACTCGTTAGGCCCGGCCGTTTGGCCGCTTTGTTCGCCTGCGGCGAACGCGGGTGCTCGCCTGCGGCGTACGCGGGTGCTCGCCTGCGCCGAACGCGGGTGCTCGCCTGCGCCGAACGCGGGTGCTCGCCTGCGCCGAACGCGCGAGCGGGCGGGGCGAACGCCAGGCTCCGGCGGGCTAGAATCGCTCGCTCGGGGGGCTAGGCGGCCGAAGACCTGGTCGGCACACCAACGGATCGAGGATGTGAACGTGGCGGACAGGGCTGAGATCGGGATCTTCGGCGGCTCCGGCTTCTACTCGCTCCTCGATGACGTCCGCGAGGTGAAGGTCGACACGCCCTACGGACCACCGTCCGACAGCTTCTTCCTGGCCGAGGTCGCCGGCCGGGCCGTGGCCTTCCTGCCTCGCCATGGCCGGCGCCACACGCTGCCGCCGCACAAGGTCAACTACCGGGCAAACGTCTGGGCGATGAAGGCCCTGGGGGTCAAGGCAGTCATCAGCCCGTGTGCCGCGGGCTCCCTCCAGGCGGCCGTGGAACCGGGCCATTTCGTCGTGTGCGACCAGTTCGTGGACCGGACGAGTGGCCGCGCCGACACGTTCTTCGACGGCCCGATCGTCAGCCACGTGAGCTCCGCCGAGATCTACGACCCCGAGCTGCGCCGGATCGCGATCGAGGTCATCCGCGAGCACGGCATCACGGTCCACGAACGGGGCACGGTCGTGGTTATCCAGGGTCCCCGGTTCTCGACGAAGGCCGAGTCGAAGTGGTTCTCCGACGCCGGCTGGGAGGTCATCAACATGACCCAGTACCCCGAGGCCTACCTGTGCCGGGAGCTGGGCATGGCCGTGGTCAACATCAGCCTGATCACCGACTACGACGCCGGCGTCCTCGAGGGCACCGAGGCAGTCACGGCCCACGACGTGCTGGCGGTGTTCACGACCAACGCGGCCCGCATCCAGAAGGTCGTCCTCGAGATGGTCAGGCGCTTTCCGGCCGACCTCGACGGTCTGGGCGCCACCCAGGCCCTGGGCTTCACCCGGGGCGACGGCCACGCGGCGGCCGACGACGACATCCGGATCTTCGAGACCCGCCTAGGCTAGGAGCCCGGGCCAGGAACCGGGCCCGAATCAGGCCAGCGCCGCGGGCGACGGTTCGTAGGACAATCGAGCGACCATGACCCAGCGCCTCGTCCCCGCCACCGAGCCGACCCACGGCTGCGTCCGCTGCGGCGCTCCCGTCCCGATCGCCGACGGGATGTGCGAGCGCTGCAACCCGCTCGGTCTCAAGCAGCCGGCTGCGTCCCAGGCACATGGCACCGTGGTCCTGGGGATCGTGATCGCGGTCATCGTCCTATTCGTCCTGGCCCGCATCTCGCTCCAGGGGGTCGGACCGTTCCAAGGCGTCGTGGCCGACGTCATCTCGGCGCCACCCGGGCTGGCCGTGACGATCACGGTCACGAACCAGGGCACCTCAGCCGGCAGCACCACCTGCCGGATCTACGACCCATCGATCCAGGGCATCGGCCCGGAGTCGACCTACGCGGACAGCCCCCAGGTGGCCGGCGGCAGGACGGTTTCGTTCTCCAAACAGGTCACGACCCTGGGCGACGTGGTCCGGCCGCTGGCTGTGTCCTGCAGCAATCCCTGAGGGCCGCCCAGGCAAGGCCCGCCTACCGCAGGCCCCGGATCAGGCCTCGATCCAGCGATGGGGCCGTGACCGGAGCCGGTCGAGGCCGAGCTCGTCGCAGAAGTCCTGCCAGGTGGAGCGGGGCGTGCCCCGCCAGTGGAGCTCGTCGGGGCTGGTCTGGGCAATCGGGGCATCGTTCCGGAGGCGGGCCAGGGTCCGGTACAGGAGGACCTCACCAAGCCGATCGCGCAGGGTGGCGGCCAGCATCGGTGCTCCCCGGACCGGCACATCCCAGGCAGCGGCGCTGCGGGGGATGTCTTCGAGGGCGCCGTAGCGGGACAGGATCGTGGCGGCCGACCGAGCCCCCCAGCCGGGCAGGCCCGGATAGCCGTCGGCGGCATCCCCGACCAGGGCCAGCCAGTCGGGGATCGAGGCTGGCTCGACGCCCCACTTGAGGCGCACGCCATCGGAGTCGTAGACGATCCGGCGGCGGCGATCCCAGAGGACCACCCGCGAGCCCCGGACGCATTGGGCCAGGTCCTTGTCGGGCGTGCACACGAGGATTCGGTCGACCTCGGCCATGTCGCCGAAGCGGGCGACCGCCGCGGCGATCGCATCGTCGGCCTCGAACTCGACCATTGGCCAGAGGACCAGGCCGAGCGCCTCGATCGCCCGTTCCGCGATCGGGAACTGGGCGAGCAGCTCGGGTGGCATGCCGGCATCGGTCTTGTAGCCGGCGTACAGGTCGTTGCGGAACGAGGCGATCACCCGGTCGGTCGCGCAACCGACGTGGGTGGCGCCCTCTTCGCGGAGCAGGTAGAGGAGCTGCTCAACCAGCCCGGCGACCCCGGACAGCGGCCGCCCGCCCCGGCCGAGGACCGGCGGGCGGGGCGCGAAGTGGGCCCGGAACAGCTCGTACGTGGCATCGACCAGGTGGAGCTCCACCTCAGCCTCCGACCGTGATCGACTCGACCTCGAGCTGCTCCTTGAGCCGTTCGAGGTCGGCCTGGAACACTCGCCCGAGGATGGGAGCCAGGATCAGCCCGACCAGGTTGGGCAGGACCGGGGCGACCAGGGTCTCGTCCCAGGTGAGCCGGGTCCGGCCACCGTCGAGCGCCTCGAGGTCGAACACGCCCGTCCCGTCGAAGGCGCCCAGGTGCCGGATCGCGTAGCGCTGGGGTGGCCGGAACTCGATGACCTCGACCGGGTCCTCGACGCCGATGCCCAGGATCCTGACCAGGCCGGCCGCCCGGCTGCCGGGGCCGATCGGGCCGGGACTCTCGAGGCGAACCCACTTGAGGTCCAGCATCCACTCGGGCTGGCGCTCGACATCGGCCAGCCGGACCCAGACCTGCTCGATCGGGGCGCCGATCTCGATGCTGCTCCGGACCGGATCGCGGCCCGCGGCCGGATCGGCGCTCCGCCGGTGCCCGCCCAGCCAGCGGTCGACGGCAAAGGCCAGGCCGAACCCGGCCACCGCCAGGCCGAGCAGCCGGACCAGCCAGCGAATCACGGGCGGTCCACCGGACCGATCAGCTCCACGCCGGCCTCGGCCATCCTGGCCAGGGCCCGCTCGCCGTCGCCCGGGGCCAGGTCGACCGGGCGGATCCCGTCGAGCAGGACCTGGGTCCGATAGCCCAGCCGGACGGCATCCAGCGCGCTGGCCAGGACGCAGTAGTCGGTGGCCAGCCCGGCAATCACGACCCGTTCCACCTCGCGCGCCCGCAGGAGGGCGTCCAGCTCGGTCGGGGACTCGTGGCCGCCGGCCGGGTCGCGCATCGTGAAGCCGGAGTAGCCGTCCTCGCCATGACTGCCCTTGCGCACGGTGGCGCCGTCGACCAGCAGGCTGGGGTGGAGCTCCGCGCCCCACGTATCCATGACGCAGTGGACGGGCCAGATCCCACCGTCCCGGGCGAAATGGGGGGTCGAGGCAGGGTGCCAATCCTGGGTGTAGGCGACCATGGCCCCCGCCCGGCGAGCCGCCGCGGACTGACGATTGAGGTAGGGGACGATCCCGGCTCCGCCGGCCACGGCCAGGCTCCCGCCGGGGTCGGCGAAGTCGTTCTGGACGTCGATCATGACCAGGGCACTGGCGCGATCGTAGGCCGGCTCGGGTGCGATGCTCGTCACCCTGCGAGGCTACCGCACCACGGCCGACGGGTCATGCCCAAGCATCGCGCCCACGGCCCCGGCGGACGGTTGCGACTGATCCGCAACCACACGTCCGGGCTTGATGGGCTACCCTCCGGGCAGATGTACTTCGACGAATTCAAGCACCAGCTTCCGGACCGCGACGAGCGCGAGACCGCGGACTGGCTCGAGTCCCTTGACCAGGTCGTTGGCGAAGAGGGCGACAACCGCGCCCGCTTCCTGATGTACAAGCTGCTCAAGCGCGCCCGCCAGCTCCACGTCGGGCTGCCGCCGCTGACCCAGACCCGCTACATCAACACGATCAGCCCCGAGCAGGAGCCGTTCTTCCCAGGCGATGAGGCGATCGAGCACCGGATCCGGCGAATCGTGCGCTGGAACGCGGTGGCCATGGTCCTGCGGGCCAACAACCGGTTCCCCGGGATCGGCGGCCACCTCTCGACCTACGCCTCGGCGGCCAGCCTGTACGAGGTCGGCTTCAACCATTTCTTCCGGGGCAAGGACGGTCCGGACGGCGGCCCCGGCGACCAGATCTTCTACCAGGGCCACGCCGCCCCCGGGATGTACGCCCGGGCGTTCCTCGAGGGACGCCTGAGCGAGGACCAGCTCGACCACTTCCGACGCGAATCGGTGCCCGGCGAGGGATTGTCGTCCTACCCCCATCCCCGGCTCATGCCCGATTTCTGGGAGTTCCCGACGGTCTCGATGGGCCTCGGGCCGATCAGCGCGGTCTACCAGGCCCGCTTCAACCGCTACCTCGCCAACCGGGGCCTGGCCGATACGTCCGGCTCCCGGGTGTGGGCCTTCCTGGGCGACGGTGAGATGGACGAGCCGGAGTCGCTCGGCGCCCTGTCCCTGGCCGCCCGGGACGGCCTGGACAATCTGACGTTCGTCGTCAACTGCAACCTGCAGCGGCTGGACGGCCCGGTGCGCGGCAACGGCAAGATCATCCAGGAGCTCGAATCCGTCTTCCGCGGTGCCGGCTGGAACGTCATCAAGGTGATCTGGGCGCGCGAATGGGACGACCTGCTGGCCCGTGACACGGACGGCGTCCTGGTGGACAAGATGAACGAGACGGTCGACGGCGAGTTCCAGAAATACTCTGTTGCCGGCGGGGCCTACATCCGGGAGCACTTCTTCGGACCGGATCCACGCCTGGGCAAGCTGGTCGAGCAGCTCAGCGACGACGACCTGGCCCGGCTGCGCCGGGGTGGCCACGACTATCGCAAGCTGTACGCGGCATACAAGGCGGCGACCGAGTTCCGCGACGGCCCGACGGTCATCCTGGTCCACACGATCAAGGGCTGGACCCTGGGGCCGGGCGTCGAGGCCCGCAACATGACCCACCAGGCCAAGAAGCTGTCGGAGCAGGAGCTACGCGTCTTCCGCGACCGGCTCGAGCTGCCGATCCCCGACGCCAAGCTCAAGGATGCGCCCTACTACCACCCGGGACCGAGCTCGGAGGAGGTCGAGTACCTCAACGAGCGGCGGGGCCAGCTGGCTGGCTTCCTGCCCCGACGGGTCGTCCGGGCCAAGCTCTTCAGCGCGGTCGGGCCGGCCGTCGACGCCGAGTTCTCAGCCGGCAGCCCGACCCCGGTCAGCACCACGATGGTCTTCGCCCGGTTGCTCCGGAACCTGATCCGCGACCCCGAGCTGGGTCCGCGGATCGTGCCGATCATCCCCGATGAGGCGCGCACGTTCGGCCTGGACCCCCTGTTCAAGGAAGTCGGGATCTACGCCGCCCACGGCCAGCACTACGAGCCGGTCGACTCGGAGCTGCTCCTGTCCTATCGCGAGGCGCAGGACGGCCAGGTGCTCGAGGAGGGCATCACCGAATCGGGCTCGATGGCCAGCTTCCAGGCGGCCGGCACGTCCTACGCGACCCACGGCCTGGCCACGATCCCGTTCTACATCTTCTACTCGATGTTCGGCTTCCAGCGCACCGGCGACCAGGCCTGGGCCTTTGCCGATGCCCGCGGCCGAGGCTTCATGCTCGGGGCGACGGCCGGCCGGACCACCCTGACCGGCGAAGGCCTCCAGCACGACGACGGCCACTCGCACCTGCTGGCCTCGACGATCCCCAACATCCGGGCGTACGACCCGGCCTACGCCTACGAGCTGGCCGCGATCGTCCGGGACGGGATCGACCGGATGTACGTCCGGGGCGAAGACGTCTACTACTACGTCACCCTGTACAACGAGAACTACCCGATGGCGCCCAAGCCGGACGGCGTGGACGAGGGCATCCTCAAGGGCATCTACCGCTTCTCTGGCCCGCCCGAGCCGGTCGCCAGCGACGCCAAGGCCCAGCGGATCCGGCTGGTTGGCAGCGGCTCGATCCTGCAGCAGGTGGTCGAGGCCCAGGCGGTCCTGGCCGGGCAGTTCGGGATCGCGGCCGAGGTCTACAGCGCGCCGTCGTTCCAGCTCCTCCGCCGCGAGGCTCTCGAGGTCGAGCGCTGGAACCGGCTCCATCCGGCCGAGCCGGCCCGGACGCCCTACGTCAGCCGGGTCCTCGGTCCCGAGGGTGGGCCGATCGTGATCGCCACGGACTGGCTCAAGGCCGTGCCCGACCTGGTCGCCCGCTGGCTGCCCCGCGATTACGTCTCACTGGGCACCGAGGGCTTCGGCCGGAGCGATACCCGGGAGAACCTGCGGGCCCTGTTCGAGATCGACCCGCCGGCGATCGCGGCCGCCGCGCTGAGCGCGCTGGCCCGCTGCGGCGGGCTGACCGAGGGGCGCGCCGCCAAGGGCATCCGCGAGCTCGGCCTGGATCCGGACAAGCTCGACCCGGCGGCCCTCTAGGCCGAACCAGGCCGAACGAAGAGTGCCGAGCCCTGACGGGCCCGGCACTCCTGCTCCTCCGGGAAATTCGCGCTGGCCGGCGACTGCTCGCCGATCGGATTACTTGATCAGGTAGACCACGTTGACCGTGATCGTCACGTCGTTCGTGCCGACCTGGATCGGGGTCGCGACCTTCGAATCGGTCGGGGCGGCGGCGCCCGCGGCGAACGGCATCGGGGTGTAGATCGGGGCGGAGGTCTCGACGATCGAGGCCACCCCGGCGATCGAGATGCCGGCGCTGGTGGCCAGGGTGTCAGCCTTGGCCCGCGCCTCGGTCATCGCCGCCTGGCGGGCCTGGGCCTCGGCGGCGGTCTCGTTGCTGACCCGGAAGGTGACCCCGTCGACCGAGGTCGCGCCGGCGGCCAGGCTGTTGTCGATCGCATCGCCCAGCTTGGCCAGGTCGCGCACCGTGATCGTGACGCTGTTGGACATCTGGAAGCCGGTGATCCGGGGCGGGTTGCTCCCGTTCTGGTAGTCGTAGGTGGGCTGGAGCGACAGGTTCGAGGTCTGGATGTCCTTGTCGTCGATGCCCAGCGCCTTGAGCGCGGCCAGGACCTTGGTCATCGCCGCGGCCGCGTCGGCCTGGGCGGCCTTGACGCTTGGTCGGCTGACCGCGACCCCCAGGTGGAGGTCGGCCACGTCGGGCTTGAGGGTCACGGTGCCCGTGCCCGACACGCTGATCGTGTGTTCGGGCGGCGTGCTCGGATCGGCCGCCACGGCGGGGCGGGGGCTCAGGGCTGGCATCGAGGTGGCCGCCAGGAACAGGCTGACGCCGATCCCCGCGGCGATCAGGCGGGCTCGGCGGCCGGGGGTGGGGATGGTCAGCGTCATGGACATCGGATGAGCGCTCCTGTCGGGTCGCCGGCCTGGTCCGGCCGGTCTGACCCGAGAGACGACGGGCCCGCCTCAATGGTTCCCTGGCTCGAGGGGCTGCCGTCCCGACCGATCAGGCCAGCAGGCGGCCCAGCTCCACGGCCCGCACGGCCGACTGCCCGTCGGCGTCGTGGCGCAGGAACACGAAGGCATCGTCACCGGCGGCCACGAACGGCTCGATCCGGGCGGCCCAGGCGCTCAGCTCGGCCGGCTCATAGCTGGTCCGGCGCAGCCGGAGGTACAGGAAGCCGCCGGTCCGGCGGATCATCGGCGGCTCGGCCAGGTCATCCAGGTCGGTCGCGCACAGGACGGCGCCCACCCCGGCCAGGGCCGCGAACGTCTCATCGACGTGCCACGAAGGGTGCTGGAACTCGAGCGTCAGGCGCAGGTCGGGTGGCCAGGCCGAGAGCAGGTTGGCGAGCTGCTCCTCATTGCGCTGGACGTTGGCCGGGACCCGGAAGAGGACCGTGCCCAGGCGATCGCCGAAGGCGCGCAGGGGAGTCGTCAGCCAGGGCACCGACTGGGACGGATCGACCATCAGGGCCCGCAGGCTGCCGCCGCGCTGGGCCTTGACCGCGAACCGGAAGTGATCAGGGGTGGCCGCCAGCCAGCCGGCGACGGCGGCGGCCGACGGGCTGCGGTAGAACGTGTTGTTCAGCTCGCAGGCCGGCAGGCGCTCGGCATAGGCCCGCAGCAGGTCGCGGCCAGGCACGTCCGGCGGGTAGAACCGGGGAGCCCAGTCGCGATAAGCAAAGCCGCTCGTGCCGACGAGCACGCGACCACGTCCGGATTCGGAGGCGCGGGCCACCGCCGGCGAGCCGCCCAGGGGACGCTCGACTATCGAGCCAACGCGGGGGCTGTCGAAGCGACGGCCGGCTCGGACTCGCCGCGTTCGGCCTCGAGGGCGCAGCCGGCGACCGAGCAGGCTGGCTCGCCCTCGGCCCGGACCCGGTCGCCGACCGCCCGGAACGAGCTGTTGAGGACCTCGAGGTCAGGGCCCTGCACGACGCCCAGGAAGTACTGCTCGATCCCGCGCAGGTGTGTCGCGGCGGCCGCCCGGAGGCGGGCCTGGCCGGCCTCGGTCAAGACCGCCAGCGAGCCCCGGCCGTCGTTCGTGCAGGTCGATCGGCTGATCAGGCCGTCGGCCTCGAGCCGGTCGATCAGGCGGGTGACGCCACTCCGGCTGAGGAAGATGCCATCGGCCAGCTGGTTCATCCGGAGCGCGTGATCGGGCGCCTCGGCCACCTGCAGGAGCGCCGAATACTCGCCCAGGGTGAGGCCCTCTTCGGCGCGCAGGTCCTCGTCCAGGCGGCGAGTCAGCAGGGCGTGGGCCATCAGGAACGCCCGCCACGTCTCCAGGCGCGGATCGCGGGCGCTCAACATCGGCCCGTGCCGATGCGCGGGTTCTGCCTTGACAGCCGTCATGGCCGCATCATACGCCCGGATGCAATGATTGCGAACGCAACAATCGGTCTCCGGCCCGCTCGTCCACCGGGCTAGGCGCCGAGGGTCTCGTTGACCCAGGGCAGGAGCGTATAGCCATCCTCGTCGTAGACGTTGCCGAAGGACCAGGTGGCCCCATCGGCCGAGTCGACCCAGGCGTCGAGGATCGCTTCGACTTCGGCCATTCCGGCGGTGAGGGGCACCGTGAACGAGGTGAGCTCCTGCTCCCGGCCGTCGAGGGAGCCGCCCAGGGCCAGCACCTTGGGCGCCAGCTCCTGGTCGATCCGGCCGGCCAGGTCCAGGCCGGGGTACCAGACCTGGACGCACAGGTTGCCGCCGCGCTCCTTGACCCGGTACAGGCTCGACTGCGGGTCGACCACGAACACGTCGCCCTTGGCCAATCCGTCCAGGATGCCGGGCGAGGCGAGGAGCCGGAAGCGAGCCGGGCCGAGGACCTCGACCGGGACCTCCTCGTAGACCGGCTGGCCCGATTCCTTGATCGTGGCCAGGAGACGAACGGTCGGCTGGTTCTGTTCGGGGCCGCTCATCGGCCTATTCTCGCCCATCCGTCGTCGGCCGGGAGCGGCCTGGCTATCCTGCTCGGATGACGAGCCCACCCTGGCCGGCCGAACCGGGCCGGCCGGCCTACGGCGCCCAGAGCATGACCGCACCCCTGCGCGAGGTCCTGGTCAAACGGCCCGGTCCGGCCTTCGGACGAGCCTTCGACGAGCCCGCTCACGGCTTCCTGCACCCGGTCGACCTGGCTGTTGCCCAGCGCGAGCACGACACCTTCGTCGAGCTGCTGGCCGGCCTCGGCCCGACGGTCCACGAGCTCGACCTGGAGAGCGCCAGCCCCGACCTCGTCTACCAGTTCGATCCGTTGCTCGTGTCGGACCGGGGGGCGATCCCGCTCCGGGCCGGCAAGGCTAACCGGCAGGGCGAGGAGCTGCTCGTCGAGGGCTGGGTCAATCGTCGCGGCATCCCGACCCTGGCCCGGATCGACGCGCCGGGCACGATCGAAGGCGGGGATACGTTCTGGCTGCGCCCGGACCTCCTGTGCATCGGCCGGACGCTGCGCACGAACGAGGCCGGGGCCCGGCAGCTGGCCGGCCTGGTGGGCGGCGATGTCCGATTCTTCGACCTGCCCTACTGGTGCGGACCGGCCGAGCTGATCCACCTGCTCTCGGTGATCTCGCCGGTGGCCGATGACCTGGCCGTCGTCTACCTGCCCCTCCTGCCGGTCGGCCTGTGGCGGCTTCTCGACGAGCTGTCGATCCGGCTGATCGAGGTGCCCGAGGCGGAGTTCGGGACGCTCGGTTGCAACGTCCTGGCCGTGCGGCCCGGCGTGGTCATCCTGGCCGAGGGCAATCCGGTTACGGCTGGTCGCCTGGCCGCGGCCGGCTGCGAGGTCCATAGCTATGCCGCGACCGAGATCGGCCTGAACGGCTCCGGCGGGCCCACCTGCCTGACCCGGCCGCTGTGGCGCGAGACGGCATGAGCGGCAGGCTGAGCCGGCTCGAGCAGGTAGCCGTCGAGTCGATCGATCCGACCCGAATCGAGCACGAGCTCCGGGCGATCCTGGCGATTCCGAGCGTCACTGGCGACGAAGAGGCAGTCCAGGCGGCCATCGCCGGGCTCATGGCTGAGTCCGGCCTCGGCGTGGAGCGCGTCGCGACCGATCCGGCGGAGCTGGCCCGGGATCCCGACTGGCCCGGCAGTGAGATGGAGCGCACGACGCTGCCCGTCGTGATCGGGCGGGCTGGCCCGTCCGGTGGACGACGGGTCATCGTGCTCGGCCACGTCGACGTGGTCCCGGTCGGGGACGAGTCCCCCTGGCGGTCGCCGCCGTGGGTGCCAACGCTTTCTAGCGGCGCCCTCTACGGGCGCGGCGCGGTCGACATGAAAGGCGGTGTGATCGCCGGCCTCGCCGCCGTCCGGGCGGTCCTCGCCGCCGTGCGGGCGAGCGGCCGTGAGCCGGCCGGCGAGATCCTGTTCGTCACGGTCCCTTCGGAGGAGGACGGTGGCGGGGGAATGCTGGCTGCCATCCGGGCCGGCGTCACCGGAGACGCCGCGGTCATCCCCGAGCCGACCGGGCTCGAATTGGTGACGGCCCATGCCGGGGCGATCACCTTCCGCCTGACGATCACGGGCAAGGCCGCCCACGCCTCGAAGCGCCGTGAGGGCGTCTCGGCCCTGGAGGAGCTGGTGGTCCTGACCGACGCCCTGGCCGCGGACGAGGCACGCCGGAATGCCGACGAGCGGCGTCCCCGGATGGTCGCCCTCGGCTTGCCCTATCCCACGATCATCGGCAAGGTCAGCGGCGGCGAATGGGCCTCGACCGTGATCGATCGGATCGTGGCCGATGGCCGCTACGGGGTTCGCCTGGGCGACACCTGGCAGCAGGCCGAAGTCGAGCTGCGGGCGGTGATCGCCGCGGCCTGTGCCGCCGATCCCTGGCTGCGCGACCATCCGGCGCAGGTCGAGCTGGTGGGTGGCCTGTTCTCCTCGGCCGAGATTGCCGACGACCATCCCTTGCCGGTCGCCCTGGCCGGTGCGATCGAGGCGGTCCTGGGCCGCCGGCCGGCGTTCATCGCCGAGCCCTACGGGGCGGATATGCGCCTGCTGATCCGGGAAGGCGGGACGCCGACGGTCATCTTCGGACCGGGCCGGCCCGAGGTTGCCCACGCGCCCAACGAGCACGTGCCGCTCGACCAGGTCGTGGCCTGCGCCAGGGCCCTGGCCGTGTGGCTCCTGCGCGAGGTCGGACCGGGCTAGCCGAACAGCTCGTCGAGGGCCTGGCCGAAGGCCAGCGTATGGGCGTCCACGTCGGCCTCGGTCGTGGCCGGGCTCATCAGGGCCATGTTGTGGAAGGGGGTCATCAGGATCCCCCGGTTCATCACGTACAGGTGCAGGAAGCGCTCCAGGGTCGGATCACTGGCGGCCCACTGGGCCGCGCCATCGCGGGGCGGCTGGGGCAGGAAGTGGTATTCGGCCCGGCAGCCCAGGCGGGTCACGTGCCACGGCACGGCTCGGCTCTGGATCGCCTCGCTGACGCCGTCCGCCCAGCGCTCGGCCAGCGGGATCATCCGCTCGAAGGCGGCGTCGGTCAGCACCTCACCGAGGGTCGCCCGAACCGCGGCCAGGGACAGGGCATAGCCGGCCAGCGTTCCGCCGACCCCGCCCACGTCCGAGTTGTCCATCTCGAGCAGCGCATCGATCCGGTTGCCCAGCTCCTCGCTGAAGCCGTAGGTGCCGACGGGGATGCCGCCGCCGATCGTCTTGCCGATAACCAGGATGTCCGGATCGAGGCCGAACGCCTTGGTGTAGCCGCCGGGGCCGGCGCAGATCGTGTGGGTCTCGTCGATGATCAGGAGCGTGCCGTAGCGGCGGGTCAGCTCGCGGACGCCCTCGAGATAGCCCGGCTCGGGTAGGACGATCCCGATATTGGTCAGGGCCGGCTCGATCAGCAGGACGGCGACGTCGCGGTGACTGAGCGCCTCTTCGAGGGCGCCGAGGTCGTTGTAGGGCACGACCCGGGTCGTGACGGCCGGGTCGACCGGCGGGCCCATGTTGCCCTCGCGCTCGACCACCCGGCCATCCGGGGCGAGGGTGGCGATCGTCTCGTCGACCGAGCCGTGATAGCAGAAGTCGTGGACGGCGATCCGGGGCCGGCCGGTGACCATCCGGGCCAGCCGGATCGCGAACCGGTTGGCGTCCGTGGCCGTGAGCGTGAATTGCCAATACTTGAGGTCGAACCGGCGCTGGAGCTCCTCGCCGCACCACAGGGCATCCTCGGTCGGCAGCATGTGGGTGATCCCATGGCCGTGGAGCTGGCGCTCGACGGCCGCGACGGTCGGACCCGCGTCGTGGCCGGCCATCGCGCCGGTGTCACCCAGGCAGAAGTCGATGTAGTCGTGCCCGTCGACGTCCTGGAGATGGGCGCCCGAGGCGCTCTCGACGAACAGCGGAAAGCCGCCCGCCCACTTGACCATCCAGCTCATCGGGACGCCGGCCAGGAGCGAGCCCTTGGCGCGCTCGGCCAGGGCGAAGGACCTCGGGTTGTCGTCGCGGAAGCGGCGGATCTCACGATCCATCAGGCCGGTCAGCCGGTCGCGGTCGAGGGTCCGATAGGGGGTCGATTCAGTCATCGACCCATGATGCTGGTTGGGCTGCGGCTTGTGGCCGTCAGTTCCGGAGGTTGAGCCCCTGCTTAGACCCTTGGTTGAGCCCTTGGGCGAGGCGCCCAGGCCCGAAACTGGCGAATAGCAACCCCCGGAGTCTTGCGCGGACGGGCCCGCCCCGCGACGGGTCTTAGTTGACCCGGCGGTGCAGGCCGCAGATCGGGCACGTCGCGACGCCGGTCGACGGATCGAGCCGGAGGAGCGTGGCGCAACCGTTGGTTGAGCAGAAGAGGGGATGGGCCGCGGCGGACCGGCGGCGCATCCGGCGCATGGCCTGGGCGCGCATGGGCGCACCAACAGGTGAGGTACGAGTAAGCATTGGAGTCAAGATCCTGGTTTCTGACCGCTCGAACGAACCCGGGTTAGGTGGGTCGGAGCGGACTCGGTTTTTGAATGCCTGGCGCGTCGCGGGAGCAAAGTTCTGTGCTCTGACCTGCGACGCCGCTCTGGCGTTGACTCCGGAAGGATGAACCAGAACACCCGTTCTGTCAAACGGCCGATGGTCCGGGGTGGTCGCGGCGAGCAATCCTAGCCGTCGCGGTGGTAGCGCTCCATCAGCCGGGTGACGGCCTGCCGGGCGGCGCGCCACTCCTCCTGATCGCCCAACATGTCGACCTCGGCCGAGCCCCACCGGGCGAGCTGGCTGATCGCGGTGACGACCGCGTCGTGGAGGACCGCCCGACCGCGTCCCGCGTCCATCATGCCGGTCACCAGGTAGCGCCGGACGAGCTCGAACGGTGCCCACGCTTCGCCGATCCGGATCCGGTCGCCGACCCGCAGCGACTCCAGCCAATCGTCGTCGCCGACGGGGTAGCGCTCATGCTCGTCGAGGTGCTCGGCGATGGGCAGTCGCCGGCCGGAGCCGGGCGCCAGCGACGGCAGCAAGCCGTCGTCGGCGACGGTCCGATAGCAGACCGGGCACGACGGCAGCTGGGCCTCCGCCGACGGCGCGCTGCCGTAGGCGATGCCGCACCGGCGGCAGAAGGTAACCCCTGGATTGGGCTGGATCGCGCCGCATTGGCGGCAGCTCCGGGCGGTCGCCGCCGGGCCAGAGCGGGTCAGTCCGAGCATGGCTGTGCGGTCGGGAATCGTGGCATGGGTCAATGATCAGGGCTGGCCGTGCCGATGCGAAGATGGCCGGGTCGGGCGTTGGTCCGGGCGGGCGTTCGGCGTTCGTCCGGAATGGCGCGCGGACGCACCGTTGGGCCCCGGACCCGCTCCCGCCCGGTCGGCTGCGCCTAGGTATAGAACTGACGGACCTCCACGGGCTTCGATTCGACCGGCTCCTGATCGATCGGTTCGGGCACGCCGGGCCCGGCCTCAGTCGGCGCGGGGTCGCCCGGCTCGAGGTCCGTATTGAAGCCGTGAATCACCGTCGACTCGGCTCCTGGGAAGAAGAAGCCGAGCTCCAGGTCGCTCTCGATCCGGTCCACGGTGTAGCGATTGATCCAGGCCAGGGGATGGCTGTCGACGCCGTCGTCGGGCCGGCCGGTCAGGCCCAGCCGAACGTCGCCCAGGAGCACGAACGAGCCGGTCGGCCGGGCGAGCGCCCGGGCCGGGTCGAAGCCGGGCAGGGTCGGCAGGCGGGCCTCGATGACGTACGGGCCGGCATGGATGCGGACGTCGTGCCAGACCGAGTGGGCGGGTCCGTTGAAGTCGGGCGGGGCGACCACCACCAGGAAGTCGTCGAGCGACTGGCGGGTCGTGCCGCCGATCGCGAGGACCTGGCCGTCGAGGCGCGAGAAGCGGCCGCCTTGGACGGGCAATTCGGTGACCGTCCCCAGCAGGTCGCCCAGCCGGTCATCGGCGGCGATCATGCCGTGGCGAATCCCCTCGGCGGTATAGGCCTCGAACTGGATCGACATGCGACACCCCGTTCAGGCCGAGCCTCGCACGTCCGATTGGCGCCGTCCATCCACGGCCGTACCGGCCCGCCCGATCCGTTCGTACCCGGCCGTGCTCAGGAGGTGCGAGCAGGCACCGCCGCCGAGGGGGGAGCCGGTCGAGTCAGTACGGCGGCCAGGGAATGGCCGGTCGCTCAGGATCCGGCTGCGGAAACCGGCCGGCGGCCAGCAAGTCGGCCAGGCGGGCGCGGGTGGCCGCGACCTCGAACGGCTCGAGCAGGCCGGCCAGGCGCCGGCCCAGCCGGCCGTCCAGCGCCGCCGCGAGCGAGCGCATCGCATCAAGCTCGGCCGGCTCGAACGGCTCGCCGCGCCAGGCCCACAGGACGGTCCGCAGCTTGGGCTCGTCCGAGAAGCACACCCCGTGGTCCACCCCGTACAGGTGCAGCGGGCGAGCCGAATGGTCGACCGGCTCGTCGCCGATCTCGGCCGCGGCCCCCTCGAGCAGATCGTTCGGGGCACGGTCGAGGCTGGCCGGGGACAGGCTGGCCGGCAGGATGTGGCCACCCTTGCGATCGGTGTTGTTCACGACCGCATCGAACAGGGCCATTCGGCGTAACCGGCGATCTGACAGCCGGACCAGGTCCCAGGAGTGGACGGCCGGGTCGGTCTCGATCCAGAGCTGGACCATGCCCGGCCCGAACGGCCCGTCGCGCAGGATAGTCGGGGGCACGATCGCCCAGCCGGTCGCGTCCGACAGGAGCGCCGCGGCGACCTCCCGGTTGGCCAGCGTCCCATCCGGGAAGTCCCACAGCGGTCGCTCGAAGCGGACCGGCTTGTAGATCGCGGCAGCCTCGCGGCCGGCCGAGCGAAGGCCGCAGTAGAGGGCGGCGTTGGACGACTCGACGAGCCGGCCCTGGACTTCCAGCTCGCCCGTCCGGAGCAGGCCCCGGGCTTCCGCTCGATCGAGTCCAGCCAGCCCCGGCAGGCTCATCTGGTCAGTTCAGGTAGGCCGTCGGACGCAGACAGATGTGGCCCTGTGGATCGAGCGGCTCACCGCAGCGCGGACAGAGCGGCCGGCCGCCGGCGATCACCCGGGCGGCCCGGGCGACGAAGGCCCGAACGTCGGCCGGCGATAGCCGGACCCGGATCAGGTCGGGCCCGTCGTCGTCTTCGTCCTCGTCCAGGGCCTCGACGATCGCCTCGTCCTCTTCGTCGTCCTCGGTCAGCGCAGCGGCCTGGACCATGACCGTGGACCGGTCACTGTCCCAGCCGATCGTCATGGCGCCCACCCGGAAGGCCTCGACCAGCGGCTCGCCCAGCGGCTCGTCGTCCACGACTCGCTCGTCGGCGCCGGCCGGAATGCCCTCCACACCGCGCTCGGCAAGGGTGTCGAGGAGGGCGGCCAGGTTGGCCGCCAGGACCGCCACCTGGGTCTTCTCGGCGGCAACGCTGATGATCGAGCCACCCTGCTTGGCCTGCAGGAAGAAGGCCCGGTGGCCCGGCTCGCCGACCGTGCCCGCGATGAACCGGTCGGGCGAGTCGAAGTTGGAGATCCGACGAGTCATGCAGGTGCCTCTGGCTGGGCGGGCCGGCGTCGCCGGCCTGTCTTCTTCTCCTTCGCCTCGACGAGGTCGATCGGATCGCCGCCCTGGTCGTTGACCCGCAGGACGTACGGCCGGAGCCGGGTGTAGCGGACCACGCTGAGCGAGGCCGGCCCGACCACGATCCGCTGGAACTGGTCGAGATGCAGGCCCAGGGCGTCGGCCAGGATCGCCTTGATCACGTCGGCGTGGCTAACGATGGCATAGGTTGCCGCGTCACCGAGGCGGCCGTTCCAGTCCCGCACGGCGGCCACGGCTCGGGCCTGCGTGTCGCGCAGCGCCTCCCCGTCGGGAAAGGTCACCGCCGAGGGGTGGGCCTGGACGGTCGTCCAGAGGGGGTCTTTGGCCAGCTTCTTGAGCTCGCCGCCGGTCCAGGCCCCGTAGCGGACCTCGCCGACCCGCTCGTCGACATGACGCTCCGGCGCGGGTTCGCGGCCGGCCGCCACCGCGTCGGCCGTTTCCAGGCAGCGCTCCAGGGGCGAGCTGACGATGGCGGCCAGCGCCACGGGCGCAAGTCGTGCACCCAGGGCTGCGACCTGGGCGCGGCCACGCTCGTCGAGGTGGACGCCGGGCGTCCAGCCGGTCAGCACGGGGCCGGTCAGGGCGGTCAAGCCATGGCGAAGGAACAGGACGGTGGTCACGGGAGGCGAATCCTACCCCCGGCCTGTCCGGGGTGCGGGCCACGGTCGCGGCCCGCACTCTGGCGCCTCCCGCTATCCTGCGGCCATGGTCACACCCGTCGCAGCGGATCCGGCAGTCGGCGCGGCATTCCTGCGCGCGATCGAGACCGGGCTGCCGGCCCTGCGCCTGCTGACCGATCCCGTCGACCTGGAGGCCTACCGCCGCGACGAGACCGCCTACCTCGAGCCGCCGCCGCCCTTGGCCGTGGCCCTGCCGACCGAGACGGCCGAGGTCGCCGCGCTGGTCCGGCTGGCTGCCGAGCACCATGTTCCGATCGTCCCGAGAGGCGCCGGCAGCGGCCTGTCCGGGGGCGCGATCTCCGTCGCGGGCGGACTGACGATCTCGTTCATGCGCATGAACCGGGTCCTCGAGATCGACCGGTCCAATCTGGTGGTCGTGACCCAGCCCGGGGTCCTCAATGCCGTGCTCAAGCGGGCGGTGGCGGCCGAGGGCCTGTTCTACGCGCCCGACCCCGCCAGCACCGAGATCTGCTCGATCGGGGGCAACCTGGGCACCAACGCCGGTGGCCTGTGCTGCCTCAAGTACGGCGTGACCCGGGACGCGGTGGTCGGGCTGGAGATCGTCACGGCTGCCGGCGAGGTGGTCCGGCTGGGCGGCCGGACGACCAAGGACGTGGCCGGCTACGGCCTGATTCCGCTGATCGTGGGCTCACAGGGCACGCTGGCCCTGATCACCGAGGCGACCCTCCGGCTGCGGCCAACGCCTCCGCCCAAGGCCACCCTGCTGGCGTTCTTTCCCAGCCTGGTCGCGGCCGGTGACGCCGTCTCGGCCCTGGCTGCCGCCGGGGTCGAACCATGCACCCTCGAGCTGCTCGACCAGGCCACGATCCGAGCCGTCGACGACGACCACGGCCTGGGCCTGGACCGCGACGCGGCGGCCATGCTGATGATCGAATCGGACCTTCCCGGCACTGCCGCCACCCGTGCCCTCGAGCTGGCGGAGGCGGCCTGCCTGGGAGCCGGCGCGGTCTCGACCATCGTCGCTGCGGACCAGGCCGAGGCCGACATGCTCCGCCAGGCCCGCCGGCTCGCCTTCAACTCGATGGAGCGCCTCGGCGTCGCCCGAATGGAGGACGTCGGCGTGCCCCGTGGTCGGGTGCCTGAGCTCCTCGGTGAGATCCAGCGGATCGGCCGGGAGCAGGGCCTGACGATCGCCACCTTCGGCCACGTCGGCGACGGCAACCTCCATCCGAACATCATCCTCGAGCGCGACGACCCGGACGGCGAGGCCAAGCTCGAGCGAGCCTGCGATGCGCTCTATCGCGCGGCGATCGCGCTGGGTGGCACGGTCACCGCCGAGCATGGCATCGGCGCTTCCCGCCGGGGCTACCTCGAGCTCCAACGGGGCGCCGGGGCGGTCGCCCTGATGCGGGCGGTCAAGACCGCCTTCGATCCGCTGGGCATCCTCAATCCGGGCAAGGTCCTGCCCGACGCCTGACCGGCCGGTCAGAGCCACCAGGTGGCGAGGTCGGCCACGATGTGGGCGATGGCCGGCGCGGCGACGCTGCCCGAGACGAGGCGCAACCCGGCCAGAAAGACGCCTACGCCCAGGTCGAGGGGTACGACGTGCCAGCCGTACAACGGCACGTGGATCAGGGCAAAGACGACGCTCGTGACCGCCACCGCCAGGCCGATCCCGGCCGCTTCGGTGAGGGCGTCGAACAGGACGCCGCGCAGGATCAGCTCCTCGGCCGAGGCGACCACGACGGTGATCACGGCCCACCAGCCGAAGTCGGTCTGGGGGACGACCCGCAGGGGGACGCCGGCCAGGCGGCTGGCCCCGATGGCCAGGCCGACGAGGACCGCCGCCCCAGCCAGGCCCACGATGACGCTGCCCGCCCGGATGGCCGACGGCCGATAGCCGCCGGCCCAGGCGACACCGAGGAGGGCCAACCCGAACAGCGCGCCGACGACGAGGGGCGGCGCGTCTGCGGCCGTGGCCGTGGCCGCCCAGCGGGCGCCGACCACGGCGAGCAGAGCCAGGCCGATCGCGAGCGAACGCCCCAGGCCGGCGCCCCGGCGATCCCGCACGACCAGCCTGCCGGCGGCGAAGGTCATCGGAAGGTCACTTGCCGTCAGCGCGAGAGGGGCACGAACTTGATCGTGGCCGTCGCGTAGGTCGGAGGCCAGACATAGGCGAACTGCTGGACTGCCTGCCACTGCCAGATGACCGCAGCCGCGCGCAGGTTCTGGCCGAGCGAGCCGGCCGCCTGCGAGAAGCGGACACCGGCCCCGTTGGGCAGGCTGCCGGTGGACAGGTCGAGGCCGCGGGCGGCGGCCGCGATGGAGGCTGGTTCGAGCGACGAGTGGGCCGCGACCGGCAGGACATCGTGGAACAGGACCCAGGCCGCCGAGAAGCCCGACAGCGCCTCCTCGGTGGGGCCTGCCTCGGCCGAGTCCTCACCGATCGGACCGACGATCACGGCCGCTCCGGCGTTCGCGCCTGCGCTTCGGGCATTGCCCGCGCCGGCGCCGCCCTCGTACGAGTCGGCCGGAGCGGCCACCGGGTTGTCGCTCGCCCAGGCGGCGGCCAGCCGGTCATAGAGGACCCGGGCGGCCGGATCGAGGGCACCCGGCTGGAACCCGCCAGTGGGCCGATCCGAGGCGAAGATCCCGATCGCGTCCGCCCCCAGCTCGCCTGCAAAGTCGGGCGTGCATTCGGCCATCGTCGAGCCGATCAGGGCCTTGACCTTGAGGCCGCTGCTGAGCATCGCCTGGCGGAAGGCGACGCCGTCGGCGATGTCCGAGGCGAGGATGACCACGGCGGGCTTGGCCGCGGCCAGCTCGGCCATCACCCGTGGCCAGTTCGGATAGGACAGGTTGTAGGTCTGCTGGTCGACCAGCTGGACGCCGCTGGCCTGGGCCGTGGCCGCGGCGGCGGCGGCGACCGACTGGGGATAGGCGTCATCCGCGGCGACGATCGCCAGGCGCAGGCCGGCGGCGGTCGTGCCGAGGCGGGGCGCCAGCTGGGTCGTCGCAAACGTCGCCGAATTGTCGCCCAGGTTGGTCCCGCTGGCGCCCACCCGGAAGACGAGGGGCAGGCCCCGGCCGGTCAGCTGATCGGCCACGGCGCCGGCTTCCCAGTAGACCAGCCCGGCCTGGTCGGCGGCCGCCGCGGCCGGGATGGACAGGTCAGACGAGTAGGCGCCCACGACAGCCGCGACACCATCGGCCCGCAGGGCTGCCATCGCGGCCGGGGCCTGGTCGGCCGACTCCAGGTCGTGGATGTCGAGGACCACCCGGCGGCCGCCAACCCCGCCGTCCGCGTTCACGAAATCGGCGGCCAGCTGGACACCGCGGAGCTCCTGGAGGGCCAGCGCCGACGCGTTGCCGCTGATCGGGAAGACCGCCCCGATCCGGATTGGCTGGGCGGAGCCGAGGGAATCGCTGGCTGGCGACGCCTCGGCCGGGCTACCGCTGGTGGCCGCCGGAGCACCCGCCGAACAGCCCGCAACGAGGACCGCGACGGCGACGACGAGGAGGCGGCGAAGGATCGGCGGCATGCGCGACTCTCCCAGGGGCAGTGTTGGCTGAGTGTGCCCGGTGCGGCTCATCGGCGCTTGCGCTTGCGCCGGTTGGCCTGGCCGGCCGGCGGCGGTGGGGCCGATCTGGACGGCGTTCGCGGCCGGCGCGCAGTCGCGGCCAGGCTTGCGGCCAGGCTGGCCTGGGCGCCCCGGCGACGACGAATCAGGAAGAAGCCGGCCGCCGCCAGGACGATCGTGACCAGCAGCGTGAGCGCCCCGGCCTCAAGGAACCCGAAGCCCGAGCCGCTCGCCACCAGGGCGTAGTCGCCGCTGCCGCCGGTGGTGGCGATGAAGAAGGCCGGCGTCCCCGACGGCGAGGATGCGACCGAGCTCCACCTGCCGTTGAGGTAGGTCGCAAAGGAGGCCTCGCTGGTCGCATCGGGCGCGCGCAGGACCAGGGTGACCTCGATGCCGGGCGTGGTGGCGAGGGCCAGGCCACTCTGGTCGCGGACCGCGAACCGATAGACGTTGCCCAGGATCGGGCCGAGCGTCGACGGTCCGGCCGGCGCCACCGGATCGATCGTGACGGTCACCGAGGTCGAGCCGGGGCCGAGCGCGAAGGCCCCGGGCGCAGCGATCAGCTGGGCCTGCGGCGGCGTCTCACCGGTGGCGGCGTTGAAGCCCGGGCTCGCCCCGCCGACGAGGCCCTCGGAGACCTTGGCCGAGGTCGGGGCGCCGGTCTGGCCGGTCGCCGGGTTGAGGTAGTGATACGGCCCGAGGACGATGAGTCCGTCGAACAGCGGCGCCGCGACCGGGGCGACCACCTGGGCAAGCAGGATCAGGCCGATCCCGCCGGCCAGGATCGGCCACGCCTGCCGTCGCGCCGCCCGGCGGACCGCGGTCCGCGGCCCGGCCGTCGATGCCGGGATCAATGCACCGTGAAGAAGACTTCCGACGACCACACTCGCGGGTCGAACGGAGCGTGATCGGCCGCCACGAACTCGGCCTTCAGAACGTAGGTACCGGGGTGCACCGGCAGGTCCTGGGTCAGGCCGTAGTTCATCGAGACCAGGACGTTGTCGACGTACAGGTGGACGTGGCCGGTGGTCGGGCTGATGTTCGTCGTCGTGGCCGGCACGATCGTGGCGTTCTTGAGTGAGATGACGACGTGCAACGTCGTCCCGGTCACGACCTGGTTAGCCGTGGGCGAGACGATTTCGACGACCGCCGGCGAGGACGGCCGGGAACCACCCGGGCTGGGCGCGGCACTGGCCGGCGGCGCGCTGCCCGGGGTCGTGGCGCTGGGGCTGCTGCAGGCGGCCAGGACGATCGTCAGGGCGAAGAGGAGGAGCGCGGTTGGCCTGAATCTTCTTGGTCTGAACATGTGCTTCCTCATGGGCTGACTGGGACGTCGAGCTGGGTGGTGAGCTGGTCGCCGTTGGGCGCCGGCCCGGCCACCGCCAGGGTGTAGCTGCCGGCGGCCAGGGTGGTATCGGCCACGAAATGGCCGGGTTCGAGCTGGCGCGGCATGAGCGCGCTCGCCGGGCCGTCGACGGGGCCCATGACCATGACCACGCTGGCCACCGGCAGCTCGTTGCCGGTCGCATCGAAGAACGTGGCGTGGACCTCGTTGGGACCGGCCTTGCCCGGATCCAGGTAGACCTGGATGCTTCGGCCGGCCGACAGGTGGATGGTGTAGATCGTGGGCAGCCCGGCGACGGCGTTGACATCGATGGCGGCCGGCGCCGTGCGGGTGATCAGCTCGAACGGCACCTCGACCGATGCCGTCCCGTTGACGACCGTGGCCGTGACCTGCCAGGCGCCCACCAGCGACAGGTTCGAGCCGGCGCCGCTGAACAGCCCCGGCCCGGTCGCCGGCAGGTCGAGCCGGGAGCTTCCGACGTCGGACCGGCCGGGGAAGGTGAAGCGCAGGCTGACGCTCGTGGCGGAGGCCACCGGAGCGCCGGTGTCGTAGTCCGTGACCGTTGCCTTGAAGGTGTTGAAGCCGGCTGCGCCGGGAGAGACGTCGAGCCGGACCTTGACCGACGTCCCGAAATCGGAGCCGGCCAGCGCGATTGGATTCGCCGTCGCCGCCGTGGCTGACCCCCCGCTCGTCTCGGTCGGGGGGGCCAGGTTCACGAGTGAAGCGGACAAGAGAAGGACCGTGGCCCCGACGAGGAGCTCGGTCGAGCCAATCCTGCGCAGGCCGCGGATCGACCGACCGGCGACCGGCACGTGCCGGAAATGGTTGATCGCGCCGAGCAAGGCCAGGACGCCCAGGAGGGCCGTCTTGGCGATGACGAGCAGGCCAAAGCTGGTCGAAGTCAGATTGGCGATCGTGCCCACCTCCGAGATCGCCCGGAGCAGTCCGCTCACCCCAACGGTCACGATTCCGGCCGTGGCCAGGCGGGAGAAGCGTCGGGCCAGGCGGGCGGTGCTCTCGTCGGGCGTGCCCCGCAGGTTGACCACGAGGCCGAGCAGGCCGCCCAGCCACAGGCCGACGGCTACGACGTGGACGAGCTGGACCACGACGTCGAGACCGACATTGTTGCCAGCGGCCGCGTGGCTGAGGCTGACGTCGGCGAGCATCGCCCCGGCCGCGCCCAAGGCGACCACGACCAGGCCCGGTCGCGGCCGGTGGGGCCTGGCCCAGACCAGGGCAATCGCCAGCCCGGCCACAACCACGGGAATGATCCGACCGACGATGCCCGGGCCGAACGACGTGTCGAAGGCCGAGCCGGGGTCAACTCCGGCGTCCGCCAGCTCGAACGCGATGACCAACCCGGTGCCGGCCGCCGCGAACAACCAGGCCACGGGCAGGACGCGCCGGACTGAAGCCGGCGTGCCGTGGGCGACCAGGGCCCCGAAGACGGCCAGCCCGAGCAGGCCGACGAGGCCGAGATAGAGCAGCCAGCGGGCAGCCACGGCCCCCGGGGACGGCCCGGCTGAGGTCGCGCCGGCGGAGGCTCCGGATCCCGCGGGCGGCGGCGCCACCCCGATCCCGAAGGCGAACGAGCCGCTGGCCAGGTGGCCATCGACGGCCGAAACCGTGCGCCAGGCGACCGTGTAGACCCCATTGGGCAGGTTTGGCTCGAGGGGCACCGCGAGTTCAAGCGAGTTGCCCTGGACGACCGACGTCGGACCGGAGGTCACTGCAGACCCCGTGGTGTCGAGGACCTTGATCGTGGACAGCTTGGGATCCGGGCGTTCGCCGAACGTGATCGTCACCTGCGACGGTGCGCTCGCCAGCTGGGCCCCTGCGCCCGGCATGCTTGACTGCGGGAGCGCGTGGGCGAGGGTACTGCCGGTCAGGGTCAGCGCCGCCACCAACCCGAGAGTGGCAGCGGCGCGAAGGACCCTGAAGTTGAGTGACACGACGGTCAGGCCGAGCGGCGGCGGCCGCGCATCGCAACACCAAGGGCAACCAGACCGAGGATCACGCCGAGTGCGCCGATCACGGCACCCACGAGCAGGGCCTGGTTGGCCGAGGACTGGGCCGCGGAGGCGGCCGACTCAGCCGCATCCAGCTCGGCCGAACCGCCGGTCGCGCTGCTGGGGGCCGGTCCGCTCGTCGTCCCGCTCGCGCCGGGTGCCGGGCTGCCCAGGCGGGCGTCGATCCGATCGAGCCGGGTGATGATCTCGGTCAGGGTCGGCAGCTGGTTGGGGAATTCGATGCCGGTCGAATCGACGGCCGAGTTGAAGGTCGAGTCGCTCGATGTCGCCGTCTCATCGACCGGCGTCCCGTCGATCGCGCCGGTCAGGTGGAAGGTGTAGTCGCCGGGCGCGGTCGGGATGAGCGGCGCCTCGTAGTCGCCGGCCACGCCCAGGCCGGTGTCGGGATCGAAGGTGTTGAGCAGGGCCATGGGCGACGACGCCTGGCCGCCCACGCTGACCGTGACCTTCAGGTCGCCATCGGCCAGGTCGGTCACCGCCTTGCCGGCGGCGTCCTTGATGACCACCTGGACGGCGTTCTGCTCGCCCACGTAGGTCGGCTCGTGGACCCAGCCCAGGGCCACGCTGTAGGTGCCGAAGGTCTTGACCACGTGAGCGTCGGCCACGCTCGACAACACCAGCGCGGCGCTGACCGCGCCGGCCATGGCGATGCCCAGTCTGCGGGAACGATTCTTGTTCATGTCGGACCCTCCGGGCTTCGCCGGATTTCCTGGACCGGCGAGCGCCGCTTGCGCAAGATCGCCTCGGTCCGGATCCGGCTGGGCCGGTCAGGCCGAGGGTTAGGCGAGCAGCGGCAGGGGAGGGGCTCGGCCGGTGATCCGGTGGCCGGTGATCGATGAATGGCGGAGCTCGACCCAGGGCAGCTGGCGGCGGGCGATCGTCGCCGGCCGGTAGCGCAGCCGCGCCCGGGCCGCCTCGATCCGGGCGACCAGCAGGTCGCGCCGCCAGCGGTACAGGGCATCGACCAGGGCGGTCGCAAGGGAGACCAGTGCGAAGACCCCGATGACCGAGTGGTACTGGGTCGAAGCGAGGACCGTCAGGCCAGGGGCCGGCAGCCCGACCGAGACGTGCTCGATGTTCTCGACGAGCACGAACAGGACCAGCGCGATCGGCAGGATGACCAGCCAGGCCCGGACCAGGTGGCCGGCCAGGTCGGCCGGTCGGCCCGCCCGGATCGTCTGGTGTCTCGCATCGAGCCGGTGAGCCAGCCGGGACAGGGCAAGCAGGCGCAGGCAGCCGGCGATCGCCAGGCCGGCGGCCAGGGCGGCAACCAGGATGACCGTGCCGGTCCACTGGTCGCCGTGGCCGGTCCGAGCCAGGGCCAGCCCGTAGGACCCGCCATCAGTCAGAAGGAAGACGAGGTCGTGGGCCAGCACGAACGCGACCACGGCCAGGGCCGCCAGCCGGGATCGATCGCGCCATCGGGCCAGGATCATCGGCTCACTCTACGCGAGAAGCCCGGCCGACGCCGTGGCCCGTTCGTCCCGGCCCGGCTCATGCTGGCAGCACGAACCAGAACCGGGTCAGGCCCTCGGCCGAGTCTGCGCCGACCCGGCCGCCGACGGCTTCGACCAGCTGCTGGACGATCGACAGGCCGATGCCTGCCCCGCCGTGGGCCCGGTCACGCGACTTGTCGACCCGGTAGAACCGCTCGAAGACATGGGGCAGGTCGGCCGGCGGGATGCCCTCGCCGCTGTTCGTCACGCTGACCAGGACGTCGGCCGGCCGGCGTTCGGCCCGGATCACGACGCGGCCGCCCGGGGGCGTGTAGCGGGTCGCGTTCTGGAGCAGGTTGCCCAGGACCTGGGCCAGGCCGTCGGGATCGGCTCGCGCTGCCAGCCGCTCGGGCAGGTCCAGCTCGAGCCGGAGGCCGGCCCGCTCGAGGGCCGGCTGGGCCAGCTCGGCGGCCATCCGGACGGCGCCCACGATGTCGATCTCGACCGGCGCGGCGACGCGACCGGCTGCGTCGCCCTCGGCCAGGGTGTCGAGCGAGGCGGCCAGCCGGACCAGCCGCTCGGCCTCGTCCCAGAGCGAGTCGAAGGTCGCCCGATCGGGCGGGATCACCCCGTCGCGCAGCCCCTCGAGGTAGCCCTGCAGGTTGGTCAGCGGCGTCCGCAGCTCGTGGGCGGCGTTGGCGATGAACTCGCGCCGCATTCGCTCCTGTTCCTCGAGGCTGGCCGCCATCTGGTTGAACGAGTCGGCCAGGCTGGCGATCTCCTCTGGTCCGCTGCGGGGCACGCGCACGGCATAGTCGCCGGCGGCGACCGTCCGGGCGGCCGCCCCGATCTCGGCCAGTGGCCGGGCCAGGCGTCGCCCGAGGACGAGCGCCAGGACGACCCCGGCGGCAATCGCGGCCAGGATCGCGGCCAGCAGGACGATCGTGATCGACTGGTCGAACATCGCGTGGGCCTCTTCGGCCGTGGCGCCGTGCTTCACCATCCGGTCGGCGAAGACCGTGCCGCCGACCACGACCACACCGAATGTCACGATCGCCACGGCCAGCCCGGTCGTGAGCACGGCGACCAGGACGATCCGGGCGCCCAGGCCCCGCGACCAGCCGGGCGGGCCGGAGCGCGACCCGCTCACCGGCCGGAACTCGCCGCCGGACCGGGCGGCCCCGCGGTCACGGGCGCGGCGAGGGGCGGCGCCGTCGAGCGGTACCCGACCCCGCGCACGGTCGCGACGAAGCGCGGTTCGGCGGCCATGTCGTCGAGCTTGTCCCGGAGCCGGCCGACATGGACGTCGATCGTCCGCTCCAGGACGCCTTCGGCATCCTGGCCGTAGATCGCGTCGAGGAGCTGGTCGCGGGTCAGGACCCGGCCGTCGGCTTCGAGCAAGCTGAGCAGCAGCCGGAACTCGACGGCGGTCAGGGCAACGTCCCGCCCGGCCAGCGTGACCGTGTGCCGGCCCGGGTCGACCACCAGCTGGCCGTGGACGATCGGCTCGGTCGACCCGATCCGAGCGGTGTCGCCCGACGGCGCCTCGCGGGCGGGCCTCGAGCGGGCCAGCACCCGGCCCACCCGCAGGACCAGCTCGGCCGGTGAGAACGGCTTGGCCAGGTAGTCGTCGGCGCCGCTGGCCAGGCCGCTGATCCGGTCGGCCGTGGTGCCCCGGGCCGACAGGATGATCACCGGCGTGTCATCGGCCGCGGCTCGAATCGAGCGGACGACCGACAGCCCGTCGATCTCGGGCAGCATCAGGTCGAGCACGATCAGGGCGGGCCGCTCGAGCTCGATGGCGCTGAGCGCCGCCCGGCCGTCAGTCGCGCCAATGACGCGATAGCCTTCGCGCTCGAGATAGGCGCGCACCAGCCGCACGATCTTGGCGTCGTCGTCCACGACGAGGATGGGGCGATCTTCCTTGACGGCCATCGTCGATCCATCCTACGGACCCGTCCATGACGATGTCGTGACAGTGTCGAGGCCGGGTCCAACCCAGGTCCGGCCGACATGCGTTCGTCACATGGCCGCGCTAGGGTGGGCTGATGAGCAGCCCCGCCACGCCCGCGATCGCGCCCGCCCACATGGGCCGTCGAACCCCGGCCTTGGCCGCCACGCTGGCCGGCCTGGCCGCCGGCGCCGTGGCCCTGGCCGCCGGCGAGCTCATCGCCGGCATGATCAGCGGCGCCCCGTCGCTCGTGACCGCGGTAGGCACCCTGGTCATCGCCCTCCAGCCGGCCGGCGCCAAGGAGCTGATGGTCACCCTGTTCGGGACCAACGACAAGCTGGCCCTCAACCTGGCCGTCCTGGTCGGTGCGCTGGCAATCGCGGCATTGACGGGCGTCCTGGCCGCCCGGCGCTTCGAGACGGCGGTCTGGATCTTCGGCGGCTTCGGCCTGCTGGCCGCGTTCGCGGCCTTCCAGGATCCGTTCACTTCCAAGGTGCTCGCAGTGGTCGTGCCGGCGGCCTGCGTGGCCCTGGGCCTGGCGGTCCTGCGCTGGCTCGTTGGAATGGTACCCGGCTCGTCGGTCTCTACGGCCCGCCGGCCGGCCGGCCGGAGCGGCGGAACCAGTGGCGTGTCGCTGGAAGACGAGGAGCGGCCCGTCTGGCGGCCGTCCAGCGGCAAGGCGGCCCGCCGGGCAGCAGCCGCCCAGGCCGGTTCGCGCCCGCCGTCCCGGGCCGGGGGCAAAGCTGGCTCCGGCAGCGCCCGGGCCGCGGCCACCTCGACCAGCCCCGAGTGGACCCGGCGTCGTTTCCTGATCGCCAGCGCCGGCACGTTCGGCGGCGCGCTGGTCGTCGGCAGCGTCGGCCGCTCGCTGGTCAATGGCCAGCACCCGACCGGCGTGGTCAGCACGTCCAAGCTGCCGGCCGTCCTCAATCCCATCCCGCCCCTGACCTCGGCCGAATCATTCAGCGTGTCCGGGCTCACCCCGATCGTCATGCCCAACGACCCGTTCTACAAGATCGATACGACCCTGCTCACGCCCCAGGTCGATGCCAACGGCTGGCAGCTCGACGTGAAGGGCATGGTCGATCACCCCCTGACCTTCACTTACGACGAGCTGCTGGCCATGCCCCTCTTCGAGCAGTACGTGACGATCGCCTGCGTGAGCAACGACGTGGCCTCGAACAATCAGCGCGGCCTCAATCTCGTGGGCAATGCCCTGTGGACCGGCGTCCGGCTCAAGGACGTCCTGGCCACGGCCGGGATCCAGGCCGGGGCGACCCAGATCGTGGGTCGCTCGGTGGACGACTTCACCGTGGGCTTCCCAACCGACTGGGCAATGGCCGAGGGCCGCGAGCCGATGATCGCGGTCGGCATGAACCGGGTCCCGCTGCCCGCCGATCACGGCTTCCCGGCCCGCCTGATCGTGCCCGGCCTGTTCGGCTACGTCTCCGCCACGAAATGGCTGGCCTCGATCGAGCTGACCACCCGCGAGGCCGTCGATGGCTACTGGATCCCCCTCGGCTGGGCCAAGGACGGGCCGATCCTGACCCAGTCCCGGATCGACGTGCCCCAGGGCGGCGCCAACCTGCCGGCCGGCCGGGTCAACCTGGCCGGGGTGGCCTGGGCGCCCGATCGAGGGGTGCAAGGGGTCGAGGTCAAGATCGACGACGGCGCCTGGCAGCCGGCTCAGATCAGCCAGCCGATCTCCAAGGCCACCTGGGTCCAGTGGCTGCTGCCCTGGACGGCCGCCGCCGGACCCCACTCGATCGAGGTTCGGGCCACCGACGGCACCGGCACGATCCAGACCGACCAGATGACTGACCCGGCTCCGGATGGCGCCCGGGGCCATCACCGGATCACCGTCACGGTGGACTAGTCGAGCCCGTCCCATCGGTGCCCGAATGCGCCAAACAGGGCGTATTGGTGAAGTTGGTGGTACTTGCCTTGTCTTGCCGCATCGCGACAATAGTCCTATGAACAGCTATGAAGTTCCCACGACGATTCGCCGGCGCCTAAGCGTCGGGCTCACGGCCGGCCTGGTCGGAACGGCCCTTGCCCTGGGCAGCGTCGCCGGGGTATCTGCAGCTGGCCTGGTCCAGCCGCCATCGCTGTCGTACACGATCAACGAGAACGCCACTCTGCTCGTGCCCAAGGCGGCGATGCTGGCCGGCCAGCCGGCCGACGCCTACGTCCAGACGACCGACCTGACCTCGTCTCCGCCCGAATGGGGCGAGATCTCGGGCGATGGCTCGGGCATCACCTACGTCCCCCAGACCAACTATGTCGGCAACGACACGTTCAGCTACACGGTCTGCGAGCAGGTCGCCGAGGCCCAGCCGCTGTGCATGACCAACTTCGTGACGGTCAAGATCGGCAGCTCGGGCGGCGTCGGCGCCGCGACGGGCAAGCCCAAGGTCACCCCGCCGAGCACATCGACCGGCACGATCGCAGCCCCCTCGAGCGACGCCGGACCTGGGGTCCTGCTCCTCATCGGCCTGGGGATCATGGCCGCCGGAGCGCTCCTGCTGGTCCCGGTCGGCCAGCGCCGAGGCCGCAACCAGGACTAGCCAAGGCTCCTAGCCAGGGCCAAGCCCCTCAGCCGTTCATCTCGCCAGCCCCGGTCCGTCAGGTCCGGGGCTGCGTCGATTCCCGGGCCCCTGCGAGGGCCGGCCGGAGGATCGGCAGGTCGGTTCGCCGGCGCAGGTGGAATGACACCCCGTACGGCACGCCCGACTCGGGATCGAGCCGGGGCATCGCGGTCAGCCGCCAGACGGTCCCATCGATCGTGATCCAGCGGGCCAGGGCACGGCCTTCGCCGAGAACGGCATCGAGCAGCCCGAATGCCTCGCCGGGCAGGCCGACCAGGACCTCGCGGGCGGGCATGCCCACGCAGTGCCGGCCGAACTCGGCTACGAAGTCGGGGTTGCCGTAGACGACCAGGTGGCCCGAGCCGAGGCACATCCCGGCCGGCCGGCGGATCGGTTCGGCGTCGCTCAATCGTGTCCTCCGGGCTGTTCCGGCAAGGATGACAGGGCCTCGTCGGCCGTCAACCTGGAAGTCGCCATGGCGGCTCCACCGGGTCTCCACAAAGCGGGCCGATCATCGCCGGGTCAGCCCCGCTTGCGTGCCCCATAGCCCCGCTTGCGCCCCCGATATAGATGGGATATATTGTCAACGTGACATTAACTATCAGCGCAGAACATAGCGAGTTGCCCGAGGTCGAACGACGTCGGCGGCTGGTCGATGAGCTCCTCGAGGAGTTCATGTCGACCCCGCGCGAGAAGATGGACGCCTATCGACGCTGGCATCGCGGCTCGCTCAGCCTGGTCCACCTGAACGTCCTGAGCGTGCTCGAGGCCGAGGGCCCGATTTCGATGGGTCGCCTGGCCGAGGCCCTTGACGTCTCGGTGGCCAGCGCCACCGGCATCGTCAGCCGGATGACCGATCGGGGCGTGGTCGAACGCCGCCACGACTCGGCCGACCGACGGGTCGTCCTGGTCCACCTGACCGAAGCCGGCTCGAAGATGTCGAGCTCCCTCGAGGAGAACCATCGCGAGCGGCTCGGCCTCATCCTGGGCGAGCTCAGCGAGACCGAGATGAGCGGCCTGTTGGTCGGCATGCGCGCGCTGCACGCAGCTCGGCGCCGGCTGGCGGCTCTCGTCGAATCTGCCGGCCAAGGAGATCGGCCATGATCCGGCTCCTGCGGACCTACCTCCAGCCGTACAAGGGCGCGCTCGTCCTGGTCGTCATCCTGCTCCTGATCCAGGCCGTCGGCACCCTGTTCCTGCCCGACCTCAACGCCGACATCATCAATAACGGCATCGTCAAGGGCGACAACGACTACATCCTGCGCACCGGCGCCCTGATGCTGCTGGTGACCCTGCTGCTGGGCATCGCCTCGATCATCGCCGTCTACTTCGGGGCGCGCGCGTCGATGGGCTTCGGCCGCGACGTCCGCACGGCGATCTTCCGCAAGGTCGAGAGCTTCTCGCAGGTCGAGGTCAACCACTTCGGCCCAGCCTCGCTGATCACCCGCAACACGAACGACGTCCAGCAGGTCCAGACGGTCGTCTTCCTGGGGCTGACCGTGCTCATCTCCGCGCCGATCCTGGGCATTGGCGGAATCATCATGGCCATCCGCCAGGACGCGCCGCTGTCGGCCCTGCTGATCGTGATCCTGCCGATCATGGGCCTGGTCATCGGCCTGGTCATGTCCCGGGCGATCCCGCTCTTCCGGGCGATGCAGGTCAAGCTCGACCGGATCAACCAGGTCATGCGCGAGACGCTCTCCGGTGTCCGGGTCATCCGGGCATTCGTGCGGACCGGCCACGAGGAAGCTCGCTTCGACGTGGCCAACAAGGACCTGTTCAGTACGGCGATCAGCGTCAACCGGCTGTTCGCGCTGATGATCCCGGTGATGACCGGGATCGTGAACCTGTCCCTGGTCGCGGTCATGTGGTTCGGGGCGATGCGAGTCGACAGCGGCGGGATGCCGATCGGCAACCTGACCGCCTTCCTGCAGTACCTGACCCAGATCCTGTTCGCCGTCCTGATGGCCGTGATCATGTTCGTGTTCGTGCCCCGGGCGGCCGTCTCAGCCGGCCGGATCCAGGAGGTCCTCCAGACCGAGCTGAGCGTGCGCGACCCGGAGCATCCGGTCGCCCCGCCGATGCCCGACCAGCCCGGCCTGGTCGAGTTCCGCCACGTCGAGTTCGGTTACCCGGGCGCCGAGGCGCCGGTCCTGTTCGACATCAACTTCGAGGCCCGGCCCGGCCAGACGACGGCCATCGTCGGCAGCACGGGCAGCGGCAAGACGACCCTGATCAACCTGATCCCGCGCTTCTACGATGCGACCGGTGGGGCGGTCCTGATCGACGGCGTCGATGTCCGGGACATGCTCCAGGCCGATGTCTGGCACAAGATGGGATTCATCCCCCAGAAGGCGTTCCTGTTCAGCGGCACGGTTGCCAGCAACCTGCGCTACGGCGACCAGGAGGCCACCGACGACGAGTTGTGGCATGCCCTTCAAACTGCCCAGGGACGCGACTTCGTGGCGGCCATGGAAGGCGGCCTCGAAGCCCCGGTCATGCAGGGCGGAACGAACCTGTCGGGCGGCCAGCGCCAGCGCCTGGCAATCGCGCGGGCCCTGGTCAAGCGCTCCGAGATCTACATCTTCGATGACAGCTTCTCGGCCCTCGACTTCAGCACCGACGCCCGCCTGCGCGCCGCCTTGTCCAAGGATCTCGGTGGTGCGACCGTGATCATCGTCGCCCAGCGGGTCGGCACGATCATGAAGGCCGACCGGATCATCGTCCTCGATGCCGGCCGGATCGTCGGCAGCGGCACCCACACCGAGCTCCTCGAGAGCTGCGAGACGTATCGCGAGATCGTCTACTCGCAGCTGTCCGAAGAGGAGGCAGTGGCATGAGCGGCCGACCCGGCAGCGCGCCTACCAACGGCGCCAGCCCGGCCGGCCAGCCGGCCGGCGGCCCGGCCAGGCCGCCGATGCGGCGTGGCTTCGGCCCGGGCGGAATGATGGGCGGCATGCCGGCCGAGAAGTCGAAGGACTTCCGGACCTCGTTCGGCCGCCTCCTCGGCCGCCTGCGGCCCGAGGCTCCGCTGATCGCCTTCGTGTTCATCCTGGCAATCGTCAGCGTCACCTTCGCCGTGATCGGGCCCAAGATCCTGGGCAACGCGACCAACATCATCTTCCAGGGCGCGATCAGCGCCAAGCTTCCGATCGGCCTCAGCCAGGCCCAGATCGAGGCCGCCCTGCGCGCCTCGGGCAATGCACAGCAGGCCGATCTGCTCAGCGGGATGACCCTGACCCCGGGGGTCGGCATCGATTTCGGCGCCCTGGCGGGCGTCCTCCTGACCCTGGTCGGGGTCTACGTCCTGAGCGCCGCCTTCGGCTGGCTGCAGGCCTACCTCATGGCCGGGGTCACCCAGCGGACCGTCTACCGCCTGCGCAGGGACGTCGACGAGAAGCTCGGCCGGCTGCCCCTCAAATACTTCGACAGTCACGCCCGGGGCGACGTCTTGAGCCGGGTCACCAACGACATCGATAACATCGGGCAGACCCTCCAGCAGAGCCTGACCCAGCTGATCACGGCCCTCCTGACGGTCGTCGGCGTGCTGATCATGATGCTCCTGATCAGCCCCCTACTGGCCTTCGTCTCGCTCCTGGCGGTGCCCGTCTCGATCGTGGTCACGGTCCTGATCGCCGGCCGTTCCCAGAAGCAGTTCGCGGCCCAGTGGGCCTCGACCGGCAGGCTGAACGGGCAGGTCGAGGAGATGCATACGGGCCACTCGATCGTCAAGGTCTTCGGCCGCCAGGAAGAGGCCGTGGCCAACTTCGTGGTCGAGAACGACAAGCTGTACGACGCGAGCTACCGGGCCCAGTTCATCTCGGGAATCATCCAGCCTTCGATGAACTTCATCGCCAACCTGAACTACGTCGCGATCGCCGTCATCGGCGGGATCCAGGTGGCCTCCGGCCAAATGTCCCTGGGCGACGTCATTGCCTTCATCCAGTATTCGCGCCAGTTCACCTTCCCGATCGTCCAGACGGCCAGCATCGCCAACGTGCTCCAGTCCGCGGCCGCCTCGGCCGAGCGCATCTTCGAGCTGCTCGACGAGCCCGAGGAGATTGCCGACCCACTCGCGCCGCGGCTGATCGAGGCGGCCACCGGCACGGTCAGCTTCGAGGACGTGTCGTTCCGCTACGAGCCCGACAAGCCCCTGATCGATGACCTCAACCTGGAGGTCAAGGCCGGCCAGACGGTCGCCATCGTGGGCCCCACCGGGGCCGGCAAGACCACCCTGGTCAACCTCCTGATGCGCTTCTACGAGATCGACGGGGGCACGATCAAGGTCGACGGGATCGACACCAGCCAGACCACCCGAGACAGCCTGCGGCGGACGTTCGGGATGGTCCTCCAGGACACCTGGCTGTTCCACGGCACGATCCGTGAGAACATCGGCTACGGCCGCGAAGACGCCACCGACGACGAGATCACGGCGGCCGCCGAGGCGGCTCATGTCGACCACTTCGTGCGGACCCTGCCCGGCGGCTACGACACGGTGATCGACGACGACGCCACGAACGTGTCGGCCGGCGAGAAGCAGCTCCTGACGATCGCCCGGGCCTTCCTGGCCGACCCGCCGATCCTGATCCTGGACGAGGCCACCAGCTCGGTCGACACGCGCACCGAGGTCCTCATCCAGCGGGCCATGGCGCGCCTGGCCAAGGGCCGGACGACCTTCGTCATTGCCCATCGCCTGTCGACAATCCGGGATGCCGATACGATCCTGGTCATGGACCACGGCCACATCATCGAGCAGGGCACCCACGACCAGCTGCTGGCGGCCCGCGGCTTCTACTACGACCTGTACAACAGCCAGTTCGTCGAGGCCCTCGCGAGCTAGGCCATGGCTATCGAGCTCGACGCGTGACGACCAGGCCGCCCGCCCCGTCGCGGCACGTCGACCCGAACTACAAGTGGATCGCCCTGTCGAACACGACCCTGGGCATCCTGATGGCGGCGATCGATGGCTCGATCGTGATCATCGCCCTGCCGGCGATCTTCAACGGCATCCAGCTCAACCCGCTCGAGCCGGGCAGCACCAGCTACCTCCTGTGGATCTTCATGGGCTACCTGCTGGTCACGGCCGTGCTGGTCGTGGCCTTCGGCTGGCTGGGCGATCGCTATGGCCGGGTCAAGATGTACACGGGCGGCTTCCTGATCTTCACGATCGGTTCGATCCTGCTCGCTGCGACCCCGTTCATGGGTACCGCCGGGGCGCTCTGGATCATCGCCATGCGGATCGTCCAGGGGATCGGCGGCGCCTTCCTGTTCGCCAACTCGGCGGCCATCCTGACCGATGCCTTCCCGACCAACCAACGCGGCCTGGCGCTGGGCATCAACGGAGTGGCCGCGATCGCCGGCCAGTTCATCGGCCTGCTGCTGGGCGGGTTCCTGGCCACGATCGACTGGCGGCTGGTCTTCTTCGTAAGCGTGCCGATCGGGATCATCGGCACCATCTGGGCCTACCTCCGGCTGGAGGAGCTGAGCACGACCACCGAGCGCCGGATGGACTGGTGGGGCAACCTGACCTTCGGCTTCGGGCTGGCCATGATCCTGATCGGGATCACCTACGGGATCCAGCCCTACGGCAACCAGCCGATGGGCTGGACCAGCCCTCTGGTCATCGGCCTGATCGGCGGGGGCATCCTGCTGCTGGCCCTGTTCGTGTGGATCGAGCAACGGGTCAGCGAGCCGTTCTTCGACCTGTCGCTGTTCCGGATCCGGGCGTTTGCCGCGGGCAACATCGCCAGCCTGCTGGCGGCCACCGGGCGGGGCGGGCTGTCGTTCATCATCGTGATCTGGCTGCAGGGCATCTG
>JBBSFD010000010.1:0-74315 GCA_038239115.1 Candidatus Limnocylindrales bacterium | reverse complement strand
GGTGGGCTCCATCGACGAGCTCAAGGTCCGGATCCTGAAGGGCATCGACGAGTTCAACGAGGCGCCCGTCGTGTTCCGCTGGAACAAGTTCGACCTGGGACTGGTCTGATGTGTAAGCATCCGAACGGAACGCTCTACTAGGGGCGCGGAAAGGCAGCCCCGGCAGCGGCCGCCGACCCATGTCGAATCCCACGATCCCCGGTCCGGACGGGATCAGCCGGCGCCGGCTGCTGGCGGGCGGCCTGGCCACCGGGGCCGGCGTCGTCCTGGGCGGCGTGGCTGGCTTCGGCCTGGCCAAGGCCGACGAGCCGCTCGATCCACAGTCGGTCGTGGTCCCATTCCATGGCGTGAACCAGGCCGGGATTGCGACCGCCGCCCAGGAGCGCCTCCAGTTCGCCGCGTTCGACGTCCTGACCACCGATCGGACCGAGCTGCAGGGCCTGCTCCGGGCCTGGACGGCCGCGGCCGCGGCGATGACCATCGGCCAGACGATCCGTGATCCCGGCGGTCCCGGCGCCAACCCGCTCGCCCCGCCGGCCGACACCGGTGAGGCCCGGGGCCTCGGGCCAGCCCGCCTCACCTTGACCTTCGGCTTCGGGCCGAGCCTGTTCGGCGATGCCGGCCACGACCGGTTCGGCCTGGCTTCGGTTCGGCCGGCCCAGCTGGCGGACCTGCCGGCGTTTGCCCACGACCAGCTCGACCCCGCGACGAGCGACGGCGACCTGTGCGTGCAGGCCTGTGCCGAGGATCCGCTGGTCGCCTTCCATGCGATCCGTGACCTGGCCCGGATGGGCCGCGGCCTGGTGGCGATTCGCTGGTCGCAGCTCGGCTTCGGCCGGACCTCCAGCACGACCTCCAGCCAGGCGACGCCGCGCAACCTGCTGGGCTTCCTCGATGGCACGAACAACGTCCACGGCGATGACCAGGCGACGATGGCCGGCCACATCTGGGTGGCGGACGGTGACGACCCGAGCTGGATGGTCGGCGGCACCTACCTTGTCGCCCGCCGGATCCGGATGCGGATCGAGACCTGGGATCGCTCCGGCCTGGGCGACCAGGAGGCCACGATCGGCCGGCACAAGCTGAGTGGCGCGCCGCTGGGCGGCTCGGCCGAACGAGATCCGGTCGACCTGACCGCCACCGCCTCCGACGGCAAGCCGGTGATCCCGGTCGGCGCCCACATCCGCCTGGCGGCGCCCGACACGAACGGCGGGATCAAGCTGCTGCGACGGGGCTACTCGTTCACGGACGGGCTGGCCAGCCAGACCGGCCAGCTCGACGGTGGCCTCTTCTTCATCTGCTTCCAGCGCGATCCCCGGACAGGCTTCGTGCCGGTCCAGACCCGCCTGGCCGCCAGCGATGCCCTGAACGAGTACATCCAGCACGTCGGCAGCGGCCTGTTCGCGATCCCGCCCGGGGTCCAGCCGGGCAGCTACATCGGGCAGAGCCTGTTCGGCTAGATTCGGCCGGTGCCTGACATGCGGATTCTGCTGGTCGGAGCCGGAGGCGTCGGTGGTGCCGTAGTGCCGATCGCGGCGCGGCGATCGTTCTTCGATCGAATGGTCGTGGCCGACTACGACATCGAGCGGGCCGAGCGGGTGGTCGCGTCCGTCGGCCGGGTCGGCCGGGAGCCGCGCTTCGTGGCCGTCCGGGTCGACGCCTCGGATCCCAAGGAAGTCGCGGCCCTGTGCCGGGAGCACGAGATCAGCCACGTCCTGAATGCGGTCGACCCGCGCTTCGTGCGGCCAATCTTCGAGGGCGCCCTGGCCGCCGGCGCCAACTACCTCGACATGGCCATGTCGCTCAGCCATCCCCATCCCGAGCAGCCCTATGCGCTGACCGGCGAGAAGCTGGGCGATGCCCAGTTCGAGCGAGCTCCGGCGTGGGAGGCGGCCGGACGGCTGGCCCTGGTCGGGATCGGGGTCGAGCCGGGCCTGTCGGATGTCTTCGCTCGCTACGCCGCCGACCACCTGTTCAGCGAGATCAATGAGCTGGGCGTCCGCGACGGGGCCAACCTGGTCGTGGCCGGCTACGCCTTCGCGCCATCGTTCTCGATCTGGACGACGATCGAGGAATGCCTCAATCCGCCGGTCATCTGGGAGGTGGACCGGGGCTGGTACACGACGCCGCCGTTCTCGGAGCCCGAGACGTTCGATTTTCCCGAAGGGATCGGCCCGGTCGAGTGCGTCAACGTCGAGCACGAGGAAGTCCTGCTCATGCCGCGCTGGGTGAAGGCCAAGCGGGCGACGTTCAAGTACGGCCTGGGCGACGAGTTCATCAACGTGCTCAAGGTCCTCCACCAGGTGGGCCTCGACAGCACGACCAGGATCAAGGTCGGCAACGCCCTGGTCTCGCCCCGCGACGTAGTGGCCGCCTGCCTGCCCGACCCGGCCGGCCTGGGCGATCGGATGTCGGGCAAGACCTGCGCCGGCCTCTGGGTAAGCGGCACGGGTACGGACGGCCAGCCGCGCCAGGTCTACCTCTATCACGTCGTGGACAACGCCTGGTCGATGGCCGAATACGGCTCGCAGGCCGTGGTCTGGCAGACGGCGATCAACCCGGTGATCGCCCTCGAACTGCTCGCCGCCGGGACCTGGCAGGGGAGCGGCGTGCTCGGGCCGGAGGCTTTCGACGCGGTCCCGTTCCTGGACCTGTTGACGGCCTACGGCTCGCCGTGGCGGATGCGGGAGGGCGGCTGAGCCAGCAGCCGCGCGCCTTACGCCGGTCTTACGCGGGGCGCGGGAGCGGTTGACGACCGACTGACAGGCTGAGTGGACGGCAACGAACAGCCGATCCACTCCACGAGGACCAGCCATGTCAGTTCGCTCCCTGCCCCGAAGCGCGGCCCTGATGGGATTGGCCCTGCTCGGATTGGCCGTGACCGTCGCGGCCTGTACCGGGGCCGGCCATCCCACTGCTGCCAAGGCGGCCGTCGCCCCAGGCGTCCCCAATCCAGGCGCGGACGCTTCGGCTTCGGCCGCGCCGTCGGTCGACTGGGTTGACCTGCTCAGCCCTGAGCCGTCGCCGGCCACCACGCCGGCCCAGAGCCAGGGCCCGACCACCCCACCGACCACGCCAGCGGCAACGCCGGTACCGACGGATCCGACCTCGGTCGCGATCTCGACGACTAAGGCGTCCAGCCTCCTGTCGCAGGTCGACCACATGCTCAGTGAGCTGAATGGCGAGCTGTCGAACGCCGACGCCGCCGCCAACAACCCGGGAGAGTGATGCAATGAACCTCCGCCTTTCGACCCGCCTGGCCCGATCCGCGGTTGCCCGCTCGATCGTCGCCTTCGGGGCCGCCGGCCTCCTCGCCGTCGGCTCGTTCTCGTCCGTCTACGCGGCCAGCCCATCGGCCGCGACCGCGGCCGCCGCCGGGCACCGCTTCTGCATTCCCGAATGGACCGCGGCCGTGGCCACGCCGGGCATCGACAAGCTCCGCGCGGCCGGCGACTGCGAGATCAATCGCCGCTTCGTGACTCTCGATGCCCTGACCCGCCTCGTGAACAACTCGGACGCGCTGACTGCCGACCACAAGGTCGACCTGCGCGACGTGAACTCGGTCAATCCGGCTTCCTATGCCGCCGAGCGGGCCGGCCTGACCACGCTCAAGGCGAGCATCGACAGCGACACCACCCTGGTCGCCCTGCGGGCGGACGTCGGCAAGATCGCGCCCGACTACCGGGTCTACCTCCTGGTCGTGCCCAAGACCCACCTCGTCGCGGCCTCGGATGCGACCGCCAAGGCGATCGCCCGCTTCGGTCCGCTGAGCAGCGAGCTGCAGAACCTGATCAACCAGGCCAAGGCCGATGGCAAGGACGTGACCGCAGCCCAGGCCGCGCTCGACGACCTCAAGGCCAAGGTCGCCCAGGCGGGCACGGTCAACGGACCCGTCGCCGGCTCGATCCTGCCGCTCAGCCCGAGCGACTGGAACAACGGCACGGCCAAGCCGCTCCTGACCGCGGCCCGGTCCTCGATCCACCAGGCTCGCGGGCTCCTGCTCGACGCTCGCCAGGACGCCCACAAGGTGATCGTGCTGCTCGGCAGCTAGACACCGTCGGCTCCCACCCGGGCGGCCGACCCGGGCAAATCTTCCGGCGACCCCGGTTCGTCCCCCACGACGAGCCGGGATCGTCGATTCTCAGTCCTGGTCGAGCAGCTCGAGGACGGCAGCCACCTGCTCGATCGAGCCGAGGGTGATCGGATCGAGCACCAGCTGGACCGCTCCGATCCCGGCCCGGGCGTAAGCGCGGAGCTCTTCGGCCACGACCTCCGGGGTGCCACGCAGGGCGGGGATCTCGATCGTCGTGTAGCCTCCCTGGAACCGGCCCGTGCCTTCCGGCAGCTGGACCAGCACGGCCACGCTCCGCTCGATGTCGGCCGGCCGGCGACCAGCCCGGATCGCCGCCGCATCGACCACCTCGGCCAGCTGAGCCACGCCCGCCGGCCGATTGCCGGTGGCGTCGTACCAGGCATTCCAGCCCTGGATCCAGGGCGAGGCGATGGCCAGCATCCGCTTGCCGCTCGAGCCCAGGAGGAGGGGGGGTCCGGCGGGTCGGCTGGAGCGTGGCAGCAGCTCGCAATCCCGGACCTGGTACCAGGTCCCCTCGAAATCGATCGAGCCCTCGGCCAGGAGGGTCCGGATGATCGTGAACGCCTCCTCGAAGCGACTGATCCGGTGGTCGAACGGGAAGCCGAAGGCGCGATACTCGGTCTCGTTCCAGCCGGCGCCCAGGCCCAGGATCAGGCGGCCGCCGCTGATCTCGTCGACCGTGGCGGCCTGCTTGGCTAGCATTGCCGGGGCGTGGAAGCTGGTCGATGCCACAAGCGGCCCAATCGACACCCGGCTGGTCGCCGCGGCGATGCCGGCCAGCATCGTCCACGCCTCCCACGGCCCTCGAGCGTCGGGCACGCCCGGCCAGCGGTAGAGGAGGTGGTCGCCCAGCCAGATCGCGTCGTAGCCGAGCTCCTCGATCCGGCGAGCCATCGCCACCATCTCGGGCCAGCGCACGACCCGCTCGATCTCGGGCAGCTGCACGCCAACCTTGAGCGGCCGGGTCATGCGGGATCGACTCCTGTCAACGGCCCGAACACGTCGGGAGTGTACCCGTCCGCCCCGCACCCGGCCCCTTCATACGGACCATCGAGCGAATCTGCACCAAACCTTCGTGCCCTGTCGGAGCCGGCCAGCGAAAGGGACGATGGGCGCCAACCACATTGCTCGAGGGGCACGATGTTCATCGACTTCACCGGCTTCGCCGGCGACTGCCTGATCAACGGAAAGCTCGACCTTCGAGCGCCCCGGCTGACGGACCAGCTGAACGCCGATCCCCTGGTCCACCTGGTCGACGTGACCCTGGAGGACCTGGGCAACGCCCAGCGGATCGCGGCCCCGGAGTTCACCATCGAGCGCAGCCAGCTGTGCGCCGTCCGGGCGACCGGGCCGCGGGGCTCGCGGGCCCTCCGGATCGCGACAGCGCCGCATCGGCTGCGGGCCCAGATCGGGCCCTACACGGTCCTCGGCCGGCTGCACGAGCCGCCGGGCGTTGATGCCCTGGCCACATTCAGCCAGCGCGACCTGATGGTGCCGCTGACCGACGCCACGATCGCGTTCATGGTCGGCGGGATCCTCGACGTGCGGGATTGGTCGACCCTGGTCATCAACCGCGAGCTGGCCAGCTGGTACCACCCGGTGGGCGACGAGACAACCGGCCGGGCAGGGTCGGAGGGCCTGTCCCTCGGCCAGCCCGGCACGGCGGCGGTCGAGCTGGTGCCCGTGGGCGCGCCGCCGGCCGGCCCCTTACAGGCCGCCGATCGAACGCGACGGCAGGCGGGGCCCACGCCGCGCGGGGCCAAGTCCCGCTAGGTCGCGGCCGCCAAGCTCCAGCCAGCGGACCACCCGGCCGCGCTGGCCCCGCCAAGGTTCGAGCAGCTCAAGCATCCGGGCATCGTCGCCATTGCGCTCGCCAGCCAGGACGAAGCAGACCAGGCTGGGCAGGTGGTAGTCGCCGATGCTCAAGGCATCGGGGTCACCGAGCGCCGCCCGGCCTACTTCACCGGCCGTCCATGGCCCGACGCCCGGGATCTGCTGGAGACGCGCTCCGGCCGCGGCCGGATCAATCCGGGTCAGGGCCTCGAGCCGGCTGGTGCTGGCGCCGATCCGCCGAAGCAGCTCGGCCCGGCGTCGTTCGAGCCCGAGAGGATGGAACGCGTAGTAGGGCAGCCCGGCCAGGCGCTCGCCCGATGGACCGAGGCGCAGGCCGAGCGGACCAGGCGCCGGCGTGCCGTGTTCGCGGACCAGGGCGCGGTAGACCCGCCGAGCCTCATCGCCGGTGATCTTCTGCTCGAGGACGGCCGGCACGAGCGCCTCCACGACGGCTTCGGTTCGGCCGATCCTGACGCCGGCGTAGCGCCGGGCGAGCTCGTCGAGAAGCGGGTGGCCGGGCTTGAAATCGCCCGGGCGGTCGGCCAGGCCGAGCAGCTCGCCGGCATGCTCGACGAGCCAGCCGGCGCCCGGACCCCAGGCCCGGATCCGGATCGAGGTTCCCAGCCGGACCAGCTCCTGGCTGGCCGGTCCGTCGGGCGTCCGGGAGGCCCGCCGGACCCGGTCGGCCTCGACCCGAATCGTGGGATCGCCCCGGCCGTGGGCCAGCGGTCCCAGGGTCCGGCCAAGGTCGTACGGCCTTTCGATCGGCAGGACCGCCTCGGCGTCGGCCGGCCGGCTGGCATCCGAAGGGGCGGGCAGGCTCATCGCCGGGCATGGTAGCGTCGTTCGGTGGACGATCGATCGCGACTCCGCCGACTTGTCGAGGCCGGCCTCGCGGCCGGGCTGAGCGGCCTGCTGGTTGCCTGCTCGGGAGCCGTGGCCAGCGCGTCGGCCAAGCTGCCGGCCGTTCCCGTCACCTTCGTCTACACGATCGACGGACCGGACGCCGGCGCCGTCCACACGACCTATCTCCAGATCGTCGACGCGAGCCGGGCGGTCATCGACAACACCGTCCTGGCCCCGTCCGGCTCGGTCGACACGACCACGGTGGCCCTGTCGCCGGGCAGCTACGCCGCGATCGCCTGGGACGAGCAGTCCGCGGTCCCCAGCAACGTCGTGTCGACCAAATGCGGTGCCCCGTTCAAGGTCAACCCGGGCCTGGCCCTGGTGGTCACGATCACGAACTCGCGGGTCGGGGCCTGCATCACCGACACGACCGAGCCCGACGCGTCGAGCCCACCGGGCCCGGCCGGCTCGCCCGGGCCGTCCCTGCCGACCGCCGATCCGGGTCCGTCCTAAGCCGATCCACGGGTTCCGAGGCCCGCCCGGTTCAGCGGCCGCTCGTGGCGTCCCGGGCAGCCTCGCGCCGCGGCCATTCGTTCCAGCGAGCCTCGGGAGCCATGATCACGCCCGAGAGGCGAAGCAGGGCATCCTCGTAGTTGACCCGCCAGCCGGCAAAGTCCCGCCAGGCCTGCTCGCGGTCCGGCCGGAGCGGCAGGCCGGCCTGGGCCAGCTCGGCCACGGCGGCGTCGTACTCGGTCCGGGTCACCAGGATCGGGTCGTCGGCTTGCGCCGGCCGGCTGATCGTCGGGATCCGGAAGAAGGCGGCGATGGCGTCGAGGGTCTCGTAGCCCGCGCTGATCGCCAGGTCCGAGCGCGCCTCGACCGGCGCGTCGACCGTCGATCGCAGCAAGGCTGCTCCATCCATGACTGCCCCGGCGGCCGTGATCCACGACCGGTTTGAACGGGGCGAGCGGTAGAACGGCAGGGCGGCCAGGGTGGTGTGGCTCTCCTCGATCTCGATGAACCACGTCTCCGCCTCGGTCCACAGGTCGGTGATCGAATCGAGCAGGCCGACCGACCAGAATCGGATGAGCAGCTCGGTGCCCGACGCGGGCGTGCCGGCCCGGACGGCGACCTTGCTGACGAATGCCTCACGCCGCTGGAAGGCGGTGTACATCGTGGGCAGGTAGGCGATCAGGAGGGTGATCATGATCAGGCCGATGGCCGCCTCGACCAGGGCCAGGACGAGTCTGGGCCAGCCCTGCACGGGCGCGAAGCCCAGGGTCAGCAGGGCTGAGCCGCTGTCCCGCACGACCGACTCGATCGGGGCCGGCTCGATTGCCCAGAACAGCGCGGCGAAGCCGATCAGGAGGATCGTCAGGAGCATGATCGGCAGGATCACCAGGGCGATTGGCGCGAACAGGGCCATGATCGCGTCGCGCCGCTCGTAGCTGAAGCGCGGCCGGGCGACGGCCCGGAAGATCCGGCCGAGCGTCCGGAACTCGAGCGAGCTGAGCCGGTCGTATGCGCCGCGCGGCACCACGAACGTGCGCACTGCGGACAGCAGGGCGCGCAGGACGACCAGCAGCCCAAGCACGAAGACCACGACCTGGAGGGCGAGCATCGCCGGTCAGGGTAGCGGGTCACTGCCCGCCTCGGAAGGTCGCGTCGGTTGGTGTCTGGTCCCAGCGCTGGCTGCGCGCCGGCTGACCCGAGAACTTCCCGTTTATCAATGGACGTAGTGCTGGAGAAGGTCTCCGGGTTCCGCGGGGCGTTCAGGGCTTCGATTCGGGCCGTTTCGGCCCGACGTTAGCCGCCAGCGTCTACCGCGTCGAGGCTCTGTTTCCTTTCTCAGCCGCCACCTTTCTCTACGACTACGTCCGTTGATATTGGAGAAGAACGAGCCCCGCAGGCGGGGCGCAGGGGCAAGCTGGCCGACCGGCGGGACTGGCGCGAGCCGCGAAGGACCGGCGGCGTCGTACGATCGGGCCATCACCCAGTCGGAGGAATTGATGCCCCCTACCGCCGAGTCGCTGGCCGCGGGCCAGGCCTACCAGCAGACCCTGCTCGCCGCCCTCGGCGCCGACGACCCGGCCGTTGCCCAGGCCGAGACTGCGGCCATCCTGCGCCAGCTGCTCGCCGACGCCGCCGGCGACCTGCGCACGCGGCCCGAGCCGGCCGAGTGGTCGGTGGTCGAGCTGATCGGCCACCTGGCCGATGCCGAGCTGGCATCCTCGATGCGCTATCGCTGGATCCTGGCCGAGAACGAGCCGGACCTGCTGCCGTACGACCAGGACCTGTGGGCCAACCGATTCCATTCCATCGATGAGCCGCTCGACGCGCTCCTGCCCGTGTTCGATGCCTTGCGCGCGGCTAACCTCAGGTTGTGGGCCAACGCCTCGCCGGCCGCCCGGGCCCGGGTCGGCCAGCATCTCGAGCGAGGCCCCGAGAGCTACGACCTGACCTTCCGCCTGCTGGCCGGCCACGATCGTGTCCACATCGCCCAGGCCCGGGCCGGACTCGCCCGAATCCGTGCTCGGCGGAGCTGATTCGAAGCCTGATCAATTCCTGAATCTCGGGGCTTGTGCGAACGGGAAAGGTCGACTACGCTTGGCCTGTCCTCGCCCAGGGGACCAAGTGAATCGCACGGCGAACACGGTCACTCCTCTCACGGTTTCCGCGAGATCGATCGCGGTAACCGGGCATAGTAGGAGTGATTTTTCTTTGTACGCGGACAAGACCCTGACCTGCGCCGACTGCGGGCAGGAGTTTACGTTCACCTCGAGCGAGCAGGAGTTCTACTCGCAGCGTGGCTTCAGTGAGCCACGTCGTTGCAGCAGCTGCCGAGCCAGCCGCAAGGCAGCGCGCGGTGAGACCGGTGGATCCAGCTACGGCGGCGGCTCGAGCTACAGCTCGGGCAGCAGCTACGGCGGGAGCAGCGGCGGCGGGAGCAGCGGCGGCGGGTACGGTGGCGGAAGCCGCGACCGTGGTCCTCGCGAGATGTTCTCGGCGACCTGCTCGAATTGCGGCAAGGAGGCCCAGGTCCCCTTCCGTCCCACGAGCGGCAAGCCGGTCTATTGCGCGGATTGCTTCGCAACCCAGCGCCGCTAGCTTGACGTCGAACGGCGTTCGCGCCGCCTGACCTCGAACCGAATCAGACGCCCCGGCTCCGGCCGGGGCGTTTTTCGTTGCCCGTCCCAGCCCAGGGTTGGCTCATTCCGGGGTCGTCGGATGCGTGTATCTCCCCCGGAGATCAAACGAGCCAACGGCCCGACCGACCAAGGGCCGATCGGCGACGATTCCGGCGATTTGATCTCGCCCAGCGATCGGATCGGCGGAAGCCGCGCTCGATCGGGCGGACCAGGCGATCGATTCCTCTGTTTTGATCTCCGGCGGAGATGACCGGCGGTAATCCCGAGGACACCGACCTTCCGTGCTCCCGTCGTTCCCCGCCACGGGACTCGTTGGGCAGGCCATCGACCCGACGCCCACACTGGCCGGACAGCCCGACTTGCCGCAGGAGATCCGATGGCCCGCCGCCACACGCCGTACTACCACCAGTTCGTGGCGCTCGGGGCCGAGATCGTTGATCGGATCGGCTTCGATGCGGCCTACCGATTCACGACCGTGGAGGACGAGCACGTCGCGACCCGCACGGCGGCCGGGATGTACGACGTCTACTACCAGGGCGCGGTCGACGTGAAGGGCCGCGGAGCTGAGGCGTTCCTCAACTCGGTCCTCGTCAACGACGTCCGCCGGCTGACCGACGGCGGCGTCCTGTACAGCTCGGCCGTCAACGAAGCGGGCGGGATGATCGACGACCTGACCGTCTTCCGCTTCTCGGCCGAGCATTACTGGCTGTGCCCGACCCCGTCGCGGGTTGACCGGATGGTCGCCCACCTGACCGAACAGGCGCGCGGCCGGTTGGCCTATGTCACGAACTGCGTGCCGGGTACGGCCTACCTCTCGATCCAGGGCCCGAACAGCCGGACGATCCTGGCCGGGCTGACCGACCTCGACCTGTCCACGGAGACGCTGCCCTACTACCGCTTCACCGAAGGCACCCTGGCCGAGGTGCCGGTCGTCCTGTCGCGGACCGGCTACTCGGGCGAGCTCGGTTACGAGCTGTTCTACTCGCGCGACTACGCCGACCACATGTGGACCGCCCTGCTCGAGGCGGGCGAGCCCGAGGGTCTCAAGCCGGCCGGACTGGGCGCCCTGCGCAGCGTCCGGATCGAGAAGAAGTACCCGCTCTACGGCCTCGACCTGGACGAGACGACGAGCCCGTACGAGGCCGGCGTCGGCTGGACGGTCCACCTCGACAAGGGCGACTTCATCGGCCGCGAGGCACTCTCGAAGCAGCACGACGAGGGGCTGGGCCGATCGCTCGTCGGGATTGCCTTCGAGGGTGTTGGGTTCCTGCCCAAGCCCGGCGACCCAGTCGCGCTCGACGGCCGGCCGATTGGCAAGGTGACCTCGGCCGACACCGGCCACACCCTTGGTCGAACGCTGGCCCTGGCCTATCTCGAGCCCTCGATCGCCGACGAGACGGCCGTCCTCGTCACCACGGCCGACGGCACCAGCGCGACGGGAACGGTCCACCACGCGGCCTTGTACGACCCAGGCCGGAGCCGCGCCCGGGCCTGATCGCGCTACGATCTGCGCATGTGCAGAAGCATCAAGACCCTTCGTCGACCAGAAGTTGAGGCAACGGACGCAGAGGTCGCGGCGGCGGCCCTCCAGTTCGTGCGCAAGGTCAGCGGCTATCGCGTCCCGTCACGCAAGAACGCCGAGGCGTTCGACGGCGCCGTGGCCGAGATCGCTGCCGCCTCGAAGCGCCTTCTCGAGTCGCTGGCGACCTAACCGTCCGCGGCGGCCCAGCGGATCGCCTCGGTCAGCTCGATCACGATGATCGGGCGGGACTCGAGGTCGTGGCCCCTGTACTGCGGGTAGCGCTCGCGCAGGGCCACGATCGCCGTCCTGCGCTCACGGGCGGCTGCCGGTTCGTCGGGCTCGAGCAGGTGCGCCTGGCCGTGCAGGCGGAGCCAGCCCAGCTCGGACCAGTCCTCGGACCAGCGATCGACAAGCAGGCTGACCGAGGGCCAGGCCATCAGGTCCTGGACCCGGCCGAGCTGGCGCGGCTCGGCCGTCTGCTTGGGCTTCTCGTCGATCGGTGTCCAGATGACCGCCCGGGCAGGATCGACGGCGAAGCAGCAGGGCACGAGGCGCGGCCGATCGAGCGGGTCGAGGGTGGCCAGGGTGGCCGTCCGGCTGGCCGCCAGGAGGCGCCGGTCGGATGGGGTCAACATGGGCCCGGGCTGAGCGCTCATCACGCCCATCGTAGACTGCGGCCGTGACTGATCCCACCCGCCGCATCTCGCGCAACCGGATCCTGGCGATCCGCGGCGCGACCCTCGAGGAGCGCGAGGACAGCCTCGTCGGCGAGGAGCCGATGGAGATTCGGGCGGCCGGCCCGGGCCAGGTCGACGTGGCCGTGGCGATCACGATGCGGACGCCCGGCTCAGAGGCGGAGCTGGCGGTGGGCTTCCTTCGGACCGAGGGCCTGATCGGCGACGACGACGTGGCGGGAGTCGAGTTTGGCGATCCGGCCAGCCAGTCCCAGCCGGATGACACGGTGATCGTCCGGCTCAAGCGGTCGTTCGACGCCTCGCTCGTGCCCGAGCGCCACTTCGTGGCCACGGCCAGCTGCGGGATCTGCGGCAAGGCCTCGCTCGACGAGGTTGCCGTGCGTTGCGACCCGATCCCGGCTGGGCCGATCGTGACCAGCCCGACGATCCTGGCCCTGCCCGAGCGCCTGCGGGCGGGTCAGGCGGTGTTCGAGCGGACGGGCGGGCTGCACGCCTCCGGCCTGTTCGATCCAGGCGGGACCCTGCTCGCCCTGCGCGAGGACGTCGGTCGCCACAACGCCCTCGACAAGCTGGTCGGCTGGGCAGTCCTTGCCGGCCTGATGCCACTCAACGATCGGATCCTGATGGTCAGCGGGCGGGTCAGCCTGGAGATCGTCCAGAAGGCGGCGGTGGCCGGCATCCCGATGGTGTGCGCCGTGTCGGCGCCGTCCGACCTCGCCGTCGAGGCGGCCGAGCGCTTCGGTCAGACCCTGGTCGGCTTCCTGCGCGGCGACGGCTTCAACATCTATGCCGGCCGGGAGCGGATCCGGCTGTCGGGTCAGTCGTAGATCTTCTCGCCCCGGGCGAGCATGTCGACGAACCTGGTGATCCGCCGGACCCGTGTCTCGGGGCGCTTGGCGTCCTGGATCCGATACAGGATGGCGTAGCGGTTCGTCCGGTTGAGGGTGGCGTAGAAGTCAGCCGCCGGCGGGTTCCCGGCCAGGGCGGCGAGCAGGTCGGTCGGCTCCTGGATGGCGCGCTGGCCGTCGTAGGCCCGATCCCAGCGCCCGTCGGCCATGGCCCGGTCAATCTCGGCCTGGCCGGGCGGGGCCATCTGCCCGGCGGCAATCAGCCGCTCGGCGTTGTCGCAGTTGCGCTTCGACCACGGGCTGCGCGATGTCCGCCGGCTGAAGCCCTGGAGCCAGTAGCGCTCGTCGCCGGGCCGGGCCTGGCCGTCGATCCAGCCGTAGGCCAGGGCGGCCTCGACCGCCTCATCGTGGCTGGGGGCGACCAGGCCGCCGTTCTTCTTGCCGATCCGGAGCCAGATCCCGCCGGATGTGGCGTGGTGCAGCTCGAGCCAGTCTCGAAAGGCCGCCGCGTCGGGAAACTCCTCGGTCGTCCGCTCAGGGGCCACGCCGGGGTCCCGGCGAATCGGCCGACGAATCGGCCGGACTTGGCGCTCGCTCCTGGACGAAATCGAAGCCAAAGCGGCCCTTCACGCACAGATGGCCATCGGTCACCGACGAATCGAGGGGCGAGGTGACCTTGACGATCGCGTTGTCCTGGACGTGCAGGCTGAGCGTGCAGCCGACGCCGCAGTAGGGACAGATCGTGTCGGTCACGGTCTGGGCCGACTCATCCCACGTGCCGGCCTCGCGCATCTCGTGCTCGGATCGGAACATCAGAGCACCGGTCGGACACACCCCGATGCAGTTGCCGCAGTAGACGCAGGCCGAGTCGGGCAGGCCGACATTCCATTCGGTCGAGATCCGGGCGTCGAAGCCGCGTCCGGCCACCGCGATCGCGAACGTGTTCTGGGCGTCCACCCCGCACGCCTCGACACACTTGTAGCAGAGGATGCACTTCGAGTAGTCGCGCACGTACAGCTCGTTGTCGATCTTGACCGGCTGGGCGACGGTCGCCGCGTCGGCCTGGCCGGCCGGCGCGTGGTGGTGGCCCGCTTCGAGGCCGTCGCGCTCATTCGCCGCAGCCGGCTCGGTCGCCGGTCCGAAGCGCCCTGGATCGGCGCCATAGCGTTCGAGGTAGCCGGCCGCCTGGGGTACGGTGGACAGGTCGACCGACGACCCGAGCAGCTCAAGCACGACCTTGCGGGCCAGCCGGACCCGCTCGGTGTCGGTCTGGACGGCCATCCCGGCCTCGACCTTGCGCGAGCAGGCTGGGGCCAGGACACGTGAGCCGGCGACTTCGACCACGCACACCCGGCAGGCGTTCACGGGCGTCAGGTTCTCGAGGTAGCACAGGGTCGGCGTGTCGACGCCCTCGGACCGGCAGGCATCCAGGATCGTCGAGCCGGCCGGCGCACTGACGGTCTTGCCGTCGATCGTCAGCTCGAGCTGCGCCACCGGCGCCGCGGGCGGCGGGCCGGGCGTCCGGGTCGAGCGGGCCGGCGGGTAGAGCTGGATCGGATCGACGCTCATGCCGAAACGATACCCGCCCGAACGGCACTCTCGATCGCCGACGAGGCGGTCTGGCCCAGGCCGCAGATCGAAGCGTCGCGCATCGCCTGGCCGACCTCGGCCAGCAGGCGCAGCTCGTCGGCCGGCGTGCCATTGGGCGTGCCCGCCTCGAGCCGGGCCAGCAGCTCTTCCTGGCGGACCGTGCCAACCCGGCAGGGCACGCACTGGCCGCACGATTCGTCCCGGAAGAACGCGGCGATCCGACGCAGCGTGCCGACCAGGTCGGCCGACTGGTTGAAGATCATCACGACCCCCGAGCCGAGGGTCGCCCCGATCGCCCGGGTGCCCTCGAACGTGAGGGCCGTGTCGAGCGCTTCCGGACCGACGAACACGCCGGCCGCCCCGCCCAGCAGGATCGTCCGAATCTCGCCGCTGGCCCCGCCGGCCAGGTTGAGCAGCTCCCGCAGGGTCGTCCCGAACGGGACCTCGTAGGTCCCCGGCCGGGCGACATGGCCCGAGACGCAGAAGAGCTTGGGGCCGGTCGATCCCTCGGTCCCGATGGCCGCATAGGCCTCGCCTGAGCCGGCCAGGATCAGGGGTACGTTGGCCAGCGTCTCGACGTTGTTGACGGCCGTCGGCTTGCCGAACAGGCCCACCTCGACCGGGAACGGTGGCTTGTTGCGCGGCTCGCCCCGGCGACCCTCGATCGAGTTGAACAAGGCGGTCTCCTCGCCGCAGATGTAGGCGCCTGCTCCGATCCTGAGCTCGATGTCGAAGGCGAAGCCCGAGCCCGCGATGTCTGGACCGAGCCAGCCGCCGGCCCGGGCCTGGCCGATCGCGCCGGCGAGGCGGGCGGCCGCCAGCGGATATTCGCCGCGCAGGTAGAGGAAGCCGCGTTCGGCCCCGGTGGCGAAGCCCTCGATGGTCATGGCCTCGATGACCACGAACGGATCGTCCTCGAGCAGGACCCGGTCCTTGAACGTGCCCGGCTCGGACTCATCGGCATTGCACACGACATATTTGGGCGAGCCGGCGGCGGCCCGGACGGCCGCCCACTTGCGCCCGGTCGGGAAGGCCGCACCGCCCCGGCCAACCAGCCGCGCCGCCGTCACCTCGGCGATCACGCCCTCTGGCCCGAGCTCGAGCGCGCGAGCCAGCGCCGCGTAGCCGCCGGCCGCCCGGTAGGCGTTGATTGAGCCAGGATCGACCTGCCCAACCCGGGCCAGGAGGCGCAGGCCGCCCTGGCCAGCCTGCGGTACGGACGCGAGGACTCCCGCCAGCCGGTCGGTCTCCGATTCGACCACCGGCGCCTGGCCGATCGCGCGACCGGCGGCCGCATCGGCCAGCCTCGCGGAGACGCCCACGGCGTCGATCGGGGCGACTGCCAGCTGCTCCGCGTCCGGACCGGCGACCGTGAACAGGGCCGCCGGGGCCCGCTCGCACAGCCCCAGGCAGGGACTGCGCAGCCAGGTGGTGGAGCCGTCCGGGCCGGCCCCTCCGGCCGGTCCGTGGGTCCGGGCAAGGTCGGCGCAGAGCTCCTCGGCGCCGGCCAGCCGGCAGGCGATGTCGTCGCAGACATGGGCGACGATCGGGGCACGCTCACGCGTGGTCAGCAGGGCGTAGAAGGTGGCCACGCCGTAGGCGTCGGCCGGCGCCACGCTCAGCCGGCGGCAGACATACGAGAGGGCCGGTTGGCTGATCCAGCCGATCCGATCCTGGACGGCATGCAGGGCGGGCAGGAGCATGTCGCGCTCGGCGCGGGCGGCATGGCCGCCGTGGGCAGCGTGACCCTCACCGCTCGAATCCCGGATCCCGCCGGCCCAGCCCGAGGTGGCCGGACCCAGGAGGGCGTCCACGGCCGCCCGCTCGGCGGGACTAGCGAGCGGTGCGATGACGTGGAGGTCCATCGACCTGAGTGTAGCGAGAGGAGCTTGACGTCGGCCGGCGGCGGCCTGCCCGGAGCGGCGCCAGCAGGCACCGCCAGGCTGCAAGTTGGCTGCCACGTCGGCCGCGACAGCGCGTACCCTACGTCTGCGTCCGGGGGGAATCTGTCGCGACGCGGCCCCGCGACCACGCGACCGCGCCCGAGCTCCCGAAGCCCAAGCGAGGAGTTGTGATGGTTCGCTCGTCGATTCGTGCCCGTCTAGCCGGGGCTGGTGCAGCCGCCTTTCTGATCGGCGGCCTGTTCGCCCAGGCGGCCCCGTCCCTGGCCGCGAGCCCCAGCCACGTCCTGCCCGCGGGTTGGACGGCTGGCAGCACGCCCATCGGCGCCCGCTCGCTCGGCATCCGCAACGTCCGGACAGAGCTCGCCCAGGCCAAGTCAAGTCCAGCCTTTGACCGATCCGCATCTGACGCTGCCCTGGCGGCGCTGGAGGCGAGGCCGCGCGGGTCCACGACGCCCCGGTCCGGCCTGAGCCCGGACGTCATCGGACCACCGGCTCCAGATCCGGTCACGGCCTCGGGCGGCCCGGCGCCGACCACCCCGGTGGCCGTGGCTGGTCAGGACCAGCCCAGTACGGGCACGGTCGAGCCCGCCAGCCCGGGCATTGCGGTCGCCCCGGACGAGCTCGTCCAGGCGGACAACAACTCGCTCCAGTTCACCGATCGATCCGGCAGCGCGGTCGGGTCGCTCGACCTGCCGACGTTCTTTGGCCTGCCCGAGATCTCGAATGGCGCTTCGTTCGACACGTTCGACTCGCAGCCCGAGGTCCACTTCGACAGCTCTCGCCAGCGCTGGATCGCGACCGAGCTCAGCTGGGACTGCGCCACGGGGACGTTCACCGGCGATCAGGCCACCCTCGGGCATGGCTACATCGATTATGGAATCTCGAATACCGCCGACCCGCTTGCATCGTGGTCCTTCGGCGTTTTCTTCTGGTACGACCTCCTTCCCGACCAACCTGAAATCGGTACATCGACGGCCAATTTCGCGCTCTCGTCGAACCTGTACGCGATGAGCGCGGGAGGATCGCCCACGACGCCTGACTGCATCAATGGTGCGTTCCAGGGGGGCTCCCTGGTCCTGTCCGACTGGGCGCAACTCGGTCCGGGATTCGATGGCAGCAAGGTCATCGGCCGTACGTTCGGCCTGCCGACGGTGCCCGACCTGCGCGTCGCGATCCAGGAGCCGGAGACGAGCCCGGAAGTCCGGGTCGTGTTCGCTGACTCCAGGACCCCGGGCCTTAACGCGGCCTACACGGACTTCGTCGGCTCGGCGGTCCACAACACCTTCACCGGGGTTGGTTTCGACCTGACCGCCGACGCCATCCTGGCCGGCTTCGCGACGCCGCCGGCACCACACCAGCCGAGCAGCGGCACGCTGGTCGGGGTCAACGGAGATCCGGAGAGTGTGATCTTCCATAACGGCGTGCTCGCCTTCACGTCGACCTACCCATGCACGCCCACCGGCGATTCCAGCACCCGGGACTGCGTCCGGGTGGTCACCCTCGGCAATGCGACGGCCTCCCAGGAGCCAACCAGGATCGGCGACACGCTGATCGGCACGAACGGCTTCGACGACTCGTTCGGCGGCATCGGCTGGTCGGGCAACGGCGAGCTGCACGTCGTCTACACGCGCTCGTCAGCCAGCTCCGATGCCTCGTCCTATGAGAGCTATCACGCGGCTCCCGACGCCTGGTCCGCCTGGAGCGCGCCACACGTGCTCTCGAGCGGCTCGAGCGTGTACACGGGCGCGACCTGGGGCGGAGATCCAACCGTCGCGACCGATCCCCAGGACCCGGCTTCTGTCTGGGTCGGCGACGCGTACGCCGCCGCAGCGGGCAAGTGGGCGACCAAGATCCACCAGGTCACGGTCGGCGGGGCCGGCACGAAGTACAACCCGATCACCCCGGTCCGGGTGCTCGACAGCCGCTCGCCAAGCACGGCCCCGGTCGGCCTTTCCGGCCCGTTCGTGTCGAGCACGCCGCGCACGTTCGCGGTGGCCGGCACCCACGGCATCCCGGCGGACGCCGTGGCGATCACCGGCAACCTCACGGTCACCGGCCAGACCGGCGCGGGCTACGTCAGCCTCAGCCCGACCGCGACGGCCAACCCGACCAGCTCGACCCTGAACGTGCCCCTGGGCGATGTCCGGGCCAACAACGTCACGATCGCCCTGGCCGCCGATGGCAGCCTCTCGGCGGTCTACAAGTCGGGCGGCGGCAAGCATGCCAGCCTGATCCTCGATGTGACCGGCTACTTCCGGGGCTCGAGCGGCGACAAGTACCAGCCGGTCGCGCCAAGCCGGATCCTCGATAGCCGATCGGATCCGACGATCCACAGCTTCGTCTCCGACGTCCCCCAGAGCTTCCAGGTCCGGGGCGACGCCCTGACCGACCCGACGATCCTGACGATCCCGTCCGATGCGACCGCGATCACGGCCAACCTGACCGTGACCGGCCAGACCCGGGCAGGCTATGTCTCGCTCACCCCCGATCCGACCGCGACCCCGGGGACCTCCACGATCAACTTCCCGATCAAGGATGTCCGGGCCAACGGGCTGACCGTGCCGATCGCGGCCGACGGAACCGTGGCCGCGGTGTTCAAGGGTGGCGGCGGCAAGGTCGATCTCGTCGTCGACGTGACCGGCTACTACACCAACACCGGGGCCGGGGCCCTGCTCTTCTACCCGCTCAACCCGGGCCGCCGGGTCGACACGCGCCTGGCTATGGGCAACGACGGCCTGGGCAACGGCCTGAGCGGCATCCAGAGCACGACCCCGCGCTCGACCGTCGTGGCCGGCCATTTCGCGGTCCCCTCAACGGCGGTCGCGATCACCGGCAACCTGACCATCACCGGCCAGACCGCAGCCGGGCGGGTGGCCCTGACCGATGTCTCGAACGCGGCTCCGACGACCTCGACGATCAACTTCCCGCTAGGCGACACCCGGGCCAACGGGGTGACCGTGCCGTTGGGCTCGGGCACCGGCGAGCTGTGGTTCGTCTACCAGGCCTCGACCGGCAAGGGCACCCAGCTGATCCTCGATATCACCGGCTACTTCCAGTAGGCCCGCCCGCCGGGCGGGCGGGTCAGGAGACCGCGATCGGCTGATCGAGCGGTTCGATCCGGATCGCGGTCGCCTTGAACTCGGCCGTGCCCGACTTGGGGTCGGTGGCGTCGATCGTGAGCAGGTTGACCGCGACGTCGTCCTGGAAGTGCATGGTCATAAACGTGAGCCCGGGGCGGAGCGACGGATCGACCCGGACCGGGACCTCGATCTGGCCGCGCCGGGAGGTGACCCGGACGCGCTGGCCCTCGGCCAGGCCGAGGCTGGCCAGGTCCTCGGGCGAGATGTCGAGCGACTCGCCCCGGCGAAGCGGCGAGCGGTAGCCGCCGCTCTGGACCCCGGTGTTGTACGAGTCGAGCCGGCGGCCGGTGGTCAGCCGGATCGGAAAGTCGGCATCGAGCCGGTCGACCGGCGGATCGTGGTCGACGGGCACGAACGGGGCCGGGTTGCCGGGCACCGGGTCCTCCCACAGGCGAGAGTGCAGGAACAGCTCGCCCGGGTGATTCTCGTCGTAGCACGGCCACTGGATGCCGCCCAGCTCCTCCAGGCGGCGGTAGCTCATGCCGGCGAACGGCGGGGCCAGCGAGCGCAGCTCGTCCCAGATCTCCTCGGGCGTCGCGGCCGGCCAGTTGCCGCCCATCCGGCGGGCCAGCTCGACCACGATCGCCAGGTCGTCGCGGGCCTCGCCCGGCGGTTCGAGGGCGCGCCGGACGCGCTGGACCCGGCGCTCCGAGTTGGTGACCGTGCCTTCGGTCTCGGCCCACGCCGCGGTGGCCGGCAGGACGACATCGGCCAGCTCGGCCGTCCGGGTCAGGAAGATGTCCTGGACCACCAGCAGCTCGAGGTTCGAGAGCAGCTCGATCGCCCGCTTCTGGTCGGCCTCGGACTGGACCGGGTTCTCGCCGATGCAGTAGACCGCTGTCAGGCTGCCGTGCTCCATCGCGTCGAACATGCCCGACAGGTGGAGGCCTCGCTTGGCCGGGATCGAGACGCCCCAGGCCCCCTCGAATTTGGCCCGCAGCTCGTCGTTCTCGACGTGCTGGAAGCCGGGCAGGCGATCGGGCAGGGCGCCCATGTCGCCACCACCCTGGACGTTGTTCTGGCCGCGCAATGGGCAGATGCCGCTGCCATAGCGGCCGACGTGGCCGGTCAGCAGGGCCAGCGAGATGAGGGCCAGCACGTTATCGACCCCGTTGTGGTGCTCGGTGATGCCCAGGGTCCAGCACATCATCGCCCGGGGCGCCGTGGCGTAGGCGTGGGCCAGCTCGCGGATCATGGCCGCCGGCACGCCGGTCTCGCGCTCGGCGTACTCCAGGGTGTACGACTCGACCTTGGCCCGGTAGGCCTCGATTCCGCTGGTGGCCCGGGCGATGAACTCGCGATTCTCGAGGCCGGCCGCCAGGATCTCCCGGCCGATCGCATTGGCCAGGGCGATGTCCGAGCCCACGTCCAGCCCGAGCCAGCCGTCCGACCACTCGGCCGAGCTCGTCCGACGCGGATCGACCGTGTACAGCTTTGCGCCGTTGTTGACGCCGCGCAGGAGGTGGTGGAAGAAGATCGGGTGGGTCTCCCGGGCGTTCGAGCCCCACAGGATCACCAGGTCAGTGTCCTCGACCTCTTGATATGAGCTTGTGCCGCCCCCGGCACCGAAGACTGTCGCCAGACCGGCGACGCTTGGAGCGTGTCAGGTCCGGTTGCAGCTATCGATGTTGTTGCTGCCCAGGACCGCCCGGCTGAACTTCTGGGAGGCGTAGTTCAGCTCGTTCGTCGCCTTCGAGCAGCTGAACACCCCGAACGTGGTCGGTCCGTGCTCGGCGGAGACGCGCCGGAAGCCGGCCACGATCCGATCCAGGGCCTCGTCCCAGGTCGCCGGCCGGAGGGGCGCGCCGGCGCGCTTGTCGTCGTCGCGCACGAGTGGCGTGGTCAGTCGGGTGTAGCGCCGGGCCATGCTGGACCTCCTGGCTATGGTCGCGATCGAATTGGATCATGGCACGTTAGGCGCTACGGAACGAGGGCGACTCCGGGCTGCTCGCCATCCGACACCGGCTCGACTCGACCGACCCGCCAGCTCGAGACGCCGGCGGCGGTGAGTCCTGCCTCGACCGCCGCCAGATCCGCCGGACGGATGGCCGCCAGCAGCCCGCCCGAGGTCTGGGGGTCGTGGGCCAGGGCCACCAGCTCAGCCGGACAGCCCCGGTCAACCGCCAGCGCAGGGGCGACGAAGCGCCGGTTGTGGCCGGCACCCCCGGTCTCGACGCCGGCCCGGGCGAGGTCCAGGGCCCCATCGAGAACCGGCAGCGCGGAGCCTTCGAAGACGAACCGGCTGGCCGAGGCGCGGGCCATCTCGAGGCCATGGCCGAGCAGACCGAAGCCGGTCACGTCGGTGGCAGCGCGCACGCCGTGAGCGACGAGGACGTCAGCGGCGGCCCGGTTCAGGCGGCGCATCCCGTCGACGGCCACCTCGAACGCGGCGTCGGTCGCGGCGGGCCGGCCTTGCCGCCGGCCGGACACGAGCAGGCCGGTCCCCAGCGGCTTGGTCAGGATCAGCTCGTCGCCCGGCACGGCCCCGCCCTTGCGCAGGAGCCGATCGGGATGGGCGACGCCGATCACCGCCAGGCCGTACTTCGGCTCGACGTCGACGATCGTGTGGCCGCCGGCCAGGGTGCCGCCTGCTTCGCGGACCTTTGAACTGGCCCCGGCCAGGATCGCGGTCATGACGTCCGGGGGCAGGTCCTCCGGGAACGCCGCGATCGACAGGGCAAAGAACACCCGGCCGCCCATCGCGAACACATCGGAGAGGGCATTGGCCGCGGCGATCTCGCCGTAGGTCTGCGGGTCGTCGACCAGCGGCGGAAAGAAGTCGAGGGTGCCGATCACGGCCAGGTCCGGCGCCACCAGGTAGACCGCGGCGTCGTCGGGCGGGTCCAGGCCGGCGATGAGCTCGGCCGGCGCGTCCTGCCCGACCAGCCCCGCCAGCGCCTCGGCCAAAACGTCCGCCCCGAGCTTGGCCGCGCAGCCACCCGAGGTCGTCAGCGAGGTCAGGCTGGGAGCGTCGACGAAGCGAAGGTTCACCCGTCGATGATACCGAGGCCCCGGTAGACTGGGCCGCATGCCGACCGACCTGCGTGCCCGTACGGGCCTGGCCTACGACGACCTGCCCGCCGCGGCCGGCGCGGGCGAGGCGGGTCTTCGCCCGGTCCTGCTGGTCCATGCCGGCATCTGCGACCGGCGCATGTGGAATCCACAGATCGAGGCGCTGGCCGCTGAGCGCCGGGTGATCCGGCTCGACCTGCGCGGCTTCGGGACGTCCGATCGCAAGGCCTCGGCCGACTTCGCCCACTACCTCGAGATCGCCGCCCTGCTCGATGAGCTGGCGGTCAACCGGGTCCACCTCGTCGGGGTTTCGATGGCCGCCGGCGTGATCACCGAGCTCGCCCTGGCCCGGCCTGAGCTGGCCGGATCGCTCTTCCTCGTGGCCCCCAGCGGTGCCCTACGGACGGAGGTCACGGCCGACCTCGAGGCGTTCTGGGAAGCCGAGAGCGAGGCCCTCGCCGAGGAGGACCTCGACCAGGCGGTCGAAGCCAACCTCGAAACCTGGCTCGACGGGCCGGGCCAGCCCTCGGATCGGGTGGCGCCCACGATCCGTTCGTTCGTTGGCCAGATGCAGCTCAAGGCCTTCGAGAACACCGACGGCTGGGACGAGGAGGAGATCGAGGGCAGCGGGCTGGAGCCGGCGGTTGCCGCCCGCCTGGCCGAGGTCCGGGCCCCGACCCGGATCCTGGTCGGCGAGCTCGACGTTGCCGCCGTCGGCCGGACAGCAGACCGGCTGGCGGCCGAGATCCCCGGGGCCAGCCTCGTCCGCTGGACCGATGTCGCCCACCTGCCCTCGCTCGAGCGGCCCGATGACTTCAATCGACTGGCCCGGGACTGGTTCGCCGAGGTCGAGGCCGGCTCGTCCAATAGCTGACGGGTCTTGCCTGACCCGCCGGCCAGGCTGGCCTATCCTCAGCGCCTGGGAGCGGAGGGGTCCCGGTGGGTCCCCCGGTCTTCAAAACCGGTGGCGCCACGCTCCGCGTGACGCGGTGGGTTCGACTCCCATGCGCTCCCGCCAATCGACTCGATCGGGGAGGTCCGAATGCCGCCTGCAGCGACCCGCCCGCCCGGGGTTGAGCGACTGCTGGCCGCGGTCCGGCCGCGCCTGGCCGGCGAGCGTGACCATACTGCCCTGCTGGCCGCCGCCCGGGAGCTGATCGCCGAGGAGCGCGCCCGGATTGCCGCCGAGACGCCGAGCCGAAGCCTGGATCAGCTGGCCGGCGAGCTGGCCGAGCGCCTCGAGCGGCTGGCCGATCCGCTCGGTTCCGGGCTGATCCCGGTCATCAACGCCACCGGCGTGATCCTCCACACGAACCTCGGCCGGGCGCCCTGGCCGGCCGCCGCCGTCGCAGCCGGCGCAGCCGCTGCTGCCGGCTATCCGCTGCTCGAGCTCGATCGCCTGAGCGGCCGGCGGGGGGCCCGCTTCCGCGCCGCCGAAGAGCACCTGATCGCGCTGACCGGCGCGGAGGACGCGCTGGTCGTCAACAACAACGCGGCCGCGGTGGCCCTGGCGGTCGGCCTGGCCGGCCGTGGTGGCAGCGTGGCTGTTTCGCGCGGCGAGCTGGTCGAGATCGGTGGCGGCGTGCGCATTCCCGAGATCATCCGCCGCAGCGGAGCGCGCCTGGTCGAGGTAGGCACCACGAATCGGACGCGAGCGCCCGACTTCGAGGCCGCCTTCGCCGGCGGCCGGATCCGGGCGATCCTGCGGGTCCACCCGTCGAACTTCGCGATGACCGGATTCACCGAGATGCCGGACCCGGCCGAGATCGCCCGTTTGGCACACGACCACGGCGCGATCGTGATCGACGACCTCGGCAGCGGTGCGCTCCTGCCGACCGAACGGTTCGGCCTGGCCCACGAGCCGATGCCGGCCGAGCGGCTGGCGGCCGGCGCCGATCTCGTGACGTTCAGCGGCGACAAGCTCGTTGGTGGCCCGCAGGCCGGCCTGATCGCCGGCCGGGCCGATCTCGTCGCCCGGATCCGGCGCGACCCGCTTGCCCGGGCCACCCGGCCGGACAAGGTCTGCCTGGCGGCGCTGGGTGCGACCCTGGCCCTGTACCGGGCCGGCCGGGCGACCACGGAGATCCCCGTCTGGCGGATGATCGCCGCGGCAGCCGGCCCGATCCGAGCGCGGGCGGAGGCGATCCGGGCAAGCCTGGATCCGGCTCACCATGGCCGGGTCTCGATCGAGGCGACGCTGGCCACGATCGGTGGCGGCTCCCTGCCCGGCGAGACGTTGCCCTCGTTCGGCCTGGCCGTGCGGGCCGGTTCGGCGGAACGGTTGCTGGCCGAGCTGCGCCGGGGCGATCCGTGCGTCATCGGCCGGATCCACGACGGAGCGCTCCTGCTCGACCTGCGGACGGTGGAGCGAGACGACGATCAGGCCCTTGGCTGGGCCCTGGGCGCGGCTCTGGACCGGCTGTAGCTTGACTGTGGTCATTGGGACGGCCGGCCACATCGACCATGGCAAGACCGCCCTGCTCCGGGCGCTGACCGGGATCGATCCGGACCGCCTGCCCGAAGAACGCCGGCGGGGAATGACGATCGACGTCGGCTACGCCCACGTCGCGCTCGAGGACGGGACCGCGCTCGACTTCGTGGATGTGCCCGGTCACGACCGGCTGGTCGGCAACATGCTCGTCGGCGCGGGCGAGATCGACGCAGCCCTCCTCGTCGTGGCCGCCGATGATGGCCCGCGCGCGCAGACCGTCGAGCATCTCGAGCTGCTCGACGCGATGGGCATCGGGGACGGCGTCGTGGCGATCACCAAGATCGATGTCGTCGAGCATGAGCGGGTCCGCGAAGTGGAGGGACTGGTTCGAGCAATGCTCGCTGGGACGTCCCTGGCGGGGGCCCGGATCGTGGCCGTGTCGTCGGTCGACCGGCGTGGGCTCGAGACGCTCGGCGAAGCCCTCCTCGAGCTGCGCGACGCAGTCCTGGCGCGATCCGCGGCCGCGGGGCCAGGCCCTGAATCGTCGGTTCGGCTGGCTATCGACCGTGCCTTCGTGATCAGGGGTCGAGGGGCCGTGGTGACGGGTTCGCTGCGGGGCGGCCGCCTGCGGCGGGGCGACCAGCTCCGGCTCGTGCCCGACGACCGGGTCGTCCGGGCCCGCGAGGTGCAGGTCCACGGCGCGGCGGTCGATGAGGTTGCCGGCGGCGGCCGGGTGGCCCTCAACCTGGCCGGGATCGAGGCGCCGGAGCTGCGTCGCGGCGCGGTCCTGACCAGCGATCCGCGGGTCACCGCGAGCGGCAGGCTGGTTGGCCTGCTCCGTCCCGGGGGTGGCTTGAGCTCGACCGGCGATCGCTGGCCGCCCCGCCCCGGTGCCAGCCTTCGGCTCCACCTGGGGACCGACCAGGCCGAGGCCGTGATCGGCCGTGGCCGGCGCGACTGGCTGGTCCTGGCTGACGGCCGGCTCGTCGCTCGCCTGCGCCTGACCCGCCCGATCGCCCTGGCCGAGGGCGATCCCTTCGTCCTTCGATCGGGTGAGGCGAACGCTGCGCCGATCGGCGGCACGATCCTCGACGGCCGGCCACCGGTCGGACCATCGCGTCGGCGGGCCGAGCCGGGGGCACTGGCGGCGCTCGCCTCGGCCGATCCCGCTGCCCGCGAGCGGGCGCTGCTGGCGATCCACGGCGTCCTGCCCCGGGATCGGGGCGAGACCCTGGCCGGTTCAGCGTCGGGGCCCCGGCCACTGGCCGACAGTTGGGTCGATGAGCCGATCGTGGCCGCCCTCGAAGCCGAGGCCGAGGCGCTCGTAGCGGGGGCCGGCAACGACCCGGGCGAGCCCGGCCGGGCGACGGCGGAGGTTCGCGCCAGCCTCGTCCGGACCTTGCGCCGGACCGCGACCGTCGATCGAACTCGGGCCGGCGCGATCGTCGAGGCCGTCCTGGGCGAGCTGGAGTCCGCCGGCCGCCTCGCCCGCACTGCCGACCGGCTGCACGAGCCGGGCCGGGCCGTTGAACCGAGCCCGGAACTAGCCGCTGCGATGGACCGGCTCGAAGCGATCCTGGCGGTGGTCGCACCGCCGGCCCTGGGCGAAGCGGTCCGGCTGAGTGGCTGCACGGCGGCCGGCCTGCGCATCCTGGAGGCGAGCGGCCGGATCTTGCGAATCGAGGACGATCTGGCCTATGCCGCGGGAACCTACGGCGAGCTGGCTCGAACCGCGCTGGCCCTGGCGACCGCGACGGCCCTCAGCCCGGCCGCCCTGCGCGATGCGACGGGCACCAGCCGCAAGTACGTCATGGCGATCCTGGAGGACCTCGACCGGCGAGGCATCCTGCGCCGCACCCCGGCCGGCCACCTGCCCGGACCGCGGGCCGCCGTGGCGGCGACGCTGTGAGGGACACCGCGATGATCTCCGGGATCGTGCTGGCCGGTGGGGCGTCGCGCCGGTTTGGCGGCAACAAGCTGGCCGAGCGGATCGATGGCTCATCCCTGCTCGAGCTGGCGACCCGCTCCGTGCTCGGGATCGTGGACGAGATCGTGGTCGTCGTGGCGCCCGGCCGGCCCCTGCCCGAGCTCGATCCCGGCGGCGACGTGGGCGGCGCCCGCCCGTCGCTTCGGTTCGTCCCGGATCCGGCGCCGTTCGAAGGTCCATTGGCCGGGCTTCGCACCGGCCTGGCCGCGGCGAGCGGCGCTACCGTCGTCGTGGTCGGCGGTGACATGCCCTCGGTCGCCCCGGCCGTCCTGGCGCTGCTCATCGGGCGCGCCCCGGCCGCCCTCGCCGACGACGCGGGCGTCATGCGTCCGCTGCCCCTGGCCCTCGAGCGGGCCACCGCCCTGGCCGCCGCCGAGCGGCTCCTGGCCGGCGGTGAGCGGCGGCTGCGGGCCCTCCTGGCCGAGCTCGGAATCGAGGCCCTGCCGCGTGCCGCGTGGGCGGCCGAGGATCCCGCCGGGCTGACCCTGCTCGACATCGACGAGCGGGCCGACCTGGCCGGGCAACAGCAAGGCTCCGACCTTGCGATCGGAGCCTTGCGGGAGGAGGAGCCCGGCCCCTGAAGGGAGGAGGAGGACCGGGGCGAGGAGTACAGGCATCAGTCTCGCCGGCGTCCGTTAGCGGCGGCTGCGTCGAGCGTTAACGCTGGGTATGCTCCGAAGCCTGACAGGAGAGCTGGCCCACCATGACCGAAGCGATTGCCCTCGCTCCTGACCTGGCCCGTTTGCGGGGCTTGGTGGCCCGGACGTTTGCCGACGAGGGCCGCCCGCCGTCAGTCGCTGAAGCGGCCCGGGTCCTCGACTCGACCATTGAGGCCGTGCGGGCCAACCTGGCGGAGCTGGATGCCCGCCACCTCCTGGTCCTGTCGGCCGACCGGGACGCGATCCGGATGGCCCACCCGTTCTCGGCGGCCCCGATGGGCTTCGTCGTCCGGGCCGGCGATTCGCGCTGGTGGGGCGGCTGCACCTGGGATTCGTTTGGCATCGCGGCCGCCCTTGGGCGTGACGTCTCGATCGAGACCACCTGCCCGGAATGCATGGCCGAGCACCGCTTCGAGGTTGGGGCGACTCGCCCGCCGCCCGCCCTCGTCGCCCGGGTGCCGCGGCCGGCTCGGAGCTGGTGGGACGACGTGGTCTGGACATGCAGCCGGATCCGGACGTTCTGTTCCGAGGAGCACGCCATCCGTTTCGCCGCCAGCCAGAACGAGCCGCTCGGCCAGGTCGTGCCCCTGGCCACGCTCTGGCGCCTGGCCGGTCCGTGGTATGGCGATCGGCTCGACCCCGACTTCGCACCGCATCCGATTGCGGCCTCGCAGGCGCTCCTCGCCGGAGTCGGCCTGGCCGGTGAGTTCTGGCAGCTGCCCGGACCGTAATCCCGGTCCGAGGCCCTTGGCGGCGGTCGTGCGCCCTGCCTGCGAGGCGTTTCCGCGTGAGCGATCGTCGAATGTTCGCGGTGGGCGAACAGAACGCCCGAATCGACCGAGCCGACTCACCCTTGAGGCCTCGATTCCGTTCTGTTGTTCGTCCTCGGCGAACGAATCGGTGCGATGCGCGCTCGCGTGGCCTCGAACGACTCGGCTGGCCGACCCGTTTGGCCTGGTTGTTCGCCCGGGGCGAACGAGGCTCAGGACGTGGCCCGCCGGTCCGCCCATCCTCGCCGAGCCTCAGGCCTGGAACGTCTCGCCGGCGCGCAGGCGCTCGCGTCGGCGGCCCCGCCAGACGGTGACCCGGCCGGCCCCGCGCACCTGCCAGGTGCCGTCCCGGCCGATGGCGGCGGTCGCCTCGTCGATGCCCAGGACAATCGTCCCGCGCGGCGCCCGGGCCACCCGCAGGGCGGCCAGCGTCTCCGGAAAGCGGTCGTAGTGGGGCAGGACGGCGATCCCCGGCAGCAGGCCCAGGCCGGGCTCGAAGCCGAGCGGCAGCTGCGGCGGGAAGCGAAGCTCGGCCTGCTGGCCACCCAGGACCATGGCCCCCGCCGAGCAGCCGGCGACGACGCTGCCCCGGGCGTGGGCCGCGATCATGGCCGACCACACCGCGCTGCCTTCGAGCGCCGCCCGCAGGTGGCCGGGCTTACCGCCGGACAGGTAGATCAGGTCGGCCTCGCTGACGGCCTGGGTGTTGGCCGGGTCGTCGGCATCGGGCCGCTCGCGGACCGGCACGACCTCGACCTCGGCCCCGAGCTCCTCGAAATGAGCCGTGCCCAGGGCCGCCCAGCGATCGAAGACGGCCCGGCCATCGGGCCACGAGGCGGTGGGCAGGATCGCCACGCGCGGCCGGCTGCGCCGGCTCGATCCGAGCAGCTCGGTGTCGATCGCGGCCATTTCGGGAAGGAATTCACCGGCGCCGACCAGCGCCACCGGACCGGGCATCGGCCGAGTCTAGCGCGAGGCAGGCCGACTGTCGGGCGAGCCATTCCAGCCCGCCTTGCACGCGCAGGCGGCGCAGCCCCACACTGCGCGAGATGAACCTCCGTCAGCGCTGGACGATGGTCGCGGCGGTGCTCGGCTCGTCGATCGTCTTCCTCGACGGAACGATCGTGAATGTGGCCCTGCCCTCGATCGGCGAGAGCCTGCCTCACTCGATCGTGGGCGTCCTCGAAGGCCAGACGTACGTCACGAGCGGCTACCTGGCCACCCTCGCGGCGCTGCTCATCCTGGCCGGCGCCCTGTCCGACTTCTACGGCCGGCGGCGGGTGTTCATCATCGGCCTGGCCGGCTTCGGCCTGTCCTCGATCCTGTGCGGCCTGTCGCCCAGCCTCGAGTTGCTGGTGGTCTTCCGGATCGTCCAGGGCGCGGCCGGCGCCCTGCTCGTGCCCTGCTCCCTGTCGATCATCACGGCGACGTTCGAGGAGCCGGCCCGCAGCCGGGCCTTCGGCATCTGGGCGGCGGCCACCTCGGCCACCACGATTCTCGGCCCGACCCTGGGCGGCCTCCTGATCCAGGCCGTCAGCTGGCGGGCGGCCTTCCTGGTCAACGTGCCCCTGGTCATCCTGGCCTTGTACGCCACCGTGGCCTGGGTCCAGGAGAGCCGCGACGAGACGGCGACCGGCCGGTTCGACTGGCTGGGCGCCGTGGTCATCGCCCTGGCCGTGGGCGGCCTGGCCTTCGGCGCGATCCGCGGCCAGGCCGAGCAGTGGACGGACCCGGTCTCCTTCATCGCCCTGGGTGTCGGGGCCGTCGCGCTCATCGCCTTCCCGTTCCTGATGGCCCGCCGGCCGCACCCGCTGGTGCCCCTGGGCATGTTCCGGAACCGGCGCTTCAGCACGATCAACCTGTCGACCTTGTTGATCTACGGGGCCCTGTACGTGACCTTCGGATTCCAGAGCCTGTTCCTGCAGGGGACGCTGGGCTACGCCGCATTCGCGGCCGGCACGATCGGGCTGCCGACCGGCCTGATGCTGACCTTCCTGTCGACCCGGATCGGCGGCCTGGCCGGCCGGATCGGGGGACGGCCGTTCCTAGTGGCCGGGCCGCTGATCAACGCGCTCGGGCTGCTCTGGCTGGCTCGCATCCCGGCCTCCAGCCAGCCCTGGACGACCGGCCTGATCCCGCCGGCCGACACGCTCATCGACATCCTGCCCGGGATCCTCCTCTTCGGGCTGGGCATGAGCATGGTCGTGGCGCCCCTGACCAGCACCCTGATGAGCTCCGTGCCGACCCGCAACGCCGGCCTGGCCTCGGCCATCAACAACGCGATCTCGCGGGTCGGCCAGCCGCTCCTGGCGGCGGTGATCTTCATCGTGATCACCGCCTCGTTCTACAGCTCGCTGGCCGCGGCCGTGCCCGGTCTCGACCCCAACGACCCGACCCTGCGGGCGTCGGTCCAGCCGCTCAACAAGCCACCTGCGGGGACCCCGCCGGCCGTCGTTGCCGCTGCCAACCAGGCCTCGACCGACGCCTTCCACCTGGCCGTCCTGGTCAGCGCCGCCCTGATGGCAGCCGGCGCGGCGGTCAACTTCGTGGGCCTCCGCAGCGGGCCCAGCCCGGCCCCGGCAGACGAGTCCTCGGCCAAGGCGGCTCCCGCGAAATCGGGCGCCTCAGCCGGTTGAGCCGGCCGCGCGACTGGGACGCGGCCACCTACGACCGGATCGCCGACCCGATGACCCAGTGGGGGTCGAGCGTGGTCAACCGCCTCGAGCTCGAGGGCAGCGAGCTTGTCCTGGATGCCGGCTGCGGCTCGGGCCGGGTCACCGAGCAGCTCCTCGAGCGATTGCCGCAGGGCCGGGTCATCGCGCTCGATGGCTCGTCGGCGATGCTCGACCAGGCGGCCGTCCGGCTGGCGCCCTTCGCCGACCGGGTGGAGCTGGTCCAGGCCGACCTGCGCGCGCCGCTGCCGTTCGGGCCGGTCGACGCCATCCTGTCGACGGCCACGTTCCATTGGATTCCCGACCACCCCGCCTTGTTCGAGCACCTGGGGGCGGTCGTCCGACCAGGCGGCCGGCTCGAGGCGCAGTGCGGCGGAGCCGGCAACATCGCCTCGATCCAGGCAATCCTGGCCACCCTGGGCGACGGCTGGACCGGTCCCTGGACCTTCGCCACGCCCGAGGAGACCGCCGCCCGCCTGGCCGCTGCCGGCTTCAGCTCGATCCGAACCTGGCTCCAGCCGGAGCCGACGCCGGTCGAGCCGGGCGAGCCCACGGCCGCCTACCTGCGCACGGTGATCCTGGGTGACCACCTGGCCCGGCTGGCCGTCGAGGAGCGCGAGCCGTTCGTGGCCGCGGTCGCCAGCCGGCTGCCCCGGCCGCTGATCGACTACGTCCGGTTGAACATCTCGGCCCGCCGGGCGGGCTGACTGGCCCTAGCTGGCGGAGTGGGTCCGGAAGCAGTCCGAGCAGTAGACCGGCCGGTCCATGCGCGGCTTGAACGGGACCTGGGCCTGGTTGCCGCACGACGAGCAGAGCACCGCGAAGTACTCCCGGGTCGGCCGATCGCCCCGCTCGAAGCCGCGCGGCCCGCCGATGTCACGCAGGTCGTACTCGGAGGTCTCGCGGCCGGCCCGCCGGCTGGCCCGGCAGCCACTGCAGCGCTTGGGGTCGGACACGAAGCCCTTCTGGACGTAGAACTCCTGGTCCGCGGCGCTGTGAATGAACTCGACGCCGCAGTCGACGCAGGTGAGAGTTCGATCGGCGTAGGTCATCCGGTCCTCCAGGTTCTGTGCGCCGCGGCGCACGGTTGCTATCCCCGCTCGGGTGGCCGGGGACAGGCCGCGGCTGAGGACGGAAGGGAGCCGGCCAAACCCACGCAGGTGCCGCGCAATCCAGGTCCCACTGCCGAGGTCCCGGTCGGGGCACACCGGTGTTCGAGTCGGGAGAATACCAAAGCTTCCGGATTCGGGCAGACCGGTCCTGGAATCGGGTAGACGCCGATGCCATCGAACCTGTCACAATGCGGACAGAGTCTCGGGCTGGCGGGCGAGGGCAAGGGGGCTCCTCGCTCGCACAAAACCCGTCACGGAGGCCCAGCCCGGACGCGGCCGCTCGATCAGACCGAACCGATCCGCTGGAGGCGCCCCGCTTGCTCCGACTCCTGCAGACCTCGGATCTCCACCTCGGTGCCCGGGCCGTCGACCTGGGCGAGGCGGGCGCCGTCCTGCGCGAGCGCCGGGCCGCCGCCTTCGAGCGGTCGCTCGCGCTGGCCCTGTCCGAAGGGGTCAACGTCGTCCTGATCGTGGGCGACCTGTTCGATACGAACGCGGTCACCAAGGCCCTCGTCGGCCGGGTCGCGGCTGGCCTGGCCGGCCTGGCCCGGGCGGGCATCCGGACGGTGATCCTGCCCGGCGATCATGATCCCCTCGAGCCGGCCTCGGTCTGGCGGGCGTTCGACCTGGCCGGGCTGGCCGAAGCCGCAGGCCTGGTCACGGTCCTGGATCCGGCGGTCGGACCGGCCGGTGACCTGGCCCTGGCCGACCTGGGCCTGACGATCACTGGCCGCTTCCCGGCGCCTGACCTGCGCGACGACCGCTGGCGGGTCGGCCTCGTCCATCGCCTGGTCCGACCGCGCGACGACGAGATTGCCGGGGCCGGCGTGGACTACCTGGCCGTCGGCGGCCTGCACGAAGCCGCCTCCGGCAGCGCGGCCGACGTGGCCTGGGGCGCCAGCGGGGCGCCCGACCTGGTCGACAACCGGGATCGCTCGGGCGAGGTCTTGCTCATCCGGCTCGAGGAGCGCGGCGAGCGGCGGGCCGCGAGCGTCGAGCGCCGCCGGGTGGGCACGACCCGCTACGAATCCCTGAGCCTCGACCTGGCCGGCCTGCCCGACGCGGCGGCGGTCGCAACGGCGATCGCGGCCCGGGCGGACGGCGGTGCGGGCGCCGACCTGATCCTCGACGTCGTCCTGACCGGGGCCTGGCCGGACGATCTCGAGGCGGACCCCGATGCACTCCAGGCGGGACTCCGGGATCGCTTCCTTCAGCTGCGGGTTCGGAGCGAGGCCGTGCCGATCCTGACCGGCGCCGGGGCACCCCCACCGGAGACGATCCGGGGCGCCTTCATCCGGGACCTCGAGGGCCGGATCGCCGCACCGGCCGAGGGCGACCTGCCGCCCGACGAGCTGCGCGAGGCACTCCGCCTCGGGCGCCGCCTCCTCGGCCCCCAGGAGCGGCGCTGATGGCCGCCTTCCGGATCTTCCGGGTCCAGCTCCGCGACCTCCGCCGGCACGCCTCGCTGGACGTGGCCCTGGCCCCCGGCCTGACGATCGTCAAGGGCCCCAACGAGGCGGGCAAGTCGACCCTGGCCGACGCGATCGAGCTGGGCCTGACCCCGGCCGGCGGCGTCACCGCGGACCAGCTGCGGACCTGGGGCCGGCCGGCCGACGCCCAGCCGAGCATCACCATCGACTTCAACGTGGACGCCCCGCCCGACGACGACCCGTCGGGACCTGATTCGGCCGTCGGGCCCGACCCGGCCGCCGCAACGGCTCAGACCGGCCGCCTCAGTCGGACGTTCGGACCCAACGGCGTGGCCACCTCGCTGACCGTGGGCGGCACGACGATCACCGACCCGGCCGGGGTCGACGCCCGGCTGGCCGAGCTGACCGGCCTGACCAGTGCGGCCATGTTCCGGGGCACGGCCTTCGTGCAGCACGGCCAGCTCAACGGAATCTCGAGTGACGCGACGATCCGGGACCGGCTGGCCGCTTCGATCTCGGCGGCCGATCGACGGACGGCCGCCGCCAAGGCCAGCCTGGTGGCCTCGCTGGCCGACCTCAACGGTCCGGCCGAGGGCGTGCCCGGTCGGCTGGGCGTGGCCGAAGCCGCGGTGACCCGCTCGGCGACCCTGGCCGAATCCGCCGACGCCTCGCTCGAGCGCCTGGCCGCCGACCGGGCGGCGGCGGTCGCGGCCGATTCGGCCCAGGCGGCCGCGGCGGCCAGCGTGGCCCAGCGCAAGGACCTGCTCGAGCAGGCGCGCCGGGCCGAGCGTCTCGTGGCCGAGCGCGATGCGGCCACCGAGCGGGCGAGTCGCTACAGCCAGGCGATCACGATCGCCCATGAGCTGGCCGGCCTGGCCACCAGTCATCCCTCGAAAGAGCCCCTGCCGATCCTGCGCCAGACGGTCGGCCGGCTGGTCAGCGTGGATGCCCGGATCAACGAGCTCACGCGCCTCCTTGCCGGCGAGGTCCAGGTGGACTTCGAGACGACCGCACCCGTGCCTACCTGGCGGCTGCCGACAATCATCGGGATCCTGGCGATCCTGGTCGGCATTGGGCTGGCCGTGGCCGGCGTGCTGGTGGCCGGCCTGACCGTCCTGCTCGGGGTGGGCATCGGGGTCGCCCTGATCGGAGCGGGCCTGGTCGTGTTCGCCCGCCGCCGGCGCACCGCCGCGTACAGCGATGAGCGCAAGAAACAGATGGCGGACGTCCAGATCGACCGCCGCCTGCGCGGGCGATCGCAGCTCGAGAACGAGCTCAAGGAGGCCGAGGCCGACTTTGCCCAGCAGCTCCAGGGGATCAGCCAGCCGGACATGGCCACCGCCCAGGCCGAGCTGGCCGCCGAGGAGGCTCATGTCGCCCGGATCGCCGACCTGACTGCGCAGCTCGAGCGGCTCGTCGGACGCGACGCGGTCGAGACGTTCCCGGCTAGCCGCGATGCGGCCCTGGCCGCCGCTGCCGGCCGGAACACGGACCTGGCCAAGCTGCCCGAGGCGGCCCACGAGGACGGCGCCCGGGCTCGCATCGAGGGCGAGCTGAGCCAGGCCGAGGCGGCCCTCGAAACGGCCCGCCAGGGGGCGGCCACGGCCCGCGCTGCGGCCGACGCCAACCCGGTCGATGCCGAGCAGGCAGCCGGCGAGGCCGAGCGCCTGGCGGTCTGGCGCTCCCAGCTCGGAACCCTCCAGCGCCGCGCCCGGATCGCGGCCGAGGCGCTCCACGCGATCGAACGGGCGGAGGCCTCGACGACCGCCCTGACCAGTCGCTACGTCGAGCGCCGGGTCAATGCCTCGATCGGGCGAATGACCGCCGGTCGCTATCGCCGGGTCGCGATCGACGACGGATCGCTGGCCGTCCGGGTCTTCTCCACGGATCGGGACGACTGGGTCCCGATCGAGGCCCTGTCCGACGGGACGGCCGAACAGGTCCTGCTGGCGGCCCGGATCGGGCTGCTCGGCTTCGTGACCGGCGGCCAGCTGCCGCCGCTCATCCTGGATGACTCCTTCGCGGGCTACGACGATGCCCGCACGGCCCGCTCGATCGCCCTGCTCCGCGAGCTCGCCCAAGGCCAGCAGATCGTCTACCTGACGACCTCGAACCGGTTCGATTCGGCCGGCGACACGGTCGTCGAGCTGACCGCGCCAAGCGCCCTCGACGGAGCCGGCGGACCGCCCTGAGCGTCGTTTTCCTGGGCCTCCTGGCGGCCCTGAGCTGGGGCGCAGGCGATTTCGGGGGCGGACTGGCGGCCCGCCGGGGTCCCCTCCTGGGGATCGTGATCGTGACCCAGTTCGTCGGGGCCGGCCTGACCCTGGTCCTGGCCGTCGGCCGGGCGGAGGCCGTCCCTGCGCCCTGGGAGATCGGCTGGGCCCTGGCGGCCGGCGCCTTTGGCGGAATTGGGATCGCGGCCCTGTACCACGGCCTGTCGACCGGCCGGATGGGCGTCGTGGCGCCGATCAGCGGCGTCCTTGCCGCGGCCCTCCCGGTGGCCCTGGGAATCGTCCTCGAGGGCACGCCCGGCGTGCTCCGCCTGGCCGGCATCGGCCTGGCCCTGGTGGCCGTCGTGCTCGTCTCTCAGGCGGGCGGCCAGCCCGGCCGGCGCGATGTCCTGCTGGGCCTCCTGGCTGGCCTGGGCCTGGCTTTCTTCAACATCGCCGTCTCGCGCTTCAGCCCGGGCCAGGTCTTCGCGCCGCTCACGATCGTGCGCTCGTCCGAGGGCCTGATGTTCGTCCTGGTCGTGCTGGCCACCCGCCGGCCCTGGCGGCTGCCCGGCGCGATCGTGCCCCTGGCGATCCTGGTCGGCGCGCTCGACATGGGCGGCAACGCCTTCTACCTCCTGGCGCTCCAGGCGGGCCGGCTGGACGTGGCCACGATCCTGTCGTCGCTGTATCCGGTCACGACGGTGGTCCTGGCCACGATCCTGCTCCGCGAGCGGGTGGCCGGGCGGCACCTGGCCGGCGTGGTCCTGGCGATCGTCGCGATCGTCCTGATCGGGGCCGGCTGATCGGGCCGGCCGGCAGGACGGTCAGGCCCGGCTGACGATTACGGCCAGCTGACGATCAGGGTCAGGTCGGTGATCCCGAAGCCGCCCTCGAGGTTGGCGATCGTGCCGTTGTAGAGGGTGCCTGCGGTGGCCGGCACCGTGGTGCTGGCGGACGGCGCGTTGCCGGTCGTATTGAGGTCGTGGGGCGGGGTCGAGGCGGGCTCGACCAGCAGGGCGTAGTCGAACGGGTGGCCCCAGCTGGCGCTGACCTTGATCGGGCCGTTCGAGCGGGCCTTGAGCTGGAACGTGGCGCCGTCATAGGGGAAGTCGGTCCCGTCGAAGCGGCCGTTGGCCAGGCTGACCGAGGGCGTGGACGAGCCGAAGGTCAAGCCGATGTCCAGGGTCGGGGCGTCGCTCCCGCTGCCGATCGCGCTGACCTGCCAGTTGGTCGATGCCCGGCTGGTCGTCCCGGTCAGGGTCAGGCCAGTGCCGGTCCGGCAGACGCCCGAGCCACCGGCCGGCTTGAGGCAGAAGATCGTGCGCCCGCTGCCGCCGGCCGGCTTGGTCGTGGCCGTGACCGTGCCCGGGCCCTGGGTCGTGAAGGAGAACAGCCGGGCCTTGCCGATCAAGGTCCCTCGCTGGGCGCTGAGGCGCATCGCGCTGAATGTGATCGAGGTCAGGTTGGCCTGCGGGGTCGGGCTGGGAGCCGGCGTGGCCGAAGCGGCCACCGAGGGGGCCGCCGAAGCGAGCGGCAGGGAAGGGCCCGAGCTGGGACCGGCCGAGCTCGACGGGGACGGCTGGCCCGAGGCCCCGGCGCCAGTGGTGGGGCTGGGCAGCACGCTGGCGGCCGGTCCGCTGTTGAGGACCTCCGCCGCGGCGATCCCGCCGAGGACGGCCAGGACCACGGCCAGGACGATCGCCACGGTCCGCCAACGGTCGTTCACGAATCGCGACTCCTGCTCCGGCCGGCTGGATTCGCCGGGGCGATGCCGGTAGGCGACAGGGTAGCCTGCCCGTCGGCAGCCGTCAGGAGGATGGCTAGCGCGCCGCCGTCGGCGAGCGCGCCGGCATCGCCCAGCACGACCAGCTGGTCGCCTGGCCGGAGGTCCCGGGCGAGCTGATCGCGGTCGGCTCGCAGGGCCGCCAGCTGGCGTCGGACCGCGGCCGCCGGCACGGTCCGGCCGGGCCGGGCCGCGTTGCGGGCCAGGCAGGCGTCCTCGGCCAGGTCGAGCACGATCAGGGCCACCGGCCGCCCGAACCGGGCGGCTCGCTTGAGGAGCGGACGGCGCGCCGCCGCGGTCACGTTCGTGGCATCGATCACGGCCAGCCGACCGGCCGCCAGCCGTCGCTCGAGCTGGGCATGCAGGATCCGGAACGTAAGGCCGTTGGCCGACTGGTCCGCCGCGTCGCCGGTCAGCTCGGCCCGCAGGCGGTCCGACGACAGGATCCCCTCGGCCGGGAACCAGCGCGCCGCGAACGTGCTCTTGCCCGACCCGCTGGCCCCGACCAGGATGACCAGCGCGTCGGCCGGGATCCGGATCGGCGGGCGCTCGAGGGCTTGGCTCATCGGGCGATCATGCACGCTCGGTCGGATCGGCGGGCGGCTGCGCCGGCCGTTCCGCTAGCCTTGGTCCGGTGAGCCCCGACCTCATCCCGCCCGATCGATCGCGCCAGGATTGGCGGCTGCTGCTGGTCATCTTTTCGATCACGGCCGCGGTCGAGGGCCTGGGGGTCAGCCAGATCTTCGCCTTCGCGCCGGCCTACCTGAGCTCGATGGGCGTGCCCGACGCCGACCGGCTCCGGTTCGTGGGCATCTTCGGAGCCCTGATCTTCGTCGTCGGGGCGCCCCTCGTGCCGCTGTGGGGGGTATGGGCCGACAAGTACAGCCGTAAGGTGGTCATCGTCCGGAGCGCACTCGTCGAGGCGGTCGTGTTCGCGTGCGTTGCCCTCAGCCGCGAACCGTGGCAGCTGGCTGCCTCGTTCCTGCTGGTCGGCTTCCAGTTGGGCAACACCGGGGTGATCCTGGCCGCCATCCGGGATGCCACCCCGCGGGTCCGCCTGGGAACCTCGATCGCCGTGTTCGGTGCCTCGAGCCCGATCGGCATGGCCATCGGGCCGATCCTGGGCGGCCGGATCGTCGACGGCCTGCACCTCGGGCTGCCGGCCGTCTTCTGGTTCTCGTCGGCCCTCTCGGTCGGCACCGCCTTGCTCGTGACCTTCGGCTCAAGGGAGGTCCGGCCGAGCGTCGTCCCCCAGGGACGGCTGGTGACCCTGGCCTTCGGCGCCGTGCGCGGCGTGCTGACCGATCCCCGGATCCGGCGGATCTTCCTGATCTTCGGGGTGGCCTTCCTGGGCACCCAGGTCAGCCGGCCGTATATCCCGATCCTGGTCGAGCGGGCGAATGGACCGACCGACCTGGCCAGCGCGATCGGCTTCGTGACCGGGACGGCGGCCCTGATCGGCGCCCTCGTCTCGCCGCTCGGCGGCTGGCTGGGCGACCGGATCGGCTTCCGGCCGGTGCTCGTCGTCGGCCTGCTGGCCGGTGGAGTGAGTGCCGGCCTGTTGCCCGGCCTCCTCAGCGTCGGAGCGCTGGCGGCGGGGGTCCTCGTGTTCAGCGCGTCGTACGCGGTCATCGCCGCGATGGTCTTCGGCCTGCTGGCCACCGAGGTGCCCGAGGAACGCCGTTCGGCGACCCTCAACCTGGTCTACCTGCCGCTGTATGCCGCCGGGATCGTCGGCCCGCTGGCCGGGGCGATCGTGGTCGGGATCGGGATCTGGGCGCCGTTTGGCGTGGCCGCGATCGTGTTCATCGCCGGCGGGGGCGTGATCGCGCTGGCCAACGCCCGGTCGGGCAAGGCGCCCGCGACCGGCTGAATCAGGCGGCCCGGCTGCGGACCGGCTGGCGGACGGGCAGGAGCGACGCCGGCAGGTGCAGGCGTCGGATCAACCGGGCGGGCAGCAGGCGCGGCGCGCCCGACCAGAAGGGCAGCCGGCGCGGGTCGCGCAGCGGGATCACGGCCAGGAGCATGGCCAGGCCGCCGTACCACAGGGCCGGCAGGGCGAGCATGGCCGCCACCGGGACCGCCCAGTAGCGATCGGTCCGGGCGCCCCACACGACGACAGCGATCGCGACCGGCAGGCGGGTCCAGAGCGGGATGGGCAGGGCCGCCCAGGTCCCGCTCGTCTTGCCCGCGCTGGCGCCGATCACGCCGATCCACTCGAACCAGGCGTGCGGATCGATCAGGAGCGAGAGAACGGCGATGGCGGCCGTCGAGCCGAGGGCGATCGCCAGGGCTCGCCACTCCCGCCGGACGGCGAACCAGAGCAGCCCGACGCCGGGCGTGATCTTGGTCAGCAGGATCAGCGACCAGGCGGCCGGGTAGCGGAAGCCGATCACGATGGCCACGGCGATGAGCAGGTGGATGTTGCCGCCGATGATCTCGGGCGCCGCCAGGAGCAGGGCCAGGGCGAACAGGCGCGGGCCGGCCAGGAACCGGACGGCCAGGATCAGCAGGATCGTCCAGAGCGCCAGGAACGGCTCCCAGGCCAGGATTCGGAGCGGTGCAAGGATCTGCAGGAAGGCCGGCGAGTAGACGTAGGCGATCGGAGCCGTCCACTCGGACAACGCGTACGGGGCGTCGTAGCCGGGCACCCAGTAGCAGCGCGCGTCCTGGCCGGCGACCAGGAATCGGCTCCACGGCTCGCCGAAGGCCCAGACGACCAGCCAGATCGCGATCGCGGCGATGATCCCGGCGGTCTCGACACTGATCCGGGGGCGCTCGAAGCGGGGCCTGACCATCGTCCGTGCGAGGCCGGCATTGCCAAGGGTCATGTCAGGCCGGCAGGTCGCGGTCGAGGGGACCGGTGTAGCGCAGGTCGGGCCGGATCAGCTTGTCCACGCCGGCCTGCTCGATCGCATGGGCCGTCCAGCCGGCATGGCGGGCCAGGGCGAACGTGGCCGGGAACAGGTCGGGCGTCAGGCCCACGCCCTCGAGCACGGCGGCGGCGTAGTACTCGACGTTCGTCTTCAGGCTGCGGCCCGGCTTCATCTCGGCCAGCACGCGCAGGATGACGTCCTCCGCGGCGATGGCCAGGTCCAGCCAGTCGGGCCGCTCGTCCATGCCCTCGGCCACCTGGCGCAGGGCGGCGGCGCGTGGATCGTAGGCCCGGTAGACGCGATGGCCGAAGCCCATGATCCGGCCGTGATTGGCGATCGTCTCGCGCGCCCAGGCCTCGGCGTGATCGATCGAGCCGATCTCATGGAGCTGGCTGACCACCTCGGCGGGGGCCCCGCCATGGAGCGGGCCCTTGAGTGCGCCGATCGCCCCGCAAACGGCCGAGGCGAGGTCCGAGCGGGTGGCGGTGATCACCCGGGCGGTGAACGTCGAGGCATTCAGGCCGTGCTCGGCGCCGACGATGAAATAGGCCTCTAGGGCCCGCGCGGCGGCCGGCTCGGGCGGTGCGCCGGTGAGCTGCTGGAGGAAGCCGCCGGCCAGGTCAAGCGAGGGGTCCGGCTCGACCGGCTCGAGGCCCTGTCGCAGCCGGCCGAAGGCGGCCAGGGCGGACGGCGAGAACGCGGTCAGCCGGCGAGCCTGCTCGGGTGTCGGCGGCCAGGTCAGCTTCTGGGCGGCGCCCCAGACCGAGACGGCCGTGCGCAGGGCGTCCATCGGGTGAGCGTCCGCGGGCAGCTGCCGGAGCGTGGTCAGGACGGCGGTCGGGACGGGTTCGGGATGGAGCTTGGCGCCGGGGTGCCATTCGCCGGTCCAGAGCAGGTCGGCGACCTCGGCATAGGTCCCTCGGGTCACCAGCTGGCCGATCGGATAGCCGCGGTAGAGCAGGCGCCCCCGGGCACCGTCGACCAGGGCGATCGCGCTCTCGGCGCCGATGACCCCGGCGAGGCCAGGGGAATAGGGTCGGGTGTCGGCCGGGGCGGCCGGGGCGGTCTCGGCCGGGCTGTCGGGACGGGCTGGAGCGGCGTCCGTGGAAGCGGCGGTCGTACCTTCGGTCATGGTGCGATGGTAGCGCGCCCGTCGAGGAAGGCCTCAATGGCGGCAATGAACGCGCCTGGGTCAGTGTGGTGGGCGGCGTGGCGCTGGCCGGCCAGGATGACGATCCGGCCGTCCGCCAGGCGCGCCTCGAGCGCCTCGGTGCCCGCCCGGAACACCGCGGGACTGGCTCCGCCCAGGAGCTGCAGGACCGGGATCCGGACCTGGCCCAGGTGGTCGAGGCCGGCCTCGGGACCGGCTTCGGCGCGCAGCTCCCGGATCGCAGTCGGGGCGGCCGCGGTCCGGATCGGCCAGGTGGGCGACGTCCGGTAGGCCGCCACGTCGGCCGCGGGCAGGCCCACGACCTCGGTCATGAAGGTGGCCATCAGGCCGTCGAGATCGCCCGCCGCCTCGAGGCCCTCCAGGCGGGCCAGCAGTTCGTCGTCATGGAAGGCGAGCTCGGCCGGAGCGGGCGCGCCTTCGTACACGACCAGGCGCCGGAGCTGGTCCGTCAGGAGGGCCGCGCCCAGGCCGACCCGGCCCCCGAACGAATGGCCGGCCACGTCGACCGGCCCGTCCGATTCAGCGGCCAGCCAATCGACCACGGCGGCCAGGTCCTCGTACTCGCGCTCGATCGAGTAGACCGGTCCGTCGCCGCTGGCGCCCCGTCCGCGCCGGTCGATCGAGATCACCCGGCGGGTCGCGGCCAGGGCCGGGCCGACGACCCGGAAGGCAGTGTGGTCGGCGGTGGCGCCGTGGACCAGGATGAGCGCCGGACGACGGCCAGCCGCGGCCGCAGGCCCGCCCTCGGGGTCTTCGGCGAACCAGGCAATCGGCGTGCCATCGGCCGACTCGACGGAGCCGCCCGCGGTTTGGCTCACGCCGGCGGTCGGGCTCACGCCCGCGGTCGGAGCTCGGCAGCGGCGGCCGAATCGATCAGCCAGGTCGCGTTCGAGCGGCGGGCGAGCTGGGCCGGCAGTCCGGCCGGCGAGGCCGGATCGGCCCGCGGCTCGTCCAGGATCCGGGCCAGCAGGCCGGCCTTGGACTCGCCCCCGACCATGACCAGCACTGCCGGGCTGGCCGCCAGGATCGACGGATTGAAGGTCACCCGGGGGACGTGCGGCTCGACGTGGGTCGGCGTCGGGATGCCCAGCGCCAGCCGGTCTGAGCCGATCGCCGGACTACCCGGAAAGACCGACATGATGTGGCCATCGGGACCGATCCCGAGCAAGACGAGGTCGAAGATCGGCGCGCCGGCCGGGTCCAGGGGCAGGGCGGCCCGGGCCTCGGCGGCATAGGCATCGGCCGACCAGTCCGGGCCCAGGTCGCCGGCGAGGGCCTCGCCATTCGGCCAGGGGTGGACGTTGGCGATCGGCAGGGACACGCCGTGGAGCTCGTCCAGCAGGATCTCGTCGATCCCGAACATGTTCGACAGGGGATGGTCGCGGGGCACGAAGCGGTCGTCGCCCAGCCAGATATGGACATGCGCCCAGGGCACCCGCTCGCGCAGGGGCGGCGCCGCGAGGCGGCGGTACATGGCCGGCGGAGTCGAGCCGCCGGTCGAGCACAGGTCGGCCCGGCCGCGCTGCCCGACGGCTGCGTTCAAGGCGTCGGCGACGAGGGCGGCCGCGGCATCGGCCAGGCCCGGCCCGCCGGGCACGATCGAGATGGCCGGCTCGCCGGCTGTTTGGGGGTCGTAGGGCTCGGTCATCTTCCTCTCCTCAGGCCTGGGCTGCGATCAGGGCGGCCATCCGGACCGAGCTGTCGGCGACCTGGTCGCGGCCACCGGCCTCGATCGCCTCGGCCAGCAGGTCGGCCTCGGTCCGCCGGGCGGCGTTGAACCGCCGGTCGAGGATTTCGACCCCGTCCTGCCAGGCGCGAACCCCGACCGATTCGGCCTCGGCCGTCACGTCCACCCGGAGCTCGGATCCGCGTCGCTCGCACAGCAGCTCGACCCTCAGGGTCGTGCCCGGCGCCGTCGACGAAAGGACGGGGCGGATGACCACGGCCACGTCGGAGTTGCCCTGGCGGAGCGTGGCCGCATGGCCCCGGCCCGGTCCGGGCTTGATGCCGGGCCGCGGCGGCGCCGCCGGCCCGGCGACTGGGCTGAGCGGCTTGACCACCTGGAGGCCCAGCCGCGAGGCCAGCCAGGCGACGTGGTAGAGGGGCTTGACCAGGTTGGCGTGACCCGGCTGGCCGAGCTCGTCGTGGGTGCCGTAGGTCACCGCGACCCGTCGGAGCGAGCGCAGGTAGGGCAGGAAGTCGGGCATGTCGAAGGTCGAGGCGATCGCCTCGCGCCAGCGGGACTGGCGAGCGAGGGCGAAGTCGAAGACGGCGATCCGGTTGGCCGCCGCGACCCGGGCCAGCTCGCGCAGGCGGCCCAGGCCGTCGCCGTGCCAGCTCGCGCCGTCGACCACCAGCCGGTCGGCCGACGCCAGCACGTCGCGGGCCCCCTGGCTCTCCAGGCGGGCCTCGCCCGGCCACCAGACGGTGACCGGCAGGTCATGGATCAGGAGCGGGTCGACGATCGCACCGAGGTGCCGACCGGTGTCGCCTCCGGCCGTGATGTAGATCGTTTCGGCACAGGTTTCCGGCGCGTCGGCCCGGGGCAGGATGCACTGGGCCGTGATCCGGGCGTCGAGCCAGCCCGGCCCGTCCGGATCGGCCGAGCTGAGGATCAGGGTGCGCGACGGGTGCCGGCCGGTGAGCAGGCCGATAACGGCCGCGCCATGCTGACCGTCCTCGGCCTGCTGGGCGATCACGACCAGGTTCATCACGCTGGTCCGGGCCGCGATGTGGCGGACCTCGACCCCGTCGACCTCGGCGGTCAGCTTGGGCTGGGCCCAGATCCGGGACAGCTCTCGCTCGATCCCGTCGATCGTCGAGGCCCGCGAGGCCCAGCGCAGCTGGGCCACCCCGACCTGGGCCGCCTCACCCAGGGCGATCGGTCCACCCGGCGTCTCGGCCCTCACCCGTCCAGCTCCACTCAGATCCGGCGCCAGCGGCGGCCGTCACGGGCCATCAGCTCGTCGGCCTCCTCGGGCCCCCACGAGCCGGCCTCGTAGTTGGGGAACGCGGGGGCGGGCATGTCCAGCCAGGCCTCGAGGATCGGGGTCACGATCGACCAGGCCTCCTCGACCTCGTCGGCCCGGGTGAACAGCGAGGCATCGCCCAGGAGTGCATCCAGGATCAGCGTCTCGTACGCCTCGGGCAGGTCGACGCTGAACGCCGAGCCGTAGGTGAAGTCCATGTTCACATTGCGCACGTCGATGCCCAGGCCAGGCACCTTGGCGCTGAAGCGGAGCAGGATTCCCTCATCCGGCTGGATGCGCATCGCGAGCAGGTTCGGCTCCGGATCGGCCTGGATGTCCCGGAACAGACGATGGGGCACCTGCTTGAACTGGATGGCGATCTCCGATCCTCGCTTGGGCAGGCGCTTGCCGCTCCGGACGTAGAACGGGACGCCGGCCCAGCGCCAGTCATCGATCGTGAACTTGGCGGCCACGTAGGTCTCGGTCTCCGACTCGGGGTCGACGCTGAGCTCGGAGCGGTAGCCCGGGACCTGGGCGGCGGCCACCCAGCCCGGGCCGTACTGGCCGCGGACCACGTCGCGCTGGATCTCCTCGGGGCTCATCGGCGAGATGGCCCGCAGGACCTTGACCTTCTCATCGCGCAGGGCCTCCGCCTCGAAGGCGGCCGGCGGCTCCATGGCGACCAGGGCGAGGAGCTGCATCAGGTGGTTCTGGAGGAAGTCGCGCGAGGCGCCCGTCTCCTCGTAGAACTCGCCCCTGTTCTCGACCCCGATCGCCTCGGCCACGGTGATCTGGACATGGTCGACATAGCGCCGGTTCCAGAGCGGCTCGAAGATCCCGTTGCCGAACCGGAAGACCATCAGGTTGCGCACGGTCTCCTTGCCCAGGTAGTGATCGATCCGGTAGACCTGCTTCTCGCGGAAGACCTTGCCGACCTCCCGGTTGAGCCGGGCGGCCGAGTCGAGGTCGTGGCCGAACGGCTTTTCGATGACGATCCGGCGCCAGCCACCGCCGTGGGTCTCGTGGTCGAGGCCGACTCGTCCCAGCTGGCCCACGACCTGGGCAAAGGCCGACGGCTGGGTGGCCAGGTAGAACAGGCGATTGCCCCGGGTGCCGTGCTCGATGTCGATCGCGTCGAGCCGCTCGGACAGCCGGTCGAAGGCGGCCTCGTCGGCGAAATCGCCCTGGTGGTAGACGACCCGGGCGACGAACTCGTCGACGATCGCGGGCTCGACCGGCACCCGCGAATAGGTCGCCAGCGAGGTCGCGATCTCCTGCCGGAAGACGGCCTCCTCGTACGGCCGCCGGCCGACGGCCACGAGCATGAACTCGTGGGGCAGCAGGTTGGTCCGGCGGAGCTGGTAGAGGGCGGGCAGGACCTTGCGGTGGGCCAGGTCACCGGTGGCCCCGAACAGGACGACCACGCACGGATCAGGCACGCGCTCGAGGCGAAGGCCCTGCCGGAGCGGATTGACCGGCTTCGTCTCCTTCGGCCTGCGCTTGCCATCCCGGGCCAGGCGCAGCTCGCGGATCGTGCGCGGTGAATCCTTGGCGGTCACGAGCCGCCGGAGGGCGCCGCCAGGACGCGCCCGAGCGCCTGCTCAAGAGCCGCCAGCCCGGCATCCGGATCGGCCTCGAGGTGGATCCGCAGGACCGGCAGCTTGTGGCTTTCGAGGACCTGGAAATCGCCTGCGGCCTGGGCGTCGATCAGGTCGCCGAAGGTATACGGCCAGCCCGGGATCAGCCGGTCGACCGGGTGGTCGGCGGTGAGCTGGAGGAACAGCCCGATCGGCGCCCCGCCCTTGTGCAGCTGGCCGGTCGAATGGAGGAAGCGCGGGCCGTAGCCGGCGGTGGTGGCCCGGCCGGTCCGGTCGCGCAGGAGGGTCCGGATTCGGGCGATCGCCGCGTCCCGTTCGGGCGTGGCGCCGATGTACGCCTGGAGGCACAGGTAGGCGTTGGGCAGGGCCCGGTCGAGGTGGCGGCGCAGGGCGGCCTCGACCGAGTCGGCCGGTCCACCCGCCGCCAGGCCGGCGTCGGCCACCAGGGCCAGGCCGTCGCCCGAGGCGAGCAGGTCGATCGGAGCTGGAGGCGCCTCGTGCAGGCGGGCGTCGGCGGCCTCGCCGTGGCGGGCCAGAAGGGTCCGGGTCAGGACCTTGGCCTCTTCGACGTTGGGCTGGTCGAAGGCGTCGATGCCCAGGATGATCCCGGCCACCGCCGTGGCGACCTCCCAGCGCACAAACTCGCCGCCGATGTCGATCGGATCCTGGAGCTCGATCCGGATGACCGGGTGGCCGGCGGCAGCCAGGGCCTCGAGCAGGGCGTCCGCGCTCGTGCCGTCCGCCGCCGGAGCCGGACCGGCCGAGCCGGCCAGGGCCAGCCGGACGAAGACGCGGTCCGAACCGTAGCTGGACGCCGCACCGAGCGGCTCCAGGTCGACCGGCACGATCCCCACGCCGCGCTTGCCGGTGCTCTCGGCAATCAGCTGCTCGAGCCACGAGCCGAGCGAGGCGATCTCGGGATCGGCCACGAACGTGACCTTGTCGCGGCCGGCCCCGGCGGGTCCGGCCAGGGCCAGCGAGCCGAGGGCCAGGCCCAGGGCGAGGCCCGGATTCGTGGCCGGTTCGGGCACGCGACAGCGCTCGAGCATGGCCGCCGCCGCGCCCAGCAGGTCGCCCACCGACAGCCCGATCAGGCTGGCCGGCACGAGCCCCACGTAGGTCAAGGCCGAGTAGCGGCCGCCGATGTCAGGCGGGTTGAGGAAGACCTCGCGCAGGTCGTCGTGGTGGGGGATGGCCTCGAGGCTGGGGCCGGGGTCGGTGATCGCCGCCATCAGGCTGCCGGGCTCTTCACGACGCTCATGGCGGGCGTCGAGGGCGGCCTGGATCCGGGCCCAGGCATCCGCCTGGAAGGCCAGCGGTTCGGTGGTCGTGCCCGACTTGCTGGCCACGATGAACAGGGTCGAGAGGGGATCCAGGTCGTCGACGATCCGGCCGACGGCGAACGGATCGGTCGAATCAAGGACATGCAGGTCGAGCCAGTCGGGGATCACCCCGAACGTCTCGCGGAGGACCTCCGGGGCCAGGCTGCTACCGCCCATGCCGGCCACCACGGCCGCCCTGAAGCCATCCGCCCGGAGGGCCTCGCCGAAGGCCTCGATCGCCGGGACCTGCTCGAGGAAATGCTGGGGGGCATCGAGCCAGCCCAGCCGGTCGGCGATGCCGGCCTGGACCGCCGGGTCGTTCGACCACAGGGACGGATCGCGGTCGAACAGGCGCGCGGCCCATGTTTCGGCGGTCGCCCGGCGGCCCGCCGCCGCCCACAGCTCGGCCTCGGCTGCGGCCAGCCGGAAGCCGTCCGGCAGCTCGGAACCGGCCGGCACTGAATCGCTCATTCGGGGACCTCCGAGGGGACGCCTGGGTCGGCGCTGGTGGCTCATCCGCGTTCGGCCGCTTCGATCGCCATGACCTTGTCGACCCGCCGCCGATGGCGGGGCTCGTTGCTGAACTCCGCGCCGAGATAGGCCCGCACGATCTCCAGGGCGAGCTCGATTCCGACGATCCGGCCGCCCAGGCACAGGACGTTCATCGCGTCGTGCTCGACACCCTGGTGGGCGGAGTACGTGTCATGGCAGACCGAGGCCCGGATGCCGGCCATCTTGCAGGCCGCGACCGAAGCGCCCACGCCGCTGCCGCACACGAGCACGCCCCGCTCGGCCTCGCCGCGCTGGATCGCCGAACCGAGCCGGACGGCAAAGTCGGGATAGTCGTCGGTGGGGTCCGAGCCGTCGCCGCCCAGGTCGACCAGCTCGCTCAGGCCCTCCGGGGCGGCCGCCAGGCGGGCGAGCAGCTCGTCCTTGAGGGCGGCCCCTCCGTGATCGGCCGCGAAGGCGACGCGCATCAGCGCGCCGAGCCGGCCGCAGTGGTCTCGGCACTGATCGGCTGGCCCAGGCCGAGGCCCGCCGGCTGGTGGCCCGGATCGACGGTCGGGATGCGGCCCCGCAGCCCGTCCCGGACGACCCGCCGGCCGACGTCGGCGACGTGCTCGGGGCTGAACCCGAAATGCTCGAATACGGTGGCGCCCGGCGCCGACGCACCGAAGTGGTCGATCCCGATCATCGCCCCATCGTCGCCGGCGTAGCGATCCCAGCCCAGGGTCACCCCGGCCTCGACCGTCAGCCGCTTGTGAGCGTCCCGGGGCAAGACCGATTCTCGATAAGCGTCATCCTGCCGCTCGAACGCGGCGAAGCAGGGCAGGCTGACCAGCCGGGTCCGGATTCCGTCCGCCTCGAGCAGGTCGCGCGCGGCCGCCGCCAGGCCCAGCTCCGAGCCGGTCGCGACCAGCACCAGGTCGATCCCGGCCGGGCCGCCGCTCGATTCGCGCAGGACGTAGCCGCCGCGCCGGACGCCCTCCCGGGCGGCCTCCGCGGTCTCGGCCAGGGTGGTCAGCTTCTGGCGGGTAAGGCCGAGGGCCACCGGGCCGTCCCGGCGCTCGATCGCCAGGGCCCACGCGGCCACCGCCTCGTTGGCGTCGCCCGGCCGGATGTACCACAGGTTCGGGATCGCCCGCAGGGCCATCGGCTGCTCCACCGGCTGGTGGGTCGGGCCGTCCTCGCCCAGGCCGACCGAGTCGTGGGTCCAGACGTAGGTCACCGCCAGGCCGGCCAGGGAGGCCAGGCGGACCGACCCGCGCATGTAGTCGCTGAAGGTCAGGAACGTGGCGCAGTAGGGGTGGAACTGGCCGTGATAGGCGATCCCATTGGCGATCCCGCCCATGGCGTGCTCGCGCACCCCGAAGCGCAGGTTCCGGCCGGGCTCGTCGGTCGAGAAGTCGCCGGCGCCCTTGATGTCGGTCAGGTTCGACTCCGACAGGTCGGCCGCGCCGCCGAACAGCCCGGGCAGGGTGTCGGCCAGCACGCTGATCGTGGCCTGGCTGACCTGGCGGGTGGCGAAGTCCTGACCGACCGCATAGCTGGGCAGGGTGGCATCCCAGCCGTCGGGCAGCTGGCCGGCCAGCCGGCGCTCGAAGTCGGCCGCCAGCTCGGGATACTCGTCGCGGTAGCGCTCGAAGTCTGCCTGCCACGCCTCGACCAGGGCCTCGCCTTCGGGGATCGCCCGGCGGAACACGCCGAGGGCCTCGTCCGGGACGTAGAAGTGGCGATCCGGATCCCAGCCGTAGGCCTCCTTGACCAGCCGGACCTCATCCTCGCCGAGGGGTGAGCCGTGGGCCTTCTGGGTGTCCTGCTTGTGGGGCGAGCCGTAGCCGATATGGGTGCGCACCGCGATCAGGCTGGGCCGGCCGTCTTCCTGGGCCCGCTGGATGGCGTGGCTGATCGCAACCACGTCGTTGCCGTCGTCCACCCGCTGGGTGTCCCAGCCGTAGGCGTCAAACCGGCCCAGGACATCCTCGGAGAAAGCCATCGCGGTCGGGCCGTCGAGCTGGATTCCGTTGTCGTCGTAGAGCATCACCAGCTTGCGCAGCTGCAGGTGACCGGCCAGGGACGCCGCTTCGGAGGCGATGCCCTCCTGCATGTCGCCGTCCGAACAGATCGCGTAGGTCCAATGGTCGACGATGTCGTGATCGGGCCGGTTGAACTCGTGGGCCAGCCGCCGCTCCGCGATGGCCATCCCGACGGCATTGGCCACGCCCTGCCCGAGCGGACCGGTGGTGGCCTCGACGCCGGGGGTCAGGCCGCGCTCGGGGTGGCCCGGCGTGTGCGAGCCCCACTGCCGGAACTGCTCGATGTCGGCCAGCGAAACGTCGTAGCCGGTCAGGTGGAGGAGCGAATACAGGAGCATCGAGGCGTGGCCGGCCGACAGCACGAACCGGTCACGATTGGGCCAGTCGGGAACGGTCGGCGCGTGGCGCAGGAACCGGGTCCACAGGCTGAAGGCCATCGGAGCCATGCCCATCGGCGCTCCGGGATGGCCCGAGTTTGCCTTCTGCACGGCGTCGATCGAGAGGGTCCGGATCGTGTCGATGGCAAGCAGATCGAGGGTGTCCGGCGCGAGGGTCATGGGGGTCTCCGGATGTCGAACGTTCGCCGCCATTGTAGTGCCGCTGCCGCTCACGGCCTGCCGGCGTCCGCGAGGGACCGGCCCTCGCTATCCTCGGGGCGTGCCGAATCGCCTGAGCGTCACCCAGCGCCTGCCGCACCGGCCGGCCCGGCCCCGCCGGCGAGCGGTTGCCCGGGTCGTGGTCCTGGGCGACCTGACCCTCGACGTCGTGCTCAGCGCGGGCCGCCCGCTGGCCCATGCCACGGACGTGCCCGGCACGGTCCGCCTGCGCCAGGGCGGCTCCGCGGCCAACACTGCCCGCTGGCTGGCCAGGCTGGGCACCTCGACCCAGCTGATCTGCGCGGTCGGGCGCGACGGGCCCGGCCGGGCCCTGGTCGAGGCTCTCCGGGCGGACGGGGTGATCGTGCGGGCCAGCCGGGTGGCCGGCCTGCCGACCGGCCGGATCGGTGTCGTCGTGTCGCCCGATGGCGAGCGCGCCTTCGTGGCCGACCGGGGCGCGGCCGACCGGCTGGCACCAGCCGACCTCAAGCCGGCCTGGTTCGCTCGGGCCGACCTGCTCCACCTGCCGATCTATTCGTTGATCGGCGAGCCGCTCGGTTCGGCCGGCCAGGCCGCGATCCGCCTGGCCCGGGCGACCCACGCCGTCGTCAGCCTCGACCTCGCCTCGGTCGGCCCGTTGCTGGCCTCTGGCCGAACCGCGGCCCTCGACCTGGTCCGCTCGGTGGCGCCCGAGATCCTGCTGGCCACCACGACCGAGCTGGCGGCCCTCCTCGACACGTCCGAGCGAGCGGTCCTCGACGGACGAGCGCTGGCTCCGCTCCTGGCGCCGATCGTGGTGGTCAAACGGGGCGCGAGCGGGGCCTCGGTCCACCTGCTCGACCAGACCGGCGCTGCGATCAGCTTCGAGGTGGCCACCCGACCGTTGCCGCCGACCGATTCGACCGGGGCCGGCGACGCGTTCGATGCCGGCTTCCTGGCCGCCTATGCCGAGGCGCGCGGCGTGGGCAGGCCGACGCCGGCCGTCCTCCGGCGGGCCGTCCTGGCCGGCCATCGGACCGCGGCCCGCCAGCTATCCGGACCGCGTCCCGAGCTCGACCTGCGCTGAGGGGCCCGGATCGGACCTGGTCCGGCCGTGCCGGCCCTAGCCGGCCGGCGCGCCGTCGTGCGCCAGGTGACGATCGAACCAGTCGAGCATTCGGGTCATCCGGTCGATCCTCCGATCCACCCGGCCGGACGCCTGGTAGACGTGGTATTCGTCGGGGTACAGGACGTATTCGACCGTCCGGCCGAGCATCCGCAGGGCGACGAAGAACTGCTCGTTATCGGCCTTGGGGCAGCGTTCGTCGGCCTCGCCCTGGAGGATCAGGAGGGGCGTCCGGACGTCGCTGACATGGGCCAGCGGTGACTGGCGCCAGAGCTTGAGCATCCCGGCCTCGCTGAATGGGTCGCCCAGGAGGGACGTCCGGCAGTAGTCCGGCCCGCTGTCCGAGTTGGCCCAGGCGCTGACCTGGTCGGCCACCCCGTTCTCGCTCACGGCGGCCCCGAACCGGCTGCTCGTCCCGACCAGCCAGTTGACCATGAAGCCGCCGTAACTCAGGCCGAGCACGCCCAGCCGGCGGGAATCGACCAGGCCCAGGCCGACGGCGTGGTCGAGCGCGACATGGACGTCGTCGGCATCAACCCCGCCCCAGTCACCGAGCTGGGGCCGGATCCAGTCGCGCCCGTAGGTGGCCGAGCCGCGGATGTTGGGCAGGATCACGCGATAGCCGCGCGAGACAAGCAAGGCCACCTCCAGGCTGGGGGCGGGCGCCCAGGCACCGAGCGGACCGCCATGGATATCGACCACGGCCGGCAGGGCGGCATCGCCGGCGCCGGGCGGTGAGGCGATCCAGGTCTCGATCGGGCCGCCCGCGCCGGGGGCCAGTAGCAGGCGCATCTCCGGCTGGCGAACCCCGGCCTGCCAGCGCGAACCGATCGTGGTCCGGGTGACCAGCCGGCCGTCCGTGATCGTCATCAGCTCCGGCGCCCGCCCATCGAGCGTGCCGACCAGCGCGACTCGCCCGCCCTCCCTGGCCACCGCCAGGTGGTCGCAGGCGGCCGCGTCGGTGGCCAGCCGACGTGGCTCGGTCGAGCCCCGGCCGGTCGCCGGATCGATCTCGAACTGCCAGGGCAGGCAGCGACCCCGATCGGATACCAGGGCAACAATCCGATCAGGCCCTGCCCAGAACGGGCCAAAGCGGGCGCTCACCTGCCAGCCCTGGAGGTCCGTGTCGACCCATGAGCCAACCGGTCGATCGAGCTCCGGGGCGAGCGCGACGCCCGGCCGGCTGCCGTCGGCCGGGGCGATCACGATGCCCGGACTGCGATCGTCCAGGGGATCCTCGTCGACCACTCCCACGGCAGCCAGCCAGCGGCCGTCGGGCGAGATCGCCGGCTGGCTGGCATTGCCGCCCAGGGCGAGGAGCTCGACCGGCTCGGTCGCATCCAGGCCAACCCGCCAGATCGTCTGCCTGGGCCGGCGATCGGCCTGGTCGGACCGATCGGCGGCGAACACGAGCGATTGGCCGTCCGGATCCCAGCTCGGCTGGAGCACGCCCCAGTCGCCCGAGGTCAGGCGCCGGGGCCGGGCACCGCGGCGGACCGCCACCGCGAACAGGTGCTCCCAGCGATCGACATGGCCCTGATCGTCGTAGCGCCAGTCGGCCCGGTCGATCCGGCGGCCGAGCGGCGATCGGTCGGGATCGCTCCGGCCCTGGGCCCCGCCTGGCTCGGGGATCAGGAAGCGGGTCGGGTCGGTCTCGGTCGTGAAGGCCAGCCGGTCACCGCTCGGTGACCAGGCCAACGCCTCGACCCCATGAACGGGCGAGGCCAGGGTCCACGAAGCGGCGCGTTCACGGCTCAGGCCGCGCGCCGGCAGGTCCAGCAGCTCGAGGGTGGGCACGGCGCTGGGGCTGGCGTAGCGCCGGCGGCGGAAGGCAACGCGCCGGCCGTCCGGGCTGATTCGGGGTCGCGAATCGCGAACGTAGCCGGCCGTGATCGGGCGGACCCGGCCGAGGCCGCCCGCCAGGGGCACGAGCCACAGGTGCGAGACGTAACGATCGGCCCGGCCGACCGCCCGCCGGACGACGATCGCGAAGCGGCCATCGGGCGAGACGTCCATCTCCTCGAGGACCACCTGCCGCCGGATGATCGCCGGGGTCATGGCCGGCGCCGCCAGCCTGGGCCGATTCGCCGCTGGCTCGAGCCGGCGGCTTGGTTCGTCGTTCCGGAGGGCGACCATGGACGCCAAGAGTAGCGATCCAACCGGCCGCGGTGGCGCCGTTGCGATGGTCGCGACGCGCCAGGCCGACTGCGGTGCCGTACGCTCCACCCAATGGAACGGATTCCTGCTGGCGTACCGGTTCGCGAGCGGCTGCGCGTTTCGCCGGAGGTGGCCGACGCACTTCTTGCCGGCGGGCCGGTCGTGGCCCTCGAGTCGACGCTGATCAGCCACGGACTGCCGTATCCCCAGAACGTCGCAGTCGCCAGAGCCTCCGAGGCAGCAGTCCGAGCGGCCGGGGCGACGCCGGCGACGATCGCGATCCATGCCGGCCGGATCCTCGTCGGGCTCGACGATGCCTCGCTCGAGGGACTGGGTACTGCGCCTGCGGGGTCGGTCGTCAAGGCAGCCCGGCCCAACCTCGCGGCTGCGCTGGCGGGTGCAGGCTGGGCCGCGACAACCGTCTCGGCCACGATGATCGCGGCGTACACCGCCGGGATCCGGGTCGTGGCCACGGGTGGAATTGGCGGTGTCCATCACGGAGCATTCGGGGCGTCGGCCACGCTCGACGTCTCGGCCGACCTCGAGGAGCTGGCTCGAACCCCGGTCGCCGTGGTCTGCGCCGGTCCCAAAGCGATCCTGGAGCTGCCCTTGACCCTCGAATACCTCGAGACGCGCGGTGTGCCGGTCGTGACGATCGGCCAGGAGGACGTGCCAGGGTTCTACTCGACGTCCAGCGGCGTCGCATCGCCTCATGTGGTGCCCGGCATGACCGAGGCCGCCTGGCTCGTGGCGACCCATCTCGGCCTGGGACTGGGCTCGGGGATCCTGCTGTGCACGCCAGTTCCCGCCGACGTTGCCCTGCCGCTGGCCGACACGCGGGTCGCGATCGAGCGCGCCCTGGCAGAGGCCGATGCCGCGGGGATCCACGGACCCGCCACCACGCCCTGGCTTCTGGCCCGGATCGCCGAGCTCACGGACGGCGCCTCGATCCGCGCGAACACCGCCCTGATCGAGAATGACGCCCACGTGGCCGGCCTGCTGGCGGTGGCCCTGACCGCCTGATCCGCCGTCCCTGCCGGCCGGGACGGGACGAGGCGCGGCTCGCCGCAAGGGTCAATGTTGCCTGCAGTAGGACAAAACGGCCGTTCCACGGGCCGGCGACCCAGAGAACCTACTCACTCATCCGCAATTCATCCCGGGCCACGCTCGGCGCGGGATGAATCCCGGCGTCGCTCGCGGCGAGCCGGGGGTTGAGCCGGCCGAAATCGCGGTTTTGTCCCACCACGATCAACAACGCCTACGCCCCGAGGCCACGAGATCACCCTCCTGGGGCACTCGCGTCGGTTATGCCTTGCCGCGATGGTAGACTCGGATCTCCCCGAACCCGTCAGAGGCCGTGCCGTGTCCGGCTCGATCCAGGCGCCTGCCATCGATGCTCGCGGGATCACGCGGGTGTACAAGGCTAAGCCGCGCGACGTGACCGCCCTGGCCGGGATCGACCTGGAGGTCGCCCCGGGCGAGTTCTTCGGGCTGCTCGGACCGAATGGCGCGGGCAAGACGACCCTGATCAAGATCCTGACCACGCTGCTCCTGCCGTCGGCCGGCACGGCCCGGATCTTCGGCTTCGACGTGGCCACCGAGACGAAGAAAATCCGCCGGATTATGAACATGGTGGCCGGTGGCGAGCAGAGCGGCTACGGCATCCTCGAGGCGCGCGAGCAGCTCTGGATGTTCAGCCAGTTCTACGGCCTCGGCACGCGCGAAGGCTGGCACCGGGTCGACGAGCTGATCGAGGCGGTCGGCCTGAGCGAGCAGAGCCACCAGCGGGTGAGCACCCTGTCGACCGGCCAGCGCCAGAAGATGAACTTTGCCCGCGGCCTGCTCAACGATCCGTGGGTCTTCTTCCTCGATGAGCCGACCCTCGGCCTGGACGTGTCGGCCGCGCGGGCCGTGCGCGAGCTGATGGTCGGCTGGCGGGCCGCGGTGCCCGGCCGGACGGTCCTGCTCACGACCCACTACATGGCCGAGGCCGACGAGCTGTGCGAGCGGATCGCCATCGTCGATCGGGGTCGAATCCTGGCCATCGGCACGCCGGCCGAGCTGAAGCGGCGGGTCCAGCGCGAGTCGATCTTCCGCCTCGAGGTCGATCGGCTCGACCGTGGCCCGGCCAGCCTGGCCCGCCTGCCCGGGGTCGTGTCGGCGGTCGCCGCCGCCGGAGCCGGGGCCGATTCGGACGGCGTGGCCCGGCAGACGGTCGTGATCAACCTGGTCCTGGCCGACGATGCCGCCCTGGCCGGTGTGGTGGCCGCCCTGGGCGGGCTCGACGCCCGGATCGTCGCCCTGACCAAGTCGGAGCCCAGCCTCGAGGATGTCTTCGTCGAGCTGGTCGGGCGCGGCTTCGAGGACGAAGACCAAACGCATGAGGACAAAGGCCTGGCTGCCAGCGGCCCAGCCGATGGGCCGCACGAGATCGGGCAGCCGGACCCGGAGGAGGTGCCCTCGTGAGCGAGTCGGCCCCCGGCCAGAGATCGGGCGTCAAGGGATCGGACAAGGGACAAAACCTCGCCGCGCCGGGCCTGCGGGCGTTCGTCGGCCGGCCGAGCGCTGGCCCGCGCGAAGCGGCCGACTGGAGTCGTCGGAGGATCGTCGCCAACAACCTGCATTCGGTCGTCGGACGGGCTTTCCCCCGCGTTCGCGGGCTGACCCGGGAGCCGTCCTGGATCCTGTTCGAGATGCTCCTGCCGTTCCTGACCACGTCGGCCTTCGTGTTCGTCTACCGGGCCCTGGACGCTCCCCAGTCGTACATCGGGTTCGTGGTCCTGGGCGGGGCGATGACCGCCTTTTGGCTGAACGTCGTGTGGATGATGGCCGCCCAGCTCTACTGGGAGAAGGACCAGGGCAACCTGGAGCTCTACTTCGCGGCCCCGATGAACGTGATGAGCGTCCTCTTCGGGATGGCCGTGGGCGGCCTGGTCATGAGCTCGACCCGCGCACTCGTCGTTCTGGCAGTCGCCACGCTCGTCTACGGCGTCACCTTCAGCATCGACCAGTGGGGTCTGCTGATCGCCGTGTTCGTGCTGACCCTGGCCGCCCTGTACGGCTTCGGGATGATGCTGGCCAGCCTGTTCCTGATGTGGGGCCGGGAGGCCTGGCACATGACCCAGCTGATGATCGAGCCGGTCTACTTCGTGTCCGGCTTGAACTTCCCGGTCGGCCGCCTGGGCTTCCTCGGGGCGGCCGCGATCGCCCTGATTCCGCTGGCCGTCGGCCTCGACGCAATGCGCCAGCTGGCCTTCGCCTCGACCGGGCTAACCGGCACCCCCAGCCCGCAAGTCGAGGCGCTCATCCTGGTCGCGATGACGGTCGTATTCGTCATCCTGGCCCGGATCCTGCTGCGATCGATGGAGGAGCGTGCCCGGCGCGAGGGCCGTCTGACGGTGCGCTGGCGATGACCGCGCCCACGACAGCGACGGCCGCCGTCGACCCGGGGATGGTTGGAGACGCCCGCTTCGACCGCTCGAAAACAGAGGGTCACGGTGCCGCCGACCAGCTGCGCAGCTTTCGGACCGCGGTTGGCCTCGGCTGGAAGATGGAAGCGAACTGGACCGACCCGGTCCTGTTCTTCATCTATTCAGTCGCCAAGCCACTCGCGTCGGCCCTGATCCTGGTGTTCATGATCCAGGTCATTGCCGGCCCCTCCGGCCAGTTGCTGCGGGGCTTCGTGATCGTCGGCAGTGCCCTGTGGTCCCTGGTCCTGAGCGGCATCGCGGGCCTGGCCTGGGCCGTCCTCGACGATCGCGAGCGCTACCGGATGCTCAAGTACGTGTATGTCAGCCCGAGCTCGTTCGAGGTGGTTCTGCTCGGTCGCGGAATCGCCCGGCTGGCGGTGGGCGCGATGGGCGCCGCGATCACCCTGGCCGTGGGCGTCGTCTTCCTGGGGGTTTCGTTCAACCTGGGCGCCGTGGACTGGCCGCTGCTGGTGATCACGGCCGCCCTCGGGCTGATCGCGATCCTCGCCCTGGGCGTGCTGATGGCCGCGATCTGCATCCAGACCCGGCAGGACTCGTGGACCTACCCGGAGGCGGTGGCCGGCGCACTCTTCCTCGTCGTGGGGGCGGTCTTTCCGCTCTCGGCCCTGCCCAGTGCACTCCAGGTGGTTGGCCTGCTCAGCCCGTTGACCTGGTGGATCGCCGGCGTTCGGCAGGCGCTCTTCCCGGGTGGCCCGAGCTCGATCGGCGGGCCCGGCTCGGTCTGGTACCAGGTCTCGGGGGAGCTGAATCCGAACGACGCCCAGGTCGTGATTGCCTTGCTGGCCACTGGAGCCGTCGTTACACTCGCAGCGGCGATCCTGTTCCGTGCCAGCGAGCACCGGGCGAAGGATCGCGGCACGATTGACCGAACGACCGGGTCCTGACATGACAGGGAGATCGAATGCGGATCTACGAGGGGTCCCCGCGCCAGGACTTCGAAGAGGTCTTCCGTTCGATCGGAGCCTTCCTCGATCAGCGCGGGATGCACGAGGTCCTGCTGGCCGAAGCACCCGACGGCTTCATCGTCCAGGGCCTGGTCACGACCAAGTCCTCGGGTGGTTGGGGTGAGTCGCTGGGCAGCCAGGTCAAGGAGACCCTGACCTTCCTCGACGACGACATCGCCCGGTTCATGGAGGAGGCCGTCGCCCGGCGCAACCGGCAGGTCGCGGAAGACTGGAGCAAAGCGGGCTACTATGAGCAGGCATTCCGCGTCCTTGGTCGCTACATGGACGAGCAGAAGCCGAAGGACACGTTCTTCTTCGAGCAGGACGGCGCGTTCGTCGTCCGCCTGTTGATGTCGTCCCAGACCGGCAGCAAGCACGTCCTGTCGGAGTTCACCAAGGAAGACGTGGAGTCGATGATTGCCGGAGGTCCGGCATTGCGTGACACCCGGCCGGCGGCCAAGTCCGCCTCGGGCGACAAGAAGGCGTAACGGGGAGGTTCGATCATGAAGGCTCTCAAGACAGTCGCAGTCGCGCTGGGGGTCACCCTGGGCGCCCTGATCGTGATTCCGCTGGTCATCCTGGCCGGCCTGTTCGTGTGGCTCAAGCTGACCGAGGAGTCCGACGAGGAGTCTCTCGTCCTGGACCAGGACAACGCCTGAGTCGCCGCCCGCCCGGTAGCTCCGGGCAGGTTCGGCGGTAGCTCGGCGGGAACGTTCGGCGGCCACCTGGCTCGCTCGACCATGACCAACCTGACGCCCGACGCGACGAACGCGCCGGGCGTCGTGCTGTCCGGCGCCGCGCCGCCCATTCCGCCGCTCGAGGCGGGGCGGCCAGCGCTGGCGATGCTGGTCGACTACGACGGGACGATCGCCCTGACCGACGTGTCCGACACCGTCATGGCCGAGCACGTCTCGCACGCCGACTGGGAGCGGATCGCGGCGATCTACGACGCCGGCCGGATGGGCTCGCGACGGCTGATGGAATGGGAGGTCACCCTCATCAAGGCCACCGAAGCCGAGCTGCTGGCCACGGCCGCCCTCCAGCCCCACGACCCGGGCTTCGTGTCGTTTGCCCGGCGGGCCACCGGCGCAGGCATCCCGGTCGAGGTCGTCAGCGACGGCTTCGGCTTCTTCATCGGGCCGGCCCTCGCCCGGCTCGGACTGGCCGAGCTGCCGATCGTCACGGCCCGGACCACGTTCGGTCCAGGCGGTGCCCGGATCGACTGGCCCAACGGCCACCCAGACTGCCAGGTCTGTGGCACCTGCAAGCGCCAGCGGGTCCTGGCCCACCAGGCCGCCGGCCGGGCAGTCGTGTTCATCGGTGACGGCGAGAGCGACCGCTACGCGGCCGGCTATGCCGACCTGATCTTCGCCAAGCGCGCGCTGGTCCCGATCTGCCTTGAGGCTCGCTGGCCATTCGAGCGCTGGACCGAGTTCGCCGAGATCCATGCCTGGCTCAACGAGCGCCTGGACGCCTGGCGGATCGATCCCGCCGGCGTCTTCCCGACGCCCACCGCCCGGCCCATCTTCTGCGGCCCGGAGGTCTGGGGCCCGGGCGTCAGGGACCCGCCGGGAGCCGAGCTGCCGCCCGATTCGGGGACCCCTGCCTGACCATCCGGATTGCCTCCGGAGGCGTCTTCCGGTAGCATTGGAAAAACCCCCGGAGGACCCATCCCATGGCGAAGTATGTCTTTGTGACCGGAGGCGTGACCTCGTCGCTTGGCAAGGGCATCACCGCCGCCAGCATCGGTCGCATCCTCCGGGCCCGGGGCCTGTCCGTCTCGATTCTCAAGCTCGACCCGTACATCAACGTGGACCCCGGCACGATGTCGCCCTACCAGCACGGCGAGGTCTTCGTGACCGACGACGGTGCCGAGACCGACCTCGACCTGGGCCACTACGAGCGGTTCATCGACGAGAACCTGTCGCAGCTGTCCAACGTCACGACCGGACGGATCTACCAGGCCGTGATCGCCAAGGAACGCCGGGGCGACTACCTGGGCGGGACCGTCCAGGTCATTCCCCACATCACCAACGAGATCAAGGAACGGATCGGCCGCCTGGCCAAGGACGGTGATCGAGACGTCGTGATCGTCGAGGTCGGCGGGACCGTGGGCGACATCGAGAGCCTGCCCTTCCTCGAAGCGATCCGGCAGATGCGCAAGGACGTCGGGCGGCACAACGTGCTGTACGTCCACGTCACCCTGCTGCCGGTCCTGATGGCGACGGGCGAGCTCAAGACCAAGCCCACCCAGCACAGCGTCAAGGAGCTCCGCGGGATCGGGATCCAGCCCGACGTGATCGTGCTCCGCTCGGATCACCCGGTCAGCGACGAGATCCTCGAGAAGATCGCCCTGTTCACCGACGTGGCCACCGAGGCCGTCATCCCGGCCGTGACGGCAGACACGATCTACGAGGTGCCACTCCAGTTCGAGGCCGCCGGCCTGGGCCAGCTGGTCGTACGCGAGCTAGGTCTGACCGAGGCCGCCGCCGAACCCGACCTGACCGCCTGGCGCGCCCTGGTCGAACTGATCAAGCGGCCCAAGCCCAGCCTCGAGATCGCCCTGGTGGGCAAGTACATCGAGCTGCCCGACGCGTACATGAGCGTCAGCGAGGCGCTCCGGCATGCTGCCTGGGCCAACGGCATCGATGCCCGGATCCGCTGGGTCAACTCCGAGGAGCTGACCCCGACGAACGTGTCCGAGCGCCTGGCCGGCGTGGCCGGGGTGCTCGTCCCGGGCGGCTTCGGCCACCGCGGGATCGAGGGCAAGGTCCTGGCCGCCCGCTTTGCGCGCGAGAACCGGGTGCCCTTCCTGGGCCTTTGCCTGGGCCTCCAGTGTGCCGTCATCGAGGTCGCCCGCCAGGCGCTCGGGACGCGCGACGCCAACTCCACCGAGTTCGAGATGTTCACCGCCAACCCGGTCATCGACTTCATGCCCGATCAGCGCGAGATGGAGGACAAGGGTGGCACGATGCGCCTGGGCCTCTACCCGGCGCGCCTGACGCCCGGCTCGAAGGCGGCCGCGGTGTACGGCTCCGAGGTCATCTATGAGCGCCATCGCCATCGCTTCGAGGTCAACAACCGCTATCGCCAGACGCTCGAAGGCGCCGGCATGATCCTGTCCGGCCAGTCGCCCGACGGCCGGCTGGTCGAGATCGTCGAGCTGCGCGATCACCCCTGGTTCCTGGCCAGCCAGTTCCATCCCGAGTTCAAGAGCCGGCCCACTCGGCCCCATCCGCTGTTCGACGGCTTCGTGGCCAGTGCGATCGCCGTCGCCGACGGGCGCGAGCCGGTCCTGGCAGCGCGCCTGGCCGAGCGTCCGGCAACGAGCGTGCCGGTCGAGGTCGAATCGAGCGAAAGCAGTCCGTCGGCGGCCATCCGGTCCTGACCCGCCCCCGGCGTAGAATCGAGCGGCGCGGCAGGCGGCCTTCAGACTGGACGCCAGTCGAGCCTGCGACCTTGCCCCTCAACCCTGGAGTTGACCCATGAAGATCTTCTTGGACACGGCCGAGATCGACGAGATCCGCCAGGCCGCCCGGTGGGGCGTGCTCGACGGCGTGACCACCAATCCGAGCCTGTACGCAAAGGTCGGCGGCTCCTACGACGACATCCTGGCCGAGGTCTGCAAGATCACGCCCGGGCCGGTTTCGGCCGAGGTGATCGCGGACGACGTCGACGGGATGTTGGCCGAGGGCCGTCACTTCGCCAAGATCGCCCCCAACATCGTGGTCAAGGTGGCGATGAGCGAGAACGGCCTGGAGGCGATCAGCCGCTTCGCCGATGAAGGCATCAAGACGAACTGCACCCTGATCTTCTCGGCCAACCAGGGCCTCCTCGCGGCCAAGGCCGGGGCCAGCCTGCTCAGCCCGTTCGTGGGCCGGCTCGACGACATCAACGAGGACGGCATGACCTGCGTCCGGGAGCTGGTCGAGATCGTCGAGATGCACGAGCTCGACAGTGAGGTCCTGGCGGCCTCGATCCGCCACCCCCTCCACGTTACCCAGGCCGCCCTGGCCGGGTGCCACATCGCGACGCTGCCGTTCAAGATCCTGCAGATGATGGTCCACCACCCGCTCACCGACGCCGGGATCGTCCGGTTCAAGGAAGACTGGGGCAAGGCCCGGGCCGCGGCCGCCGCGAAGTCCTAGCTGGCGTCCGCTCGCTCTTACCGCGTCGAGCCGGCGCGCCTATCCGGCGTCGATGACGCAGAAGCGGTTGCCCTCGGGGTCGGCCAGGATCACGTAGTCCGCATCGGCCGGTCGCCTGGACCAATGGACCTCGGTCGCCCCGAGGCCCTTCAGGCGCTCGACCTCGGTGGCCTGGTCCTGGGCGTACAGGTCAAGGTGGATCCGGGGCGGCACCTGGAGCGTGGAACGCATGCGGTCGAGCGAGACGTTCGGACCGACCCCGTCCCTGGGTGAGACCAGCGCGAAGTCGTCGCCGTGCCCGAGCCTGGGCGCGTAGTCCAGGGCGGCCGACCAGAACGCGATCTGGCGCTCGAGGTCGTCGACCCGGATGACGATGGAGCCAACGCGAAGCATCGCGGCCAATGTATCGGCTCGTCCCGCCCGGCGTGAGCGCTTTTGGCGCGCGCGCATTGTTGTCTGTCAGGGGACAAAACGGCGTTTCGCGGGCCGGTCCGGTCGTCGGCCCCGGGGTGGGCGCGGGCAGTAGCGCGGATTTCATCCCGAGCCACCGGGCGCAACATCGCCCCAGCCAAGCCGACCCGCGTTCGCGCCAGGCGAACAAACAGGGGGGACGCGCAATCCCGGCGAGCCGAACCGAGGGCGTTCGAGCGGGATCTCGTCGAATCGTTCGTCTCCGGCGACCAATTCGGCTCAATCGATGGCCGGGGCCTGGCGGTCGACGAGTCGGCACCCGCATTCTGTTCGTCTCCGGCGAACGCGAGTCAGGCCGGTGTCGCGAGTCGTGGTTATCTGTCTCGCCCGGTGCACCGGCGGGGCAAGCCGCGTCGCCCGTGCGTTGCTCCACCTTGGCCCGCTGCCCCGAGCACGCACGATCTGGCGGATTGACGGCGCCCGTTCCGGCGTCTATCCTCAGGTGGTTCCCAACTCGGCAGCCGCCGGAATAGCGATTCCGCGCGAGCGCCCCGGAACCATTCCTGTGTCCTCCCTCACTGGTGATCTCTACCTGATGCCTGCAATCGGCCCCGACCCGCGCGATCCGCGCTCCCGCAACCGGCGCACCCGCCGCCGCCCCAATGCCCCCCGTCCGCCCGTGACCGACTTCGACGAGCTGCAGGAAGCCGAGGCCGCCCGCGGCCGAAACGACCTCGCCATCGCCGAGCTGCGCGAGATGAGCGAGAAGGAGCTGCGCACGATCGGGCGTGAGCTCGAGATCGAGGTCGTCGCGGCCGATCGGCGCGAAGAGCTCATGGATCGCATCCTCCAGCGCCAGACGGAGCGGGCCGGCCTGGCCTACGCCACCGGCATCCTCGACGTGGTCGATGAAGGCTTCGGCTTCATGCGCCGGCACGGCCTGCTGCCCAGCCCCGAGGACGTCTACGTCAGCTCGAGCCAGGTCCGCCGCTTCGGGCTGCGGATCGGTGACCGCGTCTCGGGTGCCGTGCGCACGCCGCGCGAGGCCGAGAAGTACTTTGGCCTGCTCCGGGTCGACTCGGTCAACGGCCTCGATCCCGACGCCGCCCGGCGCCGGCCCCATTTCGGCGACATGACCCCGATCCACCCCGACGAGCTGATCAACCTCGAATCGGATCCCAAGAACCTCAGCCAGCGCCTGGTCAACCTGGTCAACCCGCTGGGCAAGGGCCAGCGCGCCCTGATCGTGAGCCCGCCCAAGGCCGGCAAGACGATGCTCCTCAAGCACATCGCCAACGGGATCTCGACCAACTACCCCGAGATCCTGCTGATGGTCGCCCTCATCGGCGAGCGACCCGAGGAAGTCACCGACATGCGCCGGAGCGTCAAGGGCGAGGTGATCAGCTCGACCTTCGACGAGCCGACCGAGAACCACACCCACGTCGCCGAGATGGCCCTCGAGATCGCCAAGCGCCAGGTCGAGAGCGGTCGCGACGTGGTCATCCTGCTCGACTCGATCACCCGCCTGGCCCGGGCCTACAACCTGGCCTTGCCGCCCAGCGGCCGGACCCTGTCGGGTGGCATCGACCCGATCGCGCTCTACCCGCCCAAGCGCTTCTTCGGGGCGGCCCGGAACATCGAAGAGGGCGGCTCGCTGACGATCATCGGCACCTGCCTGGTCGAGACCGGCTCGCGCATGGACGATGTGATCTACGAGGAGTTCAAGGGGACCGGCAACTCCGAGCTCATCCTCGAGCGCAAGCTGGCCGAGAAGCGGATCTTCCCGGCGATCGACGTCCAGCGCTCGGGCACCCGGCGCGAGGAGCTCCTGCTCGAGGAAGGCACCCTCAAGATGGTCTGGACGATGCGCCGGATGCTGTCGGCCGTCGGCACCAACGAGGGCATCGAGCTGCTCCTGAACCGGCTCTCGAAGACCGAGTCGAACACGGAGTTCCTGGCCCAGCTGACCAAGGGCCTCGCCGCCAACGCCTGACCCGGCGGCCCTCGGGGGCCCCGCGATTGCGTCTTTTCAACGGGTCGTGGTACGGTGCGACCAGCACGAAGACCCGGCGAAATGAGTCGGGCAGCCGCCTTCAAGAGACCCCAGCTCAAGATCGCGACCGACCCCCGGACGGCGTGGCGACCCCCAGCGCTCCCATCCCAGAGCGCCGTCCCCAACCTCGGAGACCGTATTGCAGCAGACCACGGCCCGCGTGCAGCGTGCCCTGCACCGACTGCGCTCAGATCTGCGCCGGACCCCTCGTCGTTCCGCGGCGGCCTCGATTCGTTCGGGTGCCCACCGGATCCCGCGCACCGAGCGCCTGGCCGATCGGATCCTGGCCTTCGTCTCGCCCCACCTCAACGGCGCGGTCCTTCGCGTCGGCGGCCGTGAGCGGATCCTGCCCATTGGCATCGCCCTCCTTGTCCTGATCGCCTCGATCAGCAGCGCTGCGGTCGGCACTGCCGTGAACGGCGCGACCGGCAGCACCAACGCCCCCAGCGCCACCCCCCGGATTGCGATCGGCGGGGTCGATTCGGGCGGGGTCGATCCAGGCACCGATTCGATCACTGCGCCGAGTCCCGAGGACGTCAACAACGCGATTGGGGCAACCACCAACGACGGAGCGGACGACATGGGCCAGTACCTGGCCGATGGCACCCTGCTCAAGCCGCTGGCCGTCGACACGACCGTGACTGACGCGTCCGCTCGGCTGGCGACCTACACGGTCAAGTCGGGCGACACCCTGACCGGTATCGCCAAGCACTTCGGGATCTCGATGATGACCCTGTGGTGGGCCAACAACCTGGCCGCCAAGGATCAGCTGCACATCGGCCAGAAGCTCGAGATCCCGCCGGTCGACGGCCTGGTCATCGTGGTCAAGGCGGGCGACACCCTCGACTCGATCTCGACCCTCACCGGCATGTCGGCCGACGACATCGTGGCCTACAACAACCTGACCGACCGGACCCTGGTCATCGGCCAGGTCCTGATCGTGCCGGATGCCCACGGCAAGCCGATCCCGGCGCCGGCCGCCACGCCCCGGCCGGTCGCGAACTCGGGCGGCGGGAGCTCCAAGTCGAAGCCTCCGGTCAGCTACTCCGGTGGCGCCTTCAACTGGCCGGTGCCCGGTGGCTGGATCAGCCAGTACTACCACGCCAGCCACCCCGCGATCGACATCGCGGCGCCCGAGGGCACGCGCGTCCTCGCAGCGGCCGCCGGGACCGTGATCTGGGCCGGCTGGAAGGACAACGGCGGCGGCTACCAGGTCTGGATCGCCCACGGCAGCGGCCTGTTCACCACCTACAACCACATGTCGGCCGTGCTCGTCTCGGTCGGCCAGCACGTCGGCCGCGCGCAGCAGGTCGGCCGGGTCGGGATGACCGGCAACGCGACCGGGCCCCACCTCCACTTCGAGGTGTGGAAGGGCATGGTCTGGGGCAACGGCATCCGGGTGAACCCGCTGCCCTACTTCTAGGCCGCAACCGGCCGACCGCCGGGCGTCGACCGTCGACGCGATGCGACCATGGGTATGCGACGATCGCCGCGATGTTCCTTGACCGGGTTCGAATCCTCGTGCGCGCCGGCGACGGCGGCGATGGTGCGGCCACGTTCCGGCGCGAGGCCCACGTGCCGCGGGGCGGGCCCGACGGCGGCGACGGCGGCCGGGGCGGCACGATCAGCCTGCGGGTCGATCCCGGCCAGACGACCCTGCGCGACTACCGCGACCATCGCCATTTCAAGGCCACGTCCGGTGGCCGGGGCACGAGCTCGAAGCGCCACGGCAAGGCCGGGCCGGACCTGATCCTGGCGGTGCCTCCAGGCACCGCCGTCTACGACGACGGGACCGGGGCCCTGCTGGCCGACCTGGTCAGCGTCGAGCAGGTCGCGGAGGTCGCCCGGGGTGGGCGAGGGGGCCTCGGCAACGTTCATTTCACGACCGCCATCCATCAGGCCCCGAAGCACGCCCAGAAGGGCGTACCGGGCGAGGAGCGCTTGCTTCGCCTGGAGCTTCGGCTGCTGGCCGACGTGGGCTTGGTCGGGCTGCCCAACGCCGGCAAGTCGACCCTGCTGGCTGCCCTCACCGCGGCCACGCCGAAGATTGCCGACTACCCGTTCACGACCCTCGAACCGAACCTTGGCGTGCTCGATTTCGGGATGGACGACGGCCGTCGCCCGACGATCGCCGACGTGCCCGGGCTGATCGAGGGCGCCAGCACCGGGGCGGGCCTGGGCCACGCCTTCCTGCGCCACGTCGAGCGCACCCGGGTCCTGGTCCACGTGGTCGACGGCGCGGCGCGCGATCCGGAGTGGGACCACCAGGTCATCCGGGACGAGCTTGCCGCCCACGATCCCGCCCTGCTCGAACGGCCGTTGCTGGTCGTGTTCAACAAGATCGACCTGCCGGCCGCGGCAGCCGCCTGGCCTGACTTCGAGCGGGCGCGTGTGGCCGAAGGCATCCCGGCCCTGGCCGTGGCCGCCGCCCGGGGCGACGGCCTGGCCGAGCTGCGCGAGGCCCTTGGGGCGATGCTCCCGGCGGCCGGCGAGCTGGGCACGCCGCCTGAACCGGCGGGGGTCGTCGTCCACACGATCGCCGGCATGGACGATGGCTTCAGCGTCGAGCTCGAGCCCGACACCGCGTTCCGGGTCAGTGGCCGCCGGATCGAGCGGATCGCGGCGCAGACCGACTTCGAGAACGAGGAATCGGCCGAGCGCTTCCAGCATGACCTGGCCCGCCTGGGCATCGAGGCGGAGCTCCGCCGGCGCGGCGTCCGGTCGGGCGACACGGTCCGGATCGGCCGGGTCGAGCTGGAGTGGGATCGCCAGCCCTGGGAACGCGATTGAGCCAGGGCGCTGCCCCGCTTGGAGTCCTGGGCGGCACCTTCGACCCGATCCATGACGGCCACCTGGCCATTGCCGCCGCCGTCCGCTCGGCCCTGGACCTGTCCGCGGTCATCTTCATTCCGGCCGGTGTGCCCCCTCACAAGCCGAACCAGCAGATCAGTCCGGCCGAGGATCGGCGGATCATGGTTGAGCTGGCGATCGCCGGCCTGGCCTGGGCCCGGCTGAGCACGATCGAGCTGGACCGGCCCGGGCCCTCCTACGCCGTCGACACCCTGGCGGCGCTGGCCCCAGAGCACCTGGCCGACGGGACGGCCCCGAATCTGGAATTCATCCTGTCTGCGGAGGCGTTCGCCGGCTTTCCCACCTGGCGCGATCCGGGCCGGATCCTCGAGCTGGTCCGGCTGGCGGTCGTGCCTCGGGCCGGCGCCCGGCCTGCTCCCACGGCCTGGCTGGACGAGCACCTGCCGGGCTGGCGCGGCCGGGTCGACTTCGTTGACGGCCCGCTCATCTCGATCTCGGCGTCCACGATCCGCGACCGGGTTCGGGCCGGAATGCCGATCGACGGCCTCGTCCCGCCGGCCGTCGCAGACTACATCCGGGACTATCACCTCTACACTGACCCATCGTGAAGGAACCGCTGTCCATGCCCGATCCCGCGCCCGCCGAGAAGCCGGCCCGTGCCCCGAAACCCAAGCCCGTCGCGAAGCCGAAGGTCGCTCTTAAGGCCCAACCGGCCGCGAAGGCGAAGCCTGCCGCGAAGGCCAAGCCTGCGGCGACGGCCAAGCCTGCGGCGACGGCCGAGCCTGCGGCGACGGCCGAGCCGGCTCCCCGCAGCGTCGGCCTGCCCAAGCGGCCCAGGCCGGCCCGCAGGGCGGGCGCCAAGTCGTCGATCGACATGGCCCGCCGGATCGTGGCCCTGGCCGAGGACAAGAAAGCCGCCGACATCCTGCTCCTCGACCTGACCGGCCTGACCAGCCTGGCCGACGCCTTCGTGATCTGTTCAGGCGGCTCCGAGCGCCAGCTCGAGTCGATCGCCGAAGGGATCGTGCGTGGCATGCGCGACGAGGGGATTCGCCCGATCGGCCGCGAGGGCCTGCCCGCATCGCACTGGATCCTGGTCGACTTCGGCGACGTGGTCGTGCACGTCTTCACTCCGCCGGAGCGCGACTACTACGGCCTCGAGAAGCACTGGTCCGAGGCCAAGGCGATCCTGCGGGTCCAGTAGGCGGGTACCACGTTCGGGGGTACTGCCGGGTGATGTCGGGTTTCGCGCCCGGCGGCGAGCATCCGGACTCCGGACACCGCGGGTGTCCTGATCAGAGGTCCCGATCCCGTGTCTCGCCTCCGCGAACGCTGCCCCGCCTGCGATCACAAGCTGGTCATCACCCGCTTCGACACGACCTTCCGCCTGCCCGACCGGACCGAGCGGCTGTGCTTCGGGATCCCGGCTGGGCTGTGCGAGGACTGCAGCCAGCTGTACATCGACCCGGACCTGATCGAGCTGCTGGACCTCGGCGACAGCCGCTGCGTGTTCGCGATCGAGAGCGACCTGGTCGTCCAGGAACAGGCCTGGTCGAGCGCCGAATAGGCCTCGCCGAGCCCTGAATCTGCCTGGTCGTGCGCCGGACGGACCTCAGGCGCGGATCACGAACTCACTCAACCACAGGGTGAAGCCCAGCTGACGGGCGCGCTCCCCGGATCCGCCTGCGCCCGAGCCCTTGATCGTCGCGTCGAGCTCCAACAGGCCGCCCAGGGCCGCTTCGAGCTCTTCCGGGCGCCACAGCCGCGACTGGGTCTCCAGCGTTCGCGCCCGGAACTCGTGGAGCTTCATCGTCCGGGCGGCCGCCTGGAGGGTTGCACCGTGGGCCAGCCGGTCGGCCAGCTCGAGCAGCTCGCGCACCCGCCGATGGAGCATGACCACGAGGACCGGCTCGGGCGTCGCCGCAAGGGCTCGCTCGAGTCGGTCGATGGCGTCGGCCCGGCGCATCCCCACGGCATCGGTCAGGGCCCAAAGGGAGCTCGGGATGACCTCGGGCACGAGCGCCCGGATGTCGTCCGGGCTGATCTCGGCGTCGAGCCGGTAGAGGGAAGCCTTGGCCAGCTCGGCAGCGGCCATCTCACCCAGCCGGTCGTGGTCGACATCGCCGTCCCGGACGAAGCCGCCCAGTCGCTGGGCCAGGACCTCGGCGGCGCCCCGACCGAGCCGGATCCCGCCCTCCCTGGCCCGCTCGTCGATGAATCGAGTCAGGCCGCCCTGGGTCAGGGCCGGCACCTGGCGGTACTCGCCGCCTGCCGCGACGACCGCCGCGCGCAGGGCCGAGCGGCCGGCATCGAGCGGCTTGCGCTCCGTTGGCAGGTTGTCGACCGGATCGACGAACGCCAGGGCGTTGCCCGGGGCGACCACCTCGATGACCGCCAGCAGGCCGGCCCGGCCGTCCTTCGAGCGCAGGTGCGGGACCGGGTCGAGCACGGCCAAGGTCCCGCCGCCGAACATCGAGCCGGTCGCCACCCGCTCGGTGATCACCTCGATCGAGGCGTCCCCGGGGTTCCTCGGTTGCCAGCGTTCGAGCGGCTCCCCGCCCGGTCCGGCCAGCCGGCGGCCGAGCTCATCAGCGGCGGCCGCGAGCAGGAAGCGGTCGATCCCGTGGTAGTAGCCGATCGGTGCGGCCGGCGGGTCACTCATGTTGGGGCGGCCGCTCGAATCGCCCGGCCGGTCCAGGCCAGCCGGCGCACCTCCTCCGGTCGCACGCCGGCCGCCCGGCAGACGTCGGCCTCGAGATGCTCGGCGCGATTCCAGGCCAGCCCACGCTCCGGACCGTCCCAGCCGCGGTTGCTTCCGTAGCGGCGCTCCCAATCGGCGAAGCGCGACCGCATCGGGGCCAGGTGCTGGGCCGCGCGCTTATCGGCATAGGCCACGATGCGTTCCTCGCGGCCGGCGAAGGCGGACCAGGTCGGATAGCGCTCCTCGTCCACCAGGCGGGTCACGGGGTGGTTGGCCACCAGCCGGGCGAGCTCGGGGAAGCCCTGCTCGGTCAGCCAGGCCGCGCTGCCGTCACCGTGAGGCAGCCGACGGAGGGGATGGTCCCGGGGCAGGCGCTTGCGCAGGACCTTGTCGACGTCGTGGAGCAGGGCGGCGGCCTCGACGGCGGGGCGGTTGATCGGGATGCCCCGCCGATCGATCCTGAGGGCCAGCCAGGCCGCGATCTCGCCCACCGCCCGGGCGTGGCGCAGGGCGCGCTTCGATGGGTTGAGCGAAAGGAGGATTGCCGCGGCCTCTGGTCGGGTCGGGATGGACATCGAGCCGATGGTACAGGCCGTCATCGCTGATCGGGACCGCGGCGACTGGCCCCGGATCGAGCGGCGCCGATTGGCTGCCAAAGGCCGGGCTGGCGATCCCGCAGCGGAAGGCCAGCGCCTCACTCGAGGCACGCCGGGCCGAGGCCGCGGCGACCGTAGCGCCGGCCGGGCCCGCGATCGCCGCGCCGGGGACCGCCGGTCCGCCCCGGTCCGCCTGGACCGTCACCGATCGGCCGTCCAGGGTCGCCTCCACGCTGCCGTTCTTGTCCGTCCGGTACAGGCGCGCGCCGTTGGCCTCGACGCGGGCCAGGGTCTCAGGTGCGGGATGGCCGTACGGGTTGACCGCGCCGACCGAGACGATGGCGACGCTCGGCCGGACCTGGTCGAGGAACGCGTTCGTGGACGAGGTCCGGCTGCCGTGGTGGGCCACCTTGAGCAGGTCGACCCGGGGCAGGCCACGGCCCACCAGGATCGGATCGATCTCCTGCTCGATATCGCCGGCCAGCAGGAAGCGCTGGCCACCAAAGGTGCCCAGCAGGACGATCGACACGTTGTTGATCGATGTTCCGCCGTCGGGCGCTGTCCTGGGCACCGCGTCGCGATCCGGCCAGAGGACCTTCAAGCCGATCGAATCAAGCTGAAGCCGGTCGCCGGTCGAGAGGATCCCGGTGGTTCGCCCGTCCAGCGCCAGGGCGCCCCGGAAGGCCCGGTAGGCCGGCCCCGGGCCGAGCATCCCGGGCTCGTAGATCTGGCCGATCCGGTAGCTCTGGACGAGCCGGGGCAGGCCGCCGGCGTGATCCTCGTGGGGGTGGCTCAGGATCAGGACATCGATCCGGCGGTCCCAGGGCGGGAAGCGCCCGTCCAGCGCGACGATCAGCCGGTTCGGATCCGGACCGCCGTCGATCAGCAGCCGGCTGCCCGAGTCGCCCTCGACCAGGATCGCGTCGCCCTGCCCGACATCGAGCACGGAGATGTGGATTCGACCGTCGGGTCTTGCCTCGAAGCCCGCAGTGAAGATTGCGGCGAGCAGGGCAAGCCCCGCCAGGCCCAGCCCTGTCAGCCTGCCTGCCGGCCTGCCCGGATGCCCGTCGCGTCCGGCTGGCTGGCGACTCACCCGGCTCGCGACATCGAGCGGATCGGCCCGCCCAGCCGCGCGGCGAGCGAGCCACCGGCCGCCGCCGTGGCGACGCCGGCGAGCGCCGCGCCTGCCGCAGCCACGTTCCACGGAGCAGGCAGGACGACGCTGGCGAAGGGCAGCCCGGCCGCGGCATGGACGAGCCAGATGAGCAGGCCGAGGATGGCCCAGGCGGGCAGGCCCAAGCTCGTCACGATGGCCTGGGGCAGGCCGGCGGCACCCAGCCAGCCGGCGGCCAGAGCAAGGCCTCCGGCAGCCATCGCCGCGGGCACGAGCGGCACGATGACCAGATTGGCCAGCGGCGCGACGAGGGCCAGCCGGCCGAAGGTCAGCAGGACGATGGGCAGGGTCGAGGCTTCGGCCGCCAGCGAGATGGCCAGGCTTTCGCTCAGCCAGCCCGGCAGGCCGCGGCCGGCGATGGCAATTTGGCTGAGCTGGCCGCTGAGCGGAGTGCTCCAGGCAATCAGGCCCGCGGTGGCCAGCCCCGACAGCTCGAAGCCCGGGTCCGAGACGGTGCCGGGATCGAACAGCAAGAGGCCGACGACGGCCCAGCCGAGGGCGCCCAGGGCCGGCCCCGACCGACCGCCGGCTCGGGCCGCGAGTCCGATGGCGGCCATCAGGGCCGCCCGGTCGACCGAGGGAGACGCGCCCGCCACGAGGGTGTAGCCGACGATCGCTGCCAGGGTGACCACGGTCCTTGTCGTGCGTCCCAGGCCACTCACGAGCGCGCCGACCACGGCCGCTACGATCGCGATGTTCCAGCCCGAGATCGCCACGATATGGGACACGCCGGCCGTCGTGAACGCGGCCGCCAGGTCACGATCGACGCGATCGCGCAAGCCGATCAGGATGCCACTGGCCAGGCCCGCCTGGGGTTCGGGCAGCGCGCGGGCCAAGGCGGTCGCCGATCCCTGCCGGATGCTGTCCAGGATCCCGGCCGGACCGGTCGGACCGGACAGGCGCTCGAGAATCGGGGAGCGAAGCGTGCCGGCAGCCCCGATCTGGCCGAGGTAGGCGCCGTAGTCGTCCGTTCCCGCCGGTTGGACCCGGCCGCTGACGGTGATCAGGTCGCCCGGTCCGACCTCCGGGTAGCGGGGGAGGAGTGCCTCGAGCGCAACTGCAGGGCCCGAGCTGAGCCGAATGAGGGCGATCTGCTCGGCGGCCTTGGGCGAGCCAACGCTGATGACCGTGGCCGTCCAGCGTCCGGACCCATCGGTCTGGGCCTGGCCGAGTCCACTCGACGCCGTGGGCGCCGGGCCCAGCCCGCCAGCCAGCGCGGCCCGGGCAACCAGGAGGAGGATACCGAGCGACAGCGGCGCGGCCAGGGTGGCGATCCTGGCGGCCGGCGAAGTCCTGCGCAGATGGGCCCGGGCCGGACGAGAAATTGCGACCGTGGCCAGCGCGCCGCCGGCCAGGCCGGCGGCTACCAGCGGGGCTTTGCCACCGGCCTCGAGGGCGAGGGCAGCGACCAGCGCGCCGACCGCCAGCCAGGCGCTGCGCGGGAGCTGGGCAGCGTCGGCCACGCCTGGTCAGCCGACCGTGACGAGCTTGCGAATCTTGGCGAACTCGGCGCTGCCCACTAGCTTCCGGCTGAGCAGGTCGCTGACGGAACGGAAGGCATGCTCGGTCCGAGAAGCGATGATCTTGGCCACGGTCACGGGGCCGACTCCGGGAAGGGCGTCAAGCTCGTCGGCCGTTGCCCGGTTGAGGTCGACCGGGCCGGCCTTGGCCGGGGCGCTCGGTGCCGCCGACGTGGTGGCCGGCCCTGAGCCGGCGGTCGCCGGTGGGTCGTCGCGCGAGGGCACGATGATCCGATCGCCGTCGGCGACGCGGGCCGCAAGGTTCAGCTCGGTCGTGGCCCGGGCCAGGTCGATCCGCGGGCCATAGCCGCCGGCGGCGGCGATTGCATCGGCCACCCGCGCGCCCGCCGCCAGGTCGTAGACACCCGGCCGGGCGACCGCGCCCGCTACCTCGACCACGATCTGGACCGGGCCGGAGCTTGGATCGGGATCGCCAGCAGAGGGAT
>JBBSFD010000009.1:0-74863 GCA_038239115.1 Candidatus Limnocylindrales bacterium | reverse complement strand
GAGCAGCGCGCCGGCCGGCGCGTCGACCCGCCGGACCCGGGCGCGCATCGCCAGGGTGAACCCGGCCAGCTCTTCGATCGTCTCGCCGCGCATCCGGAGGGCCACGAGCAGGGCGGCCAGCTGGGCCTGAGTTGCTTCCCCATCCATGACCGCGCCCATGGCGTCGCGGGCGTCGTCCAGCGACAGGCTGCCGCCCTCGACCACGGTCGCCAGGGCCGCCCGGACCAGCTCGCTCATCCGCGCGACCCGATGGGACCGCCGTCCCGGTCGGGCGGCTCGGCCATCCCGCCGGTGGCGAAGCTGCCGCTGACCGCGTCGAGCCGGCTGGCCTCGCCCTCGCCCGCCCGGCGCAGGAAGTTGGCCAGGAGGTGCGGCCCCTCGGGGGTCAGGACCGATTCAGGGTGGAACTGGACCCCTTCCAGGGGCAGGGTCACGTGACGCAGACCCATCACCACCCCGTCCTCTTCGCAGATCGCCGTGACCTGGAGCTCGGCCGGGATGTCCCCCGGATCCACCGCCAGCGAGTGATAGCGCGCGGCCATGAACGCTGGTGGCAGGCCCTGGAGCAGGCCCTGGCCATCGTGGCTGACCTCCGATGCCTCACCGTGGACCAGGGTCGGAGCACGCACGATCGTGCCGCCGTAGGCGACCGCCATCGACTGCATCCCGAGGCATACGCCGAGCAGCGGAATGGCGTGCTCGGCGGCCACCTGGACAGCAGCGACCGAGACGCCCGCGGCCGACGGATCGCCGGGGCCGGGCGAGATCACGATCCCGCGCAGCTCATTGGCCGGGTCGGCGGCGAGGGCTTCGATCCCGGCCCGGTCGATGGCATCGTTCCGGACAACCCGAACCTGGGCACCGGCCGCCTCGAGGGCCTGGACCAGGTTGAACGTGAACGAGTCGTAGTTGTCGATGACCAGGATCATCGGAGCCGCTCCGGGCCGCCGCCGGCCAGCTCGATCGCCCGGCGCAGGGCGGCGGCCTTGTGCTCGGTCTCCTCGAACTCGCGCTCGGGCACCGAGCCGGCCACGATCCCCGCCCCGGTGTGGACGTGGGCGACTCCGTCGCGCAGGACCGCGCTCCGGATCGTGATCGCGGTGTCGAGGTTGCCGTCGTAGCCCAGGTAGCCGACCGCTCCGCCATACAGCCCGCGGCGCTCGTTCTCGGCGGCCGCGATCAGCTGCATCGCCCGAACCTTGGGGGCCCCGGACAGGGTGCCGGCCGGGAAGACCGAGCGCAGCGCGTCGAGCGCGTCCAGGTCGGGCCGCAGGCGGGCCTCGACGTGGCTGACCAGGTGCAGGACGTGGCTGTAGCGCTCGACCTCCATGTACTTGGTCACCTTGACGGTTCCCGGCCGGGCCACCCGGCCCAGGTCGTTCCGGCCCAGGTCGACGAGCATCACGTGCTCGGCCTTCTCCTTCGGGTCGCGCTGGAGCTCTTCGCTGCGCAGCTCGTCCTCGGCGGCCGTCGCGCCCCGCGGTCGGGTGCCCGCGATCGGGTGGGTGGTCAGCCGGTCGCCCTCGACCTGGAGGAGCAGCTCGGGACTGGCCCCCACGACCTCGAACGAGGGCGTGCGCACGAAGAACAGGTATGGGCTGGGGTTGACCCGGCGCAGCGCCCGGTACAGTCCGATCCCGTCGACCGGTCGCCCGTCGGCGCCGGCCGGCAGGTCGAACGACTGGCGCCGCGCCAGCACGACCTGGATCGCCTCGCCGGCCGCGATCGCGTCCTTGGCCACCTCGACGGCATGGATGTACTGGTCACGACCGAGGCTGGTGGCCGCTTCCTGGATCGGGGCGACCTCGGGCGCGTCCGGGTCGGCGGCCGGCGCCCGGCTGGTCGAGCCGCTGGCGGCCGTCCCGGCTACCTCGGCGGCCGACGGCCGGGCGGTCCGGTCGAGGGCCTCGAAGATCGCCCGCTCGGCGATCCGATAGCGGCCATCCAGGTCAGGCAGCTCGGTGTGGAGCGAGGCGATCGCACTGATCGTGTGGGTCAGGTGGTCGAACACGATGACCAGGTCGGTCTCGATGAACGAGGCCAGGGGCACGCCGACAGGGTCGCTGGCCGGCTGGGGCACGCTCGGCTCGAAGGTGCTCACCGCGTCGTAGGCGAGAGCGCCAACGGCTCCTCCGGTGAAGCGGGGCATGCCCTCCAGGGGCAGGACCCGCCGCCGGGGCAGGAACGCCCGCAGGGTGCTCAGCGGATCGATCGACTCGAGCGTCTCGACCGGCAGGTCGGGCTGGAACCGGTCGACGCTCAAGGGCCGGGCCTGGATCGTCGCACGGTCAGCGCGGACCTCGAGCAGGCGCCGCGGGCCGATGCCCAGGAAGCTGTACCGGCCCAGCCGCTCGCCGCCCTCGACCGACTCGAGCAGGTAGGCCGGGCCGCCGTCGTCGAGGCGCAGGAACGCCCCGATCGGCGTCTCCAGGTCGGCGTCGCGGGTCGCCCGCAGGAGCACGGTGTCGGCGCCCCCGGCGAGGCGCTTGGCCTCGGTCAGGCTGAGCGGATCACTGATGCTCATCGTTGCGGCGAAGCCTCCTCAGGAATCAATACGACCTTCCGTCCCAGGGACGAAAGGTCGAACCTTCCGCGGTACCACCCGCCTTCGGCAATCTGCCGCACTCTGACCGACGGAGCCTAGGCGGCCTGGCCACCTCCGGTTCGATCGGCGCTGCCCTCTATCGCTGGCGCTCTGCGCCGGAGCCTACTGGGTGAGCCATTCGAGCTCGCCGTTCGGTCCGGAGGCTCCCGGGTCCATTCACCACCGCCGTCGTCCCGGTTTCCACCAGCCACCGGGTCTCTGTGCCGACGCGCGCCGGGTACTCGTCCCGATCATCGCCCACTATTCGTGCTGTGCGGGCGAGTCTAGACGGGCCGCCGCGACGACGTCAACCGCGGGCGATGCCGGCCTGCGCTTCCTGGCTGGCGGCTTGCGCACGGCCGGCCACCAGTCGCAGGCGCACAGGCCGCGCGGACAGTCCCGATGCGGCAGGCGGGCGACCTTGAGCTCGTCGGCAATCTTGAAGATCCGCTCGTTGTCCGCCCGGCAGGCGCCACAGCAGCTCGCTCCGACGAGCTCCGCGTCACGGGCCAGGTTGGCCAGGCCGCGCAGGGTGGCCGTCACGCCCTCGCGGTACAGGGCGAGGACGTCCTCAGGTGGCGGAAGCGGCGATCCGGCGTCCTCGAACAGGGCCGCCGCCTGCCGGTGCCGGATGCGGGCGACGTCCTCCCAGGCCTTGTCGCGCCGCGCCGTGCGAGCCGCCCGTTCGGCCGTGGTCAGGTAGAGGGCCTGGGCTGAGGCCACGACCGCCGCAGTGAGGGGGGCCGCAGCCAGCTTCTGTCGCCGGTCTGATGGTGCTCCGACGAGTCGGGCGAGCTGCAGCCAGTTGCGCCGCTGGCGGGTCCAGGTCTGCTCGTCGACCACCCGCCGGCGCTCGGCCTCGAAGACCTCAACCGCGGCTTCGGTCAGGTAGATCGCCCGGCCCTCGGAGTGCCTGACCACGATCCGGCGACGGCAGCGGGGGCAGAGCCGGGTGCTGCCTGGGGGCGGATCGAGGATCACCCCGCAGTTCGGGCAGGCAACGCTCGCGACCAGCAGCGGGGCGACCGGCTCGGCCTCTTCGGGCGTGAGGGGGTCGGGCTCGACCGGCGACAGGCGGTCGCGATCGGAGCGGCCCAGACCCAGGAGCCTAAGCAGGAATGAGATCGAACCACCTCAGCTCAGGCCGGCGCGCCAACCTCGTCGGGGCTGGGCGAAGCCTCGCTCGCGGGCCGGCGCCGGAGGTAGCGGCGCATCGTCGTCCGGTCCCGCGCGGCCAGGTCCCAGCGGCAGCGGCACAGGCCCCTCGGGCAACCGGCGTGGGGCAGGCGTGGCTGGCGGAGCTCGGCGCTGATCCGGAAGATCTTGTGGTCGTCGGCTCGGCAGGCCTCGCAGCAGGTGGCCGCCACGACCTCGGCGTCACGACTGATCTCGGCGATTCCACGGAGCTCGGCCGCCACGCCGTCCCGGTACAGGGCGACGACCTCCGGCGCGGGCGGCTTGGACATGCCGCCGGCGGCACGATACAGGGCCGTCGCCTGGTCGCGCCGGAGGCGGGCCGCCGTGTCCCAGTCCCTGGCCCGGCGGGCGGCCCGGACCGCGCGGTCAACGGCACTGAGGTAGAGCGCCTTTGACGCCGCGACGGTCTCGTCCGACAGCCGGGCAGCGCTCAGCTGGGCGTGGCGCTTTTCAGGTGCGGCGACGGCGACCGCCAGCCCGAGCCAGCGCGTTCGCTCGCGCCCGAGTCGGGCCGCGCTGGAGACGCGCTTCCGCTCGGCGTCGAAGACGGCCACCGCGGCTTCGGTCAGGTAGACCGGCTGGCCGTCGACCCGCTTGACCATGATCCGCTGCCGGCACCGCTCGCAGCGCCGGCTGGCGGTAGGGGCAGGATCGAGGAGGAGCGCGCAATACGGGCAATGGGCGACCGCTGCCGGCAAGCCCTTGACGGCGGCCTTGCGCTTCGGCCGAGGCTTGCGGGCACGGGCAGGTTTAGCCGGCAGCGCGGCCGTGCCGGACTTGGTCCGCCTCGATGCGGCCGTCTTGCCAGCGGCCGGTGCGGCGGTTTTGGCCGCCCGGGCGGGCCGGGGCAGGCCGGCCGGGTCGGTTTCAGCGGCTAGCGTCGGCAGCTGCCAGCCGTTCTCGTCGAAGCGATCCTCGGGCGGCGCCATCACTCCGACCGAGTCGGCCTCGGCAACAACCGGCTCGGACGGGGCAACCGGCTCGGCCGCGGCGACCGGTTCGGCCTCGGCGACCTGGGCCAGCCCCTGGTCCAGCGGGGCCGCGCCAACGACCACGATCGGCGGGCGCTCGGGCTCCGGCGCGTCGGCCGGCTGGGCCTCGTCCTCAGGGAGATCGCTGAACAGGCCGGCCAGGCGTTCCGCGGTCCGGGACTGGGCAAGCGCCCATTCGGCGTCGTCAATCTTTGGTTTCGAGTGCAGGAACCCACGCATCTTGGCCATGTTTCGCTCGCTATCCACCGGGCCCGGACGCGGAGCGTACTCCAGACTGCCCCGGATCCGTCCAGACCTGGGCTCACCACCCGTTGCCAATAGGCACCGGGCCCCTAGAGGACGCCCCTGCCGCGGATGAGGCCGGGCGCCAGTTCCGTGGCCGCCACGATGTGGCGTCGATTGATTACGGTGAAGGCGTAGCGCGAGATCACTCGGCGGTCGGCCAGCGATCGAGTGCGCACGTCGGTCATCGGAATCCACATCGGATCGCGCGATTCGATGAACGCCGACAGGACGGCCTGTGGGTTCAGGTGGATTGCGCCAGTCAGCGTGTGGCCGGGTGTCACCACGATCAGGTAGAAGGCCTTCTTCTCGCGGAACTCGTGACTGCCCGTTGCCGGCTCGTCGACGTCGGACAGCTCTCCGATCAGGGTCACTTCTTCGGGGTTCACCCAGATCGCCGGTGAGGTGACCTTGGTTGGCTCGCCATTGCGCCGAAGAACGGTCACGTCCCGGAGCTGGATCAGGCCCTCGTTGTGGTTCATGAAGTCGGACAGCCGGTTGTGGAAGCCAATGTTGACCGTGCCCGACAGGCGCAGGTGCTGGCCGACCAGCTCGAGCGGGAGTCCCTCGCTGCGAGCGACCTCGGGGACCGCGGCCACCGCGCCGAAGCCGAGGGCCTCGAGGTGGGTCGCGGCGTCGCCGTCGACGATGTCCTCTTCTCGCTCGAAGGACTGCTGCTCGGTCATGCTCAGCTCCCTGGTCGAGGGTTGCGTCAAGTGCCGGCTCGGGCTTGTGGTGGGCCGGGGCCAAGCCTAATGGGCCGGGCGAATCAGTGCCGCTCCGGCCCAGGGTCGGCTTCCGGTGGGCCGGGCGATGCCCCGGACGACCGAGCTGCGCCGGCCCGCTCGAAGCCAAGACAGGCTCGGACCGGCGGGCTGGGTAGCGCGGGAAGCGAGCGTCGGTCGTTGACCGCCGGCACAGCCAGAAGACCGAGCCACGGGCGTTTCTGATCTGGCGACTGTGGGCGCACGCGCGACACAGGCCGGGGCTGTCCAGCAGCTTCCTGACTCATTTCTGAAGAGGCGGGCCCGTACCGAGCACCCATCGGTACTGTTGACCCCCCGAAGACGGCTCGGGTAGCCTAGCGGCGCCACGTACTCTGTTGCGAATTCTGAAAGGAAGGAGGTGAAAAAACGTGACTCGATTGTATTCCTGGTACAGCAACTTCTCTTCGGAGACGCTTACGACCGCATTGCGCGCCCGGCGCCTTCTGACGGCTGGTCAAGGCCTCGCTGAATACGCACTTATCCTCGCCCTTATCGCGATCGTCGCCATCGTCGCCCTCATTTTTCTGGGCGGACAGGTTTCCAAGATCCTCAGCAACGTCGGGCACAGCGTCTGACACGCCTCCAGGACTCATCCCAACGGGCGCCGGCAGCGGCGCCCGTTTCGATTCCCGGCCGGCTGAGCCAAGCCCGGTCAGTCCAGCGCGATCAGCCCAGCGCGATCAGCCCAGCGCGATCAGCCCAGCGCGATCAGCCCAGCGCGATCAGCCCAGCGCGATCAGCCCGGCGCGATCAGCTGCGGAGGTCAGCCCTGGCGGCGACCACCAGGGCGGCCCTGGGTGCGCAGCAGCAGGCTCAGGCTGACGTTGATCCCGACCAGCAGCAAGAGCAGGATCGGCAGACCCGCCGACAGCCCGTCGCTGCCGGAATCGGCCAGCGTGTCGGTCGCGGGAACCGTGGGCCGGGGGGTCGCGGTCGCCCCCTGGACCTGGCCCGACGATGGCGTCGGGGTGGGCGTCGCCGGCGGCGTTGGAGTCACGACCGGGGTCGGCGTCGGGGTCGAAGCGCCGCTTGGTGAGCTGCTCGGCGTCGGGCTCGAGCTCGGTGGCGTGCTCGGGCTGACCGAGGCGCTGGGGCTGGGCACCGGCGACGGGCTCGGGGTCGAGCTACCGGTCGGGGTGGGCGTGGGCGACGTGCTCGGGCTGGGCGACGGGCACGACGGCACGGTGATCCTGTGGATGATCGAGCCGTCCGAGAAGTCGATCCGGTAGGTCGCCGGCGGCACCTTATAGGTGCCGTTGATCGAGGTCGTCTTGTTGGGCGGGCTGATCACGATCGGACCCGGGGTCAGGGTGGCCGACACCCCGTTGGGCACATTGCCCAGGGTGATGTGATCGCAGGTGGCCGTGGCCGTGTGGGCCAGGGTCGGCGCAACCATCAGGGCCACGAGCAGGAGCGCACCAAGCGTGCTGGCGATCAGTCTTCGCATGTTCGGACCCTCTGCTTCCTGGCTCGCCGCCCATCAGCTCGAAGGGCACTCCGGGTACGCGCGGCGCCCACTGATCGTACTAGGGTCGGCCGCCGGAAGTACCGGGCCCGCGGCAAGCGTGCGTGGCCACCCGCGGCGCACGCGCTGGGCCCGCGGCAATCGACCTGAGGCCTGCAACTTGTCCTTTAGCAACCCGCGTGGTGCTAGAGAGGAAATCCAGGCAACGCCAACCCGATTCGGCCGTCTTGTCGGCTGGCTGAGCGTGGCATCGGCCGCCTGGCCGGCCTTTGACACCCGTTTCGGCGTCCGTTTTCTCTCTACTACCACGGGGATGAGTATTTGGACAGAACCGAGGTCGATTCGGGAGCCTGTGATTGGGGCCTGGCTGGCGGAGAGGCTGGGATTCGAACCCAGGGAAGGCTTGCACCCTCTGCGGTTTTCAAGACCGCCGCATTCGACCGCTCTGCCACCTCTCCGGTCGGCGAGGATACCCCGATCGGAAACGGTCAGGCGGGCGCGCCTCGCTCAGCTCAGGCGGGGGCTGTGATGACGTCCCGGCCGAGATAGGGCCGCAGGACCTCGGGCACGACCACCGTGCCATCGGCCTGCTGGAACGTCTCCAGGATGGCCGCCACGATCCGGGGCAGGGCCAGGCCCGAGCCGTTGAGGGTGTGGACCAGCTCGGGCTTGGCGCCCGGCTCGGGTCGGTAGCGAACGGCCATCCGGCGAGCCTGGAAGTCCCGGAAGTTCGAGCACGAGCTCACCTCGAGCCAGCGCTCCACGCCCGGCGCCCAGACCTCGATGTCGTACTTGCGGCCCTGGGTGAAGCCCATCTCGCGGGTCGCCATGAGCAGGACGCGATAGGCCAGCCCGAGGCGCTGGAGGAGGTCCTCGGCCCGCCCGGTCATCCATTCGAGGGCCGCGGCGCTGGCCTCGGGCCGCTCGAACAGGACCATCTCGACCTTGTCGAACTGGTGGATCCGGAGGATCCCCCGGGTGTCCTTGCCGGCCGCGCCGGCTTCGCGCCGGAAGCAGGGCGAATAGGCGGCATAGCGGACGGGCAGCTCGGACGCCTCGAAGATCTCGTCGCGGTGGAGGTTCGTCACCGGCACCTCGGCCGTCGGCACCAGGTACAGGTCGTCCCGGGTCACCACGTACATCTGGTCTTCCTTGTCCGGGATCTGGCCGGTGCCGCGAGCGGACGCGGCATTGACCACGGCCGGCGGCCAGATCTCGGTGAAGCCGTTCTCGCGGGTATGGACATCAAGGAACCAGCTGATCAGGGAACGCTGGAGGGTCGAGCCGAGGCCCCGATAGACCGGAAAGCCGGAACCGGCGATCTTTGCCCCGCGCTCGAGCTCGAACAGGCCTAGGCCGGCGCCGATCTCCCAGTGCGGACGGCGCTCCCAGTCCGGGCCGCCGGGCGGGGCGTCGGCCCCCACCTCGCCGCTGAAAGGCTGTCGGCGGGGCAGCTGCTCACCCCATTCCCGGATCGTCACGTTGGCTTCTTCGCCGCCCACCGGGATGTCCGGATCGGCCGGGTTGGGGATCCGCAGGAGGAGGTCGTTGACGCTTGCCTCGACCTCGGCCAGCTCGGCATCGATCGCCCGGATGCGCTCCCCTGCCGCGGTCGACTGGTCGCGCAGGGCGAGCGTCTCCGGTCCGTCCGGCGCGGCGCCCGCCCGGATCGCGTCGGCGATCGACCGGGAGGCGGTATTGCGCTCGCCCTTGAGCCGGTCACCCTCGGCCAGCAGCTCCCGCCGGCGGGCATCGCCGGCCAGGGCGGCGTCGACCAGGGCCGGATCCTCGCCCTTGTCGATCGCACCCTGGCGCATCGCATCACTGTCGTCGCGCAGGCGCTGCAGGCCGACGCTCACGGGAGGGCCTGCCGGGCAGGAGCCACGCGCCCGGCGGGCGCCGCCAGCCCGGCGGGCGCCGCAGGTCCAGAACGGGCGGCCTCGAGCAGGCGCTCGTGCACGAAGGCGGGTTCGAGGCTGGCCAGCAGCCAGCCGGCCCGAGGGCCATTGGAACGGCCCAGGAAGGCCAGGTACAGCGCGCTGAAGGCGCGTCCGGCGGGCAGCCCGGCAGAAGCTGCGGTGGTGAAGATGAGCGACTGCCAGTCCGCTCCGGACTCGACCGACTGGCCGGCCGGGACCGCTTCGGCCAGGGTTGCCAGCCAGGCCCGCTGGTCTGGCTCCAGGGCGGCCGCGGCGGCCGGCAGGCCGTCGCGCTGGACGGTCAGCCGGGCCTTGTCCGGGGCGAAGGACTCGAGCCAGGCGTCGGCCGCGGCGATTCGCTCGCGCAGCGTGGCAGCCTCCGCGGCCGTCAGCGGCGCGCCCTTCTCAGCCGCCATCCGGGCATCGACGTCGACGCCCGGGATCTGGCGCAGGAGGGCCAGGTGGTTGAAGGCCGGTCGGAACTCCTCGGCCACGGCCGCCACGTCGGCGGCCGGATCGAGCAGCGAGTAGCGGAAGACGCTTTCGTGGCCGGCCGGCAGCTCGCCCCGCACCTCGCGTCCCGCGGTGGCGTCGGCCAGTCGATCGAACTCGTCGAACAGGCGCGGAATCGCGTCCGTCCCGTCCGGATCGAACTCGATCGCCGTCTGCGGCCTGGGCCGCAGGAAGAGCAGCCGGAGCTGCTCCGGCGGCACGACCTGGACGATCTCGTGGGCGGCCACGCCGAGGCCCTTCGAGGTCGACATCTTGCGGCCGCCGATGTTCAGGAACTCATAGGGCACGTTGAGCGGCGGTTCGCGCTCGAAGATCTCGCGGGCGATCGCGTCGGCCCGGTCGCGCGAGCCGCCGGCCGTGGCCAGGTCCTTGCCGCACGGTTCGATGGTCACCCCGAAGATGCTCCACTGGGCCGCCCATTCCAGGTTCCAGCCCAGCTTCGCCCGGCCGCCGAACGGCTCGACCCAGCCGCTGTGCCCGCAGCCGGTTGCCCAGGTCACCAGGTTGGGTCGGCACTCGTAGTAGACCCGCTGGCCGTCCCATTTGGTGACGATCGTGGTACCCACCCGGCCGCAGTTCTCGCAGATCACCCCGAGCGGATGCCAGTCCGCAGGATGCTGGACCTTGGCCACCCGGCGATAGATCTCGCGCACGGCCTCGGCCTGATCGAGGGCGGTCCGGATGAACGGGTCGACGGCGCCCGAGGCGTAGACCTCGCTCATCCAGTACCAGCGATCCGGATGGATCCCCAGGCCGGCGAACGTATCGATGAATGTCTGGGCATGGTGGCGGGCGTACGAGGCGTGGCAGTCGCCGGCCTGGTCGGGCACGTGGGCGAGCGGCCGGCCCATCTCGTGCTCGACCGCATCGGGGGTCAGGAGCGCCTGGGCGTCCATCGGGTCCAGGTCGTCGACGCCATAGAGCAGGCTCGTCTCGAGCCCGCGAGCATGCAGCGCCCGGCTGATCACGTCGAGGATCACCGGTCCGCGCAGGCTGCCCACGTGGACCGTGCCCGACGGTGTCTTGCTGTCGTTGACGACCTGCGGTCCCTCGACCGAGGCCGCCAGCTCACCCGCCCAGTCCATGGCCCGATCTCCCTGGGGTCGGCCCGATCAGCTGATCTTGGTGATCGTGTACGCGAAGTCGCCCGCGGGCACCTTCACGACGACTCGGTCGCCCTTCTTCTTGCCCAGCAGGACCCGGCCGACAGGCGACTCGTTGGAGATCTTGCCATCGCGCGGAGCCGCCTCGGCCGAGCCCACGATCGTGAACGACTCGGTCCCGTCGGCGCTATCGACCATGACCGTCGAGCCGATCTGGACATGCTCCGTGGAGTGGTGCTCGTCGATGATCGTGGCGTTCTTGATCAGCGCCTCGAGCGTCTGGATCCGGCCCTCGACGAACGCCTGCTCATTCTTGGCGTCCTCGTACTCGGCGTTCTCGGACAGGTCGCCATGTTCCTTGGCGTCGTGGATCCGCCCGGCGACTTCGGCACGGCGGACCTGGACCATCTGCTCGAGCTCGGTCCGGAGCTTCTCGAGTCCGCCCTGGGAGAGGTAGGTGGGCTTGGTGTTCACGATTCGGATGGCCCCCATGGGGATCTCGGCACTGCGGCCTGTGGGGTCTGGTTAAACGAAGAACTCCAGGCTCCCCGCGGCTCGGCGCGGACCTGAAGTTCAGCCGGCCCGAATGCTACTTCGCGCCCCTCCCAGTGTCAAAGCCGACGCCAATGGGAAGCGCGCGTCGGGGCGCTTCGGGGCACTCGGCCGGTCCCGGACATAGCCCTACTCGGTGAGGCGGGCCAGGCGGCGCTTGACCCGGCCCAGCGAACCGCGGTCGGTGAAGGCCACGAACAGCGTGTCGTCGCCGGCGATCGAGCCAGCGACCTCCGGCCAGCGGGCCCGGTCAAGGGCCGCCGCGATGGCATGGGCCGAGCCGGGCAGGGTGCGGATGACGAGCAGCAGGCCGGCCTCCCGGATCTCGACCGGCAGGTCGTGGAACAGCTTGCGCAGCCGGTCCTCACCGCTGATCTCGGCCTCGACCAGGCGCGGCGGCAGGGCATAGGCCTGGGTCCCTTCACGGCTGACCTTGATCAGGCCCAGCTCGGCCACATCCCGGCTGATCGTGGCCTGGGTCGTCCGGAAGCCGCGTTCGCGGAGGGCCGCCGCCAGCTCCTGCTGGGTCCGGATCAGGCGCTGGTCGACGAGGTCCCGGATGGAGCGCTGGCGGAGCTGCTTCATCACCTCCATACGATGGCCATCATCGCGACAGGAACACGATCAGGACCAGGCCGGCGACCACCAGCCGCTCGGCCACGAAGATCCCGTAGGAATGGGTCCGCACGAAGCGGAGCATGACCGTGATCGCCAGCAGGCCCGAGACCAGGGCGGCGACCATGCCCACCAGGAGCGGCCCGACCTGGATCGCGACGCCGGCGTTGCCTGAGACCAGGTTGCGCGCCTCGAACAGTCCGGCTCCGGCGATGACTGGGGTGGCCATCAGGAAGCTGAACCGGGCGGCGGCTTCCCGGGTCAGCCCGGCGAACAGGCCGGCCGAGATGCTCATCCCGGCCCGGCTGATGCCGGGCACCAGGGCGATCGCCTGGGCGACCCCGATGATCAGGGCCAGCGGGAACGAGACCTTCTCGACCTGGCCCGTCTTGCGGCCGACCTGGTCGGCCAGCCACAGGATCGCGGCGCCGATGACCAGCGCGATGGCCACATCCTCGGCGGTCCGGACCGTGGCCTCCAGGCGATCGTTGAGGATCGGGCCGGCGATCACGGCCGGAATCGTGGCGACGACCAGCAGCCAGGCCAGGCGCCGGTTCGGATCGCCCTTGAACGACCGATCGCGCACGGTCGCGAAGCCGGCCGGCACGATCGCCAGCCACTCCCGCCAGAAGAAGACGAGGAGTGCGACGAGCGTGCCCAGGTGGAGCATCACGCTGAACGCCAGCGAGGTGATGAACGGGTCGGTCCAGCCCAGGAGGTGAGGCACGATGACCAGGTGGCCCGAGCTCGACACCGGCAGGAACTCGGTCAGGCCCTGGACGATGCCCATGATCAGCGCCTGGAATGTCGTGTCCACGAGGCCTCCTGGTGGCCGGCCGTAGGCTCAGTCGTCGGTGCCCCGGGCTCCGCCCGCCCCTTTCGCCGGCCGGACCAGTTGAGGTCCGACCGGATGGAGGCGCCGCCGCCTAGCGAACGAACAGCGGGGCCATGACCAGGGTGACGGTGGCCAGCAGCTTGACCAGGACGTGGAGCGAGGGTCCGGCCGTGTCCTTGAACGGATCGCCCACGGTGTCACCCACGACCGCGGCCGCGTGGGCCTCGGTCTTCTTACCCAGGATGTTGCCGGCGTCGTCGACCAGGTGGCCCGACTCGATGTACTTCTTGGCGTTGTCCCACGCTCCACCGCTGTTGTTCAGGACGGTCGCCAGCATGACCCCCGAGATCGTGCCGACCATGAGCATGCCGGCCACGGCGGCATAGCCCAGGAGGAGCCCGATGATGATCGGGAAGCTGATGGCCACCACCCCCGGCAGGACCATCTCCTTGAGGGCTGCACGGGTGGTGATGTCGACCACCCGGGCGTAGTCCGGGCGCTGGGTGTAGTCCATGATCCCGGGCATTTCCCGGAACTGGCGTCGGACCTCGACGATGATCGCCTGCGCCGTCTTGCCCACCGCCCGGATGGCCAGCGAGCTGAAGAAGTAGACCAACATCGCCGACAGGAGGGCCGCGATGAACACGTTGACATTGGACAGGTCGACCGACTCGAGCAGCTTGACCCCGGGCACGCCGGCCACGATCTGGCGGCCGAGGATCAGGTTGATCTTGTCGATGTAGGCGCTGAACAGCAGGAACGCCGCCAGTGACGCGGAGGCGATCGCGTAGCCCTTGGTCAGGGCCTTGGTCGTGTTGCCGACCGCGTCGAGCCGGTCGGTGATCTCACGGGCGCCGGCCTCGGCCCGGCTGAACTCGGCGATCCCGCCGGCGTTGTCGGTGATCGGCCCGAAGGTGTCCATGGCCAGCACGTAGGCCGTGGTCATGAGCATGCCCATCGTGGCCACGGCCGTGCCGAAGATCCCGCCCACGTTGTTCCCGTTGGAGTCGACCAGGCCGGCCTGGGTGCCCAGCCAGTGGCTGGCGAACAGGGCAATGCCGATCGTGATCGCGGTCGCGAAGGTTGTCTCGAAGCCGACCGCCACACCGGAGATGATGTTGGTCGCCGGACCCGTCTTGGACGCCTCGGCGATCTCCCGGACCGGTCGATACGAGCCGGCCGTGTAGAACTGGGTGATGTATACGAAGGCGACGCTGGTAGCCAGGCCAACCACGCCGGCGCCGAAGAACCAGATCCAGGTGGGGATGCCGTTGGCGCCGACCTGGGTACCGGTCTGCATCATGATGTTGGTGGCGATCGCCAGGCCGACCACGGACAGCGCAGTGGTGACCCAGTAGCCCCGGTTGAGCATGTTCATGGGGTCCTCGTCCTCGCGCCCGCGGACGAAGAAGATGGCCACGATCGTGGACAGCAGGCCGAAGGCCCGGACCACGAGCGGGAAGAAGATCCAGGCCTCGGGGTTCGCCCAGCCGGCCGCCTTGGCGATCGTGTAGACGGCCACGCCCAGGATCATCGCCCCGATGTTCTCGGCCGCGGTCGACTCGAACAGGTCGGCGCCACGGCCGGCGCAGTCGCCCACGTTGTCGCCGACGAGATCGGCGATGACCCCGGCATTGCGCGGATCGTCCTCGGGGATGCCCTTCTCGACCTTGCCCACCAGGTCTGAGCCGACGTCGGCCGCCTTGGTGTAGATCCCGCCGCCGAGCTGGGCGAAGAGGGCCACGAACGAGGCCCCGAAGCCATAGCCCACGATCAGGAAGGGCGCCTCCTCGGGATGGTCGAAGCCGCCGAAGATGACGAACATCAGGTACACGCCGAGGAGCGACAGGGCGACCACCAGGAAGCCCGAGACCGCCCCGCCGCGCATCGCGACCTGGACCGCCTCGACCAGGCTGCGCCGGGCGGCCGCGGCCGTCCGCACGTTGGCCTTGACGCTGATGAACATGCCGATGATCCCGGCGGCCATCGAGCAGGCCGCCCCGACCAGGAAGGCGATGCCCGTCCGCCAGCCCAGGTCGAGCCCGTTGAACCGGGTGTCCGCCACCTGGGGCGTGACCAGGGCCGAGATCACCGCGGTGATGACCACCGCACCGGCCAGGGCGAAGATCGCGATCGTCGAATACTGGCGCCGGATGAACGCCACTGCGCCCTCGTAGATCGTGCCGGCGACGTCCTGCATCTCCTTGGTCCCGGTGTCCCTGCGCAGGACATCCCGGGCGAGGTACAGCGCGAAGGCTACGGCGATCAGGCCGGCCGGCAGGATGATCAGCTGGAGAGTTGAAGCGTCCATGCGCTTGAGCGACTCCTCCTGGGAAGGTAAGCCCGAGCGCAGACCACCGAATGCGGCGCTTCGGGAGAGGGCAACCGGCCGGTGGATGGACCCGTTTGCAGGCGGGAACGAAACCTTGCAGGCCGCGGGCGAGTGTAGCAAGGCGCTCGCGGGCGGGTCAAACCACTTGGCCCTGCCGGGTTATGCATTCGAGCGGGCGGTTAGCCACTCGGCCGGAGGGGCCGGGGGCTGTCGGCCATGGCACCGCCTATACTGCCGGACTTGTGAGCAAACGCCGGTTCGGCTGCCTGTTCGAGGTCGTCGAGACCCTGGTCCTGACCCTCGTCATCTTCCTCGTCATCCAGAACTTCGTGGCCCAGCCGTACCTCGTCCAGCAGATGTCGATGGAACACTCGCTGGAGCCCGGCGACTACGTCCTGGTGGACAAGCTGACGCCCCGCTTCGATGACTACAGCCGGGGTGACGTCATCGTCTTCTCGCCCCCGCCCGGCTTCGAAGACGGCGGAACGACACCGTTCATCAAGCGGGTGATCGGACTGCCCGGCGATAGCGTGGCGATCCACGACGGACAGGTCTGGGTCAACGGGGTGGCCCTGGTCGAGCCCTACACCTTCGAGAACCAGCCGACCGAACCGCCGGCCGCCCAGAGCACCTGGCTGGTCCCCCCGGGCGAGCTGTTCGTGCTGGGCGATCACCGGGCCGCCTCCCAGGATTCGCGCGTCTTCGGGTTCATCCAGAAGTCGTCGGTGATCGGCCGGGCCTGGCTGCGCTACTGGCCGTTCGACGAGTTCGGAATCCTCCAGACGCCGACCTACCCAGGGGTCCCTGCAGCCGCCCCATGAGGCTGCGCTGATGAGCCCGTTCCAGCTCGGGGCGGCGCTCGTCGCGCTGGCCGGAGCGCTCGTTGCCCTGTCCGCCCGGGACATCCGCTTGGCGCTCGGCGGACTCCTCGTGGCCATGGCCGTGGCCGCGCTGGTGGCCGACCCGATCCCCTCCCCGCTGGCCGTGGCGGTCCGGCTGGTGGCCGCCGGGCTGGGCGCCGAGCTCGTGCTCATCGCCGTGCGCGACCGGCCGGCCGACGCGTCGGGATCGCCGATCGGACCGTTGAGCCCACTCCTGGCCGGCGCGGCCGCCTTCGTCGTCGGCTATGCCACCTCCGGGGTGGGGTCGCCCGCCGCCGGACCGCCGGCAGCGACCGCAGCCGGCTTCGGGCTGGCCGCCCTGGCGATCGGCCCGCTCGTCTATGGCCGCGACGTCGTCCGGGTCGGCCTGGGCATGGCCCTGCTCGTGACCGCGATCGAGCTCGTCCGGGCCGGCCTGGCCGGGACGCCGACGGCGGTGGAGCAGCTGGCCACGGCCGGCCTCAGCCTGGCCGTCCTGGGCCTGACCGCCGTCCTGGCCAGCGCCGCCCTGGCGGCCAACCACTCGCTGGCGATCGAGGGCGAGGGTCAGCGGACCACCCTGTTCGAGGCCCATCCAGTGGCCGCCGGGGCGCCGCCATCCACGCCCCGCGGCCAGCGCCGACCCGCCGCCGCCCCTCGGCCGGACGGCGCGGCCCATCAGCTGACTCTGGAAGAGCGCCTGCGGCGAAGCGCGTCCGAGCCCGACGACTCGGCCGGATGAGCCCGCTTCCGTTCATCGTCATCTCCCTGGCGGCGGCGGCGGCCAGCCTGGTCGCCGGCCGGCGCGCAGGCCCAGCCACGGTGGTCGGCCTGGCCGGCCTCCTGCTCACGACGTTGGCGGCCGGCTTGATCTCGCCCGGCCAGAGCGTTCGGCTGGGCAGCTCGGACCTCCTCGTTGGCAGCGCCTACGCCCGGCAGTTCCTGGTCCTGGCCGGAGCAACCGGGCTGATCACCTGCCTCATCGGCCTGGCCACGACCTGGCCGGCGGGCCTGCCGGCGGCGATGCTGGCCGGCCTGGGCGGCATCGGCCTGGCCCTGTCGGTCACGGATCCGCTCGTGGCCGTGGTCGTCCTGCTGGCCACGGCCGTCGCCATCTCCCTCGCCGCCCTGTCCGCCCCGATCACGATCGCCGACGTGCGCGCGGTCTCGCGCAGCGCCCGGCTGATCGTCCTGGCCGGAGCGCTGGCCGTGGCCAGCCTGGCCTGGGTCGCTGCCTCACTGGGCGGGATCGGCGCCGACCCGGGGGCCTTTGGCCTGGCGGACCTGGCCATCGTGGTCGCGACCGCGGTCCGCTTCGGCACAATTCCGTTCCACCGCTCGGTCGCCGGCCTGACCAACAGCGCGCCGGGCCCGGCCGTTCCGCTCGTGCTGGTATGGGGCCCGGCGGCCCTGGCCGTGGTCGCGGTCGGGGTCACCAACGGCGCCGTCTATCCCCTGCTCGTGCCGTCCGGGATCGGCCAGCTCGTGATCGTGATCCTGGCCACGGCCACGCTCGTGCTGGGCGCCGTCGGGGCATGGCTCCAGGATGACCTTGAGCACGTCGTCGGCTACTCGATCATCCAGGACGCCGGTTTCGTCCTCCTCGGGCTGGCTGCGGCGGGAGCCGACGGCGGCGCGGCGAGCCGGAGCTGGCTGCTCATCCTGGTCGTGGTCAAGACCGCGTTTGCGGCCTGGGCCACGGTCGTGGCCGTCCGCTTCCGGACGGCCCGCCTGCCCGAGCTCGGCGGCTGGGCCCGGCGCTCCCCCCTCCTGGGCATCGCCCTGGCCGGGATCGCACTGGCCACGATCGGCGCGCCCGGCCTGCTCGCCTGGCAGGTTCGCTGGTCCCTGGTTGACGGAGTGACCGGCGGGCTGCCGGCCCTCATCCTGGTCCTGGGCGGGCTGGCCTCGCTCCTCTATTACGGCCGGATCGCGCTCGTGGGGCTGGGCCGACAGAGCCTGCTGGTCGCCGCCGCGACGGGCGACCGGCCGGTGTCACCGGCCCGGACCGGGCCGACCGGCCAGACGATCCGCTCGGCCTGGGAGGCGAATCGAGCCCCGATTGCGAGCGGGCTGGTGCTCGTCCTGGTGGTCCTCAGCCTGCTCGTGGCTGCCGGCGGCCTGGGTGGCCCAGAAGCCGCCCGCGCGGTGGGTCCACTGGCGGCACCCAGCGCCGGGCCGCTGGACATCTCCGGTCCGAGCTTCGTCCCGCCCCAGGCGTCACCCAGCGGCTAGGACCTCAGCTAATCGGCCGGGGCGACCACCCAGCGGTCGATCTCGCGCTCGTACGACACGAGCTCGCCCGGTTCGAACCACAGGGCCAGCTCGGTCGCGGCCGTCTCCGGGCCATCCGAAGCGTGGACGATGTTCTGGGCGACTTCCAGCGCGAGGTCGCCTCGGATCGTGCCTGGGGCCGCCTCCCAGGGTCGGGTTGCACCGTTGGTGGCACGCAGGACGGCAATCGCGTTGGGTCCCTCGAGGGCCAGGGCCACCAGCGGGCCGGATGTGATGAAGTCGACCAGGCTGGTGAAGAACGGCTTCTCGCGGTGGACGGCGTAATGGCGCTCCGCGAGGTCGCGATCGACCCGGACCAGCTTCAGGCCGATCAGCTTGAGCCCGCGCTCTTCATAGCGGGCCAGGATCCGCCCGACGAGCAGGCGCTGGACGCCGTCGGGCTTGATCAGGACGAGGGTGCGTTCGGTCACGGAAGCGATCACCTTGCTGCTGGGTCTGGGGTGCGAGCCGCCGAACAATACCGCAGCCACTCGCAAATCCGTTGCCGAAAGCGAAATGCACGTCGTTCTGGCCAAACCGTAATGCGGCGTTGATATCTGGGGGACGGTTCGGAAACGAGCGATAACTGACAGGAGGCTTACGATTCGGCCCTGCTCCCACCGGTCCGTGGGACGGCCGGCGAGGGCCATATCTCAGATCGGGCCAGCGATGCGTCGCTAGCTGCGCAAGCTGCTGTATGTCCCAGGAGGTGCACATGTCCCTTCACGTGCCACGCTCAGCCCTGTCTCGGTTGACCGCCCTCGGGGCGTCGGTCCTGGTCAGCATCTCGATGACGCTGGCCGGGCCATGGGTCGCCCAGCCGGTCGCGGCAAAGAGCGGACCGAGTCAGCCAAGCTGCCGTCTCGGCTCGAACGGCCAGACCCGCCACGTGATCTACATCCAGTTCGACAACACCCACCTGCGCCAGGACATGGCGCCGGTCCCGTCGGATCTCCAGCAGATGCCCCACCTGCTCAACTTCATGGAGAACAACGGGACGCTCCTGGGCAACGACCACACGGTGCTGATCTCGCACACGGCGGGCGGGATCCTGTCGTCGCTGACGGGTGTCTACCCGGATCGCCACGGCCAGATGGTCTCGAACAGCTACGTGCGCACGTCCTCGACGGGTGCCTTCTCGTTCCCCAGCTCGTTCGGCTACTGGACCGACCCCGTGTCGGCCACGAACACGCCGACGGTGCCCAACATGCTGACGGCGGCGGGCGCGAATGCGCCGGCTCCGTGGGTCCCGTTCACCCGGGCCGGCTGTAATGTCGGCGCGATCGCATCCGCCAACATGGTCCTCGAGAACACGGGCACCGGCGCGACCGGAGATATCACGACGGTCTTCGGCAATCCGTCGCCGCAGGCAACGGAAGCCATCGCTTCGGCGGCCGCACCCAGCGGGAGCGCGGCCAGGAACAAGGCTCAGACCGATTTCGTCGGCTTCGCGATCCACTGCGCCAAGGGCTCGGCGACCTGCGCCAGCGGCCAGTCGGACAAGCTGCCCGCGGAACCGGGCGGCTACTCCGGATTCAACGGCATGTTCGGTGCCCAGGAGATCGATCCGCTGCTGACCGGCCAGCCCGCCTCAACGGCCCTGACCGGCCTCGACGGCCAGCCGATCAACGACCCGTTCGGCCAGCCCGGCTTCCCGGGCTTCGATGGCATGTCGGCAGCCGCCTCGCTCGCGTACACCGCGTCGATGCAGGAAAAGGGCGTGCCGGTCACGTACGCCTACATCTCCGACGCCCATGACAACCATGGAACCGCCGGCAATTCCCACAACGCCTATGGCCCTGGATCGGCCGGCTACGTGGCCCAGCTGAAGGCCTACGACGATGCCTTTGCCGCCTTCTTCAGCCGCCTGGCGGCGGACGGGATCAACAAGTCCAACACCCTCTTCGTCTTCACCGTCGACGAGGGCGACCATTTCGTGGGCGGCAGTCCGACGCCGGCCGGCTGCGACGGGATCACGACTCCCTGTGACTGGACCGGCCAGGTCGGCGAGATCAACGCGAACATCGACACGCTCGTGCAGAACCAGTTCCCGACCCTGGCCAGCCAGTTCCTCGGGTCCGGCGCTGCCAACGCGTTCACCGTCCACGGTGACGACGCACCCACGTTCTATCTCGCCAAGGTCGGGCCAGGCGGCGGCCAGCTCGCTCAGAACGATCCGCTCAACCGGGAGTTCGAGCGTGATGCCGCCAAGCTGACCGCGGTCAACCCGTACACCGGCGCGACCGATCGGTTGATGGCGGCAATGGCCGACCAGGCCGAGATGAAGCTCCTCCACATGTACACGGCCGCGGATCCCAACCGGAACGCGAGCTTCGCCTACTTCGGGGACCCCAACTACTTCCTGACCGACTTCCCCTCGAGCACCTGCCTGACGTGCATCAACCCGGCCTTCGCCTGGAACCACGGCGACATCCAGCCCGAGATCGCCAACACGTGGCTGGGTTTCGTCGGTCCGGGAATCGAGGCGCTGGGGCGAACGGACGCGGTCTGGACCGACCACACCGACGTCCGGCCGACGATGCTGGCCGCTCTCGGCCTGCGCGATGACACGGTCGGCGACGGCCGGGCGATCCTCGAGGTCCTCGATCCGCACGTCCTGAATCCGCGGGTCCGGGCGGAGCGCAGCAGCCTCGACCTGCTGGGAGCCGCCTACAAGCAGCTGAACGCTCCGTTTGGCGCCTTCGGCACCGAGACGCTGGAGATCTCAACGGCAGCCGTTCAGACCGGCTCGTCAGCAGGCGATTCGCACTACGCCGCGGTCGATGCCCAACTGAACGCCTGGGGCAACCAGCGAGACACGCTGGCCGCCGAGATCGAGCGCACGCTCAACCAGGCGACCGCTGCCGGCCACCCGGCCAGCGAGCGGACGATCCTCGAGCTCACCGCTCGAGCCTATGCGCTCATCGTCGAGGTGAGCCTGGCCGCTCACTGAACCCAGGTTCGCCCTTCATCGCGGCGGTCAAGGACCCACAGGACGGGCCGGCAGCGATGCCGGTCCGCTCCGCGGTAGGCCGAAGTCGTGGCCGGCCTGCGGGGCCGGGGCTGGGCAACCTCGCGGCGTGGTGCGGTTGCCCGCCCGATCGGCACCACATGCCCATTACCGACCACTTGGGCGCGCGCCGGGTCGAGTCTGCGCATGGCGTGCGTAGAATCGCCCGCCCGCCGACCGAATCGCTCGCTGTCGAGCACCCCACGCGCGGTACCGACCGATTCGCGGGTCCTTTGGTCGCTAATGCGCGCCACATGCCGACTGACGAGCCGGCAAGCCGGGCGCGGACACGAGCCGGCGGACGGAGCGTGAGCGGGGATCCCGACCCACGTTGTTGCCAGCGGCGAGCCGTCGAGGCACCTGGTCACGATCGAGACGAGCCTGGCCTCCGACCGCGGCCCGAGTTGCCGTCAAACGTTCCTTCGAGGGCCCGTATTCGGAGTCGTGGCCCGATTTCGGCTCCCGGAGGGCCCGTCAGGCGCGTTCGCGAGGTTCGGCCACGCTCCGGTGCTCGGATGCTCGACTGGTTGCGGCCGCGGGAGTCCCTTCGAGTCGACATAGCGGTCCCTCGAGGGAACTACTGACGGGGGCCAAGCCGGCCGTCCTCGTCAAGGACCTCCATGGGAATTACAGCTGGGCGAGCCGGTGCCCTGCTCCCGCAGGTGTCTTGGCTGTAGCGATTCTTCGTGGATGGTCGCTGCGAGCGCAGAGCGGTTCGATCAGGGGATGGGAACCCCTTGGCAGGGTTTGCGGCCGGGTACCTCGACCCGACGCCAAGCTCGCGCGGGCCTCTCACCTGTCAACAACGTGTGTGGGACTACAGCTAGCCCGGATCCTCGGGGCGGGCCTCGTGCTCACAGCGACCATGCACGAAGAACTGGCGGGCCGGACGGTCCGAAAAACGGGCACCGGAGCGCGGCGCGCCAATCCGGACGGCCGAGCGAGTCTCAAATTTCACCGGGACGGATCACTTCGTTTCGCCGGCCGGCGGATTGATCTGCGCGGCGGCCTCGGCATAGGCCCGTCGGGCCTCGGCCTCGCGCCCCGCCAGGCGTAATGCGTCGCCCCGGACGAGCTCGATCGAGGAGCCACCTGCCCCGGCCAGCGCATCCAGGACGGCTGGGCCGAGCTCGGGGGCGATCCGCAGGATGACCGCCAACCGGATGGCCGCCGCCGCGCCTCGGCCCGCCCCCAGGTCGGCCTTGGCCGCCTCGAGCTCGGCGTCAGGCTCCGGCAGCTCTAACCCTCGTCCGCCAAGGGCGGCCGAGCCTGGCGCCAGCGTCTCAGCATCGGACCACAGAGTTGGGCTGGCGACATGGGGTGGATTCGCCCGGTCTTCGGGCGCTTCGGCGGCGAGCCTGCCCAGGACCGCCGCCCCGGTCACCCCCGCCGTGCCCGTCAGCGAGCCCGGCCGAGGGGTCGGAAAGAGCGTGCCGGCCGGCTCGCCGGACATCGCGCTGGTCGCCGGCCAGTACGAGCTGGGGCGGATCCCGCGGAAGATCGCGTCGAGGTTGACGTCGCCGCGGGCCAGGGCCCGGGCCGCGAGCCGGCGGGCTTCGGTGGACCGGCCGATCGAGGCCGTGGCTTCGGTGGCGATGACCAGGGCGAGCGTATCCTCGCGGCCGGTCGCGAAGTAGGCCGCGGCCGCCTCGCCGGCACCGGTCACGTCATCGGTCCGCCAGCGGACCTCGGCCAGGTCGAGCAGGGCGGCATCGTCGAGCTCGCCTCGGCCGGCGCTCGTTTCGAGCTCCACCCGGGCCAGCGCCAGCACGCCCGTCCGGAGGTGGATCGAGGCCAGTCGGAGCTCGACCGGGCGGTCCTTTGCGGCGGGCAGCGGGGGCGGTGGCAACGCCGGCGCGGCCGGCTCGAAGTCCAGCGCCGGTTCAGGCGCATCGGCCGGCTCCGGCTCGACGACCGCGGCCGGCTCGTCCGGGACGAGCGTCGGATCGAGGTCGCGCGGGTCATCGCCGCTGGTCATGGGGAGCTAGGTGCTCAGCCGCAGGGCGCGGTCGAGGTGCTGGCCGTGCTTGGGGGGAGCGACCACGGCCATCCGCAGGAGCTCCTCCCGGAACAGCTCGCGGGCCACCCGCTGAACCTCCTCCGGCCGCACCGCCGCGATCGCCTCAAGGGCCTCCTCGGGGGTCAGGACTCGATCGTGGAGGGCCTCCTGGCCGCCGATCCAGGAAGCGACGTGGCGCGAGTCGTCCATGCGCAGCTCGAGGCCGCCCGACAGGTAGGCCTTCGACCGATTGAGCTCGTCGGCCGGGACGAGGTCGTCCCGCAGCCGTTCGAGCTCGGCCAGGATCGCCGCCAGGGCCGCCTCGAGGCCATTGGGATCGACCCCGGCGTAGATCGACATCGAGCCCGAGTCGGCGTACTCGGTCACCCCTGAGCCGACGTCGTAGGCCAGGCCACGCTCCTCCCGGACTGACAGGAACAGGCGGCTGCTCATCCCGTCGCCGAGCACACCGTTGAGGACGGCCAGCGGCCAGGCGTCAGGGTGGTCGCGACGGTAGGCCGGCAGGGCGATGGCCAGCTGGGCCTGGGACGCGTCGCGATGGCCGAGCAGGTAGCGCTCGCCGGCCGGCAGGGCCGGCGCCGGGTTGAACGTCGTCCGGGCGCCGTCGCCCTGGCCGAACAGCGGGCCGGCCAGGGCCAGGGCCGCCTCGTGCTCGAGGTCGCCGGCGATGGCCACCACGATGTTCGTCGGGCGGTAGGTCTCCGACCAGAAGTCCCGGATCGTCTGTTCGGGCAGGCGCCGGATATCGCTCTCCTCGCCGCAGATCTCGCGTCCCAGCGAGCCCGTCCCGAAGAGCGCCTGCTGGAGCAGGATCTGGGCGTACTCGGATGGATCGTCGAGGTACGACCGAATCTCCTCGACGATGACTGTCCGCTCGTGGTCGATCTCGGCGTCCTCCAGCCGGGGCCGCACGATCAGCTCGGCCAGGACGTCCACGCCGCGGGCCGCCTCGCGAGCCGGCACCCGTACCCAATAGACCGTCGATTCGCGCTCGGTTGCCGCATTGAACGAGCCGCCCACCCCCTCGATCGCCTCGGAGATCGCCCGCGTCGTGGGGTAGGCCGCGGTGCCCTTGAAGGTGATGTGCTCCATGAAGTGGGCAACCCCGACCTGGTCCGGTCCTTCGTGGCGCGAGCCGGCCAGGACGTAGGCAGCCACCGACACGGAGCGTGAGCCGGGGACTCGGGCGCTGATCACGCGCGGGCCGTTGGGCAGCGCGGTGCACTGGAACATCCCGGGGATCGTACTGGATCGCGGGTCGGCGGCCACCTGGCGGCCGGCGTTCGGCCGGGCTACGACTCGTCGCGCTCGAGGCCGAGCAGCTCCATCTGGATGAAGCCGCTCGTGTCGAACTCGAGCTGGCGCGGCTCGAACGGGGAGTGGTCGCTCGGCTCGATCGGGGCGAACTCGATGACGACCCGCTCATCGCCCTGGACCAGGCTGTACACGATCAGCTGGTCGGGCCGGGTCTCGAACTCGAGGTGCTCGAACGAGTCGATGTTGAGGCAGATCGCCAGGGGCGTGAAGTAGGTCGAGACGTCGGGCTGGTCCATCACGATCCGCTCGACCCAGCCGGTGCCGTGGGCCACCAGCTCGCGACCGCGCAGGAAGCGGTAGGTGACGGTCTGCTTGAGGAGGGGCCGCAGGAGGTTCAGGAGGTCGGTCCGGGTCGACACGATCCCCCGGTTGACGAAGAACTTCGCGGGCGGCACAGACGTCACGGCGGGCTCCTGCGGGACCGGGGTTCGAGGCGGTCGACGGGCCGGAATCGTACTCCTGCCCGAACCGGCCGGTGCGGGTTCGGCGCCGCGTATCATCGGTCGATGCTGCTGGCGATCGATATCGGCAACTCGAACGTGACGACCGGGCTGTTCCAGAACGGTCTCCTCGTGGCCACCCGCCGGGCTGCGACGGATCGAGCGGCCACGCCCGATCAGCTTGAGCTGCTGATCGAAGGCCTGCTGGCCCTCGATACGCTCGACCTGCGCGGGATCGGCGCGATCAGCTGCTCCTCGGTCGTGCCCGGCCTGACCTCCGCCCTCGAGTCGATCGGGCTTCGGCGGGACGTCGCCCTGGTCCTGGCCACGGCCGGCCATGTGCCCTTGCCCATCCGGGTCGAGCGGCCCGGCGAGGTCGGCCCCGACCGGCTGGTCAATGCCCTCGCCGCCGCCCGCCTCTACGGCACGCCGGCCGTGGTCATCGACCTGGGCACGGCCTCGACCTTTGATGCCATCGCCGCGGACGGGGCATTCCTGGGCGGCGCGATCGCACCCGGCCTCGAGATCGGCCTGGACGCGCTGGCTGCCCGCACAGCGCGCCTGCCCCGGATCGAGCTGCGCACTCCCGACCGGGCCATTGCTCGCGACACCGTGGGTGCCATCCAGGCCGGCAGCATCCTGGGCTACCAGGCCCTGGCCGGCGGCCTGCTCGCCCGCATCCGCCAGGAGCTGGCCGATGCCTCGGGCGTCGAGCCCGGCTCGATCCAGACGATCCTGACCGGCGGACTGTCCCGCTCGCCCTGGGCGGCCGGGATCGACGGAATCAGCGCGATCGACCCTGACCTGACCCTCAAGGGCCTGGCCATCCTCCATGCCGAGGTCACCGGCGGCGAGGCGATCGAGGCCGGCCTGGGATGAGCGACCCAGGGCGATCAGGACGGCGGCCAGGACGGCTACAGGGTCGGTTCGTGGCCCTCGGCATCACCGGCTCGATCGCCGCCTACAAGGCCGTCGAGCTGTTGCGCCGGCTGCAGGCCGAGGGCGCCGAGGTCCAGGCCCTGCTGACCCCGTCGGCGGCCCGTTTCGTGGCTCCCCTGACCCTCGAGGCGCTCAGCCGCCGGCCGGTCGAGAGCGACCTGATGGCGCTCCTGCCCGACGGCCGGATCGGCCACATCGTCACCGCCGATAGCGCCGACGCCATCGTGGTCGCGCCGGCCACGGCGCACTGGCTGGCGGCGATGGCGGCGGGCCTGGCCGGCGACGTGGTCACGGCGGCCTGCCTGGCGACGAGCGCCCCGGTCGTGGTCGCCCCCGCGATGGATGGCGAGATGTATGCCCATCCGGCGAGCCAGGCCAACCTCGCCCGGCTCAGCACCTTTGGATACACGATGGTCGAGCCTGAGGCTGGACCGCTCGCCTCCGGACAGGAGGGGCTCGGCCGGCTCGCGGACCTGGACCGGATCGTGGATGCGGTGATCGCCGCGATCGGCGATCGGCCAGTCCGGGCACCGAACGGGGCGGACCGCCCGCCGGTCGTCTCGGCCCGGGCCCTCCAGGACCTTGAGGGCCGTCACCTGATCGTGACCGCCGGCGGTACCCGGGAAGCGATCGATCCGGTCCGGTTCATCGGCAATCGCTCGACCGGCCGGATGGGCGTGGCAATCGCCCAGGCGGCTCTCGATCGCGGCGCGCGGGTCAGCCTGATCGCGGCCAGCGTCGAGGTCGGCCTGCCGCCGGGCGCGGAGATCAGCCGGGTCGAGAGCACGGCGGAGCTCGAGCAGGCCCTGGCGCGTCTCGTCCAGCCGGGCCCGGCCGGCCAGGCCACGTTCGATGCCCTGGTCATGGCGGCCGCCGTGGCGGACTTCCGGCCGGCCCAGGCCTCGGCCACCAAGCTCCGCCGCGGCGACGGGCTGACCCTGCGGCTCGAGCCCACGCCGGACCTCCTGGCCGCCACCGCGGCGACGAGCCGCCGGCTCCGGCCGCCCCCCGTGATCGTGGGCTTCGCCGCGGAGACGGGCTCGCTCGTGCGAGCCGCCGACAAGCTCGAGCACAAGGGCCTGGACCTGCTCGTCGCCAACGACGTGGCCGAACCAGGCTCGGGCTTCGGGACCGAGACGAACCGGGTCACCCTGCTGGCTGCGGACAGACCGGCCGAGGCCTGGCCGCTGCTCACCAAGCGCGAGGTTGCCGATCGGCTGCTCGACCGGCTGGTGGTCCGACTGGACGCTCGGGACGCCGCCGCGCAGACTGGACGAAGCGAAATCCCGCAGGAGTCCCGATCGTGAGCGCAAGCACCAACCCGGATCCCAAGGCCACCGGCCCTGTTCGCCGCCTCACGGTCAGCGAAATCGCCAAGCTGTACGCGGATGGCCAGCGGATCGCGATGATCACCGCCTATGACTACCCGACCGCCCACCTGCTCGACGAAGCGGGCCTGCCCCTCCTGCTGGTCGGAGATTCGCTCGGCCGGGCCGTCCTCGGCTATGAGAACGAGATCCCGGTCTCCATGGACGACATGCTTCACCATGCCAAGGCGGTCTCCCGCGGCGCGCGGGCTGCGTTGGTCATCGGCGACATGCCCTTCCTGTCGTACGCCACGCCCGAGCAGGCCGTCCACAACGCCGGCCGGTTCCTGGCTGAAGCCGGTGTCCAGGCGGTCAAGGTCGAGGGCGGCCGGCGCAGCGCGCGCACGATCGAGGCGATCACCAAGGCGGGCATCCCGGTCATGGGCCACATCGGCCTGACCCCCCAGTCGATCAACCAGATCGGCAAGGTCCGGATCCTGGGCAAGTCTCGCGAAGCCGCCCGGGAGCTGCTGGCCGATGCCCTGGCCGTCCAGGAGGCGGGTGCGTTCTCGGTGGTCCTCGAGCTCGTCCCGGAGCAGCTAGCCTCGGCAATCACCGACCGCCTCCAGATCCCGACGATCGGGATCGGGGCAGGCGCCGGCTGCAGCGGCCAGGTCCAGGTCCTGACCGACCTGCTCGGCTACGAGGACTGGCATCCGCGCCACGCCCGGCCCTACGCCAACCTGCGCCAGACGATCCTCGAGGCGGCCCGCTCCTATCGGGCCGATGTCGAGGCGGGCACGTTTCCCGGCCCGGCCGAGACGGTCCGGATGGACGACCAGGTCATCGACGACATCCTCGGCCATTCGGCCCTCGACCGGCCCAGCCGGTCGATCCCGGTCGGCGGCATTCCCCTCGACCGCGACCTCTAGCGGCAGCCTTGACCCAGATCCTGCGCACGCGCGCCGAGCTGCGAGCGGCCCTGGCCAGCGCACCCCGGCCGGTTGGCCTCGTACCGACGATGGGCTGGCTCCATGACGGCCACCGCTCCCTGATGCAGCGGGCGCGGGCCGACGACTCGACGGTCGTGGCCACGATCTTCGTGAACCCGCGCCAGTTCAACCAGGCCGAGGACTTCACCAAGTACCCCCGCAACGAGGGACGCGACCTGGCGATCTGCGCCGACGAGGGGGTCGACATCGTGTGGGCGCCGCCGGTCGAGGAGGTCTACGTCCCCGGCTTCGACACCACGGTGTCGGTGGGCGCGGTCGCCCGGCCGCTCGAGGGCCGTGCCCGGCCGGGCCATTTCGACGGGGTGGCCACGGTCGTCGCGATCCTGTTCGGCCTGGTCGGGGCCGAGCATGCCTACTTCGGCCAGAAGGATGCCCAACAGGTCATGGTCATCCGGCGGATGGCCCGCGACCTGGCCCTGCCCACGGAGGTGATCGCCTGCCCGACGGTGCGCGAGCCGGACGGCCTGGCCCTGTCATCGCGCAACGTCCATCTCGCCCCGAACGAGCGCGCCGCGGCGGCGGTCCTCCACCGGGCCCTGCTGGCGGGCGCCGACCAGTGGCTGGCCGGCGAACGATCCGCCAAAGCCCTTCGGGCCGAGCTCGAGGCGACCCTCCGGAGCGAGCCCATGGCCGAACCGGACTACGTCTCGGTGGCCGACCCGCTGACCCTGACCGAGCTCGACCAGGTGGACGGCTCGGCCCTGCTCTCGCTGGCAGTCCGCTTCGGGTCCACGCGCCTGATCGACAACGAGCTGCTGGAGCCTCCGGCCTGAGGCCCGTGCCCCTTCCCCGTGCCGGCCTCCGGCAGTGCCCGCCGGACCGGCCTCCGGAGTGCCCGCCGCCCTGGGCCGGTTGCGTGTGACGCGCATGACTGACCGAAATCGACCGCCGGTACGGCCCCAGAAGCCGGAATCGGGCCTTTCGAGCCAATTTCGGTCGACCGCGTGCGTGACGCGCACGAATCCGACGATTCGGGGGCAAATCGGTCGGTTACGCTCGTCAGACGCACGCGCGTCCAGAAACCGGGCTCGACGCACGCGCGGCCAGAACCCCAGCCCGGCACGAACGCGTCAGTCGGGCAGCGGCTGGGCGGCCTCGAGGACGCGGTCGATCTTGAGGTGCTCCCAGACGAGGGCCTTGATCATCTCGATCTTGCCCGTGTCGGCCGAGTGGGTCTTGACGAGCAGGTCGTGGACCTCCGACGCGACCGCGTAGGTGTCCTCGGCCACGATCGTGGCGAACAGGTCGGCTCGGCGAATCGCGTCGAGGATCGCCTGGCGCGGTCGGTATCCGCCGGTCAGGACCAGGCCCAGCGCGGCACCCGTGCCCGTCAGGTGGGCGGTGGTCAGGGTCAGGATCACGTCCTCGCGGTCGCCCGGCACGATCACCAGGGTGTCGGCCTTGACCCGTTCCAGCATGTGGGCCGGCTCCATAGCCCCGATCGCGACCCCGCCGATCACCCGGTCGAGGTCCGGCCCCGGGTGGACCGTCTCGCCATGAACGCCTTCCAGGATCATGGCCAGGGTCGGGTTCGACAGGATCGGCCGATAGGGCAGGACGCCCAGCAGCGGGATGCCGTGCAGGGCCAGGCCCCGCTCAAGGGTCAATTCGATCCCGGGCTGGGCGTCGAGGTCGACCTTGTTAACGATCGCGCCGGCCACCCGCACGCCATGGCTGGCGAAGTGCGAGGCGTTCAGGACGATCTCGTCGATCGGCCGGCCGACGCCGCCCTCGGACACGATGATCGCGGGCGCGCCGAGCATGGCCGCCACGGTCGCATTGGACAGCCCGATCACCGCCCCGACCCCGGCGTGACCGGTGCCCTCGATGAGCAGGATCTCGCCACCCCGGCTGACCGCCCGATGGGCGACCCGGATGCGGGCACCGAGGTCCTCCACGATGTCGCCGTTGATGTACGACTTGGTGAAGCCGCGCGGGATGTGGACTGGGCTCATCACCGTCATCGGATCGGTCAGGCCGAAGACGTTCCGGACCAGCACCGCGTCCTCGTCGGCGGGCACGCCCTCCTCGAGGATCGTGCGCTGGCCAACCGGTTTGATGAAGCGGGTGTCGAGGCCGCGCCGCAGGAACCCGTCGAGCAGGCCGATGCTGGTGGTGGTCTTGCCCCGGTTCTGGCCGGTCGCGGCGAGGTAGACCTGGCGCACCCGGTCGCCTAGGAGCGGGTCGTGGTCCGGCGATCCACCATCGCGACAGCGTCCTTGAGCCGGGTGATCGTCTCGGCGTCGACGGCGTCGGTCTCGAGGTACGGTCCGAGGCGTTCCATGATGTCGGCCACGAGGCCCAGGAAGACGCTTGCGTCGGCCACGAAGAACTGGGGCTCGTTGTTGTAGCGGACCATGGTCAGCCGGCCCTGGAGCACCCGGCGATCCTCGACGTGGGCGATCTGGGTGGCGAAGTTGTGGCCCTGGATTCCGTCCGGGTTGTTGAGGAAGTTCAGGGCGTTGTCGATGGCCAGGCCGAAGCGCGCCCGCCAGGCCACGAGGCGCTCGTGGACCTCCGACGGGATGTGGACGTCGGCGACCTCCTCGAAGACCTCCGGGGCCACCGTCAGCAAGCCGACCAGGGTCGTCCCGGCTCGCGGACCGAGCATGACCTGGAGGCTCCGCTCGAGGGTGAACACCTCTGAGTCGAAGCGCGGGCTGGTGATCACGTCGGTCAGCAGGTCCTCAACGTTATCGAGGATGCCCGGCTCCGCGACGGAGTTGGCCAGGTGGAGGATCTCCTCCTTGAACAGGAATTTCTCTTCGTGGTCGAGCATGGCCCGGATGGTAGCACCGGTCGGCACCGGTTCCGGGCCGCCCGGCGACGGGCGAGCGAGGTTCCGGTGCCGGTTGGCGACGCCGGCAGCCTAGGAATGGCCTACGGGTACAGGCCGCGCATCGCGGTGGCGTCGGCGACCCGCTGGACGGCCAGCAGGTAGGCCGCCGTGCGCATGTTGACGTCCTCCCGCAGGCTCATCGCCAGGACGTCCCGGAACGCCTTGTCCATGATTCCCTTGAGCTTGTGGTTGACCTCGGTCTCGTCCCAGAAGTCGCGGTTGAGGTCCTGGACCCACTCGAAGTAGCTGACGGTCACGCCGCCGGCGTTGCACAGGATGTCCGGGATCTGGAACACGCCGTTCTTGAACAGGATCACGTCCGCTTCGGGCGTGGTCGGCCCGTTGGCCGCCTCGGCCACGATCCGGGCCTTGATCCGGCCGGCATTGCGCTCGGTGATCTGGTTCTCCAGCGCGGCCGGGATCAGGATGTCGCAGGCGACCTCGAGGACCTCGGGGTTGGTGATGTCGGTGGCGCCGGGAAAGCCCTGGACCGTGCCGTGTTCGCCCTTCCAGGCGACGACGCTGGCGATGTCGAGGCCCTTGGGATTGTGGATCCCGCCGGTCGAGTCGCTCACCGCTACGACCGTGGAGCCCTCCTGGCCGATCAGCCGGGCCGCGATCGAGCCGGCGTTGCCGAAGCCCTGCACGGCGACGGTGGCCTTGGCCAGGTCGAGCTTGAGGTGAGCGGCTGCCTGGACAATGCAGTAGACCGTGCCCCGGGCGGTCGCCTCGTTGCGACCCTCCGAGCCACCCAGGGCGATCGGCTTGCCGGTGACGACGCCGGGCACGGTGTAGCCGACGTGCATCGAGTAGGTATCCATGATCCAGGCCATCGTCTGGCTGTTCGTGTTGACATCGGGCGCGGGGATGTCCCGCTCGGGACCGATGATGATGCTGATCTCGGTCGCGTAGCGCCGGGTCAGGCCCTCGAGCTCGCGCAGGGAGAGCTGCTTGGGATCGACGATCACGCCGCCCTTGCCGCCGCCGTAGGGAATGCCCACCACGGCGCATTTCCAGGTCATCCACATGGCCAGGGCCTTGACCTCGTCGAGGGACACCCCCTGGTGATAGCGGATGCCACCCTTGGCCGGCCCACGGCCCAGGTTGTGCTGGACCCGATAGCCGGTGAAGACCTGGACGCTGCCGTCATCCATCTTCACGGGAAAGTGCACGATCAGCTCGCGCCGAGGCTCGCGCAGGACCCGGCGCAGGCCCGGATCGAGGTTCAGCCGCTCGGCCGCCAGGTCGAACTGCTGCTGGGCCACCTGCCACGGGTTGATCGTCGCGGGAGCGGCTTGCTGGGTCGCCATGAAGTGGGTGTTCCTCCGTTCCGGACGGGCGCGCCAGAGCCGACCCCGGCCGGTGATGCGGGCCGTCTCCCGGACAACCCAACGGTCGCGGCAATGCGTCCCGAGGGACCCTCGCCGCTCTGAGAATTCGGCCAGAGTATAGCCCGCTTCGACGCTCGCTCGCTACCAAGCCGCAACCTGACCGCAACCAGCGTTGCGTCCGGTCGACGCGCCCCGCGGGCTGCGGCGCAGGACCCTAGGCGCGCTGGAAGAGCATCGCCGCGCCCAGTGCGCCCGGGCCCAGGTGGGGCCCGATCGAAGGGCCGATGACGGCCGTCTCGACGTCGGCCACGGTCAGCGTCCCGGCCCGGTCAATGACCGCGCTCCGGAACTCGTCGAGGTCGGGGCTGATGCTGTGGAACACGGCCAGGCGTTCGATCGGACGAGCCGTGATGAACTCGATCGCCCGCTCGCGGGCCTTGCCCCGCGTCCGGACCTGGTCGATCTTGTCGACCTTGCCGTGGTGGATCGCGATGATCGGCTTGACCCTCAACAATGTCCCGATGACCGCCTGGGCGCCGCCGATCCGGCCGCCCCGGCGGAGGTACTCGAGCGTGTCGAGGCAGACGATCGCCTCCACGTCCGTCGATCGATTGGTGACCTCGGCGGCGATCTCGGCGCCCGAATGGCCCGTGGCGGCCAGGTCCCGGGCAAACATCGCCAGGAGGGCGATGCCGAAGGCGGCCGTGTCGGAGTCGACCACGTGGATCTCGCGCTCGGGCAGCATCTCGCGGGCCAGGCTGGCCGACTTGAACGTGCCCGACAGGCTGGCCGCGACGTTGATGCATACGACCGCTTCGGCGCCCCCGGCGAAGGCCGCTTCGAAGGCGTCCCGGAAGGCGATCGGGCTGGCCGCCGCCGTCTTCGGGAAGGGCGCCTCGGGGGCCACCATCCTGGCCCAGAAGTCCTCCGCGCTGAGGTCCACCCCCGCCTTGAACTCCTCGGCCCCGAACGATACGAGCAAGGGCACGACGGAGATGCCCAGCTCGGCGCCGCGCTCTGGCGACAGGTCGCTAGCGGAATCGGTCACGATGGCAACCCGGCTCATGGTCGATCCCTCACGGCACGGCCGGCTGGCCGATCAGGTGCTCGACCCCGCGCAGCCGGGCCAGCGGAACGAGCGCGATGAACAGGAGCAGGAGCGTTCCGACGAGCAGCCCGTCGATCCCGCCGACCCGGGCGGCCTCGCCGCCGAGCAGGCTGCCCCCGATCTGGCCGACCGCCAGGAAGACCGAGTACAGGCCCATGATCGCGCCCCGGTCCGCGGGGTAGGCCTCGGACACGTCGGCCAGCATGCCCAGGGCGGCCGGCGTGGCGCCGGCCAGGACGAACAGGCCGCCGATGACCACCGCCGCCGGCGGGGCTCGCAGGATCGGGGCGAAGTCCTCGCTGTGATTGATCACCCCGACCGCCGCGATGACGGCCAGGCCGCCCATGATCCCGAAGAAGATGATCGAGGTCCGCCGGAACCGCTTGAAGCGATTGCCCCAGAAGATCAGGCCGGCGAAGAACACGACCAGTCCGGCGGCCAGGCCGATGCTGATCTCGGTCGGCTGGAAGTGGCCCATCAGGTACTGGTCGGCGAACTCCGGTGACGGCTTCTGGGTCAGCTGGAAGAGCGACTGGTTGGTCCACAGGCCGAGGGCCGCGTTGATCGCGATCCAGGTCGGCGCCAGCAGCCAGACGTGGCTGCTGCTCAGGATGCTCAGGTAGCGCCGCAGGCCACCGTGGTCGGCCTGGCGCATCCGGCTCAGGTCCTCCTGCACGGTGACGCCGTAGCGATAGATCAGGAACGAGATGACGTAGATCCCCGCGTTGATGAAGAAGGAGTTGACTCCGAACCGGTCGATCAGGAGCCCGGCCAGCACGATCCCGAAGCCCAGGCCAGCCAGGGTTGCCCCTTCGAAGCGGGCCGCCGCCCGGCCCCGGGCCAGCTCGTTGCCGGCGGTGGCGACGGCGATGAAGCCCAGGATGGAGGGCACCGAAGCGGCGGTCGACAGGCCGGCCAGGATTCGCGTGCCGGCCAGGACCGGGATGGCGATCGTCAAGCCCGTGATGACCACCGCCACGAAGCCGAAGAACGGGCCCAGCTGCATCAGGCGGTGGTGGCCGAACCGATCCGACAGGACCCCGAAGACCGGCGACATGACCAGCTCTGAGACATAGAACAGGGCCGCCAGGATGCCGATCGTGGCCGGGTCGATCCGGATCCCGCCGACCCTCTCGAAGTGGGCCAGGTGGTAGGTCAGCAGGGCCCCGGTCAGGCCGGTCGCCAGGCGCAGGCTGAACGTGCCCAGCAGGACGGCCAGCATCGAGCGCGCAGCGTGATCCCGCTCGGTTGGCGCTTGGTCGGCCTGGGCAGCGGCTGGGTCCATGCCTGCGAAGCCTACTCGGCCGCGCAGGACCTTCGCGCGACGGTCGGGTAGAACGGCCCGCTAGAACGGCCCGCTAGACTCGGGCTGTCGTGACCAGCCTATCCCTCGTCCCAGCCACCCTCGTCCGGGGCGGTCACGCCGCGGTCGTCGCACCGCATCACCTGGCCACGGCCGCCGGCCTGGGCATCCTGCGCGCCGGTGGCAGCGCGGTCGACGCGGCGATTGCCACGAATGCCGTCCTGGCCGTGGTCGACAACGAGGCGTGCGGGATCGGCGGCGACGCCTTCTGGCTGATCTGGGACGAGACGGCCCAGGCCCAGGTCGGCCTGAACGGCAGCGGCCGATCGGCCCGCACCTCGAGCGCCGCGGGCCTGCGCGCCCGGGGCCACCGCTCGATGCCCCATCGGGGTCCGCTGTCGATCACCGTCCCGGGCGCCGTCCGCTCGTGGGGTGACGCCCATGACCGCTACGGCCGGCTGCCCCGGGCACATATCCTCGCCCCGGCGATCGAGCTGGCCCGCGACGGCTTCCCGGCCGATGCGGCCTTCTGCCGGGCGGTCGAAGCGAGCGCGCCGATCTTCGAGCGGGAGCTCGGCCCGGCCAGCGCCGGCTGGAGCTCGATCTACCGGCCGGCGGGCCGCCCCTGGCGCCCGGGCGAACGGGTCCGCCTGCCGGCCCTCGCGGCGACCCTCGAGCGGATCGCGACCCAGGGCTGGTCCGAGCTGTACGAGGGTGAGCTGGCCGACCGCCAGGCGCGGGCCCTGGCCGAGGCGGGCTCGGACCTCCGGATCGAGGACCTGGGCGACCATCGGTCGACCTGGACCGAGCCGATCTGGACCGACTATCGGGGCGTCCGAGTGACCGGCCATCCGCCGAACAGCTCGGGCTTCGTGGCCCTCGAGCTGCTCAACATCCTGGCCCAGTTCGAGCCGCCGGCCGGCGACGTCGCCAGCCGGACCCGCTGGGCCCACCTCGGAATCGAGGCCTCGAAACTGGCCATGGCCGACCGGGATGCCTACCTGGCCGATCCGGACCATCGCCCGGCTCCCCTGGCCGAGCTGCTCGACCCGGCCTACGCCAAGCGGCTGGCCGCCCGGATCGACCCGGATCGGGCGGCCGACCCGCCGGCGGCCCGCACGCCCCGTGGCGGCGGCACGATCTGGCTGGGCGTGGTCGACGCGGCCGGCAACGCGGTCAGCCTGATCGAGAGCAACTACGCCGGCTTCGGCTCGGGGATCGTCGATCCCCTGACCGGCATCGCCTACCAGAACCGCGGCTCGTACTTCTCGCTCGACGACGATCATCCCAACGTCCTCGGGCCGTCCCGGCGGACCCTCCACACGTTGATGCCGGGCATGCTCTTCCGGGACCGGCGGCCGTGGGTCGTGGTCGGCTCGATGGGCGGCGACGCCCAGCCCCAGGTCCACGCCCAAGTCGTCTCGGCCCTGGTCGACGGCGGCGCCGACGTGGCCACGGCCGCGGCGGCCCCGCGCTGGTTCGTGGAACCGGCCGAGCACTACGCCCCACCCGATACGGTCTGGATCGAGCCGCGTTTCGAGCCCGGACTGCTCACCGGCCTGGCCGAACGCGGCCATCGACTCGCCCCGACCGAGCCGTTCGACGGGGCCGTGGGCCACTGCCACGCGATCGAGCTGGTCGAGGGTGGCCCGGCGGCCGAGGGCGGCAGCCTGGCGGCGGCCACCGATCCCCGGAGCATGGGCCTGCCCGCGACCTGGTAGGCCCGGGCGGGGCCGGAAGGCGTCTCGAGCCCCGGTATACTCGGCGGGTGACCTCCAACGTCGGCCAGAACTATCCCTACTCGAGCGAAACCGAGGCGGACCGGGCCGCGATCATCGCCCGCCTGAGCACCGAGCGCGACGGCCTGGCGGCCAAGCTGGCGGCCGAGACGACGCCGGTCGATCCGGCCGGTCGGTGGTGGGTCTACAAGTGCCCGACCCCAGGCTGCCCGGGCCTGCTCCACGTGGCCGGCTTTGCCCACGACCTCCATGCCGTCTACGTCGTGTGCGACGGGACCTGCGCCAAGACGTTTCTGCGCTGACCCTCTCGAGCCAGCCATTCGGCCGAACCTCGCCCGACCCACCTGAGCTGGATCCGGATGCGCTGCGGGCCGCGCGCCGGCAGCTGATCGTCGACGCCACCGGCCTGGTTGCCTCCAGCTTCGGCTTCGGCCTGGTCTTCGGCCTGACCGCCCGCTCATCCGGTTTCTCGCCGATCGAGGCGGTCGCCTTCTCCCTGATCGTCTTCGCCGGGGCGAGCCAGTTCGCGGCCGCGGGCATGGTCGCGGCCGGCTTTGCCTGGCCGGCCATCGTCGTACTGACCGCCCTCGTCAACGCCAGGCACCTGCTCTACTCGGCGGCCCTGGCGCCCTGGTTGCGCGGCCAGTCGCTGGTCAAGCGGATTCTGATGGCCCATGTCCTGACCGATGAGTCCTTCGCCCTGTCCAGCGTCCACTTTCGACGCCTGGGCCGGGCGGACCCGACCGGCTACTGGATCGCCGCGATCGGCTCGACGTTCATCCCCTGGAACGTGGCCACGATCCTGGGCGTGTTCGGCGGCCAGTTCATCCCGGACCCGCGGGTGCTCGGGCTCGACGTGGTCTTCCCGGCCGCGATGGCCGGGCTGGCGGTGGGCCTGTCGAGCGGGCGCCGGGAGGTGGCCGCGGCGGCGGCCGGGGTGGCCTGCGCGGTCGTGATCGGCCTGCTCTGGGACAGCCGGCTGGGGATCGTCGTCGGCGGCGTCGTGGGCCCCTTCGTGGGCCTGGCCATCCCGGCCGGTGGGACCCCCGAGCTGCCTGCGGCGACCGAGCCCGGGCTGGACGACGGACTGCCGTCGTGAGCACGGATCTCGTCGGCTTGGCCGTCCTGATGGCCCTGGTGACCTATCCCAGCCGGGCGATCCCGCTGCTCGCCCCTGGCTTCGATCGCCTGCCGCCGCGGGCGCTCGAATACCTCCGGCTCGTCGGGCCGGCCGTCCTCGCTTCGATCGCCGCCGACCAGATCTTCCTGGCGCCAGCCCCGAATGGATCGGGCTCGGTCTTCTCGATCAACATCGAGTGGCTGGCCGTGGCGGCCTGCGTGCTGATCGTGGCCTGGCGGCGCAACCTGTTGCTCGGCCTGGTCCTGGCCGTGGTCATCGTGGCCGGGGCCCGGGCGGCTGGCCTGGCTGCCTGACTGGCCGCCTGGATCGGGTCAGGCGTCGCGGACGGCGTCGACCTCGATCTCGACCAGGAGCGACTTGTCGATCAGGGCGCGCACCTCGACGATCGTGGCGGCCGGTCCGACCGACCCGAAGCGCTCACCGATGGCCGTCAGGATGTCCGGGCTGAGCTTCATGGCCGTGGTGTAGATCCGGACCCGGACCACGTCGGCCCGGGCGAAGCCGGCGTCGTGGAGGGCCCCCTCGATGATGTCCAGGATCGCCCGGGTCTGGCCGCCGGCATCGGCCGGGTGGAGCGAGCGGCCATCCGGCCCGGCGTCGGTCGTGCCCGACACCCAGCAGGCGCGGTCCACGACCAGCGCCCGGCTGTAGCCATAGCGCGCCTCGTACGGCCCGCCCGAGGATATTCGCCTGCGTTCGGCTCTGGCCATCGTGATTGCCCCCCTGTTCCTTTCTTCGGCCTGGCCAATCATGCCCGGTGCGGGCGCCACGACCCGACCACCGGGTCACGCCCGATGGCCAGGAGGAGCCCCGCCAGGAGGGCCGTCCGGGGCACGATTGACTCGACGTCCAGGTACTCCGTCGGGGAATGATCGTTGCCGCCGATCGGGCCCAGGCCGTCGAGCGAGGGAACGCCCAGGCCCGCCGTCGTGTTGGCGTCGGACGCGCCGCCGGTCGAGGCATCGGCCAGCTCGAAGCCGAGCCGGCCGGCGATGGCCTGGGCGTGCTCGACCAGTCGGCCACTGCGCTCGAGCTTCTCCATCGGCCAGTGGCGGGCCGTCTCCTCGACCGTCACGTGCGTGTCGGGCACGGTCGTCCGGGCGGCCGCGGCCCGGACCGCCGCCTCGGCCGCCTCGAGCTGCTCGCGGCCCATGGCCCGCAGGTCAACCTCGAGGACGGCCTCCTCGGCGACCACGTTCGGCCGGCTGCCGCCGTGGATGACCCCGATGTTCAAGGTCACGCCCGGCCAGCGGCCGTTGAGTGCCTGGAGCTCGACGATGAGATGGGCCGCGGCCAGGATCGCGTTGCGGCCCTTCTCCGGCTCGACGCCGGCATGGGCCGCCCGGCCGTGGACGGTCAGGCGCAAGTCGACGGTGCCCTTGCGGGCCGAGACGATGTCGCCGTTGGCCCGGGCACATTCCAGGACCAGGGCCACGTCCGAAGCCAGGGCCAGCTCGCGGATGATCGGGCTGCTCGAGATCGAGCCGATCTCCTCGTCCGGGTTGGCCACGAACACAAGCCGTTCAAAAGGCATCTCCGTCACCGGCTCGCCGACGGCGGAGCGGCCGTGACCGCCGCTCGCGCCAGCCTCGCCATCGGCCGCCTCCTCGTCCTCGCCCAGCGAGATCAAGGCGAGGATGGCGTACAGGCCGGCCAGCAGGCCGCTCTTCATGTCGGTCACGCCCGGGCCGCGAGCCACCCCCGCCTCGATCCGAAAGGGCCGCGCTCCCGCGGTCCCTTCTGGAAAGACCGTGTCGAGGTGGCCGATCAGGAGGGCCCGCGGGCCGCCGACGCGGCCTCGGAAGGTGCCCACGATCGTGTTGCCCAGGGTGGCATGTGCGTGGACCTCGACCTGGGCGCCGAGTCGCTCCAGGAATGCCGCCGTCCAGGCACCGACCTGGTCGACGCCCACCTTGGTGTAGCTGCCGCAGTCGACGTTGACCAGGGTGGCCAGGTCCTCGAGGTAGGCCGGCAGCTCGTCCTGGACGATCTCCTCGATCTCCTCGAGCTCGTCCGGGCTGACCCCGGCGCCGGGCGAGTGCAAGGCGTCCATGCGGGCAGTCTAGCGGCCTTGCTAGACTCCCCGGCAGCGTGCGACTCGTCGAGATCCGGCTGCTCGAAGGCCCCAACGTCTACCGGCTCGAGCCGGTGGTCAAGGTCGAGGTTGCGGTGGGTCGCAGGCGGACCTGGTACGGCCAGCGCAATCCGGCCCGTCACGCCCTCGTCCGCCTCGGCCAGGCCGTTCCGGCCAGGGACTGGCCCGATGACGTGGCCGCCCTGGTGGCCTGGCTGAAGCGCCTGCGGGCCGACCATGGCGCCGGGCGGGCCGGCCTGGTCGTGCATCGCTCGTCGGATCCGGGCCACTGGATCGTGACCTACCCCTGGACGGCGGCCGGCCGGGCCCGTTCGATCGGCGAGGCCGGGGTCGGCCTGGTCGAACGCAACGTCTCGCCCGCCCGGACCGCCCGCCTGACCGGCGGCCAGACCCGGCTGCTGGCACGCTGGGCGGCTCGCATCGACGACGCCGATGCGACGCCGCCGGCCTGGATCCGGGACGCCGATCGCGGGGTCCCGATCATCTCGGTCAGCGGCACGAACGGCAAGAGCACGACGACCCGCCTGATCAGCCACATCCTGATCGCGGCCGGCCGCCACACCGGCACGACCACCTCGGACGGCATCCTGGTCGACGAGCGGATGACCGAGCCGGGCGACTGGACCGGGCCGGGCGGCGCGGCCGCGATCCTGGGCCGGTCCGATGTCTCGGTCGCGGTCCTGGAGACGGCCCGGGGCGGGATCGTGCTCAAGGGCGTCGGCTACGAGTCGAACGAGGCGAGCGTGCTGACCAACGTGAGCTCGGACCACCTCGATCTCCAGGGGATCCACACCCTGCCTGAGCTGGCCGAGGTCAAGGCCACGATCTGCCGGATCACGAAGCCCGACGGCTGGACGATCCTGAACGGCGACGACCCGTACGTCGCGGCGGTCGCCCGCCGGGTCCGGGCCCAGGTCGCGTTCTTCTCGATCCAGGAGCAACCGGCGCCGGTCGTCGCCCGGCACGTCGCGGCCGGCGGCCGGGCGTACCTGCTGGAAGGAGGCGAGCTGATCGAGGTGGATGGCGGAACCCGTTCGTCGATTGCCCACGTCGCCGACCTGCCGTTCACGATCGGCGGGCTGGCCCGCCATAACGTGGCCAATGCTCTGGCGGCCGCCGGTGGAGCGCGTGCCCTGGGTGCCTCGATCGAGGAGGTCCGGCACGGCCTGTCCGACTTCCGGCCGAGCTCGGAGCGGTCGCCCGGCCGGCTCAACATCTACCGCCTGGGCAATCGGGTCGTGATCGTCGACTTCGCCCACAACGAGGCGGGCATCTCGGCCATCCTCGACGTGGCCGAGGGGATCGCGGCCGGGGCGGCGGGCCGGGCTGCGCCGATCACGGTGATCATCGGGACCGCCGGCGACCGGCCCGACGACACCCTCCGGGGCATCGGCCGGATCGCCGCCGAGCGGGCCCAGCGGGTGGCGATCAAGGAGACCCTGACCTACCTCCGGGGCCGAACCCGGGAGTCGATCGTGGGCGAGCTCCTGGCCGGCATCCGCTCGGCGGGCACGGCCGCGGCCGAGGCTCAGATCCCGGTCTACGAGTCCGAGACCGCCGCTCTCCATGCCGAGCTCAATGGCGCGGCCGCGACCGAGGCCGCCCGGACCGGCGCCCGACCCGATACGGCCCGGGTGGTGGTGCTGATGTGCCACGAGGAGCGCCAGGCGGTATTCGACCTGCTGGCCGAGCTGGGTGCCCGCCCGGTCGACCTCGAGGCGGACCTGACGGCACTCATCCCGCGCCTCCAGGAGCGTCCCCGCCGCTAGGCCGGCGTTGCGTGCCCGCGTTGGGTGCCGGCGTGGCCGGGGTGGCCGGGCGCGCCCCGGCCGCGTTGCCAGATCGTTCCTTGATCGAGGCTTAGTCCAGGTCCAACCCGGCTTGGAGGCCCGGTTCGCCGATTGGGCGGCTGACTCGGGCACGAATCCCAGGTCACCCTCGGGCAATCGGGCTCCATTCGGCCGGCCGAAGTTGCGTAAGCCTCGGATGCGCACCGATTTGGCAACAACTCGGGCCGGAACGCGGGCCGAGCGCACGCTCAGCGGAGCGGCCGGAACGGGCTGAAGCCAACCGTATACTCCGGGCGTGGGGACTCCATCCCGCCGACGACGCGACCTGCGGACGGTGCTGTTCACCGACATCGTGGGCTCGACCGAGCGGCTTGCCGACGTTGGCGATCGGGCCTGGGCGGACCTCCTCGCCCGTCACCACGCGGTCGTCCGCTCGGCCCTTCGGACGACCGGCGGGCGCGAGATGGACACGGCCGGCGACGGCTTCTTTGCGACGTTCGCCCGTCCCGCGGACGCGCTGGCCTGTGCACGCCAGATCGTCCAGGGCGTGGCCGGCCTGGCTCTCGCCGTCCGGGTCGGACTGCACGCCGGAGAGGTCGAGACGGGCGGCGGCAAGGCGAGTGGGATCACCGTCCACGTTGCCGCCCGGCTGATGGCGGCCGCCGGCGCCTCGAGGTCTCCTCCCGGCACGATGCGCTGATCCTGATCATCATCGAGGCACCCTCGGCAACCGAGCTCACGGCCCTCGAGCCACTGGCCGAGAGGATGCTTGGTGCCTTGAAGTTCCCACCGTCGCCGGGCTAAGGCCACCGACCCGCTCGGCGAACGTCGGCGAACGCGCGCCCAGCTCGTGCCGGCCGGCTAGGCCCCTGCCGAAGCTAGCCTTCGGGGACCTCGAGCTCGCCGGGATCGGCGAAGGCTCGGGCATCGCCCCGGCCACCGGCTGCGGCCATCGCCTCGCGGTAGACCCCGACCGCATCATCGACGCACATCACGACCAGGTCGCCCGGTGCGGCCCGCTTCAGGGCCTGGCGGACCGCGGCCATCTCCTCGAGGACCTCGTCGACCCGGGTCACCCGGCCGGTCCCGTCGGCGCGCGCGGCCTGGGCACCCTCCACCACGTGGCCGGCGGTCTCGCCCGGGGATCGTCCGCGCAGGTTCTTGTCCTCGCGAATGATGATCTCGTCGAAGGTCGTGGCGGCGATCGCGCCGTAGTCGCGCTGGTCCTGGTCGCGCCGATCACCGGGGATCCCGATCACCCCGATCGCCCGGCCGTGGCGGGCGGCTCCACTGCCATCCGCGGTCCGGCCACGGGCCGCCTTGCCCACGCCGCGTTCGGGCTCGGTGACCATCCGCTCGACGAAGTCGGTCAGCTGGCGCATGCCGTCGACGTTGTGGCAGTAGTCGATCACGACCCGCACTCCACCGAGCTCCAGCAGGTTGAGCCGGCCGGGAGCCTGGAAGAACGATGTCGAGAACGTGCGCAGGCCCTGTCGGATGTCGTGCAGGTGGGCGCCTGCCGCCCAGGCCGCCGCGGCCGCGGCCAGGGCGTTGGCCACGTTCATCCGAGCCTTGCCCCCGAAGGTGGCCGGGACAAGGTGAGTGTACAGGATCGGCATCGTCCGGCCGGCCAGGCGCAGGACGAGCAGCTCGCCCTCGGGCGTGAGGTCGATGCAGAAGGCCGCCCCGCCCCGGCCGACGTGGCCGTCGATCCGGTCAAAGCCCTCCTCGCCCTTGCGCGTCTGCATCGAGAAGTAGACCACCCGGCCGGCCGAATGGCGGCCCATCCGGGCGACCAGTGGATCGTCGGCGTTGAGCACGACCGTGCCCGAGCGGGGCACGGCATCGACCACGACAGCCTTGACGTTGGCCAGCTGGCCGAGCGAGGTGATCCCGCCCAGGCCCATGTGGTCGCCGGTCACGTTGGTCACCACCGCCACGTCGTTGCGGTCGTAGCCCAGGCCCTCGCGCAGGATCCCGCCCCGGGCGACCTCGAACACGGCGGTGTCGACGGTCGGGTTCTGGAGGACCATCTGGGCCGACTTCGGACCGGACATGTCGCCCTTCTTGATCATCCGGCCGTCGATCACGATTCCGTCGGTCGAGGTCATGCCGACCCGCCGGCCCATCAGCTTGAGGATGTGGGCGATCATCCGGACCGTGGTCGTCTTGCCGTTCGTGCCGGTCACGGCCAGGATCGGGATGCGCGCCGGCGTGCCCGCCGGGAAGAGGCCATCGATCACCGGCCGGGCCACGTACTGGGGCTCACCTTCGGTCGGGTGGGTGTGCATCCGGAAACCCGGCGCGGCATTGACCTCGACGATCGCCCCGCCGGTCTCGCGCACCGGGGTGGCGATGTCGGGGCAGATAAAGTCGATCCCGGCGACATCCAGGCCGATGATCCGGGCGGCGGTCTCGGCGATCTCGACGTTGTCGGGGTGGGCTTCGATCGTCCGATCGATCGAAGTGCCGCCGGTCGACATGTTGCCGGTCAGGGCGAGCTTGACCCGCTGCCCGGCCTCGGGAACCGACCCGAGCTCGAAGCCCTGGGCCCGAACGAGCTCGATCGCCGCGTCGTCCAGGCTGATCCGGGTCAGGACCTTCTCGTGGCCAATCCCCCGGCGCGGGTCGGCGTTGGCCGCGTCAACCAGGGCCGTGATCGTGCGCGCGCCGTCGCCCACGACCGAGGCCGGCACGCGCTCGGCGATGGCGGCGACCTTGCCCCCGATCACGAGGCAGCGATAGTCGCTGCCGGTCACGTAGGTCTCGACCACCAGGTCGCCTGAGCGGCTCTCGCGCCGGGCGCCGTGGAAGGCGGCTCGGACGGCCTCCTCCGAGCGCAGGTCGAGGTGGACGCCCCGGCCGTGGTTGCCATCGAGCGGCTTGACCACACAGGGATAGCCCAGCCGCTTCGCGGCGGCCACCGTCGCCTCCTCGGAGTCGACCAGCTCGGACCGGGGAACGGGCAGGCCGGCCGAGTCGAGGAGCTTGTTGGTCAGGCTCTTGTCCGAGGCGATATCGACCGCGATGGCCGAGGTGCGCGAGGTCATCGTGGCCCGGATGCGCTGCTGGTGGACGCCCTGGCCGAGCTGGACCAGGGAGTGCCGGTCGAGCCGGATGTAGGGGATGTCGCGGCTGACGGCCTCGTCGATCAGGGCCTGGGTCGACGGCCCGAAGGCTGCTCGCTCCGCCAGCCGGATCAGGCCTTCGAGCTCGACCAGCAGATCGAAGCCGGGGCTGGCCGGCGGATCGACCAGGTGGTTGACCAGGCCCACCGCGATCCGGCCCGCTTCGATCCCGACCGACTCCTCGCGGTACTCGTAGATCACGTTGTAGCGGCCGTAGGCACCGGCCGAGCGGGTCTTGCCGTGGCGGACGTCGGTCCCGGCCAGGTTCTGGAGCTCGAGCGCGATGTGCTCGGCGACGTGGCCGACCCAGGTGCCCTCGCGCAAGCGGGTGATGAAGCCGCCCCGCCGGCCGAGCGAGCAGGCGTGGTCCTCGAGCGTCGGCAGCAGGCCAACCAGGGCGTCGACGAAGCCCGGGATGGTATTGCTCGGGAACTCCTCCAGGACGCCGAGATCGACGAGCATCCGCACGACCGGCTCCCGGGCCCAGTAGTTGGGGCCACGCAGGATCCGGGTCTCGACGATGGTCAGGCTCGGCTCGGGGCGAGCCAGGTCCGCCCGGCTCCGTCCGGGCGACTTGACTCGAGGCGACGCTGCGGGCTCGGCCATCAGCTCGACGCGGCCTCGCCGCCGGCCAGCGCACGGAGCGGGGCGGTCTCGATCCGGCGCCGCTGGCGCAGGTCGAAGTGATAGCCCGCCGGCAGCGAATGGAGGACGACGCCGCTGATCATGAGCGGACGATGGCCGCCGATCTGCCAGGCGTCGGTCTCGGACTTGGACCCGTCGATGATCGTGATGCTGCCCCGCCCGATGACCTCCATGATGTGGTCCGGTCCGACCACGCCGGCCGTGTCCTCGTCGACCCCCAGGCCGAGCAGGCTGGGATTCTGGGCAATCAGGCTGAGCAGCCGGCCGAGCCGGTTCCGCTGCTGGAAGTGCTGGTCGATGATCACCCCGGGCAGGACACCCAGGCCCGCCGCGATCTGGGCCATGCGCAGCTTGGGCGTCGCTCCCGACGCTCCGAAGGCGATCATATGGCTGCTCATCGCCGATGCTCCGGCGGACGTCCCGGCGATCACCGCGCCCTGCTGGAACCGCTCCAGGATCTCGTCGGCAAGGCGCGTTCCGCCCAGGGTTGAGCTCAGCCGGAGCTGGTTGCCGCCGGTCAGGAAGATGCCGGTCACGCCGCGCAGGGCCCGCACGGCGGCTTCCTCATTGGCCTGCTGGCGGGTCACGGCGTGGATCGGCCGGACGGTCGTTACGCCCAGCTCGCCGAACACCGCCCGGTAGCGCTCGCCCGCCTCCTGGCCGAGGGATGAGGCGGTGCTGATGACCGCGACCACGGCCTTCGGACCGCCCGCGAGCGCGACGAAGCGATTGAGGATGACCCGGTCCCGGACCTTGTCCTCGGCGCCGCCGATCACGATCACGCTGCCTTCAGGCACTCAGCCTCCCGCCTCCCTGAACGTGGCGTGAGGATACAGGAGTGCACTGGGGCGGCGTGCTCGGCCTTCCTCACGCGCTCACGCAGCGACCGGAACAGGGCATGCGAGAATTCGGCCGATGAGCGCAGCTCGACCGCGACCCGCCACCCGGCCGCCGTCGGCCACCGACCGCCGCCTGCGGGCGTTCGGCCGGGCCCTGGCCGGCCAGTTCGAGCGGCTGCACGATCGCCGCCGGATCGCCGCGATCCTGATCCTGGCCGTGATCTTCGGGATCATCGGGGCGGGCCTGATCGCGCGCGGCGAAGAAGGTGGAGCCGATGCCCGGGCGTACTGGGCAGCCGTCCGGATCTGGCTCAACGGCGGCAATCCGTACCACCCGAGCGGGCCGTTCCTGCCCTACGTGTACGCCCCGTGGATGCTGCCGTTGTTCGCGCCCTGGGCACTGCTGCCCTGGGACGTGGCCTGGTTCGTCTGGCGGGCCGGGGTGATCATCGCCTGGCTGGCCACAATCCACTGGGCCTACGGCCGGCGGCCCCTGCCGGCGGCCCTGGCCGTCCTCGTCCTGGCCTTTCCGGTCGGGGCCAACCTCGACACCGGGAACGTGACGATGATCCTGGCCCTGGGCCTGTGGGCCGCCCAGTTCTGCGGGGCCCGCCTGGCCGGCCTGATCTGGGCGATCGCCACCTGGATGAAGTGGTTCCCTGCCCCGCTCTGGATCCTGCTCGCGCCGCGGGCGCGGACCTGGGGCCTCCTGTGGCTGGCCGCGGCCTTCCTGCTCAGCCTGATCACGCTGCCGCTCACGATCATCCAGCTGCAGGCCCTGTTCGGCTTCGGGCCGCGCCCGATTCGGCTCGACTACCTCGTCCTGCTGTGGGCCACGATTCCGTGGCTGTGGCGCCACCCGGTGGCGCTCGGTCGGTTCGATCCACGGACGTGGCCGGCCGCGATCGGCCTGGTTGCGGCGGCGGCCCGGACGACTCGCCGACGCTGGTCGGGCGATCCCGAAGGCCGTCGCCAGCGGGTCCGGCTCGGCATCCGGGCGTTCCTCGGCCTGGAGAACCGGCCAGGCTGAACCAGCCGGGCCCGGTGCGGCGGTCGGCCCGCTGCGCCCGCCGGGGCCGCCCCTGGTCCCGCTGGGCCCGCCCCTGGTCCCGCTGGGCCCGCCTGGCCCGCCTGGCCCGCCTCGCCCGCCTCGCCCGCCTCGCCCGCCTCTGGGTATCTCCCCAGGCGATGACATCGAGCGAATCGATCGTGCCGGCGGGCATCCGAGACCCGCCTACCGTCGATTTGATCGCCGGCGGAGATGGATTCGGCGGAATCGGCCCTGATCGGCCTGCCGAGCTGGGCTCGTTTGGTCGATTTGATCGCCCGGAGAGATCAACGTCTCGGCCAGGTCCGCGTTCGCCCTGGACGAACAGAACGAGGGAATCGAGCGAACCGACCCGCCGGCCGGACGGCGATCCACGCGACATGTTCGCCAACGACGAACGAATCGGCGATTGGGACGCTCGAACAGGTCCGCAAGGCTGGCCCGGCCGCCGCGTTCGGCTCGTTTGTTCGCCTGGCGCGAACGCGGGCGGCACCGGGCCTGCTGGCGCGAACGCGGGCGGCACCGGGCCTGCTGGCGCGAACGCGGGCGGCCCGGCCTCCTGGTTCGCACGCGGCGCACACGGCCGGGCTGAACGGGCCGGCTAGGCCAGGACGGCAGTCTCGCGCAGGGTCAGCCGGTGGCGCTCGGCGCCTTCGGGCACGACGAACTTGAACAGCGAGCGATCGAGCGAGTAGATCCCGGTCGAGGCGATCTCGACCGGCCCGAGCCGGAAGCGGAAGACCGGATTCTCCTCGTTGCCGGCGTAGTGGTAGGCCGACCCGTCCCGGGCCAGGACGGCCAGGTTGGCCTGGCCGTCGAACGTTTGATGCAGGCTGCCGAGCAGGTCGGCCACGCTCGTGCCCGGCGCCCAGGCGTCCTCCAGCCAGCGGGCGCCGACCTCGGTATCGGCCCGGCCCTGGATTCGGCCGGCCGCCCGGTAGGCGGCCCGCTGCGCCTGGTAGTGGCGCAGGTCGCCGTTGTGGCTGAAGGCGAACCGGCCGGCCGGGTCGCCGAACGGCTGGGTATCGGCCAGGGTCAGGGTCGACATGCGTGAAGGCCGGCGCACGTGGACGAGCAAGCTGGTCGTCTCGATCTCGCCCAGCTTCAGGCGGCCCGGATCGTCTCGGAAGGCCCGCACGTCGCGGTGGCTGGCGAGGCTGCCGGATGGATCCAGCCAGGCCGCGCCCCAGCCGAACCCGGCGATCCCGAAGCGCTCGAGGCTGCCGGCGAACGGGTACAGGCTGTCGATCCGGAAGGGCCGCTCGGATCGAGCCACGAACTGCTCACACATCAGCTGCGATGATACGGGGCGCTCAGGACCAGGCCGCGATAGCCGGGCTGGAAGCCCGCCTCGAGCAGGCTCGCTCGCCAAGGCGATTCGCCGATCGGCGCACCGTCCACCTTGGTGATCACCAGCTCGCGCATTCGTCGGTCGGCCACCAACGCCCCGAACGCTGCCAGGGCCAGCGCGGCCGTGGTCGGGTCGTCGGCCGCCGGGAACGACTGGAGCGACCGGCCGCCCCGTTCGAGGTAGAAGACGGCCTCACCCTCGACCAGGCTCACGTAGGCGCCGCCCGCCCGCTGGAACGGGCGCCGGTCGGCATCGGATCGGCGCGGCCACGCCAGGGCCGCACCGTACGGATTGGCCGGATCTGCCGCGGCCAGGAGCAGCACTCGGCGCGGGCCGAGCTCGTCGCCCGTGTCGCGCACCGCCCGCAGGCGATCGAGCGCACCGGCCTGGGCGAACTGGGCGGCTCCCAGGCCGGCCACGAAGTAGCCCCGTCGGATCCGGCCACTCTCTTCCAGGGCCCGCAGGATCGGGTAGATGCCGGAGAAGCCACCGACGATCCCTTCGCTCATCACCGCCTCCCGGGTGAGCACGCCGTGCCGGTCGAGCAGGGCCAGAGCGATCGCGTGGAGCTGCTCGGTCGGCGAGGCCGCCGAGCCCGCCGAGGCCGTCGCCAGGTTGGCCGGCTGGACCAGCGACCAGCGGCCGGCGGCCTCGGGTGGGCCGAGGCTCGTCAGTCGACCGGGCCGGCGGCGCGCCTCGCGGTCGGGTCGGGTCCAGCGCAAGGCCCGCAGCGGCGCGAACGTGTCGTTGGTCACCTCGCCGGCCCACACGAGCTCCCATAGGGCATCCAGGATCAGGCGGTCGGGACCACCTCCGGCGGCCAGGTGGATCGGCCGGTAGAACGACGCACCATGGGTCGCCAGGTACTCCCGGATCGCCTCGGGCACCTCGCCGGAGGGCCGCGCGTCACCCTCCGTCTGGCCGGGCGGGCCGTGGAGCAGGGCATCCCGCAGGGCATCGCGGCCGGGCCGGACGAGGGCCACCCGGCCGTCGTCCCGGCCGAGGCTGCCGCGGCCGACCCAGATGACCTCGCCCAGCGCTCCGAGCTCGTCCAGGAGCCGGGGCTGGTAGCCGGCGACCCGGGCCGGCAGGACGTCCCGCTCCAGGACGGAGGCCGGGATCGGTAGCCCGGCAAGCTGGTCGATCACCTCGGCCAGCCGTTCGAGCGCGGCCGAGCCGCGCAATGGCGACGGCCCAACCTGCCCGTCGCCGAGTCCGGCCAGGGCGATGACGCCCTGCCATTCGGCCAGGAACCGGGCCAGGGCGACCGGCTCGACCGGCTCGACCTCGCGACGCAGCTTGGCCAGCGACCGGCGGCGGAGCTGGCGGAGCACCTCCGGGTCGCACCATTCGCGCTCGCTGCCACCCGGCCGGAACTCACCTCGCAGGAGCGTCCCAGCGGCCATCATCCGGTGCAGCGCATCCTCGACGAGGCCGCCCGGCAGGCCCCAGCGGGCGGCCGGTTCGGCGGTCACGAACGGCCCGTGGGTCCGGGCCCACCGGCCGAGCAGGCCCTCCAATGCGGCCCGCGTCGGCTCGAGGAAGGCCTGAGGCACGCCCGACGGTGGCTGGACGCCGATCGCGTCGCGGTAGCGGGCAACATCCTCGATCGCGATCCAGCGGGCTCCGGCCGGCTGGCCCGCGATCCGGACCTGGACCGCGCGCCGCCCGGCTTCGAGCTCGGTCAGCCAGCCCCGCCCGGGCTCGATCCCTCCGAGCACCCGTCCGCCCACCTCCAGCTCGGTCAGGTCGCCGATCCGGCGGAGCAGGTCGTGGACCTGGTCAACGGTCGTGGCCGCCCGATCCTCGCTGAGAGCCTGGAGCTTGAGCTCGAGATCGGCCAGGGCATCGCCGTCGAGCAGCTCGCGCAGCTCCTCCTGGCCGAGGAGCTCGCGCAGGAGGTCCCGGTCCAGGGTCAGCGCCTGGGCCCGGCGCTCGGCGATCGGGACGTCGCCCTCGTACATGAAGGCCGCCACGTAGTCGAACAGGAGCGAGCTGGCAAAGGGCGAGGCACGCACCGTCTCGACCCGGTGGACGGCCACTTCGCGCCGGCTGACCGCGGCCAGGACGGACTTCAGGCCGGGCAGGTCGAAGACATCGGACAGGCACTCGCGATAGGTCTCGACCAGGATCGGAAAGCTGCCGTAGCGCGAGGCCACGGCCAGCAGGTCGGCTGAGCGCTGGCGCTGCTGCCACAACGGGGTGCGGGTGCCCGGCCGGCGCCGGGGCAGGAGCAGGGCCCGGGCCGCGTTCTCGCGGAAATGGGCGGCGAACAGGGCCGAGCTGCCCACCTGGCCCACGACCAGGTCCTCGATCTCGTCGGGCGACGGGAAGAGCAGGTCCTCCAGGCCGGCCGCAAAGGAGCCGTCCGCTCCGTCCGATTCGGTGTCCGGCAGGCGGATCGCGATGCCGTCGTCGGACCAGATCGACTGGACGGCCGTGCCCAGGCGTTCGCCGAGCCTGGCCTCGATCGCCTGCGCCCAGGGAGCGTGAATCCGGCCGCCGAATGGCGTGAGGATGCACAGGCGCCAGTCGCCCAGCTCGTCCCGGAAGCGCTCGACCACGATCCGCCGGTCCGTGGGCAGGGCGCCGGCCGCTTCGACCTCGTCCTCGAGGTAGGCCAGCAGGTTCTGGGCCGCGAGCGGATCCAGGTCGTTCTTGCTCGACAGCCGCTCCAGGGCGGCCGTGCGGCCCTTGCTGCCGCGAGCCAGGTCAGCCTCCAGCTCACGCACGGTCGAGCCGATCGCCTGGCCGAGCTCGAGGGGCCGGCCGACGGCGTCGCCGTGCCAGAACGGCAGCTTGCCGGGTACGCCCGGCGCCGGCTCGACCGTGACCCGGTCATGGCCGATCTCGAGGACCCGCCAGGAGCTGGCGCCCAGGACGACGACATCGCCGTGCATGCCGGCCCGCAGCTCGTAGACCATCTCCTCGTCCAGCTCGCCCACCCGGCGCCCGGTCGTGCCGGGCTCGCCGGCGATGAACACGCCGAACAGGCCCCGATCGGGGATCGTGCCGCCCGAGGTCACCGCCACGACCCGGGCATCGCGCCGGCCCTCGATCACGCCGGTCACCCGGTCCCAGATGATCCGCGCCTTGAGCTCGGCGAACTCGTCCGACGGATACGCCCCGGCCAGCATCGCCAGGACGCCCTCGAGCGCCTCGCGGGTGAGCGACTCGTAGGGCGAGGCATGGCCGATCGTCTCGGCCAGGCTGTCGACCGTCCAGCGGTCCATCACGGTCATGGCCACGATCTGCTGGGCGACCACGTCCAGTGGGTTGCGCGGGATCTCGGTCGTCTCGATCGCGCCGGCATGCATCCGCTCGGCGACAACCGCGGCCTCGAGCAGGTCCCCCCGGTACTTGGGGAAGATCACACCGCGCGACGGGGCATCGACCTGGTGGCCGGCCCGGCCGATCCGCTGGAGGCCGCGGGCGACCGACGTCGGCGACTCGACCTGGATGACCAGGTCGACGGCACCCATGTCGATGCCGAGCTCGAGGCTGGAGGTGGCCACGATGGCCGGCAGGCGGCCCGACTTGAGGTCGTCCTCGATCGACAGGCGCTGTTCGCGCGCGATCGACCCGTGGTGCGCCCGGACGAGCTCCTCGCCGGCCAGCTCATTCAGGCGCTGGGCCAGCCGCTCGGCCAGGCGGCGACTGTTGCAGAAGATGATCGTGCTGTGATGAGCCCGGATCAGCTCCAGGATCCGGGGGTGGATCGAGGGCCAGATGCTGACCCGCAGGTCGCCCCCCGAGCCCGGCCCGGATGGCCGTTCCTCGAGCGGCACGCTCTCGCCCAGCCGGCTCATGTCCTCGACCGGGACGACGACCGAAAGCTCGAGCGGCTTGCGCGAGCCGGCGTCGACGACCGTGACCTGGCGGCCGGGTCCGACGCCGCCCAGGAACTTCGCGATGAGGTCGAGCGGACGCTGGGTGGCCGAAAGGCCGATCCGCTGGGGCGACTTCGCGCTGACCTTCTCGAGGCGCTCCAGGCTCAGGGCCAGGTGGGCTCCTCGCTTGGAACCGGCGATCGCGTGGACCTCGTCGATGATCACGTGCTCGACGCCGACGAGGGTCTCGCGCGCCGCGCTGGTCAATAGGAGGTACAGCGACTCGGGCGTCGTGATCAGGACGTCGGGCGGCCGCCGGGCGATCTGCCGGCGCTCCTCGGCCGTCGAGTCGCCGGTCCGCAGGCCGACCGTGATTTCGGGTACGGGATCGCCGCGCAGGCCGGCCGCCCGGGCAATGCCGGCCAGCGGGGCGCGCAGGTTGCGCTCGACGTCGTAGGACAGGGCCTTGAGCGGCGACACGTACAAGATCCGGACAGTGCCGGGATGCTCGCGGGTGGCCGGCGGGCTCGGATCGCGGACAAGACGGTCGAGGCACCACAGGAAGGCGGCCAGGGTCTTGCCGCTCCCTGTGGGAGCGTGGATCAGGGTGTGCTTGCCCGCCGAGATCGCTGCCCAGCCGCCGACCTGGGCGGCCGTCGGGGCGGCGAACGACGCCTCGAACCAGTCGCGAACGGCCGGGCTGAACGCCGCAAGGGGCTCGTTCGCGGGCTGGGCAAGGGTCGGCGATCCACGTCGGGCAGCCACGGGACGAGGAGTATAGGACGTCGCGGACGAACAGAACAAATGATCTGTATGTTCGGCGGCGTCCGTTCGGAGCCTGCAGCCCGGTAGGCTAGCTGGCGGGCATCGTCCAGCCGGCCGGCGGAACGATGAAGGCCTCCAGGCTTGCGTGCCATGGGCCAAAGGCGACGGGCGACTTCGGGTCAACCAGGCTCCGTCTGACGCTGATCGCGGCGACGTTGTCCGTACCGTCGAAGCTCGCCCAGCCGCTCATCGCCGATCCGAGCAGGTTGATCGGCCGGGCACAATCCAGGGGCGGTGGTGAACCCCGCGGCAGCCAGAGATCGCCGCACGGGAAGTCGGCGCCCTTGATGAAGACCCGGGTGATCGTACCCAGACGAGCGGCGACCGCCTCGAACGGCAGGATTGCGGAGCATTCGTCGGCTGTTGCCCCGGCACTGCCGAGGAAAAGCACGCGCTCAGCGTCGCAAGTAACCCGAAAGCTCGGCGCTGGCGAGGCCGTGGACGACGGTGACGCTGACGCGGGCGAAATGAGCGTCGGTGTCGGGGCTACGCCCTGCGCCAAGGACGGGATTGGTGCCGCGCACCCAATTGCCAGGACGCAGAGCCAAGCGATCGCGAACATCTTCGACATCAACGAGACGATGAACGGACCTTGCTGCCTGCGCAAGGGCCCACCGTTGCGAGGTCTTCCAACGAAGCAAGCGCCAGGATGGTGTGCCGAACTGACTCGGCGTTACGTCGCTCGAGCCATTCCCGGGCGAGCCAGCAGGCGGTCCGCGATGGCCAGCCGGTCCGACAGCGGGAGCGGGTCGACGACGTCGCGTTCGGCTACGCCTACTCGAGCAACAACCTGCCGTTCGGAGCCAGCCACGGCATGGAGGAGCGCCTTCGCAACTCCTTGACGGCGGTAGTCGGGCGCGACGCCTAGGGCGATCAGCTCAGCTGGTTGCGCGGGGTCCCCTGACGGCAGCGCTAGGGCAATGCCCACTAGCTCATCACCGATGACCGCCCCCGACGCCCGGCACCCAGCTCGAAGCGCCGCGAGCAGAATCTCCCGCCCGAGGACAGCGTCGAACGGAGTGATCGTCCGAGGGGCGAGGACAAGCCGCTCGACAACATCAGGCTTGAGCTCAGCCAGGATCTTGGGAGATCCGCCCTCGATCAACGTCGAGGTCGCCGGAGCCCCGCGGGCTGGGCCAGACGCCAAGGGGTCCCACCAGCCCCGATCCTGGGCCACGACCAGCAGGCGAGGCAGGACCAGGTTGCGAACGCGCTCGATCGTCTCGTACGAACGAGCCTCGGCCAGGCGCTGGAGCTCGGAGTCGGGCAGGCCGTCATTCGGCGGGTCGTCGAAGGTCAAAGGCGGCGGGTCCTGTCGATAGGCGGTCGCATCGCTCGCCCAGCGCTCGCGCCAGCCGGGATTGATCGTCGCTGGTGCCTCGCGATGAGCACCGGCCAGCCAGGTCAGGGTCCAGGTTCGGGGCACGACTCGGTACACGTCGTAGCCGCCACCCCCCGTCGCCAGCCAGCGACCGCCGGCATGCCGATGAGCGAGCTCGTCGACCAGCCGGGCTGCTTCGCCCATCGCCGTCGTCGTGACCCGCAGGTGCGCCAACGGGTCCCAGGCATGGCTGTCCGCGCCGTGCTGGCTGACGATCAGGTCCGGCCCGAAGGCCGCGGCGAGGCTCGGCACGACGGCCCGGATGCCGGCCAGCCAGGGGCCTTCCCCGGTGCTCGCCTCGAGCGGCAGGTTAACGGAGGTGCCGGCGGCCACGCCCTCGCCCAGCTCGTCCTCGAAGCCGGTGCCCGGGAAGAGCGTCCGGCCGCTCTCGTGGATCGAGAAGGTGAGCACGCCCGGATCCCGGTAGTGGATCGCCTGGACGCCATCGCCATGGTGGACGTCCAGGTCGACGTAGAGGACGCGCAGGCCCGCCCGGCGGGCTGCCGCGATCGCCAAGGCGGGATCGTTGTAGATGCAGAAGCCGGACGCGCGGCCGCGCATCGCATGATGCAGGCCACCGCCCGGGTGGAACGCATGCTCGACCTCACCGCGCAGGATCGCCTCGACCGCCCGCAGCGATCCACCGCCAACGGCGGCCGCTGCCTCATGCATGCCGGCGAACGGCGGGTCGTCGCCGTAGGCCGCCAGACCCGCCTCTGCCTCGCCGGCCGGATCGACGGAGAGGCGCTTGACTGCGGCCAGGTAGCCGGCGGCGTGGATCTCGAGCAGCTCGGGGTCGGAGGCCGGCTCGGGCTCGAGACCGGGCATCGCGCCGACCGTGCGCAACAGGTCGATCCCCGGCCCGAAACGCCGCGGCGTCAGCGGATGGCCGGGCCCGAAGTCGTACGTCTCGGAGCGCGGGCCGAAGACCAGCAGCGGACCGTCATTCACACCTGGCATCGTAGCCCGCGGCGTGGCACGATCCGCCGATGGCCGAGCCCGTCTACACCGCCCCGCTGATCGACAAGCTCGGCGTCAAGCCCGGCGCACGGGTGGCCGTCATCAACATCGACGACGCCGAGTTCCGACGCCAGCTCGCCGAGCGGACCCAGGACATCACCGAGGCCGAGCCGCTCCCCGGCTCGAACATCGTCTTCCTGGGAATCGACGACGGAACCGAGCTCCAGCAGCTCGCCCATCTGCGCAGCCGGATCGTGGCCAACGGCGCGATCTGGGTCGTGTCGCGCAAGGGCAGGCAGGCCACGGTCCGTGATGTCGAGGTGATGGCGGCGGCCAAGGCCGTCGGACTGGTCGACAACAAGGTCGTCGCCTTCTCAAGCACCCACACGTCGATTCGGCTCGTGATCCCGCTTGCCCTCCGATGAGTCGAGTACCATCGAGGCATGAAGGATCCCCTGATCATCCTGATCGTCATCCTCGTCATCGTGATCATCATCCGCGGCCCGAAGACGCTGCCCGCGATCGGCAACATGCTCGGCCGGGGCGTGAAGGAAGCACGCAAGGAAGCGGAGGAGATCAAGACCGACCTGCGCAAGGACGCGCCAGAGGCCGAGGTCGCCGCAGCCGCCCCGGTTGCCGCCCCGACTCCAGTTCCGGCAGCACCACCGGCCGCCCCGGCACCGCCGGTGGCCTCAGCTCCGCCGCCCGTCGCCCCTCCCCCGCCGCCGCCTCCGCCCGGCGCTGCCGGACCGGCCTGACCCGACCCTCGGCCAGCAACCCGAGCGGCGCAATTGGCCGACCTCGACGACCTCCTGTTCAGGCCCGGCCCAGGAACACATCGTGGCCCGCTCGTCGTGGCTGGGACCACGGTTGAGACCCTGGTCGACCTGCCGCCCGACCGGGGCGGGTTGCTGTTCGTCGGCCTCAACCCGTCACCGGTGAGCGTGACCGCCGGCCACTATCACCAGGGTCGCCTGGGCCGGACGTTCTGGAACCGGCTGATGATCGCCAGCGTCCTCCCGCCCGGCACGGAGGTCGCGACCGCCGACGATGCGCTGGTCGCGGCCGGGCACGGCATCACCGACCTGATCAAGCTGCCGACGGAGCGCGATACGGCCAGCGATCGCGAGCTGACGGCCGGCGTCGGCCCGCTCTGGCAGAAGGTCGCCGTGTGGCGGCCCAGCGCCGTCGTATTCATCTACAAGCGGGCCGCCGAGACGGCCGCTGGTCGCACGCTGGGCGAGAAGTGGGGCCAGCTCGATGGGGTGGCCATGGCCGGGAGGCCGTGCTTCCTGATGCCCGGCCCGTACGCCCCGGTCGAGGAGGTCGACGCGGGCCTGAACCTTCTGCGCAACCTGCACAAGACGATCAAGGGCTGACGCAGCCGCCTACGGACTGAGGGCGGTCAGGGCGCTCCGCACGGCCGAGTCTGGATCGTCGATCAGCTCGCCATGACCAGGCACGATCCGACCGGGCCGGAGGCCGGCGATCCGCCGAATCGAGTCCGCCGCCGCGACCCGATCGCCGGCCGGCGGCATAACGAGGGTCGGCCGATCCGTCAGGGCATCACCGGACAGGACCGTCGAGTCGCCCAGCCGCAAGGCAATGTGGTCGGGGCGATGGCCTGGTGTGCCAACGACGGTGATCGGCTCGTCGCCGTCGACCGTCGAGCCATCGCCAATCTCGGTCACCGGCCACGGCAGCACGGCCTGGCCGCCCGGCCCGGCCAGGATCGGTGCCCCCGTTCGCTCATGGAGCTCGAGCGAGCCGGCGGCATGGCCTGGATCGACGTGGGTCAGCACGATCGCCATGACCTGCCCGCCGAGGGTGGCGACCTCGGCCTCGATCCGGTCGGTGAAGTTCTCGTCCTGGTCGCCGGGATCCACGACCACGACCCACCGGTGCCCAACGAGCAGGGTGTTGGCAGGTCGTCCGGCCGGCCCGAAGGCCTGGCCGCCGGTCAGGGCGATAACGCCACCGGCCAGGTCGCGCCGGGTGAACGGGAGGCCGTCGACGAGCTCCAGCCCAGTTCGGACCGCCTCCATGTCGACGGCTCGCTCGAGGCGCTGCAGGGTGGTCGAGGTCGGCGGCCACAGCTCGATCTCGCCGGCGGCCATCGCCGCCAGCGCGGCCCCGGGCGTGAGCCAGGCATGGCCGGCGACCTCGCCCGGATCCAGGTCCAGGACCGCCTCGGCCGGGAGCTCGACGGCGAAGAAGCGTGCGTCGAAGCGGCGGGGGTAGACCCGCGGGGTCTGCCAGCGCGCGATCTCGACCAGGCGGTCGGTGGCCAGGACCAGGTCGAATCGCTCGAGGATCTGGGCCAGGGTCAGCTGACCGCCGACCAGCTGGGCGCGCAACCCGGGTAGCTCGGTCGCGATCGCTTGGTCGCCGGTGGCGGGCGAACCGTCGGCCCGATCGGCGACCAGGACGCCGGCCTCCTCGAACAGCTCGCGCAGGGCCGCCACGCGGGCCGCGTCACCATTTGCGGCCCGGGCGAGGATCCCCGGCTGGGCATCGCCCGGTTCGATTCGGCCGCCCGGAAAGACATGCAGGCCGGCCCCGAATGCCATCGATCCTGGGCGCAGTGTCAGCAAGACCTCGGGTTCGTTCGATAGCGAGACCTGGCCCGGCCGGAGCAGGACCACGGTGGCGGCCGGTCGAGCTGGGGCTGCGGACTCCGCGGCCAGCCGCCTGGGCCGGGCAGGCAGCCCTCCGGCCGTCACGTCGGCGCGACGCCGGATGCCGCGAGCAGTCCGGCCAGCGCCGCCGGCTCGGTGACCGGCAGGCGGCACACGAAGCCGTGGCAGACGAAGGCCGTCGACCGGCCGTCGAGCTCGGACCGGTCTTCGAGCAGCTCGATCACGGTCGGGGACGGGGCCGCCCGGACGGCCACGACCTGGTGCGGTCGGAAGCCACGCTCGACGACCGACAGGAGCGCGCGGGTTGCAGGCGAACCTGCATCGCCGATGATCGCGACCTCGTCGACATCGGCCAGGCCGAAGTCCAGGGCCACGAGCCACTGGCCGAAGAACGTGGGGTGGCGGGGAGCCACCTCCGCCACCAGGCCGAGGGCGCGTTCGGCCGCCTCGCGATATCGGGCCTGGCCGGTCAGAGCCGCCAGGCGCAGGAGGATGGTCGTGGCCATCGCGTTACCCGAGGGCACGGCGTTGTCCTGGAGGTCCTTCGGCCGGGTGATCAGCACCTCGTGATCGTCGGCCGTGTCGAAGAATCCGCCGGCCGGATCGGCGAACCGATCGAGGATGGCGTCGGCCAGGCCCCGCGCGAACCGGAACCAGCGTTCGTCGAAGGTCGCGGCATACAGCGCCAGGAGCCCGTCGGCCAGGCAGGCGTAGTCCTCGAGCACGCCCGAGCCGGTAACCCGGCCATCCTTCCAGCTCCGCCCGAGGCGGCCGTCGGCAGTCAGCAGGTGATCGACGCAGTCGGCCGCCGCCGCGACGGCCGCTCGCCGGTAGTGCTCGCCGGCCACCTCGTCGCCATCGGCCGCGAAGGCGACGGCCGCCTCGGCCAGGGCCGCGATCGCCAGCCCGTTCCAGCCGGCCAGGACCTTGTCGTCCCGATTCGGCTGCGGCCGCCGATCCCGGGCGGCCAGCAGCGTGGCCCGGCTCCGTTCCAGGCTGAGCCGGAGCTCATCGACGCTCAGTCCGAAGGTCTCGGCCAGGTCCGCATCCGGGGCGACCCGGCGCAGGATCGTGCGGCCGTGGCCCTCGTGCCAGTTGCCGCCGTCCGAGAGGTCCCAGGCGGCCAGGGCCAGTGGCAGGTCCTCGCCATCAACCGGCAGCGCCGCCGCCATCTCGGCCGGCGTCCAGGTGAACGTCGCGCCTTCGACGCCGTCGGTGTCCGCATCGCGGCTCGCGGCCAGGCCGCCGCCGGCCGTGCTGAAGTCCCGGATGATCGCGTCAAGCGTGCCCTGGGCCACGGCCAGGTCGGACGGCTCGCCGAGGAGCTGCCAGGCGTGGAGGTAGGCGCGGGCCAGCTGGGCGTTGTCGTAGAGCATCTGCTCGAAGTGGGGGGCCAGCCACTGGCCGTCGGTGGAGTAGCGGTGGAAGCCACCCCCGAGCTGATCGTGCAGGCCCCCGGCGGCCATCGCATCGAGGGTCGTCCGGAGCATCCGCCCGGCCGAGCCATCGGCGTCCGCTCCGGCTGCCGAGAGGCGGCGCAGCAGGTACTCGAGGGCCATCGGCTGGGGGAACTTCGGGGCCCGGCCCCAGCCGCCGTAGCGCGCGTCGAAGGTCGCCTCGAGGGCAGCCACCGCCGCTACGGGCGCTCCAGTCGGCAACGCCGGCGGCGCCTCGCTGCCATTGACCCCTTCCACCTGGCTCGCCCGGATCTGCCCGGCCAGGCTGGCCACGAGCCGGTCGCCCGACGCCTCGAGCTCGGGGCGTTGCTCCCGCCAGGCCCGGGCAACGCCGGACAGGACCTGCCGAAAGGCAGGCAATTCGCCGCGAGGAACCGCCGGGAAGTAGGTCCCGCCGTAGAACGGCCGGCCGTCCGGGGTGAGGAACATGCTCATCGGCCAGCCGCCCTGGCCGGTCATCGCCTGGACGGCGCCCATGTAGACCTGGTCGAGGTCGGGCCGCTCCTCGCGATCGACCTTGATCGAGATGAAATCGCGGGCGAGGTCGGCCGCCGTGACCGGGTCCTCGAACGACTCGCGCTCCATGACGTGGCACCAGTGGCAGGCGGCGTAGCCGATCGACAGGAAGATCGGCTTGTCCTCGCGCGTGGCCCGCTCGAGCGCCTCGCTGCCCCACGGATACCACTCGACCGGGTTGTGGGCGTGCTGGAGCAGGTATGGGCTCGTCTCACCGGCGAGATGGTTGTGGGCGGCCATCCCGGCGATGGTACCGCCGCCCGTATCATCGAGACGATGGCCAGCCAGACCGCGCCCATGCCCGAGCCACCACGGCCCAGCCTGGCCACGCTCCTGGGCAGGCAGGCCCTGGTCCTCATGGGACTGGCCATCGTGGCCGGTGGGCTCAGCCTGCTCCTCGAGCTCGTCAACGGCGAGCCCACCCTGATCTTCGTCGCCTCGGCGGTGGCCCTGGCCGGCCTGGCCGGGCTGGTTGGCCAGGGGACCGAGCAGCTTGGCCAGCGCCTCGGGCCGGGCCTGACCGGCGTCCTCCAGTCGGCCCTGGGCAACCTGCCCGAGCTGTTCATCGGGATCTTCAGCCTGCAGGCCGGCCTGATCGTCGTGGTCCAGAGCGCGCTGATCGGCTCGATCCTGGCCAATAGCCTGCTGGTCATGGGCCTGGCCTTCGTCTTCGGCGGCCGGAAGTTCGGCGTCCTGACGTTCGGGGTCCAGCCCGTCCGGTTGATCGCCACCCTGCTTGTCCTGGCCGTGGCGGCGCTCGCCATCCCGACCCTGGCCACGGCCCCTGGAGCACCCGATGCCGGGCACGCCACCGACCTGAGCGTGATCACGGCGGTCGTCCTGCTCGTCCTGTTCGCCGCCTCGATTCCGTTCTCGATCTCGGGCGGGCCTGGGGCGAGCGCGCTCAACCCCGAGCTCGAGTCGTCGCGGGTCTGGCCGATCCAGCTGGGCGTGGGCATCCTGGTGGTGGCCGCGATCAGCTCGGCCTTCGTCGCCGACTGGTTCGTCGATTCGCTCCGGCCGGCGCTGGCCAGCTTCGGGATCAGCGAGGCGTTCGCCGGCCTGGTCATCGTGGCCATTGCCGGCAACGCCGTCGAGAACGTGGCCAGCATCCAGGCCGCCTTGCGCAACCAGGCCGACCTCGCGATCAGCCTGGTCCTGAACTCCAGCCTGCAGGTGGCCCTGGCCCTCATCCCGGCCCTTGTCCTGATCTCGGTCCTGATCGGCGGCCCCGCCCTGACCCTGGTCACCTCGCCGCTGCTGCTCGGCGCGCTGGGCCTGTCGGTGATCCTCAGTGCCTTCGTGGTCTTCGACGGCGAATCGACCTGGCTCGAGGGCCTGGCCCTGATCGCCCTGTACGTGATCATCGCCGCCAGCGTCTGGTTCGGGCCGCCGATCCAGGCCCAGTGAGCGCTCCGGGCGTACCGGTCGCGGATGGGCCGTTCGGCGCGGCCAGCGCGATCCGCGAGTGGCGGATCTTCCTGGAGCCGCGCTACCGCCGCTTCCAGGGCATCGGCGGTTCCGGCGCGGTGGTGGCAGCCCTGGCCGGCGACGGACTGACGATCCCGCTCCTGCTCGCCCTCGGCGCCAGCCCCGCCCTGGCGACCGTCATCGGGGTGATGCCCTACGCCTTCTCCTCGGCCCAGCTCGTCGTGCCCCGCCTGTTGCGCCGCTTCGACGGCAACCTGCGCGGGCTCACCCTGGTGATCCTGGCCGTGGGCGAGACGCGCGGCTTCATCCTGGGCGGCCTGACCCTGGCCGCCTGGTTGGGCGCAATCCCGAACGGCCTGGCCATCCTGGCGGTCGCGGCGGTGATGAGCCTGGGCGGGGCGGCCACGACGATCGGCGGGACGAATCTGCTGGCCTGGTACGGCGCGATCATGCCCGACGCCGAGCGTCGCTTCGTCGCTCCTCGGGTCATGGGCCTGACCCTGGGCCTCGGAGCGGTCCTGCTCCTGCCGGTCGCCCTGCTGGTCCAGCTCCTGCTGCCCTCGCTCGGCCTGCGGATCTACGCCGTCGTGTTCCTGGTCAGTGGCATCGCCGGGGTGATCGAGATCGCGATCCTGCGCCGGCTGGTCAAGCCGGGCCGGGTCCGGGTGGCTCAGCCGGGAGCCGGCACCCGCCCAGCTCCGTCGCCCCAGCTGGCGCCGTTCCTGCGCTCGATCAGCATCGCTGCCTTTGGGGCCGGCTTCGGCCCCTACCTGTCGATCTACGCGATCAGCGTGCTCGGCCTGTCGGCCAGCTTCGCCATCCTGCTGGCGGCCATCTCATCGGCCGCCTCGTTGGTGGCGGCGACGGTCGTGGGCGGGCTGCTGGCCCGGGGCAGCGCTTCGCGCACCCTGCGCGCGTCGTTCCTGCTGCGCGGCTCGGCGATGCTCCTGGGCCTGACCGCCTTTCCCCAGAACCCGCTGGCCGGCCTGATCATCTGCGTCGTTGCCGCAGTCGCCGCAGCCGGCGCCTCGGCCGGCACCCTGTCCTCGAACGAGCGCCTGATGCGCCTGTCGCCGGGCCCCGACCTGATCAGTGCCCAGGGCAAGTTCGTGGCCGGCACGGCCTTCGGGATCACCACCGGACAGCTGTCCAACGCCGGGATCCTGGTCCTGCTGCCGCTCGGCTATCCAGCCTTCGCGATCCTGTTCGCCGTGTCTGGCCTGACTCGCTATGCGACGGCGGCCCTGGCCGAGGTATCGGCCAACTGGACCTCGAGCACGATGGCCTATCGCAACGAGGACCTCCGGAAGTGAGCGACGGACGGCCGGAGTTCCAGGCGTCGGTCAACGGCTTTGCCTTTGCCAACAGCTGGCCCCATGTCCCGCCGCTGCGCCTGCGTGTCGGCGGCCCGGTTCCGCTCGAGCTGGCGATCGGCGACGCGGCCAATGGCCTGTGCGGGGGCATGGCCCTGGCCGCGCTCGACCTGTGGTTCGCGGGAATCAGCCCGCCGGCCGCTGAAGCGCGTCCGGAGGAAGGGACGCCGCGCTTCCGCTACGTCGTCGAGCGCCAGCTCGCCTCATTCGAGCTCGGCCTCGGGCCCGCCCGGTTCTACCTGCTCGGAGCGCCCTGGCGGTCGGCTGGTTCGCGCTCGGCCGAGGTCCTGGGGCGGGAGCTGCCCAGGATCCGGCGCGATCTGGCCGCGGGCCGGCCGGTGCCGCTCGGCCTGGTCCATGCCGTCTCGGCCAACCCGGCCACGCTGATCCAGGACCACCAGGTCGTGGCCCACGGGATCGAGGCCGGACCCCGGCCGGGTTCCCTGGCCCTGCGCATCTACGACCCGAACCTGCCCGGGGACGACACCGTCCGGCTCACGATCGGGCGAGACGCAGAGGGCGATGTTGCGCTGGCCTACTCGGGCGGCTCGCCGGTCGCCGCCTTCTTCCGGCAGGGCTACCGCCCACGCGATCCCCTGCCCTGGCGCTAACCGGGCGGTCAGCCGAGCGGCGGCAGCTCCTGGTCCTGCTCGAGGGCGGAGGCAAAGAGATCGCCCAGCGCGTCGACCCGGGGCAGGATCGTCCGGACCGTCCAGCGATCCGGCCGCAGGTCGGGGTCGTCGAGCTCGTCCCAGGTGATCGGGGCCGACACCGGCGCGCCGGCCGCGGGGCGGACAGCGTACGGCGCGACGAGAGTCTTGATCCGGCTGTTCTGGGTGTAGTCGAGCCGGGCCCGGCCGCCGCGCCCGGCCACCGACCACACCCAGCTGACCAGCTGGGGCACGATCGCGCCCACGGCCCGGCTGAGCTGCTCGACCCAGTCGGTGGTCTCGCGGAACGTGTAGCGGCCGCGCCCGACCGGCACCCAGACCTGGATGCCACGCTTGCCGGTCGTCTTCGGGGCGGCTCGCAGGCCGAGATGGCCGAGCGCGGTCCGATACAGCCGGGCCAGGGTCAGGGTCTCGTCCCAGCTCGTCTTCTCACCCGGGTCGATGTCGATCAGGGCATAGGTCGGGTGATCGGGATCGTCGATCCGGGACGTCCACGGATGGATCTCGAAGGCGGCCTGGTTGCCCAGCCAGGCCAGCGTCCCGACCCGGTCCGCGACCAGGTGGTCGTTGGCGGACCGGTCCTCGACGCCGGTCTCCCGCCACAGCCGGAGCCAGCTCGGGGCCGTGGGCGGGATCTGCTTCTGCCAGAAGGCAGGGCCGCCGGCCCCATCGGGGAAGCGCTGGAGGTTGAGGGCCCGCTCGGCCAGGTGGGGCAGGGCGGCCGGCGCGATCCGGCTCAGGTAGCGGATCAGGTCGCGCTTCGTGATCGGCTCCTCGGCCGGCGTCGCCCCCTCGGGACCGGATCCGGGCCGGGCGGGCCGGGCTGGGAAGAGGACCTTGTCGAGATTGGTCAGGCTCAGCTCGAACCCGCCGACCTGCCAGATGCCCTTGGCCGGCAAGGCGTCCAGGGCCGCCAGCTCGTCGGCGGTCGGGGCGTCGGCCAGGCCGGCTGCCGGCGGTTTGCCGGAGGCCTTGCTCGACCGAGCCGTCTTCGTCGGGGCGGGCCGGGAGGCGGCCGCAGCCGTGGCCCGGGTCAGGCTGCGATCGTCCGCCGCAGGAACGCCGTCAACGGCTCGCTCGCGGCGGACCGATGCCGGGTCACGATCGAGCTCGAAGCCCTTGAACGAGGGCTGGCGGATGACCCCGTCGCGGGTCCAGTTCGAGAAGGCGACCCGGATGACGACGGCCGGGGCCGTCCAGACGACACCACGCAGGTCCGGGCCGGACGGCGGCGGCGGATCGAAGGCGGGGGCGTCAAGGACCGCGGCGTCGAGCAGGTCGCGCACGCGCCGGCGGGTCGCGCCATCGAAGCCGCTGCCGACCCGTCCCGCATAGCGCAGCGCCCCGTCCTCGAAGTAGCCAACGATCACGCTGCCCAGCTCGCGCGCGTTGCCCTCGCCGGGCAGGTAGCCGCCGATGGCGAACTCCTGCTCGGGCCGGTTCTTCAGCTTCAGCCACGTCCCGACCCGCCGGCCGGGCTCGTAGGTCGAGCGGCGCTCCTTGGCCATCACCCCTTCGAGGCCACGGGCCGAGGCCGCCGCCATGAAGGCCACGCCGGCAGCCTCGACGTGGGTGGCGTAGCGGACCTTGGGCCCGTCATGGAGCACCGCCCGGAGCAGGCGCTTGCGCTCCTCGAGGGGTACCGCCAGGAGGGACAGGCCATCGAGGTAGAGCAGGTCGAAGGCCTGGAACACGAGTGGCGAGGGCGTCCGCTGGGCAGCGCCCGGTTCGGCGGCCGAGGGCTTCGTCCGGTGGATCCCGGCCTGGCCGAACTTGACCCCGAGGCGCTCCTGGAGCAGGCCGAAGTCGGGCATGCCCTCCGGATCCAGGGCGACCACTTCGCCGTCGACGACCGCCTCGCGGGCGGTGATCCAATCGGGCGGGCTCAGCAGGCCCGGGAAGTACGCGGCGGCATCCTTGCCGTTCCGGGTGTGGATCGAGACCCGGCCGTCGCGCACCACCACCTCGACCCGGTAGCCGTCCCACTTGATCTCGAACAGCCAGTCCGGATTGTCGAACGCGCTCGTGGCCAGCGTCGCCAGCATCGGCTCGATGAAGCCCGGGAACGGCGCCGCGACCGCTCCGGCTGCCTCGAGCGAGGGCCGGGGGGCCGGGGGCGCGGCCTCGAAGCGCGGGGCCAGGCCGGCCGCGACCTCCTCGTTCGTGCGGCCGGTCATCACCGACGCGCGGTGGTCCTCGGGCTCCCAGCCGCTGACCGCGTCGGCGTCACGCTTGTGGATGAGCAGCCAGGGCTCGCCGTCCCGATCCGTCTCGGCTCCCCCACCGGACCGCTTCGAGCCGGCGGCGCGGCCGCCCGTGCCCCGGGTTCGGACGAGGGTGAACCGGCCCCGGAGCTTCTGGCCGAAGATCCGGAACTTGAGCTCGCCGTCGGCGATCGAGCGGCCCGGGTCGAGGGTGGGCGCCTCGGGCTCGTAGGTGCCCCAGTCCCACACGATCGCGTCGCCCGCGCCGTATTCGCCGCGCGGGATCGTGCCTTCGAAGTCGAAGTACTCGATCGGGTGGTCCTCGACATGGACCGCCATGCGCTTGACGTCGGGGTCGAGGCTGGGGCCCTTGGGCACGGCCCAGCTGGCCAGGACGCCATCAATCTCGAGGCGCAGGTCGTAGTGGAGGCGCGACGCGCGGTGGCGGCCGACGACGAAGCGGCCGGCCAGGACCCGGTCGGCGGCCGCGGGCGACCCGCCGGCCGGCTCGGCGGTCTTCGAGAAGTCGCGTTTGCGCCGGTAGGCGTCGAGCGGCATCGAGGCAGAGGCCTCCTCTGAGGCCTGGCTGGGCTAGGCGGACTTGCGGCGCTTGGCCGGCGCGTGTGCCTGCTCTTCGTCGGCGCTCGTGGCGTCACTCTTTGCAGCAGGCTTGGCGGCAGGCTTGGCGGCGCTCTTGGAGCCCGCAGCCCGCTTCGAGTCGACCGAGGTGGGCGGCGTGGAGCCGCGCGCTTCGACCGCTGCCTTGACGCTCGCCTCGAGGGCCGCCATCAGGTCCACGATGTTCGTCGCGGGCTCGGCTGCCACCGGCTCGACAGTCTCCTGGCCGGCGACCTTGTCCTCGATGACCTTGAGCAGGGCCTCGCGGTAGTCGTCGTGGTAGGCGGCCGGGTCGAAGTCGGCGGTCATCGCCCCGATGAGCTGCTCGGCCATGGCCTTCTCGGCCGGCTTGGCCTCGGGCAGCTCGTCGGGCAGGTCGAGCTCAGCCACGCTCCGGATCTCGTCCGGCCAATGGAGCGTGGTCAGGAGCATCGTGGTGCTGAACGGGTCGATCGCCCCGAGGACCTCGCGATCCTTGATCACGACCTTGCAGATCGCGGTCAGCTCCTTCTCCGCCAGGACCTCGCGCAGCAGGTAGAACGCCTTCCGGCCGATCGGGTCGGGCTCGAGGTAATAGGCGCCCTTGACGAAGCGCACGGCGGCGTTGTCGGGGTTGGCCGCGGTGAACAGCTCAATCTCGATCGCCCGGACCGTCTTGAGCGGCACCGAGGCGAGATCCTCGTCGGTCACGACCACGTACTGGCCCGGCGCGTACTCGAAGCCCTTGACCGTGTCGCCTCTCGAGATCACCTCGTCGTCGACCGGGCAGTAGGTCTTCATCTGGATCCGCGACAGGTCCTTGTCATGGAGCATGTTGAAGCTGATGCCCTTGGACTCGGTCGCCAGGTAGAGCCGCACGGGAATCGTTACAAGCCCGAACTGGATTGCCCCTCGCCACATCGCGCGTGCCACAGCAGACCTCGGTTTTCCGTCCGTCTCACCGGGAGCGGACCGGGCCGGGAGAATACGCGGCTCGGCCGACGGCTGCAACCCGGACGGCTCGCCCGCACCGCATCCAGCGCACCGCAGCCCACGCCTCCGACCCGGACTGCCCGCCTCGTTGACCTGCAGCACCAACGTTTGGTCCTGGTGGGGTCAGGACTGTTGTCAGCGGAGCAGGCCCGGGTGATCATGCAAAACCCGGGCGATCCGTCGCTCGAACCGGAGCCAAGATGTCCACCCAGCCGCTCATCATCGCTATCGGAATCGCGATCGTCGCGAATCTTGTCATCATGGGTGCTCTCATCGTGACCCTCGTTCGTCGGCGGCAGCCCGAGCTTGCCGAGGCGACCGCAGGGTTCGACGACGCCCGGCCGGCCGGTCCTGTGCCGGTCCCGAACAGTACCTCCGCCAGCCCCAGCTCAGAGCTCCAAGATCCAGTCGAGGAGAGCACCGAACCCGTGACCGCAGCCGATGACGCCCGACGCTTCCGTTCCGTCCTCGAAGATGAGCCGCATGCCGCCGACCAGGAGGCGATCGCCTTCTTCGTCTCGCCGCCAACTGCCCTGGGACCGCGTGAGCCCGGACTCGAGCCGATATACGAGACCGAATTCGAGCCAAATCCGCTCGAGCCGGGCCCGCTCGAGCCAGCCGACCTGAGCGGGGCACCCGAGGAGCAGACCGTGGTCTGGACCGACGCACCCCGGCCGCACGCGAACAAGCCGGCCGTGCCGGTCGAAGTGGACGAGGCGGTCGACTGGGAACGGCGCATCCGCGAGGAGAGCATTCGGCTGAGCCGCTATCGCCGGCCGGTCACGGTCGTCCTGGTCGAGCTCGACGGGTTCGAGCGGCTGGCCGGACTCCTGGGCACCGATGCAGCCGAGCGCCTCCTGCCGGCCGTGGCCCAGACCCTGATCCGGAACGGCCGAGCGACCGACCACGTGGCCCGAATCGGGCCGAGCCGGTTCGGCATCCTGATGCCCGAGACCGACGAGATCGAGGCGATCAACTACGCCGAGCGAATCCGATCGGAATGCGACCGTTGGCTGGCGGCCGGTTCGATCTCGACCCGCGTGGCCCTGGGTTGGGCGGCCCCGACGGCCGGCTCAGATTTGACTGCGGCGATGAGGATCGCCGAGGAACGACTCCAGGGCGATCGCCGCCGGGCGATGGCCTGATCCTCAGGAGGGTGACGGCGCTGCGATCGGGGCCTGTTCGGGGTCCGGCTTGATCGTCGTCTCCGAGGTGGCGCTGCCGGCCGCCGCGCTGTAGCGGGCGGTCAGCGAGCCATCCGAGGCCAGGTGGAGCTGGACTGGCACCCCGTCGCTGCCGGCCAGTCCCAGGACCGCCGCCGGATAGGTCGCGCTGAGATCCAGCGCGCCGGCCGTGCCGCCCGTCTGGCTGACCTGGCTGGGCGCCCTGAGGGCGTCGAGCGGGCTGCCACTGGGGATGCTGCCGTCGATCTGGACCCAGCCCTTGCCCGCCTGGAGCACCCACGAGTTGGGTGGCAGGCTGCGATAGGTGATCGAGGTGCCGTTGGTGGTCACCATGAACTCGCTGCCGCCACCGATCCAGCGCCCGGTTGCCTGGGTGGCGATCTGGCCGTTGATGCTGACGGTCGTGCTGAAGGTATAGCCGCCGTTCAGGCGGGCGATCGCCGCGCTGAGGCTGGCGCCGGGGTCAACGTCGACGGTTGAGCCGGCCGGGCTGGCGCCCGCCGGTGCGGACGCGGTCGGGGTCGCCGGCGAAGCGCAGCCGGCCATCAGGCCGAGGGCCAGACCCAGCGCGGCGCCCAGGAGGGCGAAGCCGCCGGTGCGGCGACGCCCTCCGGTCTGGCAGGACCGATCCGATCGCCGATCCGACCGTAGTGACCGGGTCGAGGCTGGCTTCAGTGGAACTTCGGCTTTGACGAGTGGTCGGACCTGTCGCCCCAGCCGGGACCGCCGCCGTGGCCGCCCAATCCTGGGCTGCGGTGGCCGCAATCGCCCGACCGCCCGAAGACGACCAGCGAGTACGTCCCGTTGACCTGCTTGAGGTTGACGAACAGGGCGGTCCGGCTCTTGTCGAACCAGGCCAGGAACCCATTGGCGAACGACTTCTCGGTCGCCTTGGCCCCGGTGGCACTGTCGTAGACCACCTTGCCGTCGGCGGCGACGTGGTACTTGACCGAGACCGCCGTGCCGTCGCACAGGTGGGCCGACCAGGTCCGCGAGCCTTCGAGGCTGGCCAGCGTTCCGCTCAGCTTCTGGGCATCCCGTCCGCTCAGGACGATGGCCAGGCCGGCGGTCCCGCCAGGGGCGACCGTGACCGACACGGTGAGGGTCTTGGTGAAGCCCTGCCAGGCGAACGTGCCCGTGGCCAGCGCGCGAGCGCCCTGGGCCTTGGTCTTGCTCTTGCTGGTGCCGCCGTTGTCCGGGCTGTACTTGACCGACCACTTCGATCCGAGCGTCCAGGTGATCCCGGTGGCCGGGCTGACGGTCCCGAAGGCCACCGTGGGCTTGCCGCTGGCATCGTTGCCGACGGTGTAGGTGGCGCTGGACTTTGCCCCGGTGCCGAACACGTCGGCCGACCAGGTGCCGCTGCCGAGCAGGTCGCTCAGCTGCTTGGCCCTGGCCTTGATCGAGAGCTGGCCACCCTTGGCCTTGACACTGACCTTGACTGCGCCGTCGCTGTTCGTGAACTTCACGAAGTCGTCGCCGGACTTGGTCTTGGACAGGGCGCTGCTCGGATCGAGGGCGACGCCGGAGACGTTGCCGACACGATCCAGAGTCACCGCAACGGTGAGCGAGGTCCCCAGCAAGGGCAGTGTGGCCGTCATGCCGCCGGTCTCGGCGATCGGTGCGTTGGTCGTCGCGGCGACCATGCCGGGCGTGGCGGCCAGCACGAGGCCGGCCAAGGCCAGGCCCGAAAGTCGCAAGGGGACGCGGAACGCGTGGTGGGTCATTGGCTCGTTCTCCTCGTTGCCTGCGGAGCCCCGGCGGCCGGGCATGTTGGCCGCCACTCGGAAAGCCCCGCTGTACGTATGAGCACGCTCCTTTGAGCACGCTGATGCCGACTTACCGTAGCGCAGGTCGGCAATGCGTGCCGTGAACGGTCGTCCCAGGTTGGCAGGCCTGATCGTCCCACCGAGTGCGTCCCCGCCAACGGCTACCCTGTGCCGGATATGGCCTGGTTCCTGACTCGCCGGCTGCTGGCCAGCGCCGTGGTCCTGCTCGGCGTGTCGTTCATCGTGTTCGCCCTGGTCTTCCTCGCCAGCGACCCCGTCCGGGCGCTGCTGCCCCTGGACGCGCCCCAGTCCGCGGTCGACTCGCTGCGCATCCAGCTGGGTTTCGGCCAGCCTCTCCCGGTCCAGTTCGCGGGCTTCCTCGGCCGGGCCATCCAGGGTGACTTCGGGACCTCGACGAACACCCTCGAGCCCGCCCTCGGGCTGGTCCTGGCGCGCGTCCCGGCGACGCTCGCCCTGGGCCTGTCCGGCGTCCTGGTCTCGCTCCTGATCTCGGTCCCGCTGGGCATCGCGGCAGCCCTTCGGCCGGGCTCGTGGATCGACCTGACCGCCCGCTCCGTGGCGGTCCTGGGCCAGGCGATCCCGGGTTTCGTGCTGGGCGAGGTCCTCATCCTCGTCTTCGCGGTCACCCTCCGGATCCTGCCCGTGTCGGGCGCCGGTGACCCCAGCCACCTGCTCCTGCCGGCGATCGTGGTCGGCCTGGGCTCGGCCGCGGGACTGACCCGAATCCTGCGCTCCAGCCTGCTCGATGTCCTGGGCGCCGACTACATCCGGACCGCCCGGGCCAAGGGCCTGACCCCGCGCCGGGTGGTCCTCGGCCACGCCCTCCGGAACGGCCTGATCCCGTTCGTGACCTTCCTGGCCTTCGACCTGGCGGCCATCCTGTCGGGTGTGATCGTGGTCGAGGTCGTGTTCAGCTACCCGGGCATGGGCCAGCTCGTCGTCCAGGCCGTGGCCAACCGGGACCTGCCGGTGATCCAGGCGTTCACGTTCGTCGCCGCCCTGGTCATCGTCAGCGTCAACCTGCTGCTCGACCTGGTCTACGGCCTGATCGACCCCCGGATCCGGCTGGCCTGAGGTGGAAGCAGCTGACGTGAATCAAGCCTGGCCCCTGCCGGCCCCGTCCCGGCGGACCCGCCGCGTCGATCGGGGCCTGCTCATCGGATCGGTCCTGGTCGGCGCGATCGTGCTGCTGGCCTTGCTGGCGCCCTGGATCAGTCCCCACGACCCGCTCGCCCAGGTCCTGACCGACCGGCTCAAGCCGCCAGCCTGGCTGCCGGGCGGCTCGCCAACCTACCTGCTCGGCACCGACGCGACCGGCCGGGACCTGCTGTCGCGGATCATCTGGGGCGGCCGGACCTCGCTCGAGATCGGCATCCTGAGCGTCGCCCTGGGCGCCCTGATCGGGGTCGGCGCCGGCCTCCTGGCGGGCTACCGCGGTGGCTGGCTGGACCTGATCATCGGTCGCCTGGCGGACATCCAGCAGGCAATCCCGTTCCTGATCCTGGCCCTGGCCGTCATCGCCGTGGCCGGCTCGTCGATCCTCAACCTGGTCCTCGTCCTGGGCGCGGGATCGTGGCTGTATTACTTCCGGGTGACTCGGGGCGAGGTCCTGGCCGTGCGCGAGCGGCCCTACATCGAGGCGGCCCGGGCCGCCGGCGTCGGGGAGTGGCGCATCCTGAGCCGCCACGTCCTGCCCAACATCGCCGGCTCGATCGTGGTCATCGTGACCCTCCAGATTCCCCAGGTGATCCTGTTCACGGCCGGGCTGACCTTCCTCGGCCTGGGTGTCCCGCCGCCCACGCCCGAATGGGGCCGGCTGATCTACGACGGCCGTGACTACCTCCAGACGGCCTGGTGGCTGACCGTCGAGCCGGCGCTCGTCGTGGTCGTGTTCGTGCTGGGCGTGAACTTCGTGGGCGACGGCCTGCGCGATCGGCTGGATCCGGTCCGCAGCCGGAGTGGGCGCTAGGGCGTATCATTACTCGTCCTGTCGTGGCATCGTCAGCGGCGACCAGGACCGTCACTCCCCAGCATCGATCGATCGGAGCCCACGTTGGCCCTCACGCCCCCCGCCAAGCCAGGCATCACGCCCGAGTTCAAGCACGTGATTGACGAGTACAAGCACCGCGAGCAGACCGTCACGTGCGTCTGTGGCTGGCACGGCAGCTCGGTTGCGATCGATGGCCAGGCGTCGGCCTGGACGGCCCACCTGATCTCGGTCCGGGGCAAGAAGCGCTAGCAATCGAGCGCCTGCCCGGGTCAGCCTAGACCCGATCCAGGGCCGCCCGCAGGTCGGCCAGCAGGTCCGCTTCGGCCTCGATCCCGCACGACAGCCTGATCAGGGCCGGGTCGACCTCGAGCGGCGAGCCGGCCACCGAGGCATGGGTCATCGTGGCCGGTAGCTCGATCAGCGACTCCACCCCGCCCAGCGATTCGGCCAGGGTGAAGAGTCGAGTGGATTCGCAGATGGCAATTGCCCGCTCCTGGGCCGTCCGGCCATGGGCCCCACCGGCGGCCGGGATGAACGAGACGATTCCGCCGGCCCCACGCATCTGACGGGCCGCCAAGGCCGCCTGTGGATGCGCGTAGGAGCCGTCGCGCAGGCCCGGGTAGCTCACCGCGCCGACGTCGGCTCGTCCGGCCAGCATCGTCGCAACGGCCGCGGCGTTGGTCGCATGACGCTCGGCCCGCAGGGCCAGCGTCCGCAGCCCGCGCAGGACCAGGAAGCAGTCGAACGGCCCGGGCACCGCCCCGATCGCGTTCTGCAGGAAGCGCAGCCGCTCGGCCACCGCCGGCCGGCTGGTGACGACGATCCCGTTGACCGTGTCCGAGTGGCCGGCCAGGTACTTGGTGGCGGAGTGGAACACGATATCGGCGCCGTGGTCGAGCGGCCGCTGGACGGCCGGTGAGGCGAACGTGTTGTCGACCACGAGCCACGGCCGCTGGCCGTCGGCGCCGCGGTGGCTGGCGATCGCATCGGCCACGGCGGCGATGTCGACCAGCTTGAGCAACGGGTTCGTGGGCGTCTCGAACCAGACCAGGCGGGTCCGGGCCGTCAGCGCCGCCCGCACGTTAGCCGGATCGGCGGCCAGGTCGACGTAGCGGGTCACGATCCCCTTCGGACGCAGGACCCGCTCGAACAAGCGATAGGTGCCTCCGTACACGTCGTCGCCGATCACGACCTCGTCGCCGGGCAGGGCCAGCTCGGCCAGCATGGCCGTGGCCGCTGCGCCCGACGAGAAGGCAATCCCCTCCTCGCCGCCCTCAAGGCTGGCCACCGCCCGCTCCAGCCGGCGCCGGGTGGGGTTACCGGTCCGGGCATATTCCCAGCCGTCCCGCGGCCGGCCGATCCCGTCCTGGGCATACGTGCTCGTCTGGTAGATCGGTGGGGCGACCGCACCGGTCAGCTCGTCAGGCTCCTGGCCGGCGTGGACCGATAAGGTCTCGAACGACCAGCCCTCGTCGGCGGCGTAGCGCTCGGCGAACGGCCGGACCGGCGCGTCCGAGCCGGGATCGTCGGCCACGGCTAGACCGGCCCGGGGCGGTGGGCCACGAACTCGAGCAGGTCGAGCTTGGTCACGATGCCGGCCGGGACGCCGGCGTCCACGGCGATGAGCGCCGAGGGCACGCCCGACAGGAGCCGGAAGGCATCGTCGAGGGCGGCCCCCACCTCGACCATCGGCAGGGGCGGGTCCATGACCTCGCCGACCGTCCGCTCGACGACGGTCGGATCGCGATAGGCCCGGTCGAGCAGGCCTCGCTCGGAGATCGAGCCGACGATCGCCTCGATCCGGTCCGAGCCGGGCGTGCCGGCGGCGGCCTCCGAGACCGGCATCTGGCTGATCCCGTAGGTCTGGAACCGGTCGATCGCCGCCCCGACCCGTTCCGTGGTCCGGGCCAGGATGAGCTCGGGCCGGGCCCCGTCGCCGGCCGGGCCGCCGGGCCGCTGGCGGACGATCAGCAGGTCGGCGATGCGTGCCCCGCCACCGCTCGTGGCCAGCAGCCCGTTCACCCGCATCCATTCGTCGTTGTACAGCTTGCTCAGGTAGTTCCGGCCGCTGTCGGGCAGAAGCACGACGATGACCGCGTCGTGGCCGCCGGCCGTACTCGTCAGGTCGCGGGCGACCGCGAGGGCGGCGACCAGGGCGGTCCCGCACGACCCGCCGGACAGGATGCCCTCCTCGCGGGTGAGGCGGCGGGCGGCGGCGAAGGCGTCCCGGTCGGAGACCCGGACCCAGCGGTCGATCACGGCTGGGTCGTAGGTGCCGGGCAGGAAGTCCTCGCCCACGCCTTCGGTCAGGTACGGCCGGGCAGTGTCG
>JBBSFD010000008.1:0-76442 GCA_038239115.1 Candidatus Limnocylindrales bacterium | reverse complement strand
GCGACGGTCATGGCCCTGGTCCTCGCCGGCGCCCGCTTCGCCGACGGGATCCTCGTCCAGGAGCAGCCGGGAGAGGAGGTTCGGGCCGCCTGATCAATCAAGCTGCTGGAAGGACATTTCCACGCAACTTGACAAAGGCTCCCGGCGGGGAACCGCCGGAGAATGCTCGTCGGCCCACCGGGGCTACCGCGCCAGCCGCCTACTCCACCGATGAGCCCTGACTCCTCCCGCCACCGACCAACTGATCCGTCTGGCCGAGACGCGGGGCCGGCGAGTCAGGTGACCCGCCAGCGGCCACCTGACTACGTTTGCGATAGGTCACCAGACTCGGTAAAATTCGGGGTGGAAATCGATGGGTTTCGTGCTCACGACGGGCAAGGAATCGCGCAAAGCGGTCACCTGACTCTGGATCAGAAGACCGCCGCGGCGGTCTTCTCAGCTGTCCTATGCGCTCTGCCGCACGGCCAAGCGCCATTCGTCAGCACCCTCGATCAGAATCTGCCTGAATCGTGAGTGGGCACGCGCACGTCCGACTCCTGTCGGGCGCGCCATAACAGCCTCAGGCAGGGCAAGCGCGAGGCCATGCCGATAGGCAGCTGGCGTGAGCCGGGCGCTCATGAAGCGCGGCCCCTCGACGACGATTCGTCCGTAGATCGCATGAATCACGTCGGACTGCTCTTCGATCAGCTCGGCGGACTGCCACGTTCGGGCGAGTACGTCCTCCACCTTCGACGGCACCCTAGCAGGCGCGGTCTGCGAACTAGAGCACACAGGGTCGCGGGCCCTGAGGGGCCTTCCGCGCTTCAAGTTCGCCCGTGTCTCGGCCCCAGCGTCCGATCCAGTAATCGCCTGCAGAGAGTGGCACTTTCGTTCGGCAGCCAATCAAGGGGCTTCGCCTCCACGCCATTCGGAGATCGTGCTCGGTGTGGGCCAGACGGCGGAGTCGGGGGGCCGAACTCAGACGGTAGGTTGCTGCGGGAGGAGGCGATATAGGCGGGCAGGAACTCGGCGACATACCCAGTGAATCCGGACCGGACCACTTGACAGCCGCCGCCGACGCCCGCATTCGCGACCCAGGTCGCGAATCCTTCTTCGCAGTCGAGGAGCTCGAGTGTCAGGGGCCCTGGCCGCCGGGTCACGATTGTGGCCTTCGCCGCCGAACTGACCTTGCCCTTCATGAAGTCGACCAGGTTCCGATCCGCTCCGCGCCAGCCAATGCAAAGAATGTGGTCGACCTGCCGCAGGGCATGCGCGAGGGCCGTGGCGTGCTCAGGAGGACAGACGAAGTCGGCCTTCGGCTCAGCAGGGATTGCTATCCCAGGAACGACTCCAACCAGGGCGAACTGATCCGTGCCCGGTCCAGCCACGATGAAGCTTGGCTCTCTTACGAGGGTGCCGGCTGCGTCGATCAACTGCTCCCGTGCGATACCAATCCCTTCTACAGTCCTGTAGTCGGTAAGCTGCATCCAGTTCGCCGACCCATGGACCTTGATGATCAAGTAGGCGGTCCGTAGGTAATCCTCGGACTTCTCAAATTTCCATCGAAAGCGTCGTGCGAGCGCGGCCTCCAAAAGGGTGCACGTGGCACCCGCGCCCCTGACGGTCGCGAGGCCCCGGCCTTTCAGCGACGCGGCGCTGATCTTGCGGCTGATCTCGGTCTACTCGTCCACCGCCGGACAGCCGTCGCGGATCCATTCGAGTGTCGCGACCTGCTTCTCACTCAGCGCGTCTGCGTTTCTGCCCATGCACTACTCCTACGGGACTGTCGGTCATAGACCGCGCGGTTGGCGGATGATGTTCTCGTGGCCAACACCTCCTACCTGCGCTACACCGTGGAGCCGTGGGTCCGCGAACAGCTCGCCGAACGATATGGACAGCCGTTCGCTCCAATGGTGCTGCGCCTCGCGCCAGGCGGCACCCATGAGTCCGATGCGGTCTCCGACGACCGACGCATCGTGGTCTCGATCAAGGCAAATAGCGGACTCACCAGCGGCGGCAACCATCCCCAGGCAAGGTCGCGACTTGTCTCAACGAGGTGTACTTTCTGACGCTGGTCAATGCGGATGTGCGCCTGCTGGTGCTCACCAACCCTGCGTTCCACGCGATCTTCACCAGGACGACGGCAGGCCAGATCGCGCCGGGTATCGGGGTAGAGTTGCTGCCACTGCCCTCAGACATGCAGCGAACGGTCGACGGCGTCACGGAGCTCGCGAGCAGGGAGATGAGCCGTGACACCGCTGAGGCGGCGTCCGCGGTCGAAGCTGAGGAAGTGGGCGAGCGCGGCGAAGACGTTGGGTCGGTGAGCCCGGATGGCTAGCGAGCCGGTGTCCGTCGTCGAACCAACCGAGCACCCCGCCTAGGGGCTGACTGCGCAGATCTCCGTCATGGCACGCCGGCACCGGCCGACGCTTTCAAGCGGTGCTCGTCAAGTAGGGGAGCGCATCGGTTGCGCTGGTCCACTTGGCAGGTTGCAGCTGGCCCCTCGTCGCTCGCTGGGCCCCTGAGTCAGCGCTCGCGCCGGTAGTGCATGGCGACTGCGCCGCTGCGGAGTGGCTTCGTCGAAACCAGCTCGAGCCGTCGGGTGCTTGGCAGCCCGCTCTGGTACAGGGTCGGGCCGTGGCCGGCGATCCTGGGGTGGACGAGAAACTTGTACTCGTCGATCAGATCCAGCCGGTCCAACTCCGTCGCGAGCTTGCCACTACCGAGGAGCACGCCGGCCGGGGTCGCGTCCTTCAGCTTCTGCACACCCGTGCGCAGATCGCCGACCATGAGGTGGCTGTTGGTCCACGGGAAGTCCGTTCGCGTCGACGACACCACGTACTTCGCCTTGGCCTCCAGCTTGACCGCCCATTCGCGCATGGCCGACGGCGCCTCCTGCTCGCCGCTGGCGACCGCCGGCCAGTAGCTCTCCATCATCTCGTAGGTCGTGCGGCCCCACAGCATCGCCCCGCTGTCGTCCATGAGGCGGGTGAAGTAGGCGTGTGTCTCGTCGTCGGCGATCCCCTCCTGGTGGTCGATGCAGCCGTCCAAGGTGACGTTGATGCTGAAGGTCAAGAGTCCCATTCGGCGACTCTAAGCCAACTGGAAGACTCCGTGGACCCGACTCACCGGGGACGTCGCGCGATAGGGCGCTGATGGCCTTCCGAGGCCTACTGGACGCGCCGGATCGGATAGGCACAGCGATCGGACGGAGGACGGCGTGGCCCCGCAGGTGTAGCACCTCAGGCGAGTAGACCGCACCAGCCAGCCCGTCGACGATTCAGGGGTGAAGGTGTGCACGGTCCACGGTGTCGTCGCCAGCCGCGCGGGCAGCCGCTCCCTCGAGCACGGCCCGAGCGCCAACCTCTACGTCGCCGTGATCGGCGTGGCTCCGGCCAGCATTGCGGCGCGGCGGTGGGCCGCGTGATCCGGCAGTGCGACAACGGGCACCCGCCCGTACGCGTGCCCTCGGGGTCGCCCTGCGCTGCGTGCGAGCGACGGCGCCCCTCCCGTCAGGCGCGCGGGTACGGCGCGAACCACCAGCGGGCACGAGCAACGATCGCGGCGATGCTGCCCGCGCCGCGTTTCTACTGCCGCACCGTCATCGGGCAGGGCGAGCCGTTCGTCGCGGCGCACGTCGTCGACGGTGACCCCGCTGCCGGCTGGGCGGCTGCCGATGCGGCGTGCAACGAGGGGGCGAAGGTCCGCCGGGGGTGGGGTAGCACCTCGGCCGCCGAGGATCCCGCCAGTACCCGTGCCCGGCAATCTGAAGCGCGCCCGGGTTTCTCACTGTCCTCAGCACGCCAGCCACGACCGCAAACGGAGAAGGCATCGATCACACGGGCAGGGCGAGCGTGGTTGGAGGCGCACCCGACAACGGTCTCCGAGGCCGTCGGCGGGGCTGACGGCCTGGTCGCCCGTGCTCGTCCGGCACTTCGAGGACCTCGTCGAGGAGCAGCCGGTGCCGATGCCCGAGCACGTCACGCGGTACCACCCAAGCGTTAGGACGTACCTCACCGACCGGAACAGGCAGATGGTCACCCGGGAGCACGTGGCGCGGGCAGGCCGAATCCTCCAGGCGCTCGCAGACGAGGCGCCCCGTCGTGGCGTCGAGGTCGTCTCGCCAGGATCGAAGGGACTGCCCCCAATGGTCGACGCGTACGGCAGGCGTGACACGAGCCCGCGCCCACCTCACGATGCGGGCACCCGCCGGGACCTACGCCCTTCGCATCCAGGAGGTCTCCGCGCCGAGCAAAACGCCGGTTCCGAGACGTGCCTGGAACCAGCGCTCCACCCGCGCAACGTGGCTCGATGACCGCCCGTTCGAGTTCGTGAGCAGCGGCGTCCTTGAGCTGGTCGTCGAGGGCCCCGGAACGGGGTACAGCGGCGGCTACCCCATCCGGGACTCGGCCACGATGACGCTCGACGAGCGGCTGCCCCGCGTCTTCCGGCGCATCGAGCTGCACCGGCTCGAGGCCGAGCGCCGAGCGGAGGAGCAGGAGCGGGTGGCGGCGGAGCGCCGGCGGCGGTGGGAGACCGCGATGGCCGCGGCGAGGACCAGGTACGACGAGCAGGCCCGCTGGGATGCGTTCGCAGAGTCGTCAAGCGAGTGGCATGCGATCCAGCGCCACCGCGAGTTCCTCGCTGCCGCCCGGGAGGCCGCGGGCGCGCTCGACGTCCCGCACAGCGACGGGCTCACGGCGCACTTCGACTTCGCCGAGCGAAGGCTCGACGAGGCCGACCCGCTCGTCACTCCCGAGTTGCTGCTGCCGAGCGTCCGAGAGCCCAAGCCGGACGACCTCAGGCCGTACCTTGACGGCTGGAGCCCTCACGGCCCAGACGAGGGCCGCTGGTAGCGGTCGCGGTCTTCGCCCTCGTCCTGAGCTCGCGCGGGTCCTGACTGGAACGGCCGCGGCCGGACCTGACGATCTCTGACCGGGACGGTCCAGTTGGGTCGACGGGCGTGCGTCCGTCAACGGCCATTGCTTCGCCCAATCTGACCGCGGTGCCGTCGGCCGAGGTCAAACCACCCACGCCGGCCGCGGCCGAGAGATAATCACCCCGCGCCGCCAGGACTGTCAGAAATCTGAGGGCGCGCGGCCCGGAGCCTCCAGTTCAGTGGCCGGGGCCGCTATTTCACCTTCGGCGCAAGACGGAGAAACACGAAATGGGGCTCGTGGGCATCATCCTCACGGTCGTCGGAGCCCTTGCCCTCGTCATCACGTTGGTTCGCGGGCCGAACCTGGGCCTGTCGAAGCGGACCGGGTACATCAGCGGTGTCGTGCTCCTCGTGGTGGGAGTCGCGCTACTGATCCTCGCTAGATAGCGTGGGCGCCTTTCTCTCGTGGCTGGCGAGTTCTGGTGTCGTGCAGGGCGTGATCATTGGTGCAGCCCTGGCGTTCCTGACGACGATCCTGATCCTGGGTGTGGTGGCGAAGGCCGAGACGACGACCGTCAACGGTTGGAGTTCAATCCGCAGGGCCGGTCAGCCCGGCAACGGGCTGCTGGTCCGGGCCGCATTGCAGAAGGCCCTGCCGGTCGTCAACGTATTCGAGGAGGCCGCGTACTGGACCGCGAGCGTTGACGGCGCCGGGAAGAAGCTCAACGGCGAGCACGCATATCGCCTGCACTTCCCGCCAGGGCACCTCCCGCCGCACGACGCCTTCTGGTCGCTCACCGCGACGGACACCATCGGGTACATGGTGAGCAATCCGGCCGGTCGCTCGAGCGTGGATGACCATTCGGGTCTCGTGTCGAATCCGGATGGTTCGGTCGACATCCTGCTCCAGCCGCAGGCGCCAGGCGGGCAGGCGCAGAACTGGTTGCCGACACCAACTGGCAGATTCAAGCTGATGCTCCGCGCCTATCTGCCCGGCGTCGACATCATGAATGGCAGCTACGACGTGCCACCGGTCGTGATGGTCGCCTGACATGAATCGCCTGTTCCTGAAGTACCCGTACCCGACCAGCGCCGTCATCCTGCTGATCTTCGCCTGGGTGGTCACCCAGCGCCTCGCTCGCGGCGACAGCCTCGTCCTCCTCGTGGTCACGGCAGTGATCGTCTGGCCGATCGGGGTGTTCGTCTTCTTCTATTTCTGGCCGCAGATCACCGTAGGCGGGTTCAAGCGCGCGATTGTCAAACGCGGGCTCGGCGGGGCCCGATTCCCATCAACATCCTGTACGCCGTGCCGGATCGCTCCTCCAAGTCCGCTTCGCGCGGCAGCCTGATGGCGGTCGGCACCGACGATGTCGTCTACGTCGGCGGCTGGCTCGACCTGAAGGCGGGGCCGCGAGTGGTGCACGTGCCCGAGATGGCGGGCCGGTACTACAGCCTGCAATTTACCGACCCGACCAGCGGCGCCAACTTCGCCTATGTCGGCAAGCGGACCACCGGGACCGACGCCGCCGACTTCCTCCTCTGCGAGCGGAGGTGGACTGGGAGCGTGCCAACTGAGATGCCCCGAATCGAGGTGCCGCATCGTTCCGCCCTGGTCATCGGTCGGGTGTTCGCCGCCGATGACGACGACTGGCGCACCGCCTATGCGCTAGCGAGGCAGATCCAGCTCACACCGCTCGAAAGTCAGCCGTGAACGCGATTCCCTAACCCCGGCGCATCATCCGGCCAAATCGTGTCGCGAAGCGGTATCCAGGGGACTCCGAGGCCGGTATCCGATCCATTCGGAACCGATGACGACGCACGTGTACCCGAACCTAGCGATCTCCGCGCCCACAGCTAGCAGCCTCGTCGATCAGGTCGAAGCACAAGTGGAGGAGCTCGAATCGCGCCTTGGCCAGGCAAGGGCGGATCCTGGTGATGCTCACGACGTCGCCCCCACATGAGCGACGAGCGTGATCCCTCGAGGGTTCAGTCGCGGCACCGCCGCTCGGCCGAATGTGCGGATCGCGAGGTCAAGCAGGCTCGAGGCTCGGCACGACGAGCCAGCCCTCCGCGCGCCCACGGTAGATGAGCTGCTCGGTCGAGAGGCCTGATCGGGCTCGTAGGTCCGCCAGGTGACGCTTCGCGGTGCTGGGCCGAATGCCGACACGCTCCGCCGCATCCGGCACCGAGCCGCCGCTGGCGACGAAGGCGGCGAGTACGTCGACCTGTCGAGTGGTCCGCCTCAGCAGATGTTCGCCGCGAAGCTGCCCGTTGCTCATGCCAGCCGCCTCGCCGCGGCCAACCACTCGTCCCGACCCTCGATCGGCATGTCGTAGGCTGTTAACGCGCGTCCAACACCTGTCGGGCGCGCCAGAACGCATGCTTCATTTCAGACGGTCGCCGTGGGATGTCAAGTCCCACCGCGTGTTTGTCCCGGAGTGAACACGGTCACAATAGGCCGTGCCCCCAGGCGGAGAACCTGATGACCAAGTACCGCCAGCTCGAGCATCATCTTGGCGCGCCGGCATCGGTCAACGAATGACGTCCCGCTCGACGACGCGAATCTGACCGGCGACCATGGGCCAGGCCTTGCCTCGAGGGACGTGAGGACACGGGTCGAGTCGGTCGATTGTGTCGTCGTCGGCGGAGGTCCGGCCGGGCTCGCGGCTGCGATCCAGCTCGGCCGGCTCCGGCGTTCGTGCGTGGTCGTGGACGACGACGCGGGTCGCTCGCAGTGGTCGCAGGTCACGCGGAACCATCTCGGCTTCCCTGATGGCGTGACCAGCGCCGACCTGCGGCTGCTCGGTCAGCGACAGGCGGTGAACTACGGTGTACGCCTTCGAAACGGCTCGGTGACGGGTCTGCGGCGAACCGGCGGTGGTGGCGGCGCATTCCTGTTGTCGGTCGCCGCTGCCGACGGACCGGAAGCCGACGACGCGGCGCCCGGACTGGCGTCGGTCCGCATACGGGAGCAACGATTTGGCGTGCATCTGGGAGAGCGCCAGACACGGCGTCGGATCCGGGTACGAGCGCTGACGGTGCTGCTCGCTACGGGCGTCGTCGACGCGTTCCCAAGTTTCCAGGGCCGCGATGAGTGCGTGGGGATCAGCCTCTTCTGGTGCATCATCTGCGACGGGTTCGAGGCGATCGGAAAGCACGTGGTGGTCGTGGGCGATGACGAGGAGGCGATCGAGACGGCGTTTGGGCTCAAGCATTTCACCGATCTCGTCACGCTGGTGACCGGGCGACGGCGGACGCGGGCGGCACCAAATAGGCTTCTGGCGCTGAAGCAACGAGGCGTGACCGTCGTGGTCGGTCCGGTGGACGAGTACCACCACCACCGGGGACAGATTCGATCGGTCGTGATCGGCCGATCCGGGCCGCCGCGAAGGTGGCCCGACGCCGACGCGGTCGTCGAGTGCGACATGGTGTTCGTGTCCACGCCGAAGCGACCGCGCTCTGAACTTGCGCGCCGGCTCGGCGCCAAGGTTGACGAGGCCGGCTACCTCGTGACCGACGACGCCGGTCGGACGACGCAGAAGGGCCTCTATGCGGCTGGCGACGTGGCCGCCGGTCACAGCCATCAGGTAACCACTGCCGCGCACCTCGGAGCGACGGCTGCCACGGCCGTCAATTACGACCTGTATGACCGAGTCGAGAGAAGCGTGGAGTAGCCGCGCCGAGGTAGCGCCGGTCAAGCGAGCCGGCGTCCCGACTTACGCACGGCTTCCAGGAGGAGCGTCACCGCACTCGGGCCGATACCGTGAAGCTTCCGGAGCTCAGCCTCACTGAGCGTGGTCAACTGGTCGAGCGTCTCGATCCCGGCGCCGGCAAGCGCTCGTCGGGCGGGGGCGGCGAGCCCGGCCGGAAGGTCGTTGTCGCGTGGTCCGCCACTCATTGGCGAATCAGACCTTCGCAGGTAGCGGATCGGCCCGGGGCGTTACTTGCGGACATAGGCCATCGGGAAATCGATCTCCCAGTCATCTCCGGCGTCGCCCATGCCGCGCTCCCAGCGGCCTTCGATCGTGTTGTCGACAGCCGAGATCTCGCCGATGAAGCGCTGGTTGAAGCCTGGGCCGTCAGGTCCGTTCCAGTCCTCGCCTGGCGCCCGCCAGATCGTCCAGGTCGAGCCTTCGAGGGCCATCACGAACATCCGCTTGACCCCGCGGGAGTCGAAGTAATGCATCGGCTGCGGCTCGCCGGCTGGCCGACCGCCGATGATCGCGATGCTGTCCGGCAGCTCGGCGGGTTCGCCGACCGTGGTGAACACAATGAACTCAACCAGCCGTTCGATCGTCACATCCTCGGAGAGCTTCAGCGGAGGTTCGATCGGCAGTTCGCCTTCGCCGTGCCAGTGGCCGATCAACGGCTCGAAGTCCTTCATCCTCGCGTCGCCTCCGGCTTTGGCCTCCCGACTGGGGCTCGAGCCGCCTCAACCGAGCCCGCGAGCCCCAACTTCGACAAGTAAGGCTTGAAGGTCCGGACTGGGCCATCGGCTAGGCTCGCCCTGAGCTCGGCGCTCGGCTCACCTAGGACCTCGCCAACGAACGTGCCCGTCGCGAAGATCGCCGCTCCTAGCTCGCCGAGGTTGGCACCGTGTTCGATGAGTGCCGCGGAGTCCGTGTAGGTCTCGACGACGACGCCTTCGGACTCTTCGTCGTTGAGGTAGATCTCATATTGGAGCGTGCCCGAGTCTGTGGTCCGCGCGATTTCCATCGCCTCAGCGGACAAGCGCTTGAACTCCTCGACTTTGCCCTCCTGGAACTTGACCCGAGCGATACCCCGCAACTCACTCATGGTTTCTGGCCTCCAGACTCTTTGCGTTTCGTCGACGTCAGGAACAACAGGATCACCCCAATCGTGACTCAATGGGGACTGCGAGGCGGAAGCATCTCCGTGATGCCATACCGAAGACGGTCGCCAGGATGGCGATCGAGCGCTTCGACCCGGCGGACCTCCACGGCCGACCGTACCTCACCGCGGAGAACACGATGACGAGATACCTGCTCCTAAGTCACAGCCGGTCAAGCCGGCGGTCAAGGAATGAAATCCGCTCGACGAGCTGACGGCCCGCGAAATAGAGGTCCTCGCGCTCATGGTCAAGGGTCGCTCCAACCATACGGTGGCAACGCGCCTGCGCTTGACGATCAAGAGCGTGGATGGCCACGTCGCAAGGATCTTCTCCAAGCTGGGGCTCGAGCCTCGTGAGCGAGACCACCGACGCGTGCTCGCGGTCATCACCTGGCTGCGGGAGACGGCAGACACAGCCAGTCCATACCCTCTGGTCTGACTCGCCAGGGTGGCCGCCCGCTCGTCTCCGGCGCGTGGTCGACGTGACGATTCAGCGCGAGAAGGTCAGGTGCGTGATCCCGCTGGGGGCGACCTCCGACGTCACGCTGTAGCCGTCCTCCAGCCCGCGCAGGTCGTCCCAGAGCCGGATGCCGCGGCCGAGCAGGATCGGCACGATGGCGACCTGGAGGCGGTCGACGAGTCCCGCCTTGAGGAACTCGCGGACCACGGTTGGGCCGCCGCCGATCCGCACGTCCTTGCCGGCCGCGGCCTCCAGCGCGAGGTCGAGCGTCTCGCGGGGCGCCGCGGCGAGGAAGTGGAAGGTCGTGCCGCCCGCCATCTCGAGCACCGGCCGCGGCGTGTGGGTGAGCACGAACACCGGCACCCGGAACGGAGGCTCGTCGCCCCACCAGCCGCGCCAGTCCGGATCGCCCGCGTTGGCGTGGAGGCCGAACATGCCGGCGCCCATGATCTCCGCGCCGACCTCGGCGAAGTACGCCTCGGCGTACTCGTCGTCGACGCCGGTCGTCCCCTCGCCGGTCGTGTCGTGCAGCACGCGGGCCCGGAACGTGCGGGTCGCGGTGTAGGCCTCGACGAGACGCGACCAGTCGGGCCCGAACGGGTTCTCGGGCGTCTGGTCGGTCGTTGTCGCGAAGCCGTCCAGGGAGATGTTCAGGTCAACCCGCACGGCGCTCATCGCTTCTTCCCGAAACCCGGGATCGCCGTGGCCTGCTTCATCCACGACGCGAGTTGGCCTTCGTCGACGTCGTCCAGCGATTCGAGGTCCACGCCGCGCGAGTCCTTGCCCATCCCGCTCGGCGTGACGGGCGGTACGGGCGTGAGTGCGGTGCCGCGGCCGAACGTGAGCTTGACGTGGCCGGCGAAGCCGCCGCATGAGAAGCACCAGCCGTCGCCGACGCCATACCACGCCATGCCCCACTTCACGCTGCGCTGCAATGCCGGGAGGGTCTCGGCGGCCAGGGCATCGACGCGTTCGGCGACGGAGCGTTGCGGCTGCGGCAAGCTGCTGATGTAGGCAAAGACTGGCTTGTCGCCGACCGCGGCCTTCGCGGGGCTGGCCCTGCCCGTCATGGCGGCGGGAAGGTTCGTGAGGATTCTGTCGTCAGGCGACGTCATGGTTGAGAAGACCTCGTCGATGGGCGCGCGCCGAACCACCTGATGCTCGGGGCTGTTGCCGGACACGATAGCCCGGCTCGGCTGGAGCCATCGTTCGGCCTGCTTTGGGTCGGTCAGGGCGTTGCGCCAGGAGACGAATCGAACGTGGCGCGACCCCATGCGATGTAGGCTTGCCACGGCGATCCGAGCGCACGGTCAGGCAGATGAAAAGGGAGAGAACAATGCCCGACATCAACCTTCAAGAGGCTGAAGCCGCCGTTGCAGCGGCCAAGAAGAAGGCCGCCGATCTCGGCACGAAGATGGATATCGCCGTGGTGGATTCCGGCGCCACTCTGAAGGCCTTCGCCCGAATGGACGATGCCTGGCTCGGCTCGGTCGACATCTCGATGCGCAAGGCGAGGACGGCCCGGTACTTTGACATGCCCTCCGGCGATATCGGTGCACTGTCACGGCCGGGCGGCCCGCTGTACAACATCGAACTCTCGAACGGTGGACTCATTTCGTTCCCGGGTGGTGTCCTGATCAAGAACAAGGCCGGGGAGATCATCGGGGCGATCGGCGTCTCGGGCAGCAGTGTCGAGAACGACGACGCCGTGGCCCGGGCTGGAGCGTCTGCGATCGCCTAGCGCGAGGAGAGCTGCATGTCTGCGAACCGGATCGTCAAGTTCCAGGGACCGGGCGAGGTGGTCGTCGAGTCGATCGACTACCCAAAGCTGGAGATCCCGCCCGATGTCGCTGCGTGGCTGGGCATCGCGACGAAGGCGCCTCACGCCGCGATTCTGAAGGTCGTCTCCACCAACATCTGCGGCAGTGACCAGCACATGGTCCGGGGCCGGACGACCGCGGCGATCGGCCAAACCCTGGGCCATGAGATCACTGGTGAGGTCGTCGAAGTCGGCGAGGACGTCCTGTTCGTGAAGGCGGGCGACATCTGCTCAGTGCCATTCAACATCGCCTGCGGACGGTGCCGGATGTGCAACGAAGGCAAGACCGGTGTCTGCCTTAACGTCAATCCGGCCCGGCCCGGTGCGGCCTATGGCTACGTCGACATGGGCGGCTGGATCGGCGGGCAGGCCGAGTACGTGATGATCCCGTTTGCGGACTTCAACCTTCTCAAGTTTCCCGACCGCGATCAGGCCCTCGAGAAGATTCGCGACCTCACGATGTTGTCGGACATCTTCCCCACCGGGTACCACGGGGCAGCCACCGCCGGGGTGACGACGGGCTCAACCGTCTATGTGGCGGGCGCCGGACCCGTCGGATTGGCGGCGGCTTACGCGGCCCAGCTCCTCGGCGCGTCAGTCGTCATCGTCGGGGACTTGATCGTGGATCGCCTGGCCCAGGCACGGAGCTTCGGCTGCGAAACCGTGGACCTGAGCAGCGGTGCCGCCCTCGCGGACCAGATCGCCGAGATCACCGGTGAGCCCGTCGTTGATGCCGCTGTTGATGCGGTTGGCTTTGAGGCTCGGGGTCATGGGGCCGATGCCGGTGAGGCTCCAGCCACGGTACTCAACGATGTCATGGGCATCAGTCGGGTCGGGGCCGGGATCGGAATCCCCGGGTTGTACGTCACCGGCGATCCTGGGGCGTTGGACGAGGATGCCAGGATCGGCCAGCTCAAAGTCCGAATCGGCCTGGGTTGGGCGAAGTCTCACCGCTTCCAGACGGGCCAGTGTCCCGTAAAGTCCTATAACCGGCTGCTCATGAACCTCATCCTTGCGGACAAGGCCCACATCGCCATGGCGGTCAACGCAACGGTCATTCCCCTCGATGACGCACCCAAGGCCTATCGCGAGTTCGACGGTGGCGCCGCCAAGAAGTTCGTCATCGACCCACATTCGATGATCCCCGTCTAGGACGAGGCCTGCTCTCACGCCGGGGGCCTAGACCTGGGCATCGGCCCCGAAGGTCGACAGGGCGTCGGCCGATGGGATGAAGTAGTAGGCGCCGGTCATCGCTCTCGTGATCGAGGTCAGCGCGTCGGCTGGGTCGTCGCTCACGCCGACCATGCTCTCGAGCATCGCCTGGAGGATCGACTGCTCCTGGCAGAAGCCAACGAAGATCGTTCCATGCTGGTGCAAATCGCCGTACGCGATGTTTCGACGGAAGATGCGGCCGAATCGGTCCTGATCGGTTCGGGCAACGTGGGAGCTCGGCGGAAGCTTCCATCAGTCGAGGCGCCCAGCGAGCCGACGACGTGCGCCGCCGTCCTGCCCTGAGCGGGGACCGGTAACGCAGGAGCGATACCCGGCGCAGGACCGCAACCCGGCGTGTGGTAGGGTGAATGCCATGAGAACTACCATTGATAGGGCTGGGCGCTTGGTCATCCCCCGCGCCCTGCGAGATCGGATCGGGCTCGCCGGAGGCGGCGAGGTGGAGGTCGAGCTCGACGGTGCCGCCTTGCGCATCGAGCCGATCTCCGGTAGCGAGCTCAAGGATGTCGCCGGCTTGCTGGTCATCCCCGCGACCGGCACGCCGCTGTCGGCCAATCTAGTGCGTGAGCTCATCGATGCCGACCGATTTGGACGCTGACGGCCAGCTCGCGCTGCTCGACACGAGCCTCGCGATCGCCTTGATCGTCGAAGACCACGAGGGCCACGGCACGGCATTGGAGATCGTGCAGGGCCGTCGCCTGGGGCTCTCCGGCCACGCCTGGTTCGAGACGTACTCGGTCCTGACGCGGCTCCCTGGAGCCAACCGGCGGTCGCCGGCCGACGCCCATCGCTTGCTTGCCCACAACTTTCCCGCGTCCCGGTTCCTCGGCGAAAACGAGTCGCTTGCCCTTGGCCCGGAGTTCGCCCGCCTCGGCATCTCGGGCGGCAGCGTCTACGACGCGCTCGTCGGAGCAGCCGCACGCCAGCATCGGCGACGGCTCGTGTCGGCCGATGGACGCGCTCGGCCCATATACGAGGCGCTCGGGGTTGAGCTCGAGATCATCCCAGCGCAGTGACAGCGTTCATGCCTGCCCGGACGTCGTCGACGACCGCGCCGCTCTGCCCCTTGATCGTGAGCCAGTCGATGTACGCCGCCTCGCTCGATTCGGGGCCGGCCGCTCGAGCCGAAGCGAGCGAGCTCATGGCCCGAGCCCAGGCCGGCGAGTTGGGCGTGTGGTGCGGCTACGCGGTGCTTGCCCGAGGCTGGTCCGCTTCGGAGCTGATCTCCGCGGCCCGGACGTCCCTGGCCTTCGCCCAACGGGTCGGGTCAGGCAGCGTCATCGGCTAGGCTCCCTCACGGGGCCCTCAATCCGTTCATCGGCCGATCGGGCGCGATGGATCGCCTTGGTTTGGAGCATCGCGGCATCAGCCCGTTCCGTGAGCGAGTCGACGGTGTCGTCGGCGCTGAGCGCGGTCAGGCCGACGCTGACTGCAACGCCGGCCTCGGCCTCGATCGCCCTGCCGATCGATTTGAAGCGGGACCTGGCCTCCACGAGGTCTGTGCCGCCTAGTCCACAGATGAACTCGTCGCCGCCGTAGCGGACGATCGGGTCGAACGACCGGAGGCGCGCCCGGATCGTGTCCACCACCACCTGGAGAACATGGTCTCCCGCGGCGTGACCCTGTTGATCGTTGACCTCCTTCAGGCGATCCACGTCGACGAAGGCCAGCACGAACCGTCCGCCCGAGCGGCGTGCCCGGTCGATCTCGTGGGAGAGCGTCAGGCGACCCATCTCGCGACGATAGGCTCCAGTCAGGTCATCGAGATGAGCCGACCGCAGCTCGGCCTCGAGGCGGATTCGCTCCCTGGCGAACTCCGCACGTTCCTGGGCGGCGCGCTCGCGATCCAGCGCCGCCCGTGCCCGCTCGGCAGCTGCCCTGGCGCGAAGCTGCTCGAGCTGTTGGCTCACCGGGACGTCCCGACCCGGCGAAAGGCGGGTGGCGCCACCGCGTCGCCGGTCCCGCGCGGTCGCCGTCGCATCGCGCGCTGCTGCGATCAGGTCCCGTGTCGTCGCCAGCGCGTCACGGTCGCGACTGGTTCGGCTGCGGGTGATCCGGTTCCAGCGCCGTTCGAACGATCCGCTCTCTCGTTCAGCTCGGGCCGACTCGTAGGCCTTTTCCCCGGCGGGGCTCAGGCTTCCCTTTTCGGAGGCGTGCTGTCGATCGGAGGCAGCCTGGTCGTGGTCCGAAACGTCCTGGTCGCGATCAGAACTGGCCTGATCCTCCGCCGAGCTCTGCTGGTCTGCGTCGGATAGCGTCTGGTCCGTGTCGGCGGTCGTCTGGTCCGCCTCCGAAGACGACTGGTCGAGATCCAAGCGGCCCTTCGTCTTCTTCGTGGCCACCGCCCCCGGGTCCTGGTCTGGGCGCCCGGTTTCGGGTTGCGTTCCTTTCCGCGCTCTGTCCAATCCGATTCACCCCCGCCATTGACTGGGCGCAGTTGAATCGCGCGCGCCCACCGGGCAATGTGGTGCGCAAAAGCACCATTGTCATGACGAATCGTCATGTCTGACGCCGCCTGCCCGGCCTACGAGCTGACGGGGGCGAAGCTCGAAGCCAGCGTGCTCGCGGGCGGCCGCCTGGTAGTCGGCCGGCGTGGAAGCGGTCGTGATCCCGTACCAGCCGCCGATCATTGAGCCCACCAGCGGCATCTTCAATGCGGCCGCCAGTCCGGCCTGCAGGATTGGAGCCGCCTCCTCGGGCGTGAGCTCGACGGCCTTGATCGTCGTGCTTCGCCGGCCCTGCTTGAGGGTCGCCTCTCCGGCGGCTCGCAGGTTGTGAACCCAGTTCACTTCGCCGAACGCGGCGAAGACGTACTGTCGGCCGTTGGCCGGAAGGATCGTGACCGGCAGCGTGCGCGGCTTGCCGCTCGTTCGGCCGCGGACCGTCAGCAGGGCGTTGTCGCCCATCGGTACGCCGAGTCGCAACAGGCGCCGGACGAGCGGGCTGAGGGTCTGGACAATGTACGGAATGGCGCGGCGCTTCGAGTTGGAATCGATGGTCATGGCTGGAGGCTCCTGATCTCGCGTGGTGCATGGCTTCGTGGTCTCAACTCGGGAACGCCGGATGCCGCCTGAATGTGACCGCACGAAGGAAATCGCAATTGAACGTGGATCCGAACGTGCGACAATCCCATCAAGTACATCGGGGTGGGGACGGTGATTGACGTCGCAGGAGATGCGAGGGGCGCGCTCCTACTTCTTGATCATCCGCTGGTGGTCAGCCTGATCGAGCTGACCCTCAACCATGGACTCTTCGTCGTCCGGGCCGTCGAAAGCCTGGCCCAGGCCGAGGAGGCCCTGGCCGAGTGGTCGCCCGACCTCGCTGTGATCGACATGGACCACGACGACAGCACCGCGCTCCTGGCCCGGCTGGGCGCGTCGAACACGATGCGCCAGAGCCTGACGCCGGTCCTCGGCCTGACCAGGCGGGGCGACCTGCGCACGAAGCTGCGGGCCTTCGACCTGGGCGTCGACGACATCCTGACCGTGCCGTTCTCACCCGAGGAGCTGCTGGCCCGCTCGATCGTGATCACCCGGCGGTCATCGGGGATCGAGCGAGCGATCGTGCCGACAATCCGACTTGGCGAGATCGAGATCGACATCGTGCACCGCGAGGTCCGGGCCGGCACCTCGGTGATCCACCTGAGCAGCATCGAGCAGAGCCTCCTCTACCTCCTCGCCAGCCGGAGCGGCCGGACCGTCACCCGGGAGGAGATCCTCGACGCCATCTGGGGCACCGACTTCGTGGCCGAGAGCAACATCGTCGATCGCCACATCCGGAGCCTGCGGATCAAGCTCCAGAACGACTATCGCCACCCGCGCTTCATCGCCACGGTCGCAGGCGCGGGCTATCGCTTCGTGCCGACGTTCACCAACATGGGCTGGAGCGTCACCGAAGAGGATCCGGTTTAAGGCCGCCCTGGAGCTGGCATCAAGGTCCGCCCAGGACGGTGTCGGGCTCGGCGCTGTCCCGGATCGCGTCCAGGACCTGCTCCGGCGTTTCGAGCTGTGGTGCGTGGCCGGTGGCGATGAGCAGCTGGAAGCGCGCCCCGCGAATGGCGGCGGCGTAGGCGCGTCCGTAGGTGGCGTCGGCGATCCGGTCGCTGTCTCCCCACAGGACCAGGGTCGGCAGATCCAGCGTGGCGAGCCGTTGGGTCAGGCTGGAATCGCTCATCGAACCCCCGGCGTAGGCGGCCAGGGCGGCCCGGTTGCCGGCCGCAATCAGCTGGGCGGCCGGGGGCAATGTCGCCGGGTCGATCCGGAACGGCTCCGGGTGGTGGAAGGTCCGGTCGAAGACTTCGGCCATCGTCATTGAGAAGAAGTCCGCGACCGGGTGACCCGGGACCTCGATGCCAGCGGCCTCGATCAGGATCAGGTCCTTGACCCGCGCTGACTAAAGGAGGGCGATCTCGGCGGCGACCCAGCCGCCGATGGAGTTGCCGACCACGGTCACGTCCTGGAGGTCTAGCTGCTCGATCAGGCCGTCATACAGCCGGGCGAGCGCGGAGATCCCGGTCAGATCGCCCGGGCGAACGGTCCCGCCGAAACCGGGATGGATCGGGACCAGCACCTCGACCGGCGCGCTGGCTGCGAGCAGCTCGGCAAACGGGATCACCGCCCGAGGACCCGCGCCGCCGTGCAGGAGGAGGAACGGCCGGCCCGAGCCGTATCGGTTGATCGTCACCTCGACCGGCTCTCGTCCATCGAGCGCCACACGGCAGGTCGATGTCATCAGGGCTCAGCCAAATGAGCAGCTCACGCTGACCTTGTTGAGGGCCCGCTCGAGCACCCCAAGCTCTTCATCGTCGAGCCGCTCGATGAACAGCTTCGAGAGGCCCCTGAGGTGAACCGGCACGGCCGCCGCGAGTCGGGCCAGGCCGGTCTCGCTGACTGCGATCACCACGCCTCGGCCGTCCGAGGCCGACTCGGTCCGTCGCACCAGCCCCTCCTCAACCAGGCGATCGACCCGCCGGGTCATGGCCGACCTCGAGCTGAACGTCCTGGCCGCCAGCTCGGTCATGCGCAGATCGCCGCCGGCCCCAGCCAGCTGGGCGAGCACGTCGAAGTCGCCCAGCGGCAAGCGCGCCCTCATCGCCAGGTCCGTCGAGAGCTCGCGCATGAGCGAGGCATGCGCCCGCAAGAGGGCCTGCCAGGCAGCCACGCCACGCTGATCCGGAAGTGCCTCCCGGACGAGGCGATCCACGAGGAGGGCGGGATCGTTGGGGTTAGGTACTTGCATCTGCACCTACCTCGGTGTACCTTATTTGCAGCCGCAAGTATATGGCTGAAACCTCGAGGAAGACAAGACGATGATTACCGCAACCCGTAACGATCAGCAGACGACCCACGATGCCTTCGCCGTCCCGGCCGGTGAAACGCAAGTTCGACGAGCGATCGAAGCCCTGGAGGGCAACGGGATCAACGTCGTCCGGGCAAGGGACAAGGCCGAGGCCAGGCACATCGTCCTGGACATGATCCCCGCCGGCGCCAACGTCCACCACGGCGCATCGCAGACGCTCGATGCCACGGGCATCAGTGCCGAGCTCGATGCCTCGGGCCGCTACGACCCGATCGGGCCGCGCGCCTGGAGCATGGATCGGGCGACCCAGGGCGCCGAGATCCGGCGGCTGACCGCCGCCCCGGACATCATGCTCGGCAGCGTCCACGCCGTGACCGAGACGGGTTCGCTCATGGTCGCCTCAATGGGCGGCAGCCAGCTTGGCCCGTACGTCTCGGGCGCCGGCAAGGTGATCCTCGTGGTCGGCCGTCAGAAGATCGTTGCGGACCTCGACGAGGGCATGCGCCGGATCAACGAATACGCCCTACCCCTGGAGGACGCCCGGGCCCAGGCCGCGTACGGGATCCACAGCGCGGTCAACAAGGTCCTGATCATCAACCGGGAAGTCTTCCCCGGGCGAATCACGGTCGTCCTCGTCGACGAGGCCCTCGGCTTCTAGGCTGGGCTTCTAGCTCGGCTTCCAGGACCGACAATGAGGCCATGACCCTCGAAGCGAAGCCGAACGGGGCGGCGGTCGACGCGGCTGGCAGCTCGATCCGGCGATCGCGGACGGCCGCAGGCAGCCATGGATCGCGGTCCTGGGTGCTGGGCATTCCGGCCCGGTGATCGCCCGGGCCGCGGTCGAGGCCGGCTACCAGGTGTCCATCGCCGGTTCCGGCGACCCGGGGCGGATCGCCTTGATCAGCCAGGTCCTGGTCCCGGGTGCCGAGCCGGGCTGGGCGGCCGATGCTGTCGCAAATGCCGATGTCGTCGTCCTGGCGATCCCGATCCACCAGTTCGAAGCCTTCGAGCCCGCGCTTCTCGCCGGCAAGCTGGTCGTCGACGTCATGAACTACTGGCCGCCGGTCGACGGCGTTCAGGCGATGTTCGAGGACGAGGATCGCGGCAGCAGCGAGATCGTCCAGGCACGCCTGGAAAGCTCGACCATCGTCAAGACCCTCAACCACCTCGGCTACCACGAGCTCGACGAGGACCGCCGACCGACGGGCTCGCCAGGGCGCCGTGCCGTCGGCGTCGCGGGCGACGACCCCACTGCGGTGGACGTGGTCAGCCACATCATCGAGAGGATCGGCTTTGACGCCGTCCGGCTGGACAGCCTGCGGGCTGGTCGCATCCTCGAGGCCGGTGGGCCGGTCTTCGGAGCGTCGCTGACCCGAGCGGAGCTCGAACGAGCAGCTCAGGCCGAGGCCGCCTGATGACCACGCCAGCCGTGCCCGCTCCGCCGTTCCCGCTCGTATTCGGGCTGGACACCTTCGGCGACGTCACCCACGATGACGCCGACCGCCCGCTGTCGCATGCCCAGACCATCCGGAACCTGGTCGACCAGGGCGTCCTTGCCGACCAAGTGGGGGTCGACTTCTTCGGCATCGGCGAACACCACACCGATGTCTTCCCGTTGTCGGCCGCCGATGTCGTCCTCGCGGCCATCGCGGCGCGAACGGAACGCATCCGCCTCGGGTCAGCCGTCACTGTCCTGAGCTCGGATGATCCCGTCCGGGTCTTCCAGCGCTACTCGACGCTGGACGCGATCTCCGGCGGTCGGGCCGAGGTCATCCTGGGACGAGGCTCCAGCATCGACTCCTTCCCGCTGTTCGGCTACGACCTGGCCAACTACGAGGAGCTCTTCGAGGAAAAGACGAATCTCTTTGCCGAGCTGGTCAAGGGCGGGCCGGTCACCTGGCAGGGCAAGACCCGCGCTTCCCTCGTCAACCAGGATGTCGTGCCCCATGCCGAGTCCGGCGGCTTCCCGGTCTGGATTGGCGTCGGAGGCAGTCCCCAGTCCGTCATCCGGGCGGCGCACTACGGGTTCTCCCTGATGCTCGCGATCATTGGCGGCTCGCCGGCCCGATTTGCGCCCTTTGTGGAGCTCCACCGCCAGGCCCTCGAGCGGTTCGGCCGAGCCCCGCTCCCGATCGGGGTGCACTCACCCGGCCATGTCGCCGCCACCGACGAGCAGGCGCTCGATGAGTTCTGGCCGCGCTACCTCGAGGTCATCACCCGCTTCAGCCGGATCCGGGGCTTCGCGATCCCGACCGAGGCGTCGTTCAGGCACGAGGTCGGGCCGCAGGGAGCCCTCCACGTCGGCTCGCCCGAGACCGTCGCCCAGAAGATCGTCCAGACGATGACCTCGCTGGGGGCAAATCGCTTCGACCTGAAATACGGCATGGGCGGCCTCTCCCAGGCGGCCTTGATGACCAACATCGAGCTGTATGGCAGCCAGGTCATCCCGCGCGTGCGCGAGCTCCTCGCGGACGCTCCTGCCACAGTTCAAAGCACGATGGTGAACCCGTGAACCGGCCACTGGTTGGCGCGACCGCCGGGTGGCCCGACCTGCCGTGGCAACACTGGGAGCCGACGATCTCGACGCTCCACATGTGGGTCCAGGTCGTGGGCAAGGTCCGGCTCCGCCTGGCGCCACCGCTGAACCACCTGTGGCAGGTGCCGCTGTACGTCAGCGCACGGGGCCTGACGACCTCACCGATTCCCTATGGCGACATGGATTTCCAGGTTGACTTCGACTTCGTCGACCACTTCCTCCGGGTCAGCGACGGCAACCCCGGGTCGTTCACGATGGCGCTCGAGCCCAAGTCAGTTGCGCAGTTCTATCGCGAGTTCATGGCCGGCCTGCACAGCCGCGGCATTGATGTCGCGATCTGGACCCATCCGGTGGAGGTGGCCGACGCGATTCCGTTCGACCAGGACGAGGCTCATGCCTCATACGACCGGGACCATGCCGAGCTCCTGTGGCGGGCCTTGATCCACGTTGACCGCGTGTTGAAGGCCTTCCAGACCGGGTTCGTGGGGAAGGCGAGCCCGGTCCATCTCTTCTGGGGCGGCTTCGATCTGGCGACGACGCGCTACTCCGGCCGGCCGGCACCGCGCCATCCGGGGGGCGTCCCGAACTGTCCCGACTGGGTGATGCAGGAGGCCGAGTCGCAGCAGAACGTGACGGCCGGCTGGTGGCCGGATCGTTCGCGGCGTGCGCGACGATCTCGGTGAGCTGGGCGACGACGGCGAGCTGCATGCTGAACCTGTTCAACAACTGCCTGCAGGTTCGCTACAACGGCGAGTACAGCCTCCCGCGGACCGCCATCGCCTGAGCCCCACCTTGGCCTGCCCTGCGATACTGCCCGCATGGTCAGGACGAGGACATCCGCGCTCGACGCACACTTGGATTCAGTTCGGGCCGCCCCCGCCGACCGAGGCCGGGTCGAGCTCCTGGTCCGGCGGCCGGCCGTGGACCAGCGCGAGGTGCTGGCCGAATCGGTCGTCGATCCCGTGCTGGGGCTCGTCGGCGACAGCTGGCTGGCCCGCGGGAACCCGGCCCGGCCCGATGGGTCGGCCGACCGGGCGATCCAGCTGACCCTGATCAACATCCGCGTCCTGGCGGCCTTCGAGCCTGATCGCTCGCGCTGGCCGCTGGCCGGCGACCAGGTTTACGTCGACCTCGACCTGAGCGTGGACGGGCTGCCCGCCGGGAGCCGGCTCGAGATCGGCAGCGCCCTGATCGAGGCCAGCCCACGGCCCCACACCGGCTGTGCCAAGTTCAGCGCCAGGTTTGGCAGCGAGGCGCTGCGCTGGATCAACTCGCCGGCCGGCCGGGCCTGCCGGATGCGCGGACTCAACGCCCGGGTGATCCGAGGCGGCACGATCCGGCCCGGCGATGAGATCCGACGGGCGTGACGGCCTGATGGCCAATGAGCAGCCGGCCGAATTCGAGGGCTTCTCGGCGGCTGCCTTCCAGTTCCTGGTCGACCTCGCCCTGAACAACGACCGATCCTGGTTCCAGCCGCGCAAGGCTGAATACGAGCGGCTTTGGAAACACCCGCTCGAAGCCTTCTGCGTGGCCCTCGATGCGGCACTGGCCGGCCCGTCGCTGGCCCTGGCGGCCGACCCCCATCGGTCGCCCTTCCGGATCTACCGGGACGTCCGCTTCTCGGCCGATAAGTCGCCCTACAAGACCTGGGTCAGTGCCAGCTTCCCCTGGACGGGGCCTGGCGGCGGGGTGGGCGGCTATGTCCATTTCCAGCCCGGATCGTCCTTCGTTGGTGGTGGCCTGTGGCATCCCGCCCCGGCCCGCCTGGCCGCGTGGCGGGCCAGCGTGGTCGCGGATCGAGCGGGGCTTCATGCCCGCCTCGACGATCCGGGCTTCGTGGCGATGTTCGGCGCGCTCGACGGCGATGCGCTCAAGCGTGCGCCGGCGGGCTTCTCGGCAGATGATCCGGATATCGAGCTGCTCAAGCTCAAGGACATCACATTCGGGCGGCGCCTATCCGATGTCGAAGCGGCATCCCGGAATTTGCCCGGGATCGTGGCCGACACCTTTGCCCAGGCGGCGCCGCTGCTTAGGTTGCTCGCCGGGCTGCCGGGGCACGAAGCTCCGGCCGGCTGGCTCCGCGGCTGACCGTCAGGGCCAGATACGAGAAGTGATGATCACGTGCACAAGCGCCTGGTAACCAGCTACGCCACCAAGTCAGCGGCCGCCGCCGACGAGAACCAGCGGGCCATCGAGGCCGTCTTCGCCGAGCTCGAGGCAAGCCGGCCCGAGACGGTCAGCTACCTCGTCCTGCGGCTCGACGACAACTCGTTCGTCCACGTGTCGTTCCACGATCACGCCGACGACGTGGCCAACCCGATCACGTCGGCCAAGGCGTTCGGCGAATTCCGGACCGGCCTGGAGGATCGCCGTTCGAGCGACATCAGCCAGCACAGTGCGACGCTGGTGGGCGCCTACCTCAAGAAGATCGAGTGAGCCGAGCCTAGACGCTGTGCCCGACGTTGCTCAGGATCTTGGACACCTGGCCACCCAGGAAGATCAGGGCAATGATCGCGACGATCGCAATCAGGGCCAGGATCAGGGCGTACTCGGCCAGACCCTGACCACCCTGCACGACGAACAGCAGTCGCTTCGACCGCCAGATCATCATCAGGTTCTGCTGCCACACTGTGAAGAAGTTGAAGGCGCGCTGCATCTCTGGGCTACACCTTGGCTGGTTGTCCCCCGTGAGTCAAGAGAGGCGAGCCTAGCGGCGCTTCGGGACGGGCTCTACGGTACCAACGGCCTAGGCCGGTCATGTCACATCGCTGCGATGCGGCCCGCGCCGACCGGGGACCATTCGACACCTCGGCGACCCTACCGTCGGAGGTGCCCTCGGCCGCCTGGCATTGTCGTTGCTGCATCGCCCGGTGGCCCGAGGGCAATTCATGGGGGTCGGCGTGCCCGCGTCGACCTCCACTCACTGCCTCCTGATCCTCGCCGCGAACCATGTCGATTCCCGGCGGCGCTCGTTCGACGCATGGGTAGAGGGCCGATTGCGAGCCCGACCTGAGCGAAGAGGAGTTGCCATGCGGGTACTGGCCCTGGTCAGGGCCACCAGCCAGACGGACGTCGGGCGTTTTAACGCCGATCTCGTCCAGGCCGGCGTTACGCTAGCCGGCGGCCGGCTGCAGGTCGGCGACCCGAGCGTGCGCGTGCGGGTCTCGACGGACGATCCGGTGGCAGTCGAAGCGCCGGCCACCGCGGCGAGCGAGCCGATCAGCGGGTTCTGGCTCTGGCAGGTGCGCTCGATCGACGAAGCGATCGAATGGGCGCGGCGCTATCCCAGGCCGGGCGAAGGCACGATCGAGATCGAGATCCGGCCAGTCATCGAACCGGGCGAAGGCCGCCCAACCAATCAGTGAGGAGACCCACGATGCGATTCTTCTGCTACACCTTGGGCGACGAGAACGTGCCGATGGCCCAGCCGACCGAAGCCGAGATGGGGGCGATGGGCGCCTTCATCGGCGAGGCGATCCAGGCCGGCGTGCTAATCGAGACCGGCGGGTTCGCGCCGACGTCGGAGGCCGTCAAGGTCGAGTACGCGGCCGGTGGCACGTTCAAGGTGACTGACGGCCCATTCGCCGAGGCCAAGGAGCTGATCGGCGGCTGGGCCCTGATCCAGACGTCTTCAAGGGACGAGGCCGTCGAGTGGGCCAAGCGCTTCCTCCGGATCGTGGGCATCGTCGGCGCTGAGTCGCGGGTCCGGCAGGTCTTCGGTCCGAGCGACTTCGAGCCCGCCGGCGGGTGACCGGCCAGAATCCGAATCGAGCGATCGATTCGGTCTGGCGAATCGAGTCGGGCCGGCTGATCGCCGGCCTGACCCGGATCGTCCACGACGTGGGCCTGGCCGAGGACCTCGCCCAGGACGCGCTCATGGCGGCGATCCAGCAATGGCCGGAGTCAGGCGTCCCGGACAACCCGGGCGCCTGGCTCATGACGGTCGCCCGCCATCGGGCGATCGACCTGCTCCGACGCCAGGCGCTGCTGGCCCGGAAGCACGAGGAGCTTGGCCGGACGCTCGAGATCCAGCAGGTGCTGGCCCTGGCCGAACGAGCAGCGCCGGCCGACGACGATGTCGGCGACGACCTGCTCCGGCTGCTGTTCATCACCTGCCATCCCGTCCTGTCCCGGGAGGCCCGGGTGGCCCTCACCCTGCGCCTGATCGGAGCGCTCACGACCGACGAGATCGCCCGGGCATTCCTCGTACCCGAGCCGACCGTTGCTCAACGGATCGTACGGGCCCGCCGGACGCTCACGGCCGCCAACGTGCCGTTCGAGGTGCCCGGGCCGGTCGAGCTCCGAGCACGGCTGGACGCGGTCCTCGAAGTGATCTACCTCATCTTCAACGAGGGCTACTCGGCCACCGCCGGCGACGAGTGGATGCGGCCCGGCCTGTGCGAGGACGCCCTGCGCCTCGGCCGGATCCTGGCCGAGCTGATGCCGGGCGAGCCCGAGGTTCACGGCCTGGTTGCCCTGATGGAGATCCAGGAGTCGCGGGCACGAGCCAGGATCGGGCCGGGCGGTGAGCCGATCCTGCTCCTCGACCAGGACCGCAGCCGCTGGGACCCGCTCCTGATCCGGCGCGGCCTGGCGGCCCTCGAACGGTCCGAGGCCTTGGGCGGAAGCCTTGGGCCGTATGCGGTCCAGGCGGCGATCGCGGCCTGCCATGCTCGGGCCAGGAGAGCCGCCGAGACCGACTGGCTACGACTCGCGGCGCTCTACGACGCGCTGGCCCAGCTGACCCCATCGCCGATCGTGGAGCTGAATCGAGCGGTGGCCGTGGGGATGGCCTTCGGGCCGGCTGCCGGGCTTGAGCTGATCGACGCGCTTGCCTCCGAGCCCGCCCTCAAGGCCTACCACCTCCTGCCCAGCGTCCGGGGCGATCTCCTCGCCCGGCTCGATCGACCGGCCGAGGCCGCGCTTGAGTTCCGCCGGGCGGCGGACCTGACCCGCAACGTGCGCGAGCGCACGATGCTGCTCGAGCGGGCGACCGATTCGGCGGGCAAAGCAATCCGCTGACCTGCAGGAGCGGTTGCCACGGCGCCGGACTCGATCACCTGATCGACAGCTTCAGCTGCCGATGATGCCTGCACCAACTGGCAGTTCGAAGGGTTGAGATGACCAGCATTCCCACCTACGAGGGCCGGCGCCTGCACCATCCGGCCGACGAGCTCGTCGACCAGGGCCTGGCCTTCGACGTCGAGACGCTCCTCGACCGGCGCGGCCTGCTCAAGCTCATCGCCTGGTCGGGCGTGGGGGCCGGGCTGTTCGTCCTGGCCGGCTGCGCGCCGGCGACATCAGCCACGGCACCTCCGGCCACGGCCGTGCCCGCCACGGCGGCGGCCAGCCTGCCGGCCGGCCTGGCCCAGGTCGATGTCCTGATCCCCGAGGAAACCGCCGGGCCGTTCCCGGGCGATGGCTCGAACGGGCCGGACGTGCTCACCGAGAGCGGTGTCGTCCGGAGCGATATTCGATCGAGCTTCGGCGCAGGTTCCGCCGTCGCAGCCGGCGTCCCGCTGACGATTCGGTTCACGATCCTTGACGCGAGCCACGACGACGCGCCCCTGTCCGGTGCGGCGGTCTACGTCTGGCACTGCGATCGGGCCGGCCGCTACTCCCTGTATTCGGACGGAGTGACCAACGAGAACTACCTGCGCGGCGTCCAGGCGGCCGATGCCACCGGGCTGGTCACCTTCACCAGCATCTTCCCGGCCTGCTACTCCGGCCGCTGGCCGCACATCCACTTCGAGGTCTATCCCAGCCTGGCCCGGGCGACGACTCCGGCCAACGCGATTGCCACCTCCCAGATCGCCCTGCCCGCGGACACCTGCACGGCGGTCTATGCCACGGCCGGCTACGACCAGAGCTCGGCCAACCTCAGCCAGGTGAGCCTGGCCAGCGACATGGTCTTCGGCGACGACGGCGGCGTCCATGAGCTGGGCACGATCGGCGGTTCCCTGGCCGCGGGCCTTACCGTCGACCTCGCGGTCGGAGTCCAAACCGCCTAGCGGCGCTCAGGTCCGGTTGTCGATCCTGCGCTCCTGGCCGGCCAGGAGCCGTTCGATGTTGTCGCGGTGGAAGTACCAGATCAGGACCGGCCCGCCGATCGCGTAGATCAGGTGGGCCGGGGGCAGGCCCTGGGTCAGGACCCAGGCGACCACGATGACGCCGGCCAGGGTGGTCGCGGTCAGCGAGCCGAGCGACGAGTAGTGGGTCAGCCGAATCACCCCGAAGAAGACCGGAATCGTGATCAGGGCGACCGGCGGCCAGAGGACGATGAGCGAGCCAAAGGCCGGCGAGACGCCCCGGCCCCCGCGGAAGCCGATATAGGGCGAGCGACTGTGGCCGATGATCGCGGCCAGCACCGCGAGGCCCTGGACGACCAGGCCGGCCCCCAGCAGCACCGGCAGGATGGCCGCGATCGAGCCCTTGAGCAAGTCGAGCACGGCCGCCACGGCAGCGACCCTCGGGCCGAGGACGCGCAGGACGTTGGCACCGCCGGTCCGGCCGCTGCCCTGGCTGCGCGGGTCAGGGCCCCCCACGATCCTGGCCAGGACCACGCCCCACGGGATCCCGCCGATCAGGTAGGCCGCCACGATGGAGACCAGCCCCGCGCCAAGTGTCGTCGTGTCCATGCCGGCCGAGTATATCGACGCATCCGGGCCGATTTGGCGGTTCCGCTACTCGGCCGAGACGGCCTCCAGGAGCCGGTCGGGACGCCCGCGGAACCAGGCTCGCCGCTCCGGATCCCGGTTGCAGGCATCGAGAATCTCGGCCAGGCGGGCGTTGACCGGAGCCGTCGTGCCCCGCGCGACCGCGGCCCTCGCAACGGCGCCGTTGAGCCAGTCCACCTCGGACGGCGCGCCAGCGCCCGCATCGAGATGGAGGTGGAGCGACGGCCGTTTGCCACCCCGGCCCGCGGCAACGACCCGGACGAGGATCGGCTGGACGAGCCGGCCCGGGAGCCGGGCGGCGATGGGCAGGAGGCGGGCATCCGCCCCGAACAGCCTGACCGGCCGGACGTGCAGGCCGGCCATCTCGGCCAGCGCCTCGGCCGCCTGGCGGCGTTCGATCCCGAACAGGATCGGATCGCGATAGACGGCGCTCGGCTCGAGATCGGTGATCGCCCCGGTCGCGTTGCCCATCAGGTTGACCAGCAGCTTCGACCAGCGCAGGGCGACCGGATCGGCGGTCCGCCGGGCGCGCAGGCCGCCGGCCACGAATGCGTTGATCAGCCGGCCGATCGCGGCGGTCACGTTGCCGCGGACCGGGGCCAGGACGATTCCGCCGCGGGAGAGGCGCTGGATCGAGCCGTCCGGGGACCGCTCGACCGACGTCGTCAGCGAAGCGGCGATCAGGCCGCCCCGGGGTCGTTGGGTCAGGAGCAGGTCCTCGGCCCCGACGCCGTTCTGGACGGCGACGACCGTCGCCTCGGGCCACCGGGCAGCACCCTCGATTGCTCCGGCCAGATCGGGCATCTTGACCGCGATCAGGATCAGCTCCGGGACGGCGCTGACCGAGGCCGGCGAGCCGGCCAGCCGGATCGGGGACCCCAGCCGGATCGGATCGCCGACGCCCGCAGCTCCTTGAGCTCCTGCGGGTCCGGCCGGTCCGCTTACGGACACATCCACGAAGCGGTCCACGCCGCTCCGGCCCAGCAGCTCGACCGCTTCGCCGCCGCGGGCCAGGGTCCAGCCCAGGAAGGAGCCGACGGCACCCGGGCCGATGACCAGGATCATGGCCGCGACCCGGCCTGGCTGCCGGCGGCCCGCTCGCGATCGCCGGCGGCATAGGCCTCGGCCAGGACCTCGACCGGGTGGAGCAGCTCGGCGTCGGTAGCCGCCGCGATTTGCCAGCGGCACGTTTCGGAGTCGCAGGCTGCCGTCTTCGCACCGGTCGAGCGGATTCGCTCGAAGAGGGGCGCACCAACGGCCATCGCGATGTCGTACTTCTCGCTCTTCAGCCCGTACGTGCCGGCGATCCCGCAGCAATCGTGGTCCATGTCCATGGCCGTGAGGCCGGGCACGAGCGCAAACAGGTCGAGCGCGGGCAGGCCGATGCCATGGCTGCGCAGCTGGCACGGCGGGTGATAGGGCAGGGTCCGCTCGAGCCGGCCGAACGACGTGTCGAGGCGGCCCTGCTCATGCAGGTCGAGCAGCAGCTCGCAGATATCCCAGGTCGCCTCGGCCACAACCCGGGCGTCGTCGTCGACCAGGTCGAGCATCTCGCGATACTCGGCCTTGAGGGTGTGGCTGCACGAGGTGGACGTGCCCACGATTCGGTAGCCGGCCCGGGCGTAACCGGCCAGGACGCCCAGGTTCGTCCGGGCTCGAGCCCGGGCCTGGCCGTACAGGCCGTTGCTGATCAGGGGCAGGCCGCAGCAGACCTGGGGCGGCACGATGACCTCGAGGCCGTTTCGCTCCAGGACGTCAATCGCGGCCTGGCCAACATGCGGCTCGTAGTAGTTCGCGGCGCAGCCGTGGAAGTACACCACGGCGCGCTCGGGCGGCGGCGCATCGGCCGACCAGGCCGTCCGGCGGTGGCGCCCCAGCCGGGACCGGAACGTGCGCCGGCTGAAGCGCGGAAGGGGCGCCCGCCGGTCGATCTGCAGGACGCGATCGACCAGGCTCCGGAACGGGCGGTTGTGGAGCGACCAGTTGGCCAATGGCGCGCTGAGGACGCCCAGCCGGCCGGTCAGGTCGGTCTGGCCCAGGAGCCAGTCGCGCAGGCGGGGCCGATGGCCCGCCCGCAGGACCGCTCGGGCCCGGTTGTTCATCTCGGCGATCTTCACGTCGGCCGGGCAGGCCGTGGTGCACACGCCGCAGCCCGAGCACCAATCGACCGTGCGATCGGGCGAGGGCACGACCGACAGCTGGCCGCTGCCCGGCGCGAGGAGCGTCCCCAGGCGAACGCGCTGGGCCTGCGGCCCGACGTACTTGGGGCCGGGGAAGAGGTCGGTGACGCGGGCGACCGGGCAGACCGTGGTACACACGTTGCACTTGAGGCACTCGTCGGCGCTCAGGCCAACCGGGCCGGCCGTGGCCTCGGCCACCAGCTCGGCAATCGTCATTGGGGCCAGCTCCCGGCCGCGGCGCGCCGACCACTGGCCAGGGCTACGCCATCGCCGCAGCGCTCGCGCAGGTAGCGCTGCCCGGCCAGGAGGCTACCGGCGATGCGGACGTTGTCGGCCAGCGGCGATCCGCCCGGCCCGGCGCCGGGCGCGACGGGCCGCAGCTGGGCATCCGTCCGGATCCCGGCCGGCTCGAGCGGGTGGCCGGCCGGGTCGAACGGGTCATCGGCCAGCCATGCCCGGTCGGCGGGTCCTTCGACGGGCAGCCCCAGGACCTTCTCGACGAGCGAGCCCGGACCATCGGCCCAGATCCCCCCGCCGGCGATGCCGCCGGTCGCCAGGATGAAGGCTTCGGCCGACAGGACCAACTCGCGGGCCGCGGCCGGCGACCGGATCTCGGCCAGCCGACCGTCGGCGCCGATCGTGCCGTGAGCGGCCTCGCCCACGATCAGCCGCCCGCCCTGTCGCCGGAGCGCCGCCCGGAGCGCCCCGAACAAGCGCAGGCCGGGCACGCTCGGCGGCACGAGCGCCACCTCGAACGGGATCGCGGGCAGGCGAGCGCGGGCCTCGGCCAGGACCGCCGGGTGATCGGCCAGGCCGAGGACCGCGGGCAGGGCGATCCGGCCGGGCGACGACGAATGACCCAGCCGGCGCTGGCGCTCCGCGACCGCCGCCGCGATTGCGTCGAACGCATCCGAGCGCCAGGCCGGCTGGTCGAACTGGCGGGCCAGGTCGAGGCCGGACAGGTTGCGCCGGGCGCGCAGGCCGGGTAGCTCGACACTGAGGGCCTCGATCCGACCGGGTCCCGGCTCTCCCCGCCAGGCTCCCGCGCGACCCAGGCCGGCCGCGATCGCCTCGGGCCAGTAGTCCTTGAAGCCGGCCGGGCCACACACGAACAGGGTCTCGTCCGGTCCCCAGACCGGCAACGCCCCGGCCGCGCCCTCGGGCACGATGGCAGCCCGGCGAGTGGAGCCGATCGAGGTCGGGATCGGCCGAAGTGGGTCGTCCAGATCCCCGACCAGGGTCAGGCCCTCGACCGCCAGCGTCGTCCGCAGCCAGGCCAGGCCACCGGCCAGCTCGGCCGCAACCAGCGCGTACGGGTGGCCGGCCTGGCCGGCCAGGCGCTCGACCGCCTCGCGCGAGGTGGCCGTCCCGGCCACGGCCCCGGCATCGATCCCGCCGGCCGACCAGTGCGTCGCGGCATGGCCGGTCGCCAGGACCTGGACCCGGGCACCGGCCTCGGCCAGGCTGACCGCGGCCGTCATGCCGGCCAGGCCGGCGCCCACGACCGCCACGTCAGCCCAGGCCATCGCCCACCACGCCGGCGGGCTCGGTCCCGGCAAGCTCGATCCCGGCAAGCTCGGTTCCGGCAAGCGCATCCAGGCCGAGCACCCCCCAATAGATGCCGGTCGACAGCCACAGCTCCTGGAGCTGGCGGCCCCAGGCGATCGGCCGCGTGCCCCGGTAGCGCTCGGCCAGGAAGCCAACCAAGGCGCCGTCCGGCCGGTCGGCCGAGCCATGCTGGGCCATCAGCCCGGCGGCCCGGAACGTGCAGAACGCTCCCTGGCAGGGGCCCATCCCCAGGCGGGTGCCGCGCCGGACGTCGTCCAGGCTGCACGGCATCCGCTCGTCCAGGAAGCGCTCGAGCATTGGCCGGGTCACGTATTCGCACTCGCAGATCAAGCTAGCGTCGCCGCCTCCGTCCGCCTCGTGCTCGGCCAGCCGGTCACCCAGCCAGTAGTACGATCGATCGGCGCCCTGGCCGGGCAGGACTTCCTCGGCCGTCGTGCACGGCGCGTCCACCGCCAGGCGCCGGCAAACGAGGTCGGCGGTCTGCTCGGCCATCAGCCGATAGGTGGTCAGCTTGCCGCCCACGATCGACACGAAGTTCGAGACGCCATCGCGGCCGGCATGGTCGACCACGACATGAGCCCGGGAGATGGCCCGGTCGCCGGCCGGTCCGCCGCCAACATCCTCGGGCGCATAGAGCGGCCGGACGCCCGCGTAAGCGCGCAGGAGGCGCATCCGGCGGAGATCCGGGAAGAGCTGCTCGCCGGCCGTGATCAGGCTCTCGATCTCGGCCGGCGACGGGGCGTAGTCGTCGGGGTCGTCGACCGCCAGGTCGGTCGTGCCCAGGATGGCGACCGTGTGGACCGGGACCATGATGTCGCCGTCCCCGGGGGGGCTGCAGCGATTGACCACGGTGTCAGTCATGCGCTGGTTGTAGACGAGCATCGTGCCCTTGCCCGGCGACATCGCCAGGTCGACGCCCGCCAGTCCGGCCACCCGGCCGGCCCATGCCCCGGCCGCCGACACGACCAGCCGCGGCTCGATCCGCCGGACGGTGCCCGAGCGCACGTCGGCGATCGAGACCGAGGCGATGAACCCGCCATTGCGCTCCATCCCGACGACCTGCTGATAGGCCAGGGCCAGGCTGCCCCGGGATCGGGCGTCGGCCAGGTTGGCCTCGACCAGCTGCCACGGCTCGAGCGAGGCGTCGGGCGCCCGGAAGGCCTGCCGGATCCTCCGGTTGAGGGCCGGTTCGCGCCGGAACAGGTCGGCCAGGACCACGTCGTCGCAGGGCACCCCGGCCGCGTCGCAGCGGGCCGCGAAGGCCGCCACATAGTCCTCAGGATCGTCCGGGGTGGCCACGAAGACGCCGCCGGTGTCCTCGATGCAGGCCGGCGCGATCCGGCGCAGGATCCGGTTCTCGGCGATGCATTCGCGGGCCGCCTGGACGTCCCGGGCAACGTAGCGAGCGCCCGAGTGGAGCAGGCCGTGGTAGCGCCCGCTCGTGCCGCTGGCCAGGTCGCCCTTCTCGACGAGGAGGCCGCGCAGGCCGCGCAGGGCGAGGTCGCGCAGGAGGCCGGCGCCGGTTGCGCCACCGCCGATCACCAGGACGTCGATGTGGCTGGGCAGGTCGCTGGAGGCGGTCATCGGGTCATCATGCGGGCTCGAGCCAGTCGAACGTCCGGCTGACGGCTTTCGTCCACCAGCCGAAGGCGCGTTCCCGGTCGGCCGGGTCGAGCATGGGCGCCCAGGTCCGATCCTCCTGCCAGTTTGCCCGCAGGGCGTCCAGGTCGGACCAGACACCGACCGCCAGGCCGGCCGCATAGGCCGCGCCAAGAGCGGTCGTCTCGGCCACCTTTGGCCGGATCACGGGAATTCCCAGGACGTCGGCCTGGAACTGCATCAGCAGCTCGTTGCCGACCATCCCGCCATCGACCTTGAGGGCGGCCAGGGTCGTCTGCGCATCGGTCCGCATCGCGTCGACCACCTCGCGTGCCTGCCAGGCGGTTGCCTCGAGGGCGGCTCGGGCGATGTGGCCCCGATTGACGAAGCGGGTCAGGCCCACGATCACGCCGCGGGCCTCACTTCGCCAGTACGGCGCGAAGAGGCCGGAGAAGGCCGGCACGATGTACACCCCGCCGTTGTCGGGAACGGTCCTGGCCAGGGGCTCGATCTCCTCGGATGCGGCGATCAGGCCGAGGTTGTCGCGCAGCCAGCTGACCAGCGCGCCGGCGATGGCAATCGAGCCCTCCAGGGCGTAGACCGGCGGCTGGTCACCCAGCCGATAGGCCACGGTGGTCAGCAGGCCCTGGGTCGACGGGACCGCGACTGGCCCGGTGTTGAGCAGCAGGAAGCAGCCCGTGCCATAGGTGTTCTTGGCCTCGCCCACCGCGAAGCAGGTCTGGCCGAACAAGGCGGCGTGCTGGTCACCCAGGTCGCCCGCGATCGGCACGCCGGCCAGGCCCCCGGCGGGGCCGCTGAGCTGCCCATCCGCGATCTGGCCGTAGACCTCGCTCGAGGACCGGATCCGGGGCAGCATCGCCCTCGGGATGTCAAGGGCGCCGAGGATCTCCTCGTCCCAATCGAGGCTGGCCAGGTTCATCAGCTGGGTCCGGCTGGCGTTGGTCACGTCGGTCACATGGACGCCCCGGCCCGGTCCACCGGTCAGGTTCCAGATCAGCCAGGTATCGATCGTGCCGAAGAGCAGGTCGCCGGCCTCGGCCTGGGACCGGGCGCCAGGCACATGGTCGAGGATCCAGCGCAGCTTGGGGCCCGAGAAGTAGGTCGCCAGGGGCAGGCCGGTCGCGGCCCGGAAGCGATCCTGCCCGGCGGGCCGGCCGAGCTCGGCCACCAGCTGGTCGGTCCGGGTGTCCTGCCACACGATCGCGTTGTGGATCGGCCGGCCCGTATGGCGGTCCCACACGACCGTCGTCTCGCGCTGGTTGGTGATCCCGATCGCGACGAGGTCGGCCGGGTCGAGGCTGGCCTGGCCGAGGGCGGCGGCGATGACCGCGCGGGCCCGGTCCAGGATCTCGAGCGGGTCGTGCTCGACCCAGCCGGGCTCGGGAAAGATCTGGCGATGCTCACGCTGGTGGATCGCGACCAGCCGGCCGGCCGGATCGAAGATCGCGAAGCGGGTGCTGGTGGTGCCCTGGTCGAGCGCCCCGACGAAGTGGGTCATCGCCGGATTGTGCGCCCGGAGAAGATCAGTCGGTCAGCGACCAGATCGCGCGGCGGGCGGCCCGCCACCAGCGGCCGCGACTGGAGCCGGGGGCCGCCTTGACGCGTGCCACCCGGGGCAGGCCGTTGCCGTCGAGGCTGGCCAGGGTGCCCGGGCAGCGTGGATCGCCCGAACAGGCGAGATAGGGCAGGCCGGTCATCCGGTTGCGTCGTTCGACCAGCGCCGAACCGCAGTGGGGGCAGACGACGAGCATCTCAGATCGCCTTGGGTGGGTTCGTGGCCGGCCGGCGCGAGCGGGTCGAGCGGGGTACGACCTCGCCTCGACGCCGGGCGTGGATGGCGTCGTGGATCGCACCGTGGTGGCGATGGTCCGCGCCGAGCAGGTCCATGTCGTCCTCGTCGTCGTGGCTGTGGCCGTGGCCGTTCTCGCTCGGAGCCCAGGGCACGCCGTCGGCAAACAGGGTCACGAACAGGCGGACCAGCTCGGGATCGAACTGGACACCGGCATGGCGACGGAGCTCGGCGAGGGCGGCCTCATGGACGATCGGGCTGCGGTAGGGACGGCCGGCCACCATCGCCTCGTAGGCGTCGGCAATAGCGACGATGCGGGCGCCGACCGGGATCTCCTGGCCGGACAGGCCGTGGGGATAGCCCCGGCCGTCGTACCACTCGTGATGGTGGAGGACGATCGTTGCGGCATCGCGCAGCGCACCGGCCTGCTCCAGGACAACCTGGCCGATCTTGGGATGCTCGGAGACAACCCGCCATTCACGATCGTTGAGCTCGCCCGGGTTATCCAGGATCTCGTCCGGGATGGCCAGCTTGCCCAGGTCGTGGAGGAGGCTGGCGGTATGGACTCGCTCGACCTCGCCGGGCGGCAGCTCGAGCGCCTGGGCCAGCATCGTCGACATCTCGGCGATCATGTTCGAGGGCTTGCCGGTCCAGCCGTTGCGCTCCTCGAGAGCTGCCTGGAGGGTGGCAGTGGCGGCCCGGGCGGCGGCCCGGCCGACGTCCACGGCCCGCTGGCGGGCGGCCGGGCCGATCGCGGCTCGGCGAACGAGGTCGCCTTCGGCCAGCTCGTGGAAGACGTAGACCTGGTCGCGGCCGAGCGCCTTGGCCGAATACAGAGCCGCGTCGGCGTCGTTGATCAGGGCTTCGAGGCGGAGGTGGGGCCCGAGGCCGCCGGCAACCCCGGCGCTCATCGTGATCGACAGGATGTTGCCGTCCTCGATCCGGATCTGACGTCCGGCTACGACCCGGCGAAGCTTCTCGGCCATCGCCGCCGCAGCGTCGGCGTCGGTCTCCGGCAGGACCAGCATGAATTCCTCGCCGCCGTAGCGGCCGACGATGTCGACGGCCCGCACATTGGCCTGGAGGACGGCCGCGAACTCGCGCAGGACGGTGTCACCGGCGGAGTGGCCGTGGGTGTCGTTCACCCGCTTGAAGTGGTCGAGGTCGACCAGGACCAGGGACAGCGGGCGGGCGTAGCGCGAAGCTCGCTCGAGCTCGGCGTCGATCCGGCCGATCAGGGCCTGCCGGTTGAGCACGGCCGTCAGCGGATCGACAGTGGCGAGGGTCCAGGCCTCCGAGATCCGGCCGGCCAAGAGGCCGAACGCGGCCCGCAGCTTGGGGTCATCCAGGCTGTCCAGGTCGACCACCGTGAACGGGTCGGTTGACCGGGCGAGAGCTTCGGTGACGGCGGTGATCCGGCGGATCTGGCGACGACCAACCGTGGCTGCGAACCCGGCACTGCCCAGGACGGCTCCGCTGAAGGCGACCACCAGGGCGGCGAGCAGGAGCTCGGTGCCGGGCGGGATCGTCATTGCGGGTTCGTCCCCTTCTGAGGGCTGCGATCGTCTCGGCAGGGCTGCAGGGATCGAGCGGTCGTCTTCTCGAACAGTGGCGATCAGGGTCCCGCCCCGGTATAGCCAGATCGTCCGCCGGGCGGGGCGGGCGGGCCGGTACCCCCCCGCGCCAGGGCGGTGCGCCGGTGCACGTCCCGCTCGAGCGGGGATCGGAAGTACCCTCGGCCTTGGGGTCTGCTGGCGAGCGGGGCGGTCATTGGTGCGAGCGGACACCGCCGGCCGTTGACCACGGGCCACGCCCGGCTGGGCCGGGCTCAGGCGGGCAGGTTCGGCTCCAGCCGGCCACCGAGGCTGATCTGCCCACGCTCGTCCTCGAGCCGGTAGGACCAGGCCGTGCCCGTCAGCCAGGCCCGGCCGGTCAGCCGGGCCGCCGGCGCGGCCGCCGACTTGTACTCGAGCCGGTAGCGCCGGGGCACCGCGCGGATCGCGTCCGGGGCGAGGGCCTGGATCGCCTCGTCCAGCCAGTCGAGATAGATCGCGTTGTTGACATGGCCCATCGGATCGAGCTCGTGCAGGCGCACCTCGAACGTCCGCGCGGGCGTCCCAGCCGGCGGCGGGCCGGGCTCGACCCGGATCGGCTCGAAGTTGTCGAGGGCCACCCCGAACGAAATCGGGAAGGCATCCGGGACCCGGGTCGGAGCGCCCGCCGTGGTCGTCATCACCCAGTCGGTGAGGACCGTTGCGACCAGGGCTCCTTGGGTCTCCGCGCGCAGGTCGCAGCGGCGCCGGGCCATGACTCGGCGGCCGCCCACGACCTCGGTCGTGGCGATCAGCCCGGCCCCGGTCGGCAGCGCGGCAACGACCGTCAGCTCGACGGCCCGCACGACCCAGGCCAGGCCGCGCTCGATGTACCAGGGCCGCCCGAAGCCGCGCCGCTCGGAATGGACCCAGGCCACGTCCTGGGCGTAGCGCAGGTAGGCCGAGGCGCGGGCGATCCCGTCCGGACCGGCCTCGTCGAAGCGGACCCGGTAGGCGACCGAGGTCCGGCGCTCGTGGTCGTCGGGCGGGGCGTACCGATCGGCGGCGGGGTCATGCAAGGGCTGGTCGTGGACGGACGGCTCGCCGGTCACGCGCCGGCCAGGGAGTCGAGCTGCTCCAGGGCGATCAGACGCGTCCCGGCATGGGGAGCGGTCTGGGCCTCGAGCCGGACCAGGCACGATCGCTCGGCGTCGAAGATGACCAGGGCCACCTCGAGCGGCTCGTCCTCGTCGGCGGCGTGGGTCCGGGCGTCCTCGAGCTGGTAGAGCACGTCGGCATCGATCCCGCGGGCACCCCACTTGCAATCGAACGCGGCCGGCCGGGCCGGACCTTCGACCGTCACGTCGTAGGGGTGGATCTCGGCGGCCACGCCGTCGAACAGGACACGCCGCTCGCGCCGGACCACCGGCGCCGGCGAACGGCGGGCCAGCAGGCGGGCGGTGAGCTCCTCCACGATCGCGCCGCGCAGCTGGCTGCGGACCTGGTCGCCGCGATCGGCGACCTCGAGCGACGCGCCCAGGATGGCCTCGGCCGCGGGCGTGGGCGGGCTGAACAGGCCCGGAAACATCGCCCGCCAGCGGTCCGGATCGAGCGACTCACCGTTCATCGCGGCCCGGGCGAGGACCCGCTCAGCCGTGGACGCGTCCGCCAGCAGGCTGGCCAGCTTGGCCACCAGCGGATCGGCCTGGATCGCGGCGTAGACCACGGCCCGGCCGTCGCGAGCGGCGTCCTGGAAGCGCATCAGGCGCCGGCCGCGAGCAGGACCACCTGGGGCAGGGTCGACAGCCAGTCGATCGCCCGGTGGGGATCGCGGATCAGGCCGGCTTCGTCGATCGCCAGGCGAATCGCCGCGGCGACCAGCGGGTCCGCCGGTTCGCTGGTGGACCGGTCGGCGGCTTCGTCGGCAAGACGATCGGTCCACGCCCGGCACAGGTCGTTGACGTACGACCACTCGTCATCGATCGACTCGCCCAGCTCGGCCAGAGCCTCCTCGGCGGTGATGGCCGCGGCCAGCAGCTCGGGCAGGGTCGGGCTGGTTGGGCGGTCATCCATCAGGCGGAGCGTAGCCCAACCTGGTCGATCGCCGGGTAGCCTCAGCCGGGCAGCGGGCGCCCGAGCCGGGCAGCGACCGAGATGCTGGCAGTCTTGGCGTCGTGGCGAACCTTGGTCAGGGTCTCCCGACAGCGATCGTCCCAGGCATGGCTGTAGGCGCGGATGGCTCGCTCGCGCAGGCTGGTCGCCTCACGCCGCAGGCCGAGCTGGCTGAGCTCGTCGACTGCGTCGAGCGCGGCTCGGTACAGCTTCGGCAGCGATTCGGCCAGGTCCACCCGCGATTCCATCAACCTCACCCTGGACCAGGCCGAGGCTCTTGCCAATGACCGACTCGTCCCGTCCGGACCCGGCGATCGGCCCACCCATCCGTGGCACGATGGTGGCTCTACACGCGAGCACGGAGGACGGCATGGACCTTGGCATCCGGGGACGGGCAGCACTGGTTGGTGGGGGCTCGTCGGGTCTCGGCCGGGCCTCGGCCGAACGGCTGGCCGCCGAAGGCTGCCGAGTCGCCATCTGGTCCCGTGACGCGGACAAGGTGGCCGGCGTCGCGGCGGAGATCCGGGCGCGCCATGGCGTCGAGGTGATCGAGCTGGCGGGCGATGCCGCGGAGCCCGGGACGGCCGCCCGGATTGCCGCCGAAGCGACAGCGGCGCTTGGCCGGGTCGACATCCTGGTCCTCAACGCCGGGGGACCGCCGGCGATCGACCCGACGAAGACCGATCCGGCCGGCTGGTCGCGCGCCTTCCAGCTGCTGGCCACGACCCCCATCGAGCTGGCCAGCGCGCTCCTGCCGGCGATGCGCGCGGCGGGCTGGGGCAGGATCGTGGGGATCCTCTCGTCGGGCGTCCGCCAGCCGATCCCGGACCTGGTCTACTCCAACGCCGGCCGCGGAGCACTCGCGGCCTGGCTGAAGACCACTGCCCGGGTCGTCGCCGCCGACGGCGTCACGATCAACGGCGTGCTGCCCGGGCGGATCGACACGCCCCGGATCGAGAGCCTCGATCGGGGCCGGGCCGAGGGCACGGGCCAGTCGATGGATGCCGTCCGGGCCGGCCATCTGGCCACGATCCCGGCCGGCCGCTACGGCCGTCCCGACGAGCTGGCGACCCTCGTTGCCTACCTCGCGTCGGACCTGGCCAGCTACCAGACGGGCACGTTCAGCGCGGTCGACGGAGGCCTGATCAGCGGATTGCCCTGACCCCCGGGAGTGCCCGGAGCGGGGCGAGTGCCTGGGCGCGGCAGTGCTCCGCCCCAAGCTCCCGCGTTGCCGCCCGGGTACCCGCCCTCCACGCCCCAAGCTGGTACCCGCCTTCCCAAATCGTTCCGCGATCGAGGCTTGGGCGATGGCGTGGCCGGAAAGGGGGTCACGGATCGACTCCTGGGCCGGCCGCTGAGCATGATCCAGGCTGGCGGAGCGGCGGAATCGGGCCGAATCGCACGCCCTGCGTTGCGTAAGACACGACCAAACAACGATTTGCCGATCACGGGGCAAGAAAGGCGGACGGAGGGCCCGAGCGGACGGCGCGGCCGGCATGGCCGCCGATCCCCGTCAGTCGCCGGGAGTCGAGCCACTCCGGATCTCGAATCCGTCGAACGTTCCCAGACCGTCCGACCAGGCCGCGCTCACCGCGGTCACCTTGGCACCCGCCGGACCCGCTTCCAGGGCCGCAAGGAGAGCAACCAGGGCCGGGCGCGGACCCTCGGCCACCACCCGGACGCGGCCCTCCGGCTCGTTCCGGACCCAGCCGGCGAGGCCGAGGCCGGTTGCGCTCCGGGCGACGAACACCCGGAAGCCCACGCCCTGGACCCAGCCGCTGACCAGGGCATCCAGGCGGACCGGATTGGGATCGGTCATCGCGCCCCTCCAGGACCGGGCGTCAGGCGGCTCGAGCCCGAGCCCGGGGCCAAGCCAGCACCAGGACATCGATCGCGAGCTCGGGACCGGCATTGCCCTCGACGAGCTCGGCCAGCCGGTCGAGGCGGGCCAGGAAACGGCCAACGTCGGCCGGCGCCAGTCCCGCGGCCGCTCCGATCAGCTCGTCGAGGAGGGCGGGGTCGCGGACCTCGGCTCGGCCGCCGAGGCCGGCGATCGCCAGGTCCATGGCCAGCTCGCGCCAGAGCCCGACCAGGGCCAGGGCAGCCCGGCGGCGCTCCGCCGGGGGCCGCTTGGCCGGACCGGCTGTGTCGGCGGCCGGCTCGGCGCCATCGTCGACGCCACCCGGCTCGCCAGCCTCCAGAGCGGCCTGCGTCCGTCGTGCGGCCGCCGATCGACCTCTCCCCCGGCCGGAGCCGCTCGCCGGATCGGGCGGGGCGACCGGGCGGAGGGCTGCCTCGAGGGCGCCCGCCCGTTCGATCAGCTCGCGCCCGGTCGTAAGACGGACCGCGCTCGGGGCGACCAGGAGGTCGAGCAGTGTCCGGCCAATCTCGTCGTGAATCGTGACCGCCTCGGGCGACCGCGCGTAGGCAATCGCCAGGCCCGGCCGGCCGCCGGCGATCCGGGCGAAGCGGGCCGCAGCCGGGGCGTCGGCCAGCTGGAGATCGGCCAGCAGCTCCTCGATCGCCCGGCTGCCCAGCGGGGCGACCCGAACCTGGACGCAGCGTGAGCGAACCGTGGGCAGCAGCCGGTCCGGCTCATCGGCGCACAGGATCAGGCTGACCCCGGCAGGTGGCTCCTCGAGGGTCTTGAGCAGGGCGTTCTGGGCGTCCTCGTTCATCCGATCGGCGTGCTCGACGAGCGCCACCCGGTGACCGCCCTCGACCGGCAGGTAGGCCAGCTCAGCGACCAGGTTGCGGACGCCGCGCGGGATCGCCCGGCCGCTCTCGCCGATGACGATCTGGCCGCCCGGGCCCTCCAGACCCAGTCGGTGCAGGTCGGGATGGTTGCCGCCCGCGACAAGACGGCAGCCCCGGCACTCGCGGCAAGGCCGGTCGGCCGGATTCGCGGCCATGCAGAGGAGGCCGGTGGCGATGTCCTCAGCCAGGGTCGTCTTGCCGACCGACGGCGGACCGCTGATCAGGACGGCATGCGGCAGCGCACCCCGGACGAGGGCCGCGGCGGCGGCGATCGTGGCCGGTTGCGCCCGCGTCAGCCACTGCCGCGGGGCCGGGCTCATCGCCGGCCGGCTACTCGGCGACCTTCCGGGGAGCCCGCGGTTTGCGAGCAGCAACCGGCGCCGCCTGCGAGGCCTCGGCCGCATCGGCCGATGGCGTCGCTGCAGCGGTCGTTCGAGACCGGGCGGCAGGCTTGGCCGTCTCCTCGGCGCTGCTCGCCGCGGCGGCCGCACCGGTCCGGGACCTGGCCGGAGCCTTGCTGGCCGGCTTGGCCCCTGGCTTGGCCTCGGGAGCCGCGACCTCGGCCGTTGCGGGGGAGGCCGTCGTGCGACTTGGGGCACGCCGGCGCGGCGCCGCCTCCCCGGCCGGGGCGACCGATTCGGTCACCGTCGCTGGTTCGGCTGCCTTGCGGCTGGTGACCCGGCGCCTGGCCGGAGCGGGACGATCCGCGCTGGCTGCGGCGGCTGGCGTCTCAGCCGGGACCTCGCTCGGCCGATCGGAGCCACGGTCCGCTTGCGGTCGGCCGGATCCGCGGTCCCCCGAGGACCGACCGGGCTTGGCTGCGATCTGGGCCCGAAGCATCGCCTCGAGCTCGGGCGGGACCTCGCTCCACGGCTCGTCGCCGCTGCGCGGTCGATCCTGGCGCGCTGCCGTCGGCGGCCGATCCTCGGTCCGGGGACGTTCATCGGTCCGGGGACGTTCCTCGGTGCGCCGGGCCGACACGTCCGGGTAGCGGTTGATCCCGCCACTCGATCCGCCCCGGCCGTAGCGCTCGCGGTCGACGGCAGCGGAATAGCCGCCACCACGGCCGCCCCGATTGGGCGCACCGCCGCCCGTCCGGCGGCCATCGCGGCTGACCGGGCGATTCGCCCGGCGCTGCTCGGCGATCAGGTACTCCGGGATCGCCGGCTCGTCCTCGTCGTCGACGTCGAGCGGCGACAGGCTGGCGGCCGGTGCCCGGTCCATCCCGATCTGGCTGTCCCAGAACGAGCCGAAGGCGGCCGGCCGGGGCGGGCGCGGCGCGACCGGCTCGTCCTCGTCGTCCTCCTCATCCTCGTCTTCGAGCTCGAGCTCGGCTAGCGGAGCCGCCACGATCTCGCGGGCTGGCTCACCGGCCTCCGGCGCAACGCCCTCGCCCCGGCCCCGGCCACGGCCACGGCCTCGGCCGCCCCGGCGTCGGCGCCGGCGCTGGCCCTCTTCGGTCTCACCCTCGGGTCGAACGGCTTCGACGCCGTCCTCGTCCTCCGGCTCAAGGTCGAGGTCTGCGATCGACACGACCTCGACGTCCTCGGCTGCCCGGGCGGCCGCCGCAAGGGCGGCCTTGGACAGCTTCTCGCCGGGCAGGGCCACGAGGCCGCCGCCGTAGCTCGGAGCGCTGATCGGCGCGGCCGAGGCACCGTCGCCGGCTTCGACCGGGACGGATTCCACCGGCCGGCGACCGCCCCGGGCAGCCGGTCGAGCCGGAGCGGGTCGGGCGCTGGTGGCCACCGGCTCGGGCTCACCGGTCCGGGTACGGGTCCGCCCGCCCCGGGTCCCGCGGCCACGGCCGATTCCAGTGCCTTCGGTCTGCTTGTCGGGCACCTCGGTCATCGACAGGTCCTCATCGTCGTCGGCGACCCGCCGGCCGGAGCGCGAGGAGCTCTTGTCGACCTTGGCGATCTGGACGATGTCGGTGAACAGGTCGGCGACCTCGATCAGGTCCGAGCTGGTATTGCCCCGGAAGCTGATGACCTCGCAGCGGACGCCCATCTCCTGGACGGCCCGAATGGCCGGCGCAAAGTCGCCGTCGCCCGAGACGATGATCGCCACGTCGAGGTTGCGGGCGGTCTTCATGAGGTCGACCACGAGCTCGATGTCGAGGTTGGCCTTGACCTTGCCGTCGCCGTACTTGCGGATGTCCTTGCTGACGACCTTGTAGTTGTGGCGGCTCAGGAACGAGTGAAAGTTGCGCTGGTTCTCGTTGTCCGGATCCAACCCGGTATAGGCGTAGGCGCGCACGAAGTCACGCCCGGCGATGGCCGATTTGAGCAGCGTGACGTAGTCGATGTCGACGCCGGCCGCCTTGGCCGCATAGAAGATGTTCGCCACGTCCACGAAGACGGCGACGTTCTTACCCACAGTGACTCCCTAATACCTGACTGCCGACCGCCGGCGCAACCAATGCAGCTCGGCGGAGATCATGTTCGGACCGGGCGCGCAGCCGCCCGACGGGCGGCCACGGACCTAATCATGAGCGAGCCGCTTTGACTGAACCCTCGATCCTCCCAGCGGGCTCGCTCGCCGGGATCGTCCGGCCACTCCGCCTCGACGACGGTGCAGCCCTTGTTGCGCGCGGAACGGAGGACCTCTTCGAGCAGGTCGTCCCCGACGCCCGTTGCGTCGGCCGACGAATCGATGACGAGGAGGTCGATGCTGCCGATGTAGCCGCCGGCTCGGACCGACGGGCGGAGGGTCAGGATGACGCCGCCCACGATCTCCCGGCGCCGTTCGGCGACGAGCACGCTGGCCTGCGGCAGGTAGATCAGCTGCCGCAGAAGATCGGGGGCAACGAGCGGCCCGCCAGCCGGATCGATGGCCGGGGCAAAGAGTGCTCCGAGCCGATCGACATCGGTGATGCGAGCCGTCCGAACCTGGTAGTCCACGCCGACGGGCCTGACCTCACGAGGGGGCACACCGATTGCTGCAGATGCGATCGGTTTCGACCGGATCGGCGTGTTCCACAGTGGGCGCGCCTCTCGGCGGCGGGCGCCGAAGCGCTTCACAACCACCCGAGGGGCGCCAACAGCGGTATTGCAATCGACGCGCCAGCGCCTAATATACGGCATCGCTCCGGCGGCCACCTGCGCGCCGCCCGAAGCCCGTTTGCCGTGCCGTCATCCGCAGCGCACCGATGCCCCAACCGGCCACCTTGGCCGGGGGGGGACGATGGGCGCCGGGGACGAGCCGGAGACGAGCGTCGGTTCGACCGGCAGGGGTTTCGACCGGTCATCCACCGAGAACGGTGGGTGGGATCACAGGAGGAGTTCTTGATGAAGTACGGAAGGCTCGGCGCATTGGGCGTCGGAGCTGTGCTCATCTTTGCCGCGTGCTCGTCGACAGCGACGACCGCACCGGCAGCGAGCACAGGCGGCGGTGCCAGCACGGCGCCTGCCAGCACGGCACCCGGGGGCTCCGTTGGAGCCGTCGGCAGCCCGGGCGCGTGGTGCGTCGGCGGGACAGTCAAGATCGGCACCGAGCTGCCGATGAGCGGTGGCGAGACGGCCAACGGCGTTCCGACGGCGAACGGCGTCAAGCTGCTGATTGCGCAGCTCAATGCCAAGGGCGGAGTCCTCGGTTGCAAGCTGGACATCAACGTCCAGGACGACGCCCTCAACGGCGTCCATGACCCGCAGACGGGCGCCAAGAACATGCAGACGCTCGTCGCCGACGCGGCGGTGATCGGCGTCGTAGGTCCGTTCAACTCGGGCGTCGCCAAGGCGGAGATCCCGATCAGCAACGGCGCCGGCCTGCTCCAGTGCAGCCCGGCCAACACCAACAACGGTGTGACCCAACCGCCGGAAGGCGACCAGTACCGGTCGGCCCACCCCGACAAGATCGCCTACATCAGAACCGCCAGCCCGGACAGCATCCAGGGCCCGTCCGCAGCAGACTACCTGTACAAGGACCTCGGCAAGACGACCGTCTACGTCATCGACGACACCGAGACCTTCGGCGTCGGGGTTGGTGACAGTTTCGTGGCCGAGTTCAAGAAGCTTGGCGGCACCGTCGTCAAGCGTGACAGCGCACCAAAGTCGACGACGGACTACACCCCGCTGTTCACCGCCGCCGCGGCGCTGAACCCGCAGGGCGTGTACCTCGCCGGCACGACCCCGACCGGTATGGGCCTGGCCCTCAAGCAGGGCCGGACCGTCGCAGGCCTGGAGACCATCCCGTTCGTCGGTCCCGACGGCGTAGCTGACCTCGGCCCGGGTGGCACCCAGGGTGCAACGATCACGATCGCCGGCGCTGCTGCCGCGAACGTGTACGGCACCGTTGGCTCGGCCCACGACCTGAAGGACAACACCTTCGTCCCGGCCTACACCGCCATGTTCGGCGGCGCTCCGGGCGCCTACAGCTCAGGCGCCTACGCCTGCGCCCAGATCATCGTCGCTTCCCTGACCAAGGCCGCGGCCACCGCCACGGACCTGGCCAGCGCCCGCGAAGGCGTCCGCGCCAACGCGGTCAACTCGGCCAACACCTTCGACACCGCCCTTGGCTCGCTGTCGTTCGACAAGTACGGCGACAACACCAAGCCGTTCATCTCGTTCTACAAGACCGATATGACGCTCGCCGGTGGCAAGGGCGATTGGACCTTCGTCAAGCAGGAATCCTTTACGGACCCGAACGCCGGCCCAGCCGGTTCGGCTGCTCCGTCATCCAGCCCGTAGAAGCGCTTTTTGAAAGCCGGGGAGCTCCAAGCTCCCCGGCTTCTTCTAACTCCGTCTCGCGACCTCGGAAGACCTCCCCCCAGCAGGGCCTGCCGAACCAATGTCAGTTGATCTTCGTGGCATCGCGCGACCCCTCGGCATCGGCGTCGTCGCGCTGATCGTCGAGTACCTCCTTCTGGGCACCCAGCAGTTCGCCAACGCGATGACCCTGGGCGCGATCTACGCCCTGATCGCCCTTGGCTACACGATGGTCTACGGCATCGTCGAGCTGATCAACTTTGCCCACGGCGACATCTTCATGGTCGGCTCGTTCCTGGCCATGTGGATCATGACCACGATCTTCGGCCTGACCGGCCCGGTCACCAACCTGCTCAACCTGGTCGGCCTGCTGGCGATCGTGATGCTGGCGACGATGGTCGGGATGGGCGTCATCGGGATGTTCATCGAGCGGGTCGCCTACCGACCCCTCCGTCACGCGCCGCGCCTGGCCCCCTTGATCACCGCGATTGGCGTCTCGTTCATCCTCCAGAACGTCATCGCCTCGCTCTTCGGCCCGTCGCCGGTCAACTTCCCGCAGATCGTGCCGGCCGACAAGTTCGCGATCCTGGGCGGCAGAATCGCCTACCTCAACTTGTTCATTGTGATCATGGCGATCGTGCTGATGGTCGCCCTCCAGATCTTCGTCGGCCGGACGCGGCTGGGACGCGCGATGCGCTCGACGGCCCAGGACCGCGAAGCCGCGGAGCTGATGGGCGTGGACATCAACCAGACGATCGCGATCACCTTCTTCATCGCGGCCGCCCTGGCCGGGGCGGGTGGGATGGTCCAGGGCCTGTATGCCGGTAGCATCAAGTTCGACCTGGGCTTCTTCGTCGGCTTGAAGGCCTTCACAGCTGCCGTCCTGGGCGGGATTGGCAACACGACCGGAGCGGCGATCGGTGGCTTTGTCATCGCCTTCGTCGAGGTTTACGCCACGGTGCTCGGCTATACCCAGTGGTCGGAGGTAGCCGTGTTCAGCGTGCTAATCCTGGTCCTCGTCTTCCGGCCCAGCGGTTTGCTCGGCCAGCAGCTCGGAGAACGGGCATGACCGCGGTGTCACTGCCCCAAGCGCCCTCGGCCTGGCAGCGCTTCCGAAGCACTTCCCGGAGCCACCGCTCGATCACGATCCTGGTCGGCTGGGCATTGATCGCGGTGATCCTGCCGGTGATCGTGATGATCCCGCCATTGAGCACCTTCCAGCCCGAGTCGCTGTGGATCGACGGATTCGCCAACGCCGGCGTGTTCATCCTCCTGGCGATGGGCCTCAACGTGGTCGTCGGGCTGGCCGGCCTGCTCGACCTGGGTTACGCGGCGTTCTTCGCAATCGGCTCCTACGTCTACGCCTTCGGGGCGTCGCCGTTCACCGCGACCCAGATCCCGTTCTGGCCGATGCTCCTCGTCGGTGCCGTGATCGCCGCCACGCTCGGCCTGCTGCTCGGGGCGCCGACCCTGCGCCTGCGTGGCGACTACCTGGCGATCGTGACCCTCGGCTTCGGCGAGATCGTGCCGGCCATCTTCCTGAACGCGAGCGACCTGACCAAGGGCACGAACGGCATTGGCGGGATCTACAAGCCAGAGCTGTTCGGGTTCAAGTTCACGCTGGAGAACCCGGTCCCCTACTACGTCACGATGATCGGGATCCTGGCGGTCACGATGATCCTGCTCTACCGACTCCAGGCCTCCCGCCTGGGCCGGGCCTGGATGGCGATCCGGGAGGACGAGCTGGCGGCCGCCAGCAGCGGGATCAACACGATCACGACCAAGCTCCTGGCCTTCGCCCTGGGCGCCTCGACGGCCGGCCTGGCCGGTGTCTTCGCGACCTCGAAGCTGACCTTCGTCGGTCCAGGCCAATTTGGCTTCCAGGTGTCGTTCACGGTCCTGGCCATGGTCGTCCTGGGCGGGATGGGCAACATCTGGGGCGTGGCGACAGGCGCCTTTGTGATCTACACGATCCAGGCCGTCGTGCTCAAGGAGCTCAACCAGTTCTTCCAGGCGCTTCACGTCCCGATCCTGCAGAGCATCGACTTCGTCCAGTACCAATACCTGCTGTACGGCGTCGCCCTGGTGGCGATGATGCTGCTGCGGCCCGAGGGCCTCTTCCCGAGCAGCCGCAGGCGAGAGGAGCTCCACGCGGCCTCCGACGAGGTGGGTGAAGTGCCGCCGCCGACGGAGGCGCTGGACCAGTGACCGCCTCGACGCCGGCCCCGGCGCCCGCTGCCGATCTGCTCCTTCAGGCCCGCAAGGTGACCAAGACCTTCGGCGGGCTGGTGGCCGTGAAGGAGGTCGACCTCGAGATCCCGCGCGGCTCCATCATCAGCCTGATCGGTCCCAACGGAGCGGGCAAGACCACGTTCTTCAACGTGATCGCGGGGATCCTCGACCCCACCTCGGGCGCGGTCGAGTTTGCCGGCCAGCAGATGGTCGCCCGGCCGGTTCGGGCGTGGCTCGAGCCGCTCACCTGGGTGCTCCCGGCGGTCATCGTCGGCCTGCTCGGTGGGCTCGTCTACCAGGCCTCCGCGGCCGCCGGAGCGCTGCTCATCCTGGTGGCGATCGTGGCCCTGATCGTCATGCTCCTCGCGGCGATCATCCGGCCGAGTTGGTACCGGAACCTGCTCGTGCGCTTCGGCGTGTTCAAGAGCGCCCGGCCGAACGAGATGGTCCGGGCCGGAATTGGCCGGACCTTCCAGAACATCCGGCTCTTTGCGAACATGACCGCACTGGAGAACGTCCAGGTCGGGATGCACCTCAAGATGGCCTCCAATGCGGCCGACGCGTTGCTCAGCACGCCCCGCGCCCGGGCCGAGGAACAGGCCTCGATCGTGACCGCCGGCCGGTTCCTCGAGCTGGTCGGCCTGAAGGGCCGCGGCGGGCAGCTAGCCAAGAACCTGCCCTACGGCGACCAGCGGCGGCTGGAGGTGGCCCGGGCTCTGGCCAGCGAGCCGAGCCTGGTCCTGCTCGACGAGCCGACCGCCGGGATGAACCCCAACGAGACCCGCCAGATGACCGAGCTGATCGGCCGGCTCCGCCATGACCTTGGCCTGTCATTCCTGCTGATCGAGCACGACATGAAGGTGGTCATGGGGATCAGCGACCGGATCACCGTCCTCGACCATGGGGAACGGATCGCCGAGGGAACACCCGAAGAGGTCCGCCGCAACCCACGGGTCATCGAAGCCTATCTCGGAAAGCCGCCCGAATGACCGGCACTTCGACGACTCCGGACGACGTCCTGCTCGTCCTCGATGATGTCCACACGTACTACGGCCAGATCCACGCCCTCCAGGGCATCTCGCTGGAGGTCCGCAGGGGCGAGATCGTGACCCTGATCGGGGCCAACGGGGCGGGCAAGACCACGACCCTCAAGACGATCTCGGGCCTCCTCCATCCGCGCCAGGGCAGCGTCAAGTTCGAGGGCCGGGACATCTCCCGGACGCCGGCCCATCAGCTGGTCCGGGCCGGGATCGGCCACTCGCCAGAGGGCCGCCGGATCTTCTCCCGGTTGACGATCCTTGAGAACCTCAAGATGGGCGCCTTCACCCGGCCCCAGAACGACATCCAGGGTGATCTCGAACACATCTTCGAGCTGTTTCCGAGGCTCAAGGAACGGATCACCCAGCGCGGCGGCAGCCTGTCCGGTGGTGAGCAGCAGATGCTCGCGATCGGCCGGGCCATGATGGCTCGGCCGCGGGTCCTGCTCCTCGATGAGCCGTCGCTCGGCCTGTCGCCGATCCTGGTCCAGCAGATCTTCGCGATCATCCAGGAGATCAACTCGAGCGGCACCACGATCCTGCTCGTCGAGCAGAACGCGCTGCAGGCGCTGATCGTCGCCAATCGAGGCTACGTCCTGCAGACCGGCCAGGTCGCGCTGTCGGGCGCCTCGGGCGACCTGCGCGAGAACGAGATGGTCCGCAAGGCCTACCTCGGCGAGTAGCCCGGGCCGGCCGGCAGCCGGTCTGTCGCGGCCTCCCGGCGGCGACTCCGGTAGCGCCGCACGCGATCGCGGTTGCCGCAGCCGCCGTTGTCGCACCACTCGCGGGACCGGTTCTTGGAGAGATCCAGGAAGATCAGCCGGCAATGCGGGTTGCCGCAGATCCGCAGCCGATCGCGAAGGTCGACAAGCTGGATGAGGGGAATCAGGAGGTCGCCGATGAAGCCATCCCAACCCGATCCGCGGGCCGCCAGCCGTCCATCCTCGCCGACCACGAAGCGCACCCGGCCCAGGATCGCTCGGACGCCGGGGGTCCAGCCCTGGTCACGCTCGAGCAGGCCGCGGACCATCTCCCGGATCGCCTCGAGGGATCGCAGCTGGGCGACCGTGATCTCTTCGGCCGCGATCTCGTCGGCCAGGCTGACCTCGTGGTCGACGAGGTACTTGATCGCGGCCGCTGCCTGGCCGAGATGGTCGTGGTCGGCGGTATCGTCGCCCACCCGCGCGAACCAATGGCCGGCGGGTCCATGGCGGGTGTTGGCGACCCACAGCAGGTCGGCCAGCGACCGCCGGGGCGTGGCTTCGAAGAGGCCTGGCGCGCGAGGACCGATCCGGCTCAAGGGCTCCTATCCGTGATGGCTGCTGCCATATCGTAATGGTCTTGCACAATATTTGACCATGTCGTACGGTTCGGCGGGTAACGGCGCCGGCCGATCCCCGTCCGGGCGATCCCAGGGAGCGTCCTAGACTGGTCGCGACGCCAGGGCAGAGCTGGAACGGAAGGTCGCGCTTCGTGAGACGAACTGCTGGGACGACCCTCGTCATCGCCGCGCTGGTCCTGTCGGGATGTGGACCGACCACGCCAAGCGGGGGCGCGACGCCGGGTGCCGGGGCGACTGCCGGCAGTGCCAGCCCGAGCTCCCCGGGCAGCTCGATTGGCAGCTCGCCCAGCCAGCCCGCCGCCAGCCTCGATCCCACGGCCTGGGTCCGGGCCCCGAACATCGAGGAGCCCGATGGCTTCATGACCGCCCAGACCGGGGTCGTGATCACCCGTGGCTGCGCGCCCTGCCATCCGGCGATCGACACCCTGATGACCGGCGTGACGGCCGGCCCGGCCGGCCTGGTTGCGGTCGGCTGGGTCCTGCAGGACTTCAGCGGCGCCAGCTGGCACTCGACAGATGGAGCGACCTGGACCTTCACCGGCGGCTTCCCCGCCCAGACCCTGCTCACCGCGGTCGCGGTCAACGGCGGGCGTTACGAGGCCGTCGGGCGTGACGGCAACGGGGCCACGGCCTGGACCTCGACCGATGCCGCGACCTGGCAGAAGACCCAAGGCCCGGCCTTTGCCGCCTCACCGCTGCGCCTCACCGCGATCACGCCCTGGAAGGGCGGCTTCGTCGCCGGCGGCTACAAGGGCAATGAGTTCTTCTCGGCCGATGCTGCCCTGTGGTCCTCGGCCGACGGGTTGACCTGGCGGCAGGCGAACGACTCGAAATCGTTCCACGACGCCCGCGTGTGGGGCGTCGCCGCCGGCCCCGATGGCCTGGTGGCCGTCGGCCAGACTGGGCCGACCGACGCGCCCGGAGCGGCCGTGATCTGGACCTCCAGCGACGGCCTCAACTGGAGCCGGGTCCCGGATGGTCCGGTTTTCGTGGGCGGCCGGTTGAGGGCGGTCGCCAGCGTCCCTTCGCTGGGCTTCGTGGCCGTCGGCGAGGACATCGCCGGCGATACCGGCATCGTGTGGGTCTCGAAGGACGGCCGAACCTGGAACCGCGTGCCGGCCGACCCGATCTTCGGCCGTGTGGGGATCCAGGTTCGAATGTATACCGTGACGGCCGGACCGAACGGCGCGGTGGTGGCGGGGACCCTGAATGCCGGTGTCCAGTACGGCGATGCTGCCATCTGGACGTCGCCCGATGGGCTCGCCTGGAAGCGGCTGCCGGCAGGGACAGAGTTCCTCGACAACGAGGTGAATGCGGCGACCGGCTGGAAGGGCCGGGTGGTGCTCGTCGGCGATCGAGGCGCCCCCGACGCCTACCAGGCGACCGCCTGGGTGAGCCCGGCCGCCGGCGTGGGTGGCCAGTAGCGGACCCCGAGTAGACTGACCGTCTCGTCGGTCGGACCACGCCTCCGCGGCGAGGGCTTCCGGCTGGTGCCCGGCAACGCACCGGTCGACCTGGGGAATCGCGATGACGGCCTCGAACCGGGTCAAACTGGCTCCCGCCGGCGGCAAGGTCCGGCCGCGGGCGGTCCTCGCCCTGATCATCGCCGTGGTCGCGCTCGGCCTGCTCAAGCCGTGGGGCAGCGACGTGCCGCCGGCACCCGGGTCCGCCGTGGCCGCCCGGCCTCCCGCTAGCCTGACGTCGTCCCCTGGGGCGGCGGCGGTCTCGAGCCCAACCGAGGCAAGGGACGCGGGCGGGCCGTGCTCGTGGGGCATGGCCTGGCGCCTGTTCACGACCGAGACGAGCAGCGTCGGACCGGTCCGGACCTGGTACGGGCTGCAGCCGCTCGCCGCCAGCGGTCCCGACGATCCGCGGATCGAGGTCGTCCGGATCCATTCAGCGGTGATCGGGGCATTGGGCTACTGCAGCGTCAGCCGGCCCGGACCGATCCACATCCTGGGCACCCAGGCCTGGCGGCTCGTCGCGGGCGCCCAGCCACAGCCGGTCGTGCTCAAGCCGGCGATCGGGGCCGGTCCCCTGGCGCCCGACACCGGGGTGATCTACCGGCCGCCCTCGTCGCCGGCCTGGCCCGCGGCGACGTATGTCTTCGGGGTTCAGCTGGCGACGACGCCCTGGAGCGAGAAGTGGTTCGCCGTCCAGATCCTGTGACCAGCGGCCGCGGTCGAGGCTAGACCCGGTCGCCGCCGCGGCTGATCAGGTATGTCGCCCGGGACAGTACGATCAGGCCGATGAGGGCCAGCCAGGCGCCCGGCGCCCGGTCGGGCCGGAGGCCGGTCAGCTCACCCTGGGTCAGGAACGAGAAGAGGGCGTACAGCAGGGCCAGCCAGCCGAGGACGGTCAGGATCAGGAAGCTCAGGCCGCGATCGACCGCGACCGGTCGATCGCCGATCGCATAGGGCAGCGCGACGAGAGCCAGGATGAGCAGGGCGATGATGAAATCGATCATCCCGCCGGCCGTCCCACAGCGGCCATCGAAGGCGTTGCACGAGATCGGATTCAGGCCGCCGGTATCGCCGCCGGCGGTGTACCAGGCCAGGAACGAGGCGACGATGATCAGGACCGCGCCCGCGGCGGCCATGAACCGACCCTGGCCGAGCGGCCTGCGATGCATCGTCATCGAGCGTTCATCCGGGCATTGGTTCGGATCCGCCATCCCCGGCTGGGTCGCCGGCCGGCGGACTCGAGTAGACCTCGGGCCGAAGGACGCCGACGTAGCGCAGGTTGCGGTAGAACTCGCCGAAGTCGAGGCCATAGCCGACCACGAAGCGATCATCGATCGTGAAGCCGGTGTAGTCGACCGGGATCTCGACCAGGCGCCGCGCAGGCTTGTCGAGCAGGGTGCAGATCCGGAGCGAGGCCGGGTTCTTGCCGCGCAGGTAGCGGACCAGGTAGTTCAGGGTCAGGCCGGTGTCGATGATGTCCTCGACCAGCAGGACCTCCTCGCCGGCAATGCTGGCCGACAGGTCCTTGAGGATGCGCACGAGGCCGGACGATTCGGTCGACGTGCCGCCGTACGAGGAGACCTCCATGAGGTCGATCCGGACCGGCACGCTGATCGAGCGCATCAGGTCGGCCATGAACGGGAGCGAGCCCTTGAGCACGCTCACCAGGGTCAACTGGCGGCCGGCGTAGTCGGCGCTGATCCGCGCGCCGAGCTCGCGCACCTTGGCCTGGATCTGGTCTTCGGAGACAAGCACCTCGGCCACATCCGACTGGAGATCGACCGGCGGGGTCATCCGCTCGGGCTCGCGATCCCGGACGCCGCCCGGCGAGCGGCGCCCCGCCGCCGGCGGCGGTGGTGCGGCGGCGGTTCGGCCGCGCCGGACGCCGGCTCGGGCTCGACCGAGGCTGGGGCGATCGTCGAATCCTCAACCTCAACCGGGGTCCGCGCGAGCCCGAACGGTCCGGCCAGCATCGACGCAGCCGTCCGGGCCGGGGTGATGTGGCCGGCGGTTCCACTCAGCTCGTCGGCCAGCACGACCCGTCCGTACTTCAGCATCAGGGCCCGGAAGTCGCGAGCATAGAAGAGCTTGATCCGGACCTCCGGGTAGAGCTCGCGCAGGCGGCGCAGCTTGCGGTTCTTCTTGCGCACGAGCTTCTGGCGCAGCGTGGTCAGCTCGACGTACAGCTCGGCATCGGGCAGGAAGAAGTCGGGCGAGAAGCTCTCCAGGACGTCGCCGGCCAGGTTCCACAGGATCGGGAAGGTGTGCGGCTCGTACTGCCAGGGAACCTGGTAGTAATCGAGGATCCGGGCGAACTCGGCTTCGCTGACGTGGGCGAAGGCCGGCCCGGCGTCGGTTCCGCTCGGGTCGTCCGCAGAATCGACGCGTTGCTCCACGGCGGTCAGTCTAGCCCACTCAGCCCGCTCGGGGACGAGCCGGGGCCGCGCCGGGGGCGATTGGCAGCCCATACCCCTGGGGAGTATCATCGAGCAACGATGGCCACGACCCCCAGAACCAGCCGCACTGCCGACGCCGCCACAGGCTCGGCCCATTCTCGCCCGGCCGAGGCCCCGGATCACTTCCGGCACAGTTACTCCAAGGACAAGGCCCAGCTCGTCCGGCGCCTGAGCCGGATCGAGGGCCAGGTCCGGGGCATCGCCCGGATGGTCGAGCGCGAGGAGTACTGCGTCGACATCCTGCAGCAGACGGCGGCCCTCAAGGCGGCCCTCGACTCGGTCGGGATCATGATCCTCGAGGACCACGTCCGCGGCTGCGTGCGGACCGCCGCCGAACGCGGCCAGGCCGACATCTACGTCGACGAGGTCGTGGACGTCGTCCGGCGCATGCTCGGCCGCCCGGTGCGTGGAGCGGGCCGCCCGGCCTGAGCCGGCAGGACGATCGGGTGATCTCGACCGGTCGAAGGCGCTGCGACGATCTGGGCGATGACTGAGCCGCCTGCCCGCCGGTCCCGCCCGGGGCCGATCACCGAGCCTCCACCGCCTTTCGTCGAACGCCGCGTCGCCTCCCGGCGCGTCGTCGACCGGATGAGCTGGCGCGAGACCACCTTGCTGGCGCGTTCGCTCGACATCCTGGTCACCGACCTGCCGGCCGAGGCACGCCTGGCCGGCCTGCTCGACCTGCTCGCCTCGACCGTCGGTGCCCGCCGGACGGCCGTCCTGGCCGCGTCGGGCGAGCGGCGGATCGCGGTCGGCGCGGCCGAAGGCGAGGACCCGGCCGAGGCACTGGCCCTCGCCGCCTGGCTCGACGCCCGGGCGCCGGGGTCGCGCGCCGAGCGGGCGGCCCGGCCACCGGCCGAGGTATCGATCGCGCGAGCGCCCGCCCGCCTGGCCGATGCCGGGCGAGCCGGTTCCGGGCGCTCCCGCCAGGCCGTGGCGCGGTCCGACGGGGCTGACCACCATTTCGCCTGGATCGAGATTCCGAGCAGCGGCCGGGTGGTCCTCGGCTTCGACCTGCCCGCGGTCGCCGACATTGCGGCCGTCGGCAAGCGACTGCCGCCCCAGCTCGCCCGGCATGCCGCGGTGGCCCTCGCCCTGGTCACCGAGCAGGTGGCCGCGGAGCGCGAGGCGGTCGACCTGCGGGCGCGGGACCGGGAGCGGGAGCGCTACGTCTCGACCGTGGCCCACGACCTGCGCACGCCGCTGACCGGCCTGGGCGGCTACCTCGAGCTCATCGCTGATGGCCGGGTCGACGATCCGGCCGTCCAGGCCGAATTCCTTGTCCGCAGCCGGGACATCGTCGAGACGATGGCCGAGCTGGTCGCCGACCTGCTCGAGATGAGCCGGATCGAGGCCGGCAACCTGGGCCTCGAGATCGAGCCGTTCTCGGTCGCCGACGTGGCCGGCCGGGTCCTGGACGCGCTGCGGCCGATTGGAATCCAGCGCAACGTCGAGCTCCGGGCCGACCTGCCGCCGCGGATCCGGGCTGCCGTCGGGGATCGCCGGCGGGTGGCCCAGGTCCTGACCAACCTGGCCGGCAATGCCCTCAAGTTCACGGGCGAAGGCGGCCGGATCGAGCTCGCCGGCTGGTTCGATGGCCGGGTTGCCCTGATCGCGGTGCGCGACAGCGGCGAGGGCATCGCGGCCGTGGACCGGGCCCGCATCTTCGAGCGCTTCTACCGCCTGCCGGGCCACGCCCGGATCACCGGCACCGGCCTCGGCCTGCCGATCGCCCGGGAGCTGGCCCGGGCCATGGGTGGCGACCTGGACGTGGCCTCGGTGGTGGATTCGGGCTCGAGCTTCGTGCTGGCCCTGCCCGGCCCGACCAAGGTCGGCGCGGAGCTGATCGCCACGACCCTGGCCGGGGCGCTGGCCGCGGAGGAGATCCGGCTCGAGGAAGCGGCCGTGATCCGGGCGATGCACGCCGCCGAGACTCCCGAGACGGCCGGGACGGCCGGGACGGCCGAGGTAACCGGCACGGCCGAGACGGGCGAGCTCGGCTAGCCGGCCCCGCCCGGATTCGGTGGTTGTCCACCAACTCGGCCATTCGATTGTGCACTTCGTGGATAACCCGGTTGACTGGCCGGGGTCGGTCCAATAGCGTCCAGCATCCGCACTCGAACAGGGTCGCAAGGGTAACGTGACGCGCGAGGGGCCCGGGGAAACCCGGACCAGAACCGGACGCGAGGCGGAAGACCGAACGGCCTCCAGTGCGCGAATACGTCAACGCCGGGAGCGCTAGCGGCCGTTCACCTCCCCCGGATCCGGAGGATGCGTGAAGGATCGCGAACCGCTCCCGACGCGTGTCGAGGGCCTGCCGCCGCTTCCGCCCGAGGCGCTCGAGCTGCTCGGGCTCGGCCTGGCGGCCCTCGGGCTGGACCTGCCCGAGCCGACCGTGACCCGGCTGGTCGACCACCTGCGCCTGCTGATCGCCTGGAATGGCTCGATCAACCTGACCGCGATTCGCGAGCCCACGGCCATCGTCCGCGAGCATGTCCTCGACAGCCTGACGGCCGTCGCGATCCTCCGCGCGCAGGGCGTCGACGCGCTGCTCGACCTGGGCAGCGGCGGTGGCTTTCCCGGGGTGCCCCTGGCCCTCGTCCTGCCCACCCGGCACGCCCTGCTCGTCGAAAGCGTGGGCAAGAAGGCGGCCTTCCTGGAAGCGGTCGCCCCGCTCATGGCCGGAGACGGCGGAGATGGCGAAGCTGGCTCGATCGATGTGTTTGGCGGGCGGGCGGAAGCCCTCGCGGCCGAGCCACGCCACCGCGAGCGCTGGCCGGCCGTGGTTGCCCGGGCGATCGCCCCGCTGGCCGAGCTGGCCGAGGTCGCCCTGCCCCTCGTCGCGCCCGGTGGGATCCTGGTCGCCTGGAAGCGCCAGCCGCTCGACCCCGAGCTGGACGCGGCCGGCGCCGCCCTCGAGCGCCTGGGGGGCGGCCGGCCGGTGATCGAGCCGGTCCGGATCAGTGGCCTGGAGGACCACGTCCTGGTCGTGATCGAGAAGGTCGGCTCGAGCCCGTCGGGTTATCCGCGCGATCCGGGCCGGCGCCGGAACCGGCCCATCGCCGCCGGTGACCCGCTACCCTCGGCCTGATGCGCGTCGCCGTCCTGTCGGACATCCATTCGAACCTGCGCGCCCTGGACGCGATCCTGGCCCGGATCGGGGCCGTCGACGAGATCTGGCACCTGGGCGATGTGGTCGGCTACGGACCCGATCCCGACGCGGTCGTCGGGCGCCTGCGCGAGCTCGGTGCCCGGGGCGTGCAGGGCAACCACGACCTGGCCGCCACTGGCGACGACGTCATCCAGGACTTCAACCCCGACGCCCGCAGCGCAATGGACTGGACCCGCCGCGAGATCTCGACTACGACCTTGGGCTGGCTGGCCGCCCTGCCGGCGCGGCTGACCATCGGCTCGTTCAACCTGGCCCATGGCAGCCCGCGCGATCCGACCTGGGAATACATCCTGAGCAGCTCGGCCGCGGCGGCCAACCTCGCGATCATGCCCACCGCCTGGGCCTGTTCGGGCACACCCACCTGCCGTGGGCCTACCTGGCCGCCCCGCCGGCGGCGCCGCTCGCCGGCCCATCCCGTGGCCTCGGTCCGATCGAAGAGGTCGAGCCGGCAACCGACACCAGCCTGGCCCTGGCCAGTCGGCTGGCCCTGGTCAACCCGGGCAGCGTGGGCCAGCCGCGCGACGGCAACCCGGCCTCGAGCGGCCTGGTCCTCGACACCGACCGGGCGGAGGTCAGCTGGGTCCGGGCCACCTACGACATCAAGGCGACCCAGCAGGCGATGCGCTCGGCCGGCCTGCCTGCGCGCGGGGTCGAGCGGCTGGCCCTGGGCTTCTAAAGATGAGCGATTCCGAGTGGTAGCCTTGGCCGTCGCAGGTAATCGATACGGAGGACCGGTGGAGATCGTCGGAATCACGACCCCAGGATGATCGGCGGACGTCGCCCCCTGCCGGGCCGCAAGCTGGCCGATCGCCGCGTTCGGGTCGAGCGCCCCCACACTCCCTACTTCCGGTACACCGGACCCGACCAGCTCGTGGCCAAGCAGGCCGCGAGCATGCCCCTGACCCCGGCCGGCCGGTTCGTCTTCCGGGTCCGCAGCCTTATCTTCGGGCGCCCGCTGGCCAGCGCGGAGGAGATCGGCGAGCGCCTGCCCAAGAAGAAGGCGCTGGCCATCTTCAGCTCGGACGCGATCAGCTCGTCGGCCTACGCCACCAAGGAGATCCTGCGGGTCCTGATCGTGGCCGGGGCGGCCGGAGCTCTGGCCTATTCGATCGGCGTCTCGGTCGCGATCGCCCTGCTCCTGACGATCGTGTCGTTCTCCTACCGGCAGGTGTGTCGGGCCTATCCCGGCGGCGGTGGGGCATACATCGTGGCCCGCCAGAACCTGGCCCCGATCTTCGGCCTGATCGCGGCCTCCGCCCTGCTCATCGACTACGTCATGACCGTGGCCGTGTCGACCGCCTCGGCGATCCAGCAGATCCAGTCGATCCTGCCGGCGGCCTACGACTTCCGGATCGAGATCGCCTTCGTGTCGATCTCGCTGATCACGATCGGCAACCTGCGCGGCCTGCGTGAGTCGGGCAACATCTTCGCGGTCCCGACCTACATGTTCATCTTCCTCGCGCTGATGATCGTGATCGGCGGGGTCGCCCGGATCGTCATGGGCACCGCCCATGCCCTGCCGCCCCAGCCCGACGCGGTGCCCCTGGGCGCGACCGAGCAACTCAGCATCTTCCTGCTGCTCAAGGCGTTCGCCGGCGGGTCGGTGGCCCTGACCGGGGTCGAGGCGATCGCCAACGGCGTACCCGCCTTCAAGAAACCGGAGGCCACGAACGCGGCCAACACGATGATCACGATGGCCGTCGTGCTGGGCGTGATCTTCATCGGGATCACGGTGGTCGCCCACGCCTTCGCCATCGTGCCCTCGGTCGACAACAGCGGTGGGCCAACGGTGGTGGCCCTGGTGGCCGGCACGGTCTTCGGCCAGAGCCCGCTGTTCTACCTGTTCCAGATCGCCACGGCCCTGATCCTGTTCCTGGCCGCCAACACCAGCTTCAACGCGTTCCCGCGGCTGGCGGCGATCCTGGCCGAGGACGGCTACATGCCCCGCCAGTTCTCGTTCCGGGGAGACCGGCTGGCCTATTCCTGGGGGATCGTGCTGCTGGCGGCGATCGCCTTCGGCCTGCTCGTCCTGTTCAACGGCGACACCCACGCCCTGATCCCGCTGTACTCGGTCGGCGTGTTCGTGTGCTTCACCCTGTCCCAGTCGGGCATGGTCAAGCACTGGTTCGTGACCCGCGAGCCGGGCTGGTGGTGGCGGGCCTCGGTCAATGCGTTTGGTGGCGTGCTGACCTTCGTCGTCCTGCTGGTGGTCACCTCGGTCAAGTTCCAGAACGGGGCCTACCTGGTGATCATCCTCATCCCCATCCTCGTCGCCGTGATGCTGTTCATCCAGCGCCAGTACAGCTCATCCCAGCGCCAGCTCGCGATCCGGCCCGAGTTCGTGGCCCTCCCGCCGCACCGTGAAGAGCGGGTGGTCATCCCCATCCCGGGCCTGACCCGGGCGGTCATCCAGGCGGTCAACGTGGGACGCTCGATCAGCACCGACCTGCGGGCCGTGTACATCTCCGAGGATCCGGACGAAGCGGCGAAGATGCGCAAGGTGTGGGAGCGCCAGGTACCGGGCGTGCCCCTGGTCGTGGTCGAATCACCCTACCGGGCCCTGGTCGGGCCGCTGCTGGCCTATCTCGACGTGCTCGACCGGGCCTGGCCCCCGAACAAGCCCGAGCCGATCACCTTCATCGTGATCCCCGAGTACGTCGCCCGGCACTGGTGGGAGCGGATCCTGTACAACCAGTCGGCCAAGCGCCTGCGTTCGATCCTGATCGGACGGCCCCACACCGTCGTGGTCAGCGCCCCGTACCGGCGCGAGGAGGAGAGCCGGTTCGATCCGGCGGTGCCAGAAGGCGCCGACGAACCCTAGGCCTGCACGGCCGAGAAGGACCGCGGTGGTATCGTGACCGCCGTGCCCGAACTCCATCAACCGCCCTTTCGACGCGCGGTCCTCGCTGTTAACGGCGGCCCGAGCGATGCCCGGATCGTCCGTGTCGCCTGCCAGGCCGCCCGCGCCGCCAAGGCCGAGCTGGTGGCGGTCCACGTCGTCGAGATCGACTGGAGCCTGCCCCTCGAGGCGGACGTCGCCAGCCGGTCGGAGGACGCCCAGCAAGTCCTCGATGCCGTCGAAGGCATCGCCGAAACCGAGCACCAGGGGGTCGAGACCGTGCTGCTTCAGGCCCGCGACGTCGGGGCGGCGCTGGTCGACGAAGCCAGCGAGCGCGGCGCCGACATGTTGATCATGGGCCTGCCCTATCGCAAGCGTTTCGGGGGCGACTTCGCGATCGGGCGCACCGTACCCTATGTGTTCTCGAACGCCCCCTGTGCGGTGTGGGTGATCCGGGAACCGATCAGTGAGAGACCTCAAGGATGAACAGCATGCGTACAGTGATCGTCGGCTGCGGCCGGGTCGGCGCCATGCTCGCCGCGATGCTCGACGACGGCGGTCACCAGGTCACGATCCTGGATACCTCGACCGCCGCCTTTGACCGCTTGCCCGGCACGTTCCGGGGCAACGCCCTGCGCGGCGACGGCACCGACGAGGACACTCTCCGGCGGGCCGGTGTCGAGGATGCCGACCTGTTCCTGGCCATGACCGAGGGCGACAACCGGAACATCATGGCCGCCCAGCTGGCCATGGAGGCATTCCGCGTCGGCCAGGTCATCGCCAAGATCAACGATCCGCTCCGGGCACTGGCCTACAGCGAGCTGGGCATCGCCACGATCTGCCGGACCGACCTGATGGCCAACGCGATCCTGTCCCACCTCAAGCTGCCGGTGGCCGTCGTGCCCGGGGTCCGGTCGGGCAGCGGCCACCATCGCCACGATGAACCGGACGGGGCCGGGTCGGCCGGCTCAGCCAGCGTTGACGAGGCAGGGGCGGGAATCCTCAATAGCGCCGCGATCCCGGGCATCCCCATCCGCATGCTCGATGCCGCCGCCCCGACGGCTGCTCCCGCGGCCGGTTCGGCCGGGCCGCCATCGACCACAGAACCCGCCGCCGCGCGCCCGAGCGGCTCCTCGCAGCAGGAGGGCTGAGCCGTGTTCGTGCTGGTCATCGGTGGCGGCAAGGTGGGCTACTACTTGGCCAAGGAGCTGCTCGGCTCGGGCCACGAGGTCGTGCTCATGGAGAAGGATCCCGGCCGGGCACGCCAGATCGCCGACGAGATCGGCTCGATCGTGGTGGCCCATGACGGCTGCGAGGGCAAGTACCTGGCCGAGGCCGGCTGCAACCGGGCCGACGTGGTGGCCGCGGTGACCGGCGACGACGAGGACAACCTCGTGATCTGCCAGATGGCCAAGCATCACTTCGACGTGCCCCGGACCATCGCCCGGGTCAACAATCCCAAGAACGAGGAGCTCTTCCGCCACCTCGGCGTGGATGAGCTGATCAGTCCGACCCGGATGATCCTGGGCTCGATCGAGCAGGACATCCCCGTCCATGAGCTGCTCCACCTGGCGGCCCTGGGCGGCGGCGAGCTCGAGCTGATCGAGGCCCTCCTCCAACCGACCTCGCCCGCCGTCGGGCGCAACGCGCGCGACATCCCGCTGCCCGAGGGCTGCGCGATCTTCGCCGTGATCCGCGACGACGTCGCCATCTCGGTCCGGGCCGACACGGTCCTGGCCGAGGGCGACAAGGTCATCGCAATCGGCAAGACCGAATGCCAGGCTGCCCTCCACGATCAGCTCATCGGGACATCGCCCGACGCGGTCGAGATGACGGGGACGCTCGCCTCGGAGCGCTGACCCGCCGCCCCTGGTTCGTGGCGGCTGGCCTCGCTGGCTCTGGCCGGGCCGGGCCGGTCGTCCGTGGCTCTGGCGGGGCCGGGCCCGGCCGCCGGGCCGAATACCGGTACTACTCTTAGCTGACGCGTTTTCGTGACGCCGGCGGGGCCTTGGGGAAGGTTGGGGAGCCGTCAAGCGGCGAAACTACCGCCACTACTGGTGAAATGCGCCCCTCGGGGGCACCCGCGCCCCAGATCCAGCAACGCTGCGCTCCAAAGCCCGCTGCTCACCAGTAGTGGCGGTACCCGTGCCCCGCCCGAGGGAACCGGCCCGTCAGCTCGGTACGTTCAGCCTGCGGAGGTCGCCAACTCGTACGGCACCTGGTCGACCGAGCGGCCGTCGATCGTGCCGTTGCCCACGAGGACTTCGGCCCGCCGGAAGCCAGATCGTTCCGCGACTCGCTGCGATCGTTCGTTGCTGGACTCGGCCAGCAGGCGAAGTCGCCGGAAGCCGAGGTCCCTGATCGCCCAGGCAGAAAGAAGGCGGACGGCCCTCGCGGCGAGCCCGCGCCCCCGGGCCGCAGGCAGCAGCCAGTAGCCAACCGTCCCGATCGTCGGATCCGTGGTGTTCGCGTTGACCCAGACCAGGCCAAGGCAGGCTCCGTCTGTTTCGCAGATCGAGAGCGTCGGGGATCCGGCCTCCGCGCGTTTCCGGTTCATGGCCGTGACGTCCGTGGCCGAAGCGTCCGGCTGCCCAAACCAGTGGACAACGTCAGGGTCGTGGATGCCGAGATCGATCGCCGCCAGGTCGCGCTCATCTGGTGAACGGAGGATCACGACGCCATCGCTGAGTTGCGGGTCGGGAGCGGACGCCGTCATGCCTTCGACACTACCGGCGGAGTCCTCCTGGGACAAGGGCACCCCAACCGGGATGAGCCTTTGTGCCAAATCCTTCATTGATCGCGGCTTAGGCACGATCGCCGCGCCCGCTTCGCCTCTGCCGGAGCCGACGAGCCAGCCCTTGAGCATGAATTGAGGGCGAATGACAGCCGCCTCGCAAGGAATCGGCTCAGCGGTCGGCTCGAACTGGCGTAAGCCTCGATCGAGCAACGATTTGTCTCCATGAAGGGCGCCAAGAGGTGTCGCCAGGAGCGGCGCCCCGCAGGTCGTGGACCGGCCGGCTCGGCACGCAGACCCTCAAGGTTCCATCGGGAATCGTGTCTAAACTCTTGACAATGGTATTGGCAGGGTTCTAGACTTCAAACATGTTCATCAAGCAGGCGGCAGGGGACTGTCGCCGGAGCCTCTAGATGCGTCAGCCGGATCGGGATCCGACCCGTCCCGTCTACGTGATCAGCGTGGCCGCGAGCATCGTCAGTGCTCATCCGCGGACCCTCCGGATCTACGAAGACGAGGGCCTGCTCTGCCCGGCCCGCACCGCTACCAACATTCGCCTGTACAGCGAAGAGGACGTTCGGCGGATCCTCTGGATCCGTCACCTGACCCAGAACCGGGGCGTCAACCTGGCGGGGATCAGGGTCCTGTTCGAGCTCGAGGAACGCCTCGGCACCCGGATCCTGGAGACCCTCTTCGACGAGGCCATCGCCCAGGACGAAGCCAACACTCGCAACGAAGCTAAAGCTCGGACCGAAGCCAAGACCCGGACCGAAGCCGATCCAGCAGCGCAACCCGCCGCTCGTCCGGAACCAACCCGCACAGCTCCATCCACCAAGTGACCCTAGGAGATTCGTCCGCTGGCGGACGATCGAGAACCCGATACCGTGACTAACGCACGACGGACCCGCGCCGTCGACAAGGAGAACCAGGCAATGGCCAGTAAACCGTCGAATCCGGAGAGCAAGCCGGAAGGCAAGCCGGAAACGAAGCGACGAACCAAGCGCTCGAGCGAGGCCGCCGCAACCGGCTCGGCCGCCGCCGAGTCGAATCCAGCCGCCGAGCTCGTTCGCGAGCTGCCCCTGGTCGCCCTGCGCGAGACCGTGATCTTCCCCGAGATGATCGTGCCCCTCCAGGTTGGCCGGGACAAGAGCGTTGCCGCGCTCAATGCCGCGGTCGCCAGCGGGGGCCCGATCGCCCTGGTCACCCAGCGCTCGGCCGAGATGGAAGACATCAACGATCTGTCCGAGCTGTACCAGATCGGCACCCTGGCCAAGATCGCCCAGGTCGTCCAGCTCCAGGACGGCACCGTGCGGGCCATCGTCCAGGGCCAGAGTCGGCTGCGCGTGACCGGCTTCAGCGCCACCTCGCCGTACCTCATGGCGACCGTCGAGCACCTCGTCGATAGCACCCCGGCCGGGGTCGAGATCCAGGCCCTGATGCGCTCGGTCCAGACCCAGATCGAGGCCTACGTCGCCAATGGCGCGCCGGTCCCGCCGGAGGCCGCCGTGGCCGCCCGCAACATCACGGATCCCGGCTTGCTCGCGGACATGATCGCGTACAGCCCCGACATGACCACCGAGCAGCGCCAGGAGCTGCTCGAGACCGTCGACGTCACCGAGCGCCTCAAGCTGGTCAGCAACTTCCTCGCCCGCCAGGTCGAGATCCTTGAGCTCAAGGGTAGGATCCAGTCCGAAGTCAAGTCCGAGATGGACAAGACCCAGCGCGAGTACATCCTGCGCGAGCAGCTCAAGGCGATCCAGCGCGAGCTGGGCGAGGACGACCCGCAGCAGGCCGAGATCAACGAGCTGCGCGAGAAGGTTGAAGCCGCGGGCATGCCCGAGGAGATCAAGGCTCGGGCGATCAAGGAAGTCGACCGGATGAGCCGGATTCCGTCCGCCTCGCCCGAGGTCGGCGTCATCCGGACCTACGTTGACTGGCTGGTCGGCCTGCCCTGGAACGTCTCGACCGACGACCAGCTCGATATTCGCGAAGCCGCCCGGATCCTCGACGAGGACCACTACGGCCTGGACAAGGTCAAGGAGCGAATCCTCGAGTACCTGTCCGTGCGCATCCTGGCCGACACGATCCGCTCGCCCATCCTGGCCCTGGTCGGGCCTCCCGGCGTGGGCAAGACCTCGCTGGGCAAGAGCGTGGCCAAGGCCATGGGCCGCAAGTTCGTCCGGATGAGCCTGGGCGGAATCCATGACGAGGCCGAGATCCGGGGGCACCGCCGGACCTACATCGGGGCGCTGCCCGGCCGGGTCATCCAGAACGTCAAGACGGCGGGCACCAACAACCCCGTGTTCATGCTCGACGAGATCGACAAGATCGGGATGGACTTCCGGGGCGATCCCAGCTCGGCCCTCCTCGAGGTCCTCGACCCGGAGCAGAACAACACCTTCCAGGACAACTACCTCGAGGTGCCCTTCGACCTCAGCAAGGTCCTGTTCATCGCCACCGGCAACCTGGTCGACCCGATCCCGCCCGCCCTGCGCGACCGGATGGAGATCATCCAGCTGCCGGGTTACACCCAGCAGGAAAAGATCGAGATCGGCCGGCGCTTCCTGGTCCCCAAGCAGATGGAGAACCACGGCCTCAGCCCGAAGCTCATCGAGCTGACGCCCGAGGCGATGGTTCGACTGGTCCAGTCCTACACCAAGGAGGCCGGCGTCCGAAACCTTGAGCGCGAGATCGCCAATGTCATGCGCAAGGTCGCCCGGAGCGTGGCCGAGGGCCGCAAGCGCAAGACCGTGGTCGACGTCAAGAAGCTCGAGCAGTACCTCGGCCCGCCGCGCTGGGAGTACGGTGAGCTCGAGTCCGAGGACCAGACCGGGGCCGCAACCGGCCTCGTGGTGACCGAAGCCGGTGGCGACATCGTCGCCGTCGAGGTGACCAAGATGGAAGGCAAGGAGGACTTCATCCTCACCGGACAGCTCGGTGAAGTGATGCGCGAATCCGCTCGGGCCGCCCTGTCCTGGATCCGGGCCAACGCGGCCAGCCTCGGGATCGAGCGCGAGGTCTTCGAGAAGAACACGCTCCACATCCACGTCCCGGCCGGGGGCATCCCCAAGGACGGCCCGTCGGCGGGCGTGACGATGGCTACGGCCATGGTCAGCGCGCTGACCGGGATCCCCGTCCGCAAGGACGTGGCGATGACCGGCGAGATCACCCTTCGGGGCCGGGTCCTGCCGATCGGCGGGCTGAAGAGCAAGATCCTGGCCGCTCACCTGTCGGGTGCGGGCATGGTCATCCTGCCCAAGAAGAACGAGCGTGACCTGCGTGATATCCCCGAGGAGATCCGCAAGCAGATGAAGCTGGTCACCGTCGACGAGATGACCCAGGTCCTGGACTACGCGCTCCGGCGCAAGCCCCGGCCCCTGGCGCCTCGCCCGGCGCCGGTGCCCAGCCGGGATCCGGCCAGCGAGGGCGGGCCGTCGGTCCGCTCGACCTTCCCGCCGGCTGAGCATCCCCCGGTCGCCGTCCAGCGGGCCGGCCGGGGGACCCGCCGCTGACGACGACGCCGGCTCAGCCGGCACAGGTGGCGGGCGGGCACGCCCGGAGGACCTGGAGATGATGGATTACCGCGATTACTACGCGACGCTCGGGGTCAAGCGCGATGCTTCCCAGGCGGAGATCAAGCGCGCCTTCCGCAAGCTCGCCCGGCAGCACCATCCTGATGTCAAGCCGGGCGACCGGGCGGCCGAGGCCAAGTTCAAGGAGATCAACGAGGCCAACGAGGTCCTGTCCGATCCCCAGAAGCGCTCCAAGTACGACAGCCTGGGAGCGAACTGGGAGGCCTTGTCCAAGGCCGGCGCAGGCCGGACTGGGGGCGCTGGCCGGCGGGCCGGCTCGGCCGGTGACCCGTTCGGGCCAGGCAGCCCATTCGCCGGCTTCGGCGGGACTGGCGGCGCTGGCGGCCAATCCGGCGGCGTCCACTACGAGTTCCGGACCAGTGGCGACGGCTTCAGCGATTTCTTCCGGACGTTCTTCGGGGCGGCGGCCGGCGAAGGGCCGGCCTCGCCGGCCAGTGGCGGTCGCGGTTCGCGGCCCGTCGGTGGTGCTTCGTTCGAAGACATCCTGGCCGGCCTCAACCTCGACGGCGGCCAGGCCCAGCGGGCCGGCGGCGGCAACTCCAACCCGGCCCGCGGCCAGGTGACCAGCGAGGCAGATGTCGAGCTGAGCCTGGAGGAGGCATTTCACGGCACGAGCCGCCTGCTCGACCTCGACGGCACGCGCCTCGAGGTGGCCGTCCCCCGTGGGGTCGAGACCGGCAGTCGGATCCGGCTGCGGGGCAAGGGCGCCGGGGGCGGCGACCTTGACCTGGTCACCCGGGTCAGGCCCCACCCCACCTTCGGGCGGAAGGGCGCCGACCTGACCCGGGAGCTGCCCCTGACCCTGGGCGAAGCGCTCCTCGGGGCGGAGGTCCCGGTCGCCACGCTCAAGGGCAAGGTCCTGCTCAAGATCCCGGCCGGGACCCAGAACGGGCGAACGTTCCGACTGACCGGCCAGGGCATGCCCAGGCTCAAGCCCAAGGACGGCGTCAAGCCGACCGGCGACCTGCTGGTCACGGTCCGGGTCGTCCTGCCATCGAACCTGAGCGACGAAGCGCGCCAGGCCGCAACCACGTTCATTGACCTCGTCGAGCAGCCCGATCCGCGGGCCTCGATCAAGTAGCGAGCACCACCATGCAACTTGATCGATTTACCCAGAAGGCCCAGGAGGCCATTGTCGCCGCCCAGAACACGGCGACCACTCTCGACAGCCCGATCCTCGATTCGGAGCACATCCTGGCCGCCCTGATCGAGCCCGACGATGGCGTTCCGGCCGAGACCCTCCGCCGGCTGGGCGTCGACCTGCCCGGCTTCCGGGACGAGCTGGCTGGCCTGCTCGGCCGGCGGGCCCGGATCCAGGGCGGCCAGATCAGCCTGGACCCGCGCGCCAAGCGGGTGATCGAGCGGGCCGAGGAAGAGGCTCGCCGGCTGACCGATGAATACGTCTCGACCGAGCATCTCCTGCTCGGCGTGGCCGAATCGGGCGGCGAGGCGGAGACCCTGCTGGAGCGCCACGGCGCCGGTCGCGAGGCGATCCTGGGTGCCCTCCAGAGCGTGCGCGGCGGCCAGCGGGTCACCTCGGCCAACCCCGAGTCCACCTACCAGGCCCTCGAGAAGTACGGGCGCGACCTGACCACCGAGGCCCGGGCCGGCACGCTCGACCCGGTGATCGGGCGCGATGACGAGATCCGCCGGGTGATCCAGGTCCTGAGCCGGCGGACCAAGAACAACCCGGTCCTGATCGGCGAGCCGGGCGTGGGCAAGACGGCCATCGTCGAAGGCCTGGCCCAGCGAATCATCAGGGGCGACGTGCCCGAGACGCTGCGCGACAAGCGGGTCATCGCGCTCGACCTGGGCGCCCTGATCGCCGGCGCCAAGTTCCGGGGCGAGTTCGAGGAGCGCCTCAAGGCGGTCCTCAAGGAGATCAAGGATTCGGCCGGCCGGGTGATCCTGTTCATCGACGAGCTGCATACCGTGGTCGGGGCTGGGGCCGCGGAAGGCGCCATGGACGCCAGCAACCTGCTCAAGCCGATGCTCGCCCGGGGTGAGCTGCACACGATCGGGGCGACCACCCTCGACGAGTACCGCAAGCACATCGAGAAGGATGCCGCCCTTGAGCGGCGCTTCCAGCCGGTCGTGGTCGACCAGCCCAGCGTCGAGGAGACGATCTCGATCCTGCGCGGGCTGCGCGAGCGCTACGAGGTCCACCACGGCGTCCGGATCACCGATTCGGCCCTGGTTGCCGCCGCCGCGATGTCCAATCGCTACATCACCGACCGCTTCCTGCCGGACAAGGCGATCGACCTCGTCGACGAGGCGGCCAGCCGCCTCCGGATGGAGATCGATTCGATGCCGATCGAGCTCGATGAGCTGGAGCGGCGGCGAATCCAGCTCGAGATCGAGCGGGAGGCATTGCGCAAGGAGAAGGACGACGCCTCGAAGGCGCGCCTCGACGTGCTCCAGCGCGAGCTGAGCGAGATCGAGGAGAGCGCCGGCGGCATGAAGCAGCGCTGGCAGGCCGAGAAGGATGCGATCAGCGCCATCCGGGCCACGAAGTCCGAGCTCGAGGCGCTCCAGACCAGGATCGAGCAGGTCGAGCGGGAGGCCGACTACGGCCGGGCCGCCGAGCTGAAATACGGCACCCTGATTGAGCTCCAGGAGCGACTCCGCGGCGAGGAGGCCGCCCTCAGTGCGCTCGACGGACCTGGCCGCCTGCTCAAGGAGGAGGTCGACGCCGACGACATCGCCGAGATCGTCGCGTCCTGGACGGGCATCCCGGTGACCAAGCTGCTCGAAGGCGAGCTGGCCAAGCTCGTCCACATGGAGGAGCGCCTGCACGAGCGGGTGGTCGGCCAGGACGAGGCCATCGAGGCCGTGGCCGACGCCGTTCGGCGGGCCCGGGCCGGCCTGCGCGATCCGCAGCGGCCGATCGGTTCGTTCCTGTTCCTGGGCCCGACGGGCGTGGGCAAGACCGAGCTCGCCCGGGCGCTGGCCGGCTTCCTGTTCGATGACGACAGCGCCATGGTCCGGATCGACATGAGCGAGTACATGGAGAAGTTCTCGGTCAGCCGCCTGGTCGGGGCGCCCCCCGGCTACGTGGGCTACGAAGAGGGTGGCCAGCTGACCGAGGCCGTCCGGCGGCGGCCCTACCAGGTCGTCCTGCTGGACGAGATCGAGAAGGCCCATCCGGACGTCTTCAACATCCTGCTCCAGGTCCTCGACGACGGCCGCCTGACCGACGGCCAGGGCCGGACTGTCGACTTCCGGAACGCCGTCGTGATCATGACCAGCAATGTTGGCAGCGAGCTGATCGCGGCCGCCGGCGGAGAGGACCAGGCCAACTACGAGGCTATGAAGTCACGCCTGAACGAGGCCCTCTCGCATCAGTTCCGGCCGGAGTTCCTCAACCGGGTCGACGAGATCATCGTCTTCCACACGCTGACCGATGCCGAGCTCGGGGCGATCGTCGGCCTGTTGCTCGCCGACCTGGCCCGGCGCCTGGCCAGCCAGAACCTCGAGCTCGAGCTGACCGATGCGGCCCGGGCGTTGATCGCCCGGGAAGGCCACGATCCGGCGTTCGGAGCTCGGCCGCTCAAGCGGACGATCCAGCGGCTCGTCGAGAACCCGCTCGCGCGAGCCCTCCTCCAGGGTCGCTTCAAGCCGGGCGATCGGATCGTGGCCGACGCCGACCTGAACAGCGTCGCGGTGATGTTCAGCTCGGCCGATGCCACGGTCGCCGTCGACGCGACCGAACGTCGCGATGCCCGGGCCGGCTCGAAGGCCTCGGGCCGGGGTGCCCGGAATGGCCGGCGCGCACCGGCGATCTTCGATGTCCCCGATATCGACCCAACCCGCACTCCGAGCGGCACGCCCGGCGGGGACCTGCCCAACTGATGCGCTTCGAGGAGGCGGCCGAGCGACTCGCCCGACTGCCCGATCGAATCGCCAGTCCCGCGCCGGCCGCTTCGGCCGCTTTGGCCGGACGCCGCTGGCGCCTGCCGCCCGGCCCGGCCTCGTTGATGCCTGTCTTCAGCGACAGCCGGCCGCGCACCGAGCTACGCCTCGGCCAGGTGGCCGGCGATCGGCCGGCCGCCGTCCTCGTCCTGGTCGCGCCCGGTCGGGATGGCAGCGCCGTGGTCATCCTTACGGAGCGGGCAACCTACGACGGCGTCCACAGCGGCGAGGTCTCGTTCCCGGGCGGCAAGGTCGAGCCGGAAGACCCGGATCTCGAGGCGACCGCCCTGCGGGAAGCGGCCGAGGAGGTCGGGCTCGATGGCGGGGCGGCCCAGGTCGAGGTCCTCGGACGCCTCGACGAGCTCCGGATCCCGGTCAGCCGCTTCAGCATCAGCCCGATCCTGGCCGTGGCCCGGGTGCGCCCGTCCCTGGAGCCGGCGCCGGCCGAGGTGGCCCGGATCATCGAGGCGCCCCTGGCCGCGTTCCTGCCCGGCGCCCCGATCGAGATCGTCGAGCGCCAGGTCCGCGAGTGGCCGCTGCGTTACGGCGGCTACCGGATCGACGGGCTTCACGTATGGGGCGCGACGGCCCGGATCCTGGGCCAGCTCGGGGCAGTTATCGCGGCGCTTGGGGTCGACGAGTCGGGCTAGCGCCGGATCGCGCGCCGGGCGGCCCGTCCAAATCGCGCCGATACCGCGACTATTGGTAAGCGACCAGTCCACGCTGCCTGGACCGCCGGATTCGGCACGCCCTACCGTTAGTGATGGTATCCGGGCAGTCCGGGCCGCTGAATGGCCTGGTCCGGGGCCTCCGAGCTCCGTCAACTCTGCCGCCTAAGCTTAGTCGCGGTAAGCGTCGAGCCGGGCCACCGGTGGTGGCTGGTAGCCTTGGGGGACACACGAGCGAGTTGGGCAACCTGGTGATCCTCCCCAAGATCCGGGATCCGCGGTTCATCACCGTGCGACGCGGCGGGACCCTTCAGGACGACGACCATCGCCTCCTCGCGATCTGGGCGGCCGACTGTGCGGAGCACGTGCTGCCCTACTTCGAGGAACCACGGCCAAAGGACGACCGCCCACGTCGGGCGATCGAATTGGGGCGTGCCTGGGCGCGGGGTGAAGTCCCGTGGTCAGAGGCGCGCACGGCGGCCGGCCATGCCAACGCCGCGGCCAGGGATCTGCGTGGGGCAGCGCGGCATGCCGGGTACGCTGCCGGCCAGGCCGCGGCGGTGGGCCATGTCGCGGCCCATGAGCTCGGGGCCGCGGCCTACGCGGTCAAGGCGGCGCGGGCGACGGCGACCGACGACGCCTCCGTGGAGGCTGGTCGCACGGAATGCCGGTGGCAGCGCGCCCGGCTCCCCCGCGAGATCCGGGAGCTCGTGCTCGACGATCAGCGGTTGCGCAACGAGCTGTGCTGGTTCGCGTTCGACTGCTGACAGGGCTCGCGCGCCGCGATCAGGCCCGGGCGGAGGCCAACGGCCGCCGAACGCGAAGCCAGGCCAGGCCGATCCATAGCCAGCCGATGGCCATGATTGGCCCGGCCACCAGCAGGATCGCGGTCGAGTTGAGCGGCGAGAGGTCGTAGTAAGCGCCGACGACGGCGTAGAAGAGCGCGGCCCCGCCGAGGAGCGCCAGACCAGGCCGCTCTCGCCCAGCTCCAGCCCATGCCGCGGCAGCGAGGACGGCGCGAGCGGCGGTGAACACAAGGTAGGCCACGAACTGCACCTGCGGGCCGGAGTCGAACGGGGTCGTGCCCAGCGCAACAAAGCCGAATACGGCGGCCAGGGTCGCCAGCCCGGCGACGGTCGAAGCCGCCCGGCCCAGGCCCGACCATTGAGCGCTCCCCGCCAGCCGCCAGATCGCTGGGAGCTGGACGCCCATGGCCAGGATCACGATCAGCTGATCCAGGACTGCGATCGGCGAGTCGTAGCCGGAGGGCGTGGCCCATAGGGACGTGTCGAATCCGGACAGCAGTGCGATGAACAGCGCGGCGGCCAGCGCACTCATGACTGGCAGGCCGGGCTCCCGCCGGTGGAGGCGCCAGGCGATCCCGAGGACGACGGCCAGCCAGATCAACGAGACCAGCGACAAGGCGGTCAGGGCCAGGTCCTGGCCGATCGAACAGAACTCGAAGCAGCCGGGATTGATCGGCTGGTTCATGGCGCTTGCCAGCAGCGCGACCATCACCGCGGCGATCGCGGTGACTACGATCATGGGCCCGAAGGACCCGGCTCGAGCTCGCACCAGTTTTCCCCCGCTTGATCTCAACCACGGTCCCGGTTCGGGCCGGCGTCGCCGGGCGAGTGTGCGCCGGTCATTTCCTTGACCATGTCCACCATCTGTACTCAGAACCGCAAACAGGCGGATCCAATGGTCCTGGGCCACCAAGCCGGCGTTCCGGCCTGCCTCAGCCGACGACGATGAACGTAGTCCGTTCGTCGTCGAGGGGGCCGGCGAAGTCGATGAGCCCGATCGCTCGCAGGTGGAGAGCGGCTGCTTTGAGCAACGCAGGGTCGACTCCGCTGGCGGCAAGCTCACGAATCCGGCCGCCGTGTGAGGCGACTCGCAGGAGCTCGGCGCGTGCCGCGGCGAACTCGACGACCGGCGGCGACAGGTCGGCGGCGCGGGGCGTCCAGTCCTCAACAGCCAGCGCCGCCGCAAACACGTCGGCGCAGACCCGCACCGCATTGGGTTCCACCGGTAACTGCCTGAGCCACGCCTGCAGGATGTCGTCGTCGAAGCCCACGGCCAGGATGAGAACGCTGCGGCCGAGCTCGAACGCAAGGCGCATCGCAGTCGGGGCGAACGGCCAGTCGGTGGTCGCCGGCGTCGCCACCACGACCAGCCCGTCAGAGGCGGTGAGTCGCGCGATCAGCTCGGCCGACGCGTATCCGGCCGCGATGTCCGGTCCAGAGGGCCAGCCGTCGGTCGCGCGTTCGGCGAGCTCGTGATGCAGCGCAGCGGCCAGGCCGGAGTCCTCCGGCGCCCGGCAGATCACGATGCGGCGGAAGCGTGAGGCCATCTGGGAGCAAAGGTTAGTGCCGGGCGAGGCATCGACCGCGGCCATCGTGTGCACACAGAACGGCAAATTGGCCGAAACCGCGGGTGGGGCCAAGGTCGCGCCAAGGTCGGAGGGTGCCCGCGGATCGAGGGCGAGGCGCGGATATGCCGCTCTGTATTGCGGCCATTGCTAGCTTGCCGCTTGGAGAGGCGCCGACGCGGCTTTGCATCGCATTCCAGCAATGGCCGTGATATTTCGGTCGATTCAGGGGCTGATCTGGGGCCGGGATCCGCTGTCGGCGCCGCGAGCCTCGACCGCCAGTAATGGCCGTAATGTCTCGAGCTCGGAAGGTGCCGCGAAACGGGCGCGACTGCGCCGCTGCGCCCCGGAGCCGGTGCGCCCCGGAGCCCAGGAAGTACGACCTAGCGCGGCTCTCCGTGGCGCGGGTCGTAGGCGGCGGGCCGCTCGTCGATCAGGCGCCCCTCGGCCGGGGCAGCCGAGGCGGCCACGGGCCCGAGGCCGGCCTGCCCGGTGAGGATCGCCGCGCCCGGGCCCAGGCTCAGTGCCTCTAGCGGGAACTCGACCACGATCGCGCGCATCTCGGACAGCTCGGTGGTGGCCCCGTGGGGCACGCCGGCCGGCCAGAGGACCGCCTCGCCGGCAAACACCCGGGCCCGATCCTGTCCCACGGTCACGAACCCGCCGCCCTCGATCACAACGAACCAGCTGGTGTTCGGGTTGGTATGCGTCTCGATCAGAGCATTCCGGCCCAGGGCCAGCTCGGCCACCACTCCGGCCGGGCTCGACTCGATCACCGCGGCCTGCACGTTACGGGTCCCGGCCGGGCCGTCGGGACGTCGCTGGCCGATTCCGAAGCGCCGGATCTCCACCCGCGGGCTGCCTTCCGCGGTCAGCGGCGCTTGCGCGTCCGCTTGGTCGGGGCGGCCTTGGCCGTCCGGGTCGGCCGGCTCGACTTGGTCCGGATCGTGGCCTCCGGATGGGCGTACTTCTGGCGGCTCAGGTAGCGCTGGCGAGCCAGCTTCTGCTCATAGCCGGCCAGCAGCGGCGGGAAGTGGAAGAAGCGGATCCAGACGAACAGGACGCAGGTCGTGACGATCGTGACCAGCACGAACAGGAAATCCCACACGAAGATGCTGAAGATGATCAGCAGGCCGAAGGCGATGATCCCGGTCCACAGCAGCCACTCGTAGAGGTCGAGGTAGATCGCGTGGTGGCGCAGCTGGCGAGTCCGAACGGCGTACATCATGCACAGGACGACGAGCATGATCAGCGAGCCGAAGGCGATCGGATAGAACAGATCGTGGAAGTTCGACGAGCTGAACGAGTAGAACAGGTATTCCCACGGTAGGAGCTTCACCGGGCTCGAGATCTCCCTGGCGCTGGCGACTGAGTGGGCACTGGCTCGACCGCGGCGCTGGGGCCGCGACGGCCGCCGGCTGCCCGGGCGAGGGTTCCGAGTATGCCACGCCGGGACGCTATACTCGGGTCCAGGTGCGGCCCGCCGGCCGAGCAACGACCCTGACGACCACGCAGCGCCGCGATGCGCTCCCCGCCGGTCGTGAGACCCGGGTCGGGACGACCGCGAACGCGGGAGGGAGGTAGCCCGGGTGCGAGCCCTGCTCTCGGTGGCGAACCGTGATGGGATCAGCACCTTCGCGCGAGAGCTCCTCGGTCTGGGCGTCGAGATCTTCGCCACGGACGGGACCCGCGACCACCTCGCCGAAGACGGCATCGAGGTCGGCTCGGTCTCGGACCTGACCAACGTCCCGCCGCTCGTCGGGGGCCAGGTCAAGACGTTCCATCCGGCGGTCTACGCCGGCATCCTGGCTCGGCGCGACGTGCCGGCCCAGCTTGACGAGCTGGCCGCCCACGGCATTGGCGCGATCGACATCGTGGTCGTCAACGTCAAGCCGTTCGCGCCGCAAGTGGGCGCCGGGCACGTCGCCATGGCCGACGTGACCGAGATGATCGACGTCGGCGGGGTGGCCCTGCTCGGGGCGGCCGCCCGCAACTACGCCGCCGTGGCCGCCATCGCGAACCCTACGCACTACGGCCGGGTAGCCCGCGAGCTGCGCGAGCTGGGCGTCCTGTCGGGCGAGCTCCGCCAGCAGCTGGCGGCCGAGGCCTTCGGGATCGTCGCGGCCTACCACGCCGAGATTGCGGCCTACATCGACCAGGTCTCGGGCACCCAGTTCCCGAGCCGGCTGGCGCTGGTCCTGGAAAAGGTCGAGGACCTGCGCTATGGCGAGAACCCCCATCAGCGGGCCGCCTTCTACCGCGAGACCACCCATCGGAGCGGCTCGTTGGCCGATGCCCGCCAGGTCCAGGGCGGCCAGCCCAGCTTCAACAACCTGCTCGACCTGGATGCCGCCTATCGAATGGCCAAGGACTTCACGGCGCCCACGGTGGCGATCGTCAAGCACACCGATCCCGTGGGCATGGCCTCCCATGACGAGCTGGTCGAGGCCTACCGGCATGCCCTGGAGACCGATCCGGTCGCCGCCTTCGGCGGAATCGTCGGCGTCAATCGAGAGCTGGACGGGGCCACCGCCCGGGAGATTGCCGCCAACTCCTACGAGGCAGTGATCGCACCGGGCTTCTCCGAGGCGGCCCTGGGCATCCTCCGCCAGAAGAGCGGCCTGGAGCTGCT
>JBBSFD010000007.1:0-86943 GCA_038239115.1 Candidatus Limnocylindrales bacterium | reverse complement strand
CTCGTCGTGGGCACCGCGGCGCTGCTGTTCACTTGGATCCAATCCACTTCGCCGGCCAAGCAGATCGGCTACTCACAGTTCCTCTCGGACGTCCAAGGTGGCAACGTGACGAGCGTCACGCAACAGGGCGAGACCCTGACCGTGACGGCCAAGGGGACGCCCAGCACCTATACCGTCACCGTGCCCGCCCCGGTCGTCACGAAAGTGCTCGACGACATGCAGGTCGCGGCCAAGTCCGGCAACATCACCCTCCCGAACAGCATCTACACCGCGGACCCGACCCCCGACACGTCGTGGCTCGGCCTGCTCCTGACCGGGCTCCTGCCGCTGCTCGTCATCGGCGGCTTCATCTTCTTCATGATGTGGCAGGCCCAGGGAACCAATAACCAGGCCCTCTCGTTCGGCAAGAGCCGAGCCCGGATGTTCCTCGGCAACAAGACGGTCGTCACGTTCAACGACGTGGCCGGCGTCGACGAGGCCAAGATGGAACTCCAGGAAGTCGTCGAGTTCCTCAAGTACCCGGAGAAGTTCAACTCGCTCGGCGCGCGCATCCCGCGGGGCGTCCTCCTCGTCGGCCCTCCCGGCACGGGCAAGACGCTGATGGCCCGCGCTGTCGCCGGTGAGGCGGGCGTCCCGTTCTTCAGCATCTCCGGCTCGGAGTTCGTCGAGATGTTCGTCGGCGTCGGTGCCAGCCGCGTCCGCGACCTGTTCGACCAGGCCAAGCGCAATTCGCCGTGCATCGTCTTCGTCGATGAGATCGACGCGGTCGGGCGGCAGCGTGGAGCGGGCCTCGGTGGCAGCCACGACGAGCGCGAGCAGACCCTCAACCAGATCCTGGTCGAGATGGACGGCTTCGATACCAACACGAACGTGATCGTGGTGGCCGCCACGAACCGCCCCGACGTCCTCGACCCGGCCCTCCTGCGACCCGGCCGCTTCGACCGCCAGGTGATCCTGGACCGGCCGGACATGAAGGGCCGGACGGCGATCCTCAAGGTCCACACCAAGGGCAAGCCGCTCGACAAGGGCCTCGAAGTCGAGGGCATCGCCCGCCAGTCGCCGGGCTTCTCCGGCGCGGATCTGGCCAACCTGGTCAACGAGGCGGCCATCCTGGCCGCCCGGCGCAACAAGAAGGTCATCGGGATGTCCGAGTTCCAGGAGGCGCTCGAACGGATCGTGGCCGGTCCGGAGCGGCGCAGCCGGGTCATCTCGGACGCCGAGAAGAAGATCATTGCCTACCACGAGGGCGGCCACGCGGTCGTCATGCGCGTCCTGCCCAAGTGCGACCCGGTCCAGAAAGTCACGATCATCAGCCGCGGGATGGCCCTCGGCTACACGATGGGCGTGCCGATGGAGGATCGCTACCTCAAGTCCAAGACCGAGTTCGAGGACCAGATTGCCGGCCTACTGGGCGGCAATGCCTCGGAGCGGATCGTCTTCGGCGACACGACCACCGGTGCCAGCAATGACATCGAGAAGGCCACCGACCTGGCCCGGCGGATGGTCACCGAGTACGGCATGAGTGAGAAGCTCGGCCCGCTGTCCTTCGGCAAGCGCGACGAGATGATCTTCCTTGGCCGGGACATCGCCGAGCAGCGCAACTACTCGGACGAGGTAGCCAAGCAGATCGACGAGGAGGTCCGGGCGATCATCGACCGGGCCTACGAGCGGGCCGCCGAGGCCCTGACCAACAACCGCGAGCGGCTCGACCGCCTGGCGGCCAAGCTCGTCGCGGAGGAGACGGTCGACTCGGCCGACTTCGAGGCCCTGTTTGCCGACCTGCCGCCCAAGACGGACGTGCGCACCCACGGCTCGATCGTCGCCCCGGGCGATTCCGGTCCGGCCGTCGAACCCGCCCCGATGCCAATCTGAGCCACGCGCTCAGTCCCAATCTCGCACTCTCGACGAGCGAGCCAGAGTGGCTCGCTCGTTCTGATTCCGGCCCCAGGCGCGCGTCGGTACACTGACCCGATGACGACCGAGCTCGATGCCTATCTCGACACGACCTCCGACCGGCGCCTGGCGTCGTACCTCGAGTTCCTGCGGATCCCCAGCATCTCCACTCAGCCCGAATACGCTGGATCCTGCCGCCAGGCGGCCGAGTGGATCGCCGGCCAGATGCACGGCATGGGCGTCGAGAACGTCGAGGTCAGCGAGACGGGCGGCCATCCGATCGTCTACGGCGACTGGCTCCATGCCCCGGATGCGCCGACGGTCATCGTCTACGGCCACTACGACGTCCAGCCGGTCGATCCGATCGACCTGTGGGAGACGGCCCCGTTCGAGCCGTTCGTCAAGGGCGACCGGGTGATCGGGCGGGGCTCGGCCGACGACAAGGGCCAGATCCATATCCACCTGCGGGCGACCGAGGCCATCCTGGCCACCCGCGGCTCGCTGCCGGTCAACCTCAAGTTCGTGTTCGAAGGCGAAGAGGAATCGAGCTCGACCAACCTGGACGCCTGGCTCGAGGCCAATCGCGATCGCCTGGCGGCCGACCTGGCGGTGATCAGCGACAGCGGCTTCTTCGAGGGCAACCTGCCGGCGATCACGGTCGGCCTGCGCGGCATCTGCTACATCCAGGTCGACGTGATCGGGACGGCGGTCGACCTCCACTCGGGCCAGTTCGGCGGAGCCGTCCAGAACCCGGCCAACGCCCTGGCCCAGATCATTGCCGCGCTCAAGGGCCCGGATGGGCGGATCCGGGTGCCCGGCTTCTATGACGACGTGGTCAGCCTGACCGAGGCCGAGCGGGCCAGCTTCGCCGCGCTGCCCTTCGACGAGGAGCGCTACCGCACGGACCTGGGCCTGCCCGCCCTGGTCGGCGAGGCGGGCTACAGCACGCTCGAACGCCGCGGCGGCCGGCCTACCCTCGACGTCAACGGCCTGTGGGCCGGTTTCCAGGGTGAGGGTGCCAAGACGATCATCCCGGCCCATGCCCATGCCAAGATCAGCTGCCGGCTGGTGACGGCCCAGGATCCGGACACGATCTTCGAGCTGCTCCGGGCCTACATCCTGGAGGTCGCCCCGCCCGGCTGCGTGGTCGAGGTACACCCCCTCGGCGGGGGACGGCCAAGCCTGACCTCGATCGACCAACCGGCCACCCAAGCGGCGGCACGGGCCCTGGAGGCGACCTTCGGGACGGCCCCGGTCTACATCCGCGAGGGCGGCTCGATCCCGGTCTGCGCCAGCTTCGAGACGATCCTGGGCCTGCCCGTGGTCCTCCTCGGCTTCACCCCGCCGGACGACAACGCCCATGCCCCCAACGAGTCGATGTCGCTGACCAACCACGAGACCGCGATCCGCACGGTTGCCCTGTACTGGGACGAGCTCGCCGCCCTGCCTCGCCGATCCGGGCCGTAGCTGTGCGGAAATGTGGGGTCTGGCAGGGTGATTCGGGCCCTCCCGGGTGCTAGGATGCGGTCACTGCCATCACCGGGAGGATCCATTCGCGTGAGCACCGAAGCAGCCGAGCCGGCCACCACCCAGAAGGGCGTGTGGCGTCTCGAAACTCCGAACGGGAGCATGACGCCGCGCTCGGCGCTGGATGTCCTGGTCGATCTGAACGATCGTGTCACCAGCGGCAAGGTCGGCGAGTTCCAGCCCATTCCGCTTGGTTTCACCCCCCTCGACAAGACGATCGGATCCGGCCTCCGGCCGGGTGAGCTCCTCCTGATCGGCGGCGCCCAGGGCACCGGCAAGACGACGATGGCCCTCCAGATGGCGCGCAACGTGGCCTCGGCCGGCCAGGCCAACGTCCTCTATATCTGCTTCGAGCACGAGGAGCAGTACCTCCTCAACAGGATGATCGCGATGGAATCGGCCCTCGCCCATCTGCCCCACAAGACCGGCGCGATCAAGATCCAGGACGTCCGCAAGGAGATCCTGGGCTCGTGGCTGGCCGAAGGCCAGTCGGGCACCCAGCTGGCCAATAACCCGCGCCTGCGCCCGTCGCTCGACCGGATCGCCCGCTACGGCCAGAACCTGTTCCTGCTGCGCGGCTCGCAGACGGCCAGCACCGTCGATAACATCCGCAACCTCGTTCGCCAGCACCGCGAGCTGTCCGGCGACCGGCGCCTGATGGTCATCGTCGACTACATGCAGAAGGTGCCGGTCATCCCCGAGCCGCCGACCGAGGCCGAGAAGGTGACTTTCGTGATCAACGGCCTCAAGGACATCTCGCTGTCCGAGGATGTCCCGATGATCGCGATCGTGGCCGCCGACAAGGAAGGGCTCAAGGCGGCCCGCCTGCGCAACCACCACTTGCGCGGCTCGTCAGCGATCAACTACGAGGCCGACATCATCCTGATCCTGAACGAGAAGTACAACGTCGTGGCCAAGGTCAACATCGAGTTCAACCCGTACCAGGCCCAGCGCTTCCGGGACTGGGTGATCGTGTCGGTCGAGAAGAACCGGGGCGGCCAGGACAACGTGGACCTCGAGTTCGAGAAGCACTTCGAGTTCTCGTGCTTCGACCCGAACGGCCGGACCGTCCAGGAGAAGCTGATCGAAGAGCGGCTCTACAACGACTGAGCAACCCGGCCGGGCCGGCTCCTTTCCGGCGATCGTCGAGATCGTCGTCGAGATCCCGCGGGGAAGCCGCAACAAGTACGAGTTCGACGAGGGGGCGGGCGTCTTCCGCCTGGATCGGGTGCTGTCCTCGGCCGTCTTCTACAACTTCGACTACGGCTTCATCGAGGGCACCCGCTCGGGCGACGGCGACCATACCGATGCCCTGCTGTTGATCGACGAGCCCACGTTCACTGGCTGTCGGGTGTGGGGCAGGCCGATCGGCGGGCTCGAGATGCGCGACGACAAGGGGCCCGATTTCAAGGTCCTGTGCGTGGCTGTCGACGATCCCCACCAGGCCCATGTCGAGCGGCTCGACCAGGTCCGACCGCATCGCCTGATCGAGATCCGCCACTTCTTCGACACGTACAAGCTGCTCGAGGCCAAGGAGACCGATGTGGTCGGCTGGCGCGAGGCCGAGGACGCCCGCCAGATCCTGCTGGCCGACCGGCAGCGCTACCTCGAGGAGATCCGGGCCAAGACCGTTCAAGCGTGATCGACGGCCGTGCTCGCCGATTCGGTCCGCCGGCCGGCGAGCCCGAAGGACCGCGCCTGTTCGTGGCCGTCCCCCTGCCGGCGGAGGCCATGGCCGCCGTCGCCGACCTGGTGGCCGGCGTCCGGCTGGCTCCAGAGCCCGCGCTGGGCGAGCGGCGCGATCCACTCGATGTCCGCTGGGTCCGGATGGACGGCCTCCACCTGACGCTGCGATTCCTCGGTCCGACCGACCCCGCCCGGCTGCCTGAGGCCCATGCCGCGGTCCAGGCGGCGGTGGTTGATGCGGCCCCGTTCGAGGTGGGCCTGGCCGGCGCCGGGGTCTTTCCGAACCCCACCCGGCCGCGGGTCCTGTGGCTCGGCATCGGCCGGGGGATCGACCAGCTCGAGGCCCTCACCACCCGCCTTTCCCGGGCGCTGGCCGAACACGGCTGGCCCCATGACGACCGGCCGGTCCGGCCCCATCTGACCCTGGCCCGGAGCGACGGCGTCGCGTCCGGCGCCCTCGTCGCCCGGCGCCTGCTGACGGCCGCCGCAGACCTGGACCTGCGCTGGCAGGCCGACCGGTTGGTCCTGTTCGAAAGCCAGACCGGCGGTGGCCCGGCCCGCTACCTGCGCCACCTCGAGGCCCCCTTGACGCCGCCGCGCTGAGACCGGTGCGCCGGCGCATCGCGGGGCGCGACGAACCGCTGATTCGGGGGTACGATCCGCGGGTGCCCAAACTCGCCTGTCGCTCCTGCGGACGGCAGATCTACGCCACGGTTCCGGTTGAGGCGCTGTTCGCCGAGGAGCGTCGCTGCCCGCGCTGCGGCGCGAACCTCAACAACGATCGGCGCGAGATGGACCGCCGGGCCGTTGCCCGACGGGTGAACCTGCCGGACGAGCCCGGACCACCGAGCGACGAGGAGCGGCGCATCGAAACCCGCCGGGAGGATGCCCCGCGCCGCAAGGATGGGGCACGCACGTCGACACCGGCCGGCAGCGGAGCCGGCTGGATCGACTAGGCCGGCTAGCGGTGCGCCTGGCGTTCCTGGGCCTCGGCTTGATCGGCGGCTCGGTCGTCCGCGCCGTTCGGGCCAACGAAGCGCTCACCAACGCTGCGCCCGGGACTGCCCGCGAGCCCGATTCGATCGTGGCCTGGAGCCCGGCCGGGCGAGGGCCGGCCGAGGCCCTGGCCGGCGGCGTGATCGATCGGGTGGCCAATTCGCTGGCCAGCGCAATCGAAGGCGCTGAGCTGATCGTGCTGGCGGCGGACCCCCTGACCTGCCTCGGCCTGCTCGATGAGCTGGCCCGGCTGCCGGCGGCCGACGAGCCGGCCACGATCACCGACGTCGCGAGCACCAAGGCCATGCTCGGTCGGAAGGCGGATTCGCTGGGCCTGTCCTACGTCGGCGGGCACCCGCTGGCCGGTCTCGAGCTGGCCGGCTACGGGCATGGCCGAGCCGACCTGTTCGCCGGCCGGCCGTGGGTCCTGTGCCCGGGGGCGCACGCCCGGCCGATCGACCTCGAGCGGACTGAGGCCCTCGTCGAACGCTGCGGGGCCACCCGCCACTGGCTGAGTGCGGAGGCGCACGACCGGGCAGTGGCCGGGATCAGCCACCTGCCGCTGGCGCTCGCGGCGGCCCTGGTCGAGAGCGTCGGCGAGGCGGACGACTGGCCGCTGGCCGCCGAGCTCGCCGCCGGAGGTTGGGGGAGCTCAACCCGGCTGGCCCGGGGCGACGTGGCGATGGGCGCGGGCATCGCCGCCACGAATGCCCCTGAGCTTGCTCGACGCCTGCGATCCGCGCGGACCCACCTCGACGGCTGGCTGGCCGACCTCGAGGCCACGCCCGACGATCCGGCGGCAACGGCCGAGCGGATCGGCCGCCGACTCGGCGCGGCCCGCCAGACCCTGGCCGGCGAGTGACTGCCATTGCGGCCCGGGCGCTGCCCGAACAGGTCCTGGTCGTGCCTCGGGCCAGTGTCCTCGGCCGGACGAGCTGGCAGGGTCTCCGGACGCTCGAGGTCGACGACCTTCTGGCCGCCATCCTGCGCGAGGGCCGCTACGAGCCACGCCCGGCTGTCGAAACGGATCCGCACTGGAAGCAGGTGATCCCGTACCTGGTCGTGCGCGACGGTCCGCGCTACTTCCTGATGCAACGGACCTCGGCCGGCGTGGATGCCCGGCTCCACGGCCTCCTCACGATCGGCGTCGGTGGGCACCTCAATCCGGGCGACGGTGGCGTCCAGGGCGGCCTCGTGCGCGAATGGCGGGAGGAGATCGAGGCCGATTTCGATCCTGAGCCGCGCTTCGTGGGCCTGCTCAACGACGAGACGACCGATGTCGGCCGGGTTCACCTCGGCCTGGTCTTCTCGGCCGACGCCCGGGGCCGGCCACTGGCCATTCGCGAAACCGACAAGCTGCGCGGCTCATTTGCCACGGCCGCCGAGGTCCGGGCGATGGCCCCTCAGCTCGAGAACTGGAGCCAGCTCATTTTCGAACAGCTCGACGGCCCGGCTGGCTGAGCGGAGCGCCTATAATCGGGCGGTCGAGCCGATGGGCGGCTTCAAACCTGGGGAGGCGATGGCCGCCAAGATCCTCGTCGTCGATGATGACCCGAATGTCCAGCGGCTGCTGACCTACACCCTCAAGCAGGAAGGTTACGAGGTCCTGGTCGCGTCCGACGGCGCGGAAGGCTTTCGCCTGTGGGGCGCCGAGACGCCCGCCCTGATCCTGCTCGACATCATGCTGCCCAAGATCGATGGCTACCAGGTGGCCGCCAAGATCCGGACCGAAGAGGGCTCCTCCGCCCACGTTCCGATCATCATGCTGACGGCCGAGCGCGAGGTCGAGCAGAAGGTCAAGGGCCTGCGGGCCGGCGCAGATGACTACCTGATCAAGCCCTTCCATCCGGCCGAGCTGCTGGCCCGGATCAAGAGCCTGCTGGCTCGCTTCGCCCCGCGCGATCTGCTCGTCGGCCGGCCGCCGATGGGCCGGGTGCTCGCCTTCTACGGCGCCAAGGGCGGCGTCGGCACGACCACGATCGCGATCAACGCGGCCATCGCCCTCCAGCGCGAGCTCAACCGAAAAGTCGTCCTGGTCGATGCCAACCTCCAGTTCGGCGACCACCGGGTGTTCCTCGACCTGGGCCTCGACCGCAAGAGCATCATCGACATCGTCACCGCCCCGACGATCGACGTGGACCTGGTCAAGCAGGTCATCGTCCACCACGACTCCGGGGTCGACCTGCTCCTGGCCCCGCCGTCGCCCGAGACGGCCGAGCTCGTGACCGAGGAGCACCTGCCCCAGATCCTCGACCAGCTCCGCTCGCTCTACGACTACGTCGTGCTCGACATCGACAAGCGCCTCGACGAGATCAACCTGAAGATCCTCGACCAGGCCGACCAGTTCTTCGTGGTCATGACCGCCGACCTGTCCTGCCTCAAGAACGTCCGGTTGGTGCTCGAGACGATCGCCCACCTGGGCGTCGAGCCGGGCAAGGTCCACCTCGTCCTGAACCGCTCGAACGCGTTCACCGGAATCAGCATGAAGAACGCCGAGAGCGCCCTTAAGCGCGAGATCGAGTTCCAGGTGATCAACGAGTACCGGGGCGCGATCAGTGCCCTCAACAGCGGGGCACCGTTCATGTACACGAAGGCTGATTCTCCGCTGGGGCGATCGCTCCTCGAATTCGCCCGCACGATCGACAAGACCGCCACGGGCGGGGCACCCCAGCCGGCTCTCGGTACGCGCTGAGCGGCGAGCCGGCCGAGGCCGAGGAGATCCTCGACGGCCTGAACGAGGCCCAGCGCCAGGCGGTCCTGGCCACCTTCGGCCCCGTCGCCATACTGGCCGGTGCGGGCACCGGCAAGACCCGGGTGATCAGCCGCCGGGCGGCCTATGCCATTGCCACCGGGGTCGTGCCGGCGGCCGAGGTCCTGGTCGTGACCTTCACCGACAAGGCCGCGGCCGAGATGGCCGAACGCCTGCGCCACCTCGGCCAGCCGGGGGTGACGGCCCGCACGTTCCATGCCCACGCCCTCTCGCAGCTCCGCCACTTCTGGCCGTCCCGACACGATGGTGCGGCTGCCCCCGCGATCCTCGAATCGAAGTTCCCGATCGTCGGCCGGATCGTGCGCGGCCTGCCCGGCGGATATCGCTTCACTCCGGCCCGGGATCTGGCCGCCGAGATCGAATGGGCCAAGAATCGCCGGATTGCCCCGGCCGGCTACCCCGCCGCGGCGCTCGCGGCCCGGCGGGACCCGCCGATTCCGATCGAGCTCATGGCCCGCGCCTATGCCGACTACGAGCGGGCCCGCGAACGCGCCGGCCGGATCGACTTCGAGGACATGCTGGGGGCCACGATCGACCTGCTCGAGGACGACCCGGCGGCCGTCGCCATCGTGCGCGCCCGCAAGCGCTGGTTCAGCGTCGATGAGTACCAGGACACGAATCCGCTCCAGGAGCGGTTGCTGAGCCTGTGGGCCGGCCCGAGCCGCGACATCTGCGTGGTCGGCGACGAGGACCAGACGATCTACAGCTTCACCGGAGCCACGAGCCAGTACCTGCTCGATTTCGCGCGAACTCATCCCGGGACGACGGTGATCGCGCTGACCGAGAACTACCGCTCGAGTCCGGAGATCCTCGAGCTGGCCAACCGCCTGCTGGCCGAGGGCGCCCGGACCAAGGTCCTGACCGCCACTCGAGGGTCGGGACCGTCCCCGTCGTTCGCCGCCTACGCCGATGCCGACACCGAGCTGGACGGCCTGGTCCGGGCGATCCGGGCCCGGCTGGCCGATGGGATCGGCCCGGCCGAGATGGCCGTGCTCGTGCGGATGAACGCCCAGCTGGCGCCGGTCGAGGCGGCCCTGACCGCGGCCGGCTTGCCCTACGTCGTCCGTGGCGGCCGGTTCTACGAGCGGCAGGATATCCGGGCGGCCCTGCGCGCGATCGAGCGGGCCGGGATCGTGGCGGTCGGCCCGAACCTGCCCGGCGCGGTCGAGGCGGTCTTCGGGTCCGCCCTCGGCTACGACCCCGGAGCGAGCTCGAGGGGCCCCGAGGAACGTGAGCGGGCGGCCGGCCTGGAGGTCCTCCTGGCGATCACGCGCGAGCTCGTTGGCGGCGCGGCCCGCGAGGCGGGCTCGGGCCAGCCAAGGCCTGGTGCGCCCGAGCTCCTGGTCGAGCTCGCGCGGCGGGACGCGGCCGAGCGCGCCAACTCGGCCGGTGGACTGACCCTCTCGACGATCCACCGGGCCAAGGGCCTCGAATGGGACGCTGTCTTCCTGCCCGGCCTGGAGGAGGGCAGCCTGCCGGTCGGCCAGGCGGCCGGCGATCCGGCAGCCATCGCCGAGGAGCGCCGCCTGCTGTACGTGGCGATCACCCGGGCGCGGAGCCATCTCGCCCTGTCGTGGGCCGAGCGCCGGGTCGGTCCCGGGGGGCGGGAGGGCAGCCGCCATCGTTCCCGTTTCGTCGATGACCTGATCGGGCCCGATCTCGCCCGAGGGCGGGCAGCGACGCGGACCAGGCCGCGCTCAGGCCCGGCGAACCCCGCGGCCGTCAACGCTGAAACCTTGTCGGGTGCCGACGCGGATCGCTTCGAGGCGCTCAAGCGCTGGCGCTCGGACCGAGCCCGGGCCGACGCCGTTCCGGCCTACGTCATCGCCCACGACGCCACGCTGCGCTCGATCGCCCAGGAGCGGCCCGCTTCGACCGTCGCCCTGGGCCGGGTCAAGGGCATGGGTCCGGCCAGGCTCGAGCGCTACGGCGACGAGATCCTGGCCGTCCTCGCGGGCGCCTGAGCGGTTGCCTCGGAGCGTCTGTCGATTTCCGGCGTCGCGTTCGTTGTACAGGTGAGGGTCAACGAGGCGCCAGTAACCTCGGTCCCCGGGCAGTGGAGATCGACACCATGGCAGACGCGAAGGTCATTCATTTCGAGATCGTGGGCAAGGACCAGAAGGCGCTCCAGGCCTACTACAGCGACGTGTTCGGCTGGAAGTTCGACACGAGCGCGCCGGGCGGCTACGGCATGACCGATCCAGCCACCACCGGGGTGGTCGTCGGCGTCGGCGCGACCCCCGACGGCTCAGCCGGTCATGTCACCGGCTATGTGGCAGTGTCGAACATCGACGCCACCGTGGCCAAGGCCGTCGCGGCCGGCGGCCGGGTGATCATGCCCAAGTTCTCCCCGGGCGGCGGCGCGACGCTGGCCCTGGTGGCCGATCCCGAAGGCCACATCGTGGGCCTGACCGAGGTCTAGGCCTCGATTGCTTCCGGACGGGTCCTCAGCGGCCCGTCCGGAAGGCTTCGCCGTGGCCCGGGATGACGATGTCGGCGGCGGCCAGGATCCGGGCCCGGCTCCCTTCGAGAGTCGCCTGGTCGGGGGCGAGGGGATCCAGCTCCGGCGTCCGATCGCCGCGCCACCAGGCATGGGTCATGGCATAGGTGCCGTCGTCGGCGGCCACGATCAGCGAGGCGTCCTGGTCGGTGTGGCCGGGCGTCAGCCACAGCTCCGAATTCGGCCCGAGGTGGTAGCCATCGCCAGCGTGGTCGAGCCACTCGTCAGCCACGTAGCGGGCCCAGAAGTCGACCACCTCGGCCTCCGGGAAGAGAGCCACGTTGATCGTGTGGTCGGGGTGATGGTGGCTCAGGAAGACGTGGCTGATCGAGTCGGGCGCGATGCCCAGCCCAGCCAGCGGCTCGAGGATGAGCGAGCGCCGCGCGACCATGCCCGGATCCACGATGATCCGGGCGTCACCGTCGAGGACCAGCACGACGCTGCTGGCGACCCGGTCGCCGGCGTAGCCGGCGTGAAGCAGGTGGACTGAGGCCATCGGTCGATGATACGGGCCGGCCCGTCCGCGCCGCACGGCCGGCGCCAGAGGGGCATCGGCTGGCAAGATGGTCCGGTCGATCGCAGCGGAGGCAGGCAGTGCAGGTTACCGGGCTCGATCACGTCCAGCTCGCGATTCCGGCCGGTGGCGAGGACGCGGCCCGGGCGTTCTACAGCGGGCTGCTCGGCCTGGCGGAAGTGGCCAAGCCGGCCGCACTGACCGGCCGGGGTGGCTGCTGGTTCCGCGGCCCGGGGCTGTCCCTCCACCTCGGGATCGAGCAACCCTTCGCAGCGGCAAGCAAGGCCCATGTCGCGCTCGGCGTCGAGGATCTCGACCAGGCCCGCACGGCGCTCGTCGGAGCCGGCGTCCCGGTCGTCGATGACGACGTCAATATCGGTCTGCGGCGTTTCTACCTCAGCGACCCGTTCGGCAACCGGATCGAGCTCGTCGAGCGGCCCGGACCGCGGTCCGCCCCAGGCGTCCGCGCCAGTCGTGGCCAGTTCGAGATCAGCACCGATCGAGCCCGCCTGGACCAGGCCTGGCTGGTCGCGGCACTCTCGGAACGGGCCTACTGGTCGGTCGGCCGGTCAGCCGAGGCGATCCGGCGGTCGGTCGAGGGCTCGATCTGTTACGGCCTCTATCGCGGCCCCCAGCAGGTGGGCATCGCCCGGGTGGTGACCGACGGCGCGACGTTTGCCTGGCTGTGCGACGTCTTCATCGATGAGGCCTGGCGCGGCCAGGGCCTTGGGATCTGGCTGATCGAGACCATCGTGACCGAGCCGGACCTGGCCGGCATCCACCGGTTCATCCTGGCCACCCGTGACGCGGGCGAGCTCTACCGGCGTCACGGCGGGTTCGAGGCCCTGCCCAACCCCGAGCGCTGGATGGCCCGGATCAGCTCCTGATCGTCACGGCGGCGCTGGCCGCCGCCGGGCTACTGGCCGAGGCCGGGGATCGTGAACGGCTGGTCGCTGACCTGGTCGGCCGGCGGCGCGGCGATCGTCACGGCGGCGTCGTAGCTGGTCAGGTCGATCGTCAGGGACAGGCTGCCCTGCGACCCGCCATCAACGGCGATCAGGAGCCGGCTGGGCCGGCCATCGGACTTCTGGCTCCAGACGTCCACCGTCGCGCTGCCGGTCATGCCATCAAGGGCGCCGCTGGCCAGGGGCACATCGCTGCTGGCGACCTTCTCCTGGATGTGGTGGCAGTCCTGGCCATTGACCGTCTCGTCGGCCAGCAGGGTGGGCGCCGGCAGCTTGGCCAGCTCGGCCTGCAGGTCGGACAGCACGGCCGAGGCCTCCGGGGCGGGTGATCCGCTGGCGGCGGCGCTCGGGATCGGCAGCGCCCCGGTCAGGCTCGAGGTGTCGAGCTTCTCGTACTGGGCCCCGGTCAGGCTCGTCTTGATGTAGGCGATGCCGCCCACGACGATCACGTTGGCCGTCAGGTTGAGCAGGGCCGGCACGGTCGCGGTCACGCTCGCCGCGCTGTTCACGACGTCGAGGTCGCCTTCGACCGTGGTCCCAGCCAGGTCCAGGCTCGAGCCGCTGTCCGACGGAGCGGAGCTGGCTCCGCCGCCGCCGAGCAGGCCGCCGGTGTTGAGGCTGCCGGTCACGGCCACCTTGTAATGGACGCTCTTGACGTTTTGCAGGGAGGTCGTGGCCGCGGCCAGGATCGCGGCGGGGTCGGTCGGAACGGGGGTCGCCGCCGGGCCATTGCTGCAGGCCGCGATGAGGATCGCGACCGCGGCCAGGAGGGTGAGCATTCGGCGTGGCATCGAGTACCTCTGGAAGAAGGGCTAGCAGTCAGGGCTGGGCTAAGGGTAGCCAATGTCGTCGGACGGGTCCGTCCGGCCGATTGTTGCGCTGGTCCGAGCTCGACGGCCATCCCCTGATCGGCCTAGCCCGAGTCAGAGTAGAGTCGGCCAACTGGGGCAGGTCAACGAGCCAAGGAGATCTCGATGCAGGCCTATCGGACCGGCGTATCGCGCTTGCGCCATCCCGTGAACATCGAGCTCCATGCCAACGCCAGTCCGGGCGTTCGGGTCGCCAACGCGGTCACCGGCTTCATGGGCTCCTGGAAGTTCATCATCCTGCAGACGATCATCGTGGGGTTCTGGGTGGCCGGCAACGTCTGGCTGGTCTTCCATTTCGACCCCTATCCGTTCATCTTCCTCAACCTGGCCTTCAGCACCCAGGCGGCCTACGCCGCGCCGCTGATCCTGCTGGCCTCCAACCAGTCCGCCGCCCGCGACCGGGCCACCCTCGAGTACGCGGCCAAGGAGGCGGCCGAGGGAGACCAGAAGGAGGACGACCTGGCGATTCGGATCAAGCACATCGAAGCCATGCTCGAGCAGCTCACGGCCAGCCCCTCGTGACCCGCCAAACCTCTTCCTGATGATCGATTTCAGCCCTGTCCGGGATGGCCACCTGGACCTGGGGGATCTTGCCCTGGGCCTGACCACGGCGGACCTGGCCCGGGCCAGCCAGGCCTTCACCAGCGATCTCCTGGTCCGGCTGGAATCGGCCGAGGATGCCGACCTGACGTTCGTGCCGGAGGATCCCGAGGCCAACGATTCGTTCGCCGACGATTCGGCCGAGGTCAACCTGGCCTGGACGCTCGGCCACGTGATCGTCCACCTGACGGCAAGTGCCGAGGAGGCCGCCTTCCTGGCCACGGAGCTGGCCCGGGGCGTCGAGCCGCACGGCCGGTCGCGCTACGAAGTGCCCTGGCCGACGCTGACCACGATCGCGGCCGGCCGGGCCCGGATTCAGGAGAGCCAGCGGATGCTCGAGGCCAGCCTCAACTCGTGGCCCGACGAGCCGCACCTCGACATCGTGTTCACGACCTCGCGCGGCACGACCCGCAACGCCCCAGCCCGATTCCTGGGCGGCCTGCTGCACACGGACGCCCACCTCGAGCAGGTCTCGGACATCCTGGGCCAGGCCCGGGCGGCGCGGGGGAGCCGCGGCTGAGCACGATCCGCCTTGGCGCAGCCGGTGCTCCGGCACTGGCCGAATATTTCGTTCGAACCTGGACCACCTGGCGCTGGTCCTATGAGTGTGACCACCTTGAACGCGTCATTCGATAACCGCCTCGTCGAGGCGGCCCGGGACCGTGATCCCGAGGCCTTTGCGGCACTGGTTCGGCCGCGCCTCGATCGCCTCATGCGGACCGCCCGGGCGATCCTGGGTCACGACGCCGACGCCGGCGACGCCCTCCAGGACGCTCTCACCCGGGCCTGGCAGGGCCTGCCCGGCCTGCGCGACCCGGACCAGTTCGACGCCTGGTTGTCGCGGATCGTGGTCAATGCCTGCCGGACCGCCCTCAAGCGTCGCTCCCGGACCTGGGTCCGCGAGATCAGCCTGGACCCGGCCGAGCCCGGCCCGGACGAACCGGTCAGCCGGCAGCCTGGGCCGGAGGGCGTGGCCGACCGACTCACGGTCGAGGCCGCCTTCGAACGCCTGAACGCGGATGAGCGGACGATCCTCGTCCTCCATCACCTGGAAGGCCGGTCGCTGGACGAGATCGCCGCGATCCTGTCGATTCCCGTGGGCACTGCCAAATCGCGGCTGTATGCCGCCCGTCAATCGCTCGAACGAGCCCTACAGAGGCAGCACCGATGACCACTCCCAACGACGACCAGATCCGGGCCATGCTCGAGGCGCGAGCCGATCGGCCCAATGGTGCCAATCCCGACGAGATCCTGGACCGGGTCGTCCGGTCGAGCCGGTCCGCCCGGCCCGCCTCCATCTGGCCGAGGCTGTTCGGCGGGCTGGCCGCCGGGGCCCTGGTCGTGGTCGTGGCTGGGGTGCTCCTGACCAATCAAGCCGGCGGGCCCGCAGGCGTCACCGGCTCGACCGGCCTCGGCGCGGGAGCCGGCTCCAGCGTTCCGTCCACGGGTCCATCCCTCGCCCCCTCGGCCGGAACCTCGGTCGAGGCCTCGCCGGCGAGCACGGCGACGCCCACCGTTGCCCCGGCCACACCCGTCCCGACACTGGCTGGCAACCGGCCCTGCCTGGCCGACCAGCTGAGCGCCAGCATCGTGAGCTGGGAGGGTGCGGCCGGCAACCGGATCGCCGACGTCCGGGTAACCAATGAAGGCAAGCTGACGTGCATCCTGGCCGGTCGCCCCGGTGTCCAGCTGCGCGGCTCGGATGGCGCCATCCTGATCGATTCGTCGACCAATGGCGGCGGTGCTCCATCCGGCTCGGGCACGGGTGTCGTCGATGTCGCGCCGGGTGGCGTGGCCACCACCGAGGTCGATGCCTCGAACTACTGCGGCCCGGCTCCGGCCCTGCCCGTGACCGTCGCCTTCATCCTGCCGGCTGGGGCCGGCACGATCGTGGCCAAGCCCGCGCCGGGCACTGACGACGCCTTCGCCGTCCCGCCCTGCAACGGCTCGGCGCCGGCCGTGATCTCGACCAACGGCTGGGTGGCCGCACATTAGTTGCCAGCGATCCGGGCCGGTCTCTTCGGGGGCTCGGTCAAGGCTGCCCTTGCCCTCGTCCTGATCGGCCCGCTGGTCGGCCCCCTGGCCGCTCCGGTCCAGGCTGGCTCCGTGGCTGTCGTGAGCCACGGCGACCGGGCCGAGCACGAGATTGCGCTGACCTTCGATGACGGGGTGAGCCCGGCGAACTGCCGCCGGATCCTGGCGATCCTGGTGGAGCGCAAGGTCCCCGCGACGTTCTTTCCGCTGGCCGAGGCGATGCGCCTGGACCCGTCGTTCTGGCAGCTCGTCGGGCAGGCCGGCTACCCGGTCGGCAACCACAGCCTGACCCATCCACTGATGCCCGACCTGGACCCTTCCGCCCAGGTCCAGCAGATCGAGACGGCCAGGGTGCTCGAGGAATCGAACCTGGGCCGCTCCACGATCGACGTCTTTCGACCGCCCTATGGCGCCTACGACGCCACGACCCTGAGCGCGGCCGCCCAGGCTGGCTATTCGACGGTCCTGACCTGGAGCGATTCCGATCGGGACACCTCGCCCACCGGCCACGAACCCGCGATGCTGGCGGCGGGCGAGCTGGGCGGCAACGGTTCGGTCATCCTGCTCCACTGCGGTCCGAACGCGACGCCCTACCTGCTGGGGCTACTGATCGAGTTCTACCGCGCCCGGGGCTACCGATTCGTGACGATTCCCCAGATGCTGGGCATCGCCTGGAACCCCGGCCGCACGTCGGCGATCAGCCCGGGCCAGATCCTGCACGGCCTATCGCCCCTGCCGGCGACCAGCTCGGGCGGACCGATCACCGGTCCGAACGGCTGGACTCCGCCTTCAGGAGTCGCGCTTGCGCCAACGCCCAGCCCGGCGCGCTCGTCGGCCGCCTCGCGCTCGCCGACCCCCGCACGTTCGCCCGCCGCCTCGCGCTCGCCCGTCGAGTCGGCCTCGGCCGGCTCGCCGTCCCTGGGCGCGCCAGCGGCGTCCCCGAGGCCGGTCCCTCCAGCGCCCGCCGGCGCCCAGCCGGCCGAGCCACGCCGGCTCGCCCTTGCCGGACTTCTGGTGGTGGCCCTGGTGGGCCTGGGCTCGCTCAGTGGCGCGCTCGTCCTGGTGGTCCGCTCGCACCGGCTGCCCTAGCCCGTCGGTCAGGAGTCCCTCTGGCCCAGCTTGTCGGGCCTGGTGCGTCGGCTGGTGAGGTCCGGGCCGGTGCGGGCGGCGCCGTGGCTGGATGGTCGGGTGCCCGGGGGTACCAAAGCGCAACGCACGATTCTGGTGATGCGCCCAGACTCGGGCGGGCGTCCAGCCGCTGACGGGGCTGACCGGCGACCTGTGGCCCTCGGACAGGGCCGGATCATCACCTCGCGCTGATCCCGGGCAGATCCATCGCCCGCCTGCCTTGTCCCGGCCCGCGTCAAGCGTTCGTCGTGCGAAGCGCGACGTTCTGGTAGTGAGGAGGCAGGACATTGGGTTGGTTCGAAAACGGCGCCCATCGGGCGTCAAATCTGTACACGGGCGCTCGGGCGCTCATCCTGGCCGGTTTGCTGGTCGGAGCAAGCAGCGTGGTTGCCGGGCCGGTCACGGCGGTCTCATCCAGGGCTGACCTCAGCCCGGCGGTCGGCTCCAGCGCTACACCTGCCGCAACCCCGGCCGCGGCCGCTCCGGTCAAGGTCGTGATCATCGTCGGCCCGACGGGCAGCGGAACCGCCGGCAACATCGCCACCGCTCGCAAGCTGGCCGCCCAGGCCCGTGGCTACGGTGCGACGGTGACCGAGATCTACAGCCCGAATGCGACCTGGGCCAAGGTCGACGCAGCCGCCCAGGGCGCCAACATCCTGATCGACATGGGTCACGGCAATGGTTGGCCCAGCCCGTACAGTCCATTCCAGGAGAACACCAAGGACGGCTTCGGGCTCAATGCCAAGCTCAACGGCGGCAACCTCGACCTCAAGTACTACGGGGCGAACTACGTCCGCAAGTACATCCACCTGGCGCCAAACTCGGTCGTGATCCTGCACGGGATGTGCTACACGGCCGGCAACTCGGAGCCGGGCAACCCGGTGCCGACCATCGAGGGCGGTCGGGAGCGGATCGAGAACTTCGCCGCCGGCTTCCTGACGGTTGGGGCCAAGGTCGTCTTTGCCGAGCCCGGTGGCGACGTGGGCTACATCCTGGCTGCGCTGTTCGCGGGCAAGACCACGGCGCGCACGATCTTCATGTCGGAGTCGGTGACCAGCACGCCCTTGATCGCCTATCCATCCCATCGGACGGTCGGGGCCCACCTGCTCGCCCAGCGCGATCCGACGGGCCACTTCCGACGGTCGGTCGCGGGCAACCTGGACCTGACGATCACGAAGTAGGCGGACTCGTCGCGAGAACTGCGGCGACCATCTCGGGGCGCGCCGTCGAGGCACCGACCGCCATCAGCTCGGCGGCGCGCTCCGGACCCAGCGTCCGTTCGGCCAGCTCGGTCGGATCGGGCAGGTGCAGGACCTTGACCGGGGCGAGCATCACGCCCTTCTCCCGGACGAGCTCCATCGTGCTGCCCGCCAGGCGTGCCCCGAATTCCGGGTCGCCATGCTCGAGCTGGATGATGGTGGCGATGCCCAGCGAGCGGGCCAGGCCCGAAGCCAGGTCATTGCCGGCAAAGAGGCGCAGGCCTTCGACTGCCTGCTCCCAGGCGGACACCGGGTCGCCCAGGCGCAGGAAGATCGCGGCCAGGAGGAGGGCGCTGTCGGCGACCTCGATGGCTGAGCCCGCTTGGCGGAATCCGGCGTTGTTGTCGAGCTCGAGATCGCGGGCCTGGCCAAATTCGCCGCTGAGGTAGTGAGCCAGGACCAGGCCCTGTCGGGCCCGGATCACGCCATCGGCGCGGCCCGCCTGTTGGTAGAGCTCGAGCGCCCGCTGCTCGTGCTCCAGCAGCTGCGGCCCATCCTGGGCGACCATCGACAGGAAGCCCAGGTCATAGTCGGCGTCGGCGATGGTGCCCGGATCCCCGGTGCTGCGAGCCAGCTCGAGCCGTTCGTCGTAGGCCCGCCGGGCGGCGCCGAAGTCTTCCATCCAGTAGGCCAGGCCGCCATCTGCGGTGAGCCCCGCGATCCGCGCCGCCACGTCCTCGCCCTGGTCGGCCGGGAGGAGCTCGGCCAGCAACGCCCGGCCCTCGCGCAGCCGGCCCCGCTGCTGGTACCAGCGCCAGGTGGCACCGAGGATCCGCATGCCGACCGCCGGCTGGGCGTGGGCCAGCGACCAGCCGATCGCCGCCCGGACGTTGGACTCCTCCCGATCGAGCGCCCTCAGGCCGGCTTCGCCGCTCGGTCCCAGGATCGAGCCACCCGCCCGCTCGGCGATCTCGGCTGTGACGGCGGCGTGACGCGCCTCGACCTCGGCCGCCTCATGGCTATCGGCCAGCCGCTCGAGGCCGAATTCGCGCAGGAGTGGATGGAGCCCGTAGCGGATCTCGTCGGCCGGAGGGCCAGCTTGCGGTTCTCCGGCAGGGCCGGGCTCGACCTGGATGAGGCTCTTGTCGGCCAGTGACTCGAGCCCGTCGAACAAGTCCATGCCCAGGTCGCCGGCCGGATCGGTCACGAGCTGGGCGGCGTCGAGCGACCAACCCCCGACGAACACCGACAGGCGCCGGAACAGGCGCTGCTCGGGCTCCGACAGCAGGTCATGGCTCCAGCCGATCGCAGCGCGCAGGGTGCGCTGGCGCTCGGGCACGTCCCGGGCACCCCCGGCCAGGTCCAGGCTGTGGCCAAGGCGATCGAGGATCCCCTCCGGGCTGAGCAGCCGGGTCCGGGCGGCGGCCAGCTCGATGGCCAGGGGCAAGCCGCCGAGGCGCTCGCAGATCGCCCGGATGGCGCTCATCGATGCGCCACCAAGGACGAGGTCGGGCCGATGGGCCTGGGCTCGCTCTACGAACAGGGCAATCCCGGCCTCGAGGTCCAGCGGCGGAACGGGGTAGCCTCGCTCACCGCCGATCCGCAGGAGCTCCCGGCTGGTCACCAGGACGCGGACCTGGGGCGCATCCCGGACCAGCCCGGACACGATATCCGCTCCGGCCGGCAGGAGCTGCTCGAGGTTGTCCAGCACGAGCAGGGCGATTCGGTCCCGCAGGTAGATCCTGAGGGCGTCGGCGGCGGTCCGTTCTGAGGACTCCCGGACGCCCAGGGTCGAGGCGACCACCGATTCGAGCAGGCGAGGGTCGCGCAGGCCGGCCAGATCGACGAACCAGGTGCCATGTGGAAAGCGCTCCGCGCTGGCCCGCGCGACGCCCAGGGCGAGGCGGGTCTTGCCGCTCCCACCGGGCCCGGTCAGGGTCACGATCCGGCTGGCGGCCAGGATCGCCTCGAGTGCCTCGATCTCGCTGCCCCGGCCAACCAGCTCGGTGACCTCGCCGGGCAGGTTGGATGGGGGCTCCAGCGTCCGCAGCCGGCGCGAATCATCGGCCGCACCGGGCACCACCAGGCGGTGCAGGGCAGCCGGTTCGTCGAAGTCCTTGACCGATCGCAGACCGTCGTCGACCAGCTGGGTGCCGGCCAGCTCCGGACTCGAACCGAGGATCGGCCCCAGGGCGGCTGCGAACGGCTCCGACACGACGATCTGGCCGCCGTTGCCGACGGCCGTGATCCGGGCGGCGTAGTTCACGTCGATCCCGACGTAGTCCTCGGCCGCGCCGTCGAGGAGGCCCTGGCGCAAGCGTCCCTCGCCCAGGTGGAGACCCATCCGCACCCGGATCAACGATCCCGCCGGCCAGGCTTCGCCGGCCACGGCGCGCTGGGCGACCACGGCCGCCGCCGCGGCGTCCTCGGGATGCTCAAAGGCCGCGAAGAAGGCATCACCCTCGGTCTTGACCACGACCCCCAGGTGGCCCTCGATCGCCCGCCTGAGCAGCTCATCGTGGCGGGCCACGATCGTCGCCCACGCGACCGATCCGGCGGCTCGCTCGGCCCGCGTCGAGCCTTCGATGTCGGTGAACAGGAAGGAGACCCGAGGACCGATCGGCAGCGGCACCAAAACACTGTATTGCCTCGCGACTCGTACGATGGTCGCGAAACCGTCCGGCGAGGAGACCCGATGACCCTGAGAGAGATCCAGCAGCCGATCAAGGCCCGCTACCAGGATGAGCCGGAGGCTGCCCGGATCACGTTGCGGGCGACCGGGGTGATGGCCGACGGTGCGATGAGCTGCTCGGTCGACATCGGCCGGGCGCTGTATGCCGCCGGCGCTCATCCCGGGGTGGGTGGCGAAGGCACGGCGGCCTGCTCGGGCGACCTGCTCCTGGGCGCCCTGGCTGCCTGCGCCCAGCTGACCTGCCAGATGGTCGCGGCCAACATGGGCCTGGATGGGGTAGGGGTGTCGGTCACGATCGAGGGCGATCTCGACCTGCGGGGCACCCTGGGCACGGCCGACGTGCCGGTCGGCTTCGAAGCCATCCGGGTGCGTTTCGCCCTGGATGGCGCCGTGCCCGAAGACCGGCTGGCCCGGCTGAAGGAGCGGACCGAGCGCTATTGCGTCGTGCTCCAGACGCTGCTCACGCCGCCGCCGATCGAGGCCAGCTGGGACATCTCGGGCTGACCCGGCTGTCACAGTTGGCTCGTCGGCTCCGTTCACGTTTGGGGTCAGCACGGCAAACGAGGTGACTGGTTGGATCGACGGGACTGGCTGGCCGGCGAGTTCGAGCGGCAGCGGCCGCACCTGCGGGCCGTTGGCTACCGGATGCTCGGCTCGGTCAGCGAGGCGGAGGATGCCGTCCAGGAAACCTGGCTGCGGCTGGATCGGCGCGACCCCGGCGGGCAGGACCTGCGCGGCTGGCTGACCGTGGTGGTTGGCCGAATCTGCCTCGACATGCTCCGTACGCGGCGTTCCCGGCGGGAGCACTACGCCGGCAGCTGGCTGCCCGAGCCGATCGTCGTCATCGATCCGGCCGGGGACCCCGAGGCCAGCGCAGTGACCGCCGATTCGGTTGGCCTGGCCCTGCTCATTGTCCTGGACCTGCTTTCGCCGGCTGAGCGCTGCGCGTTCATCCTGCACGACGTGTTTGGCGTGCCCTTCGAGGAGGTCGCGACCGTCATCGGCCGGAGCCCGGCCGCAGTCCGCCAGCTGGCCAGCCGGGCCCGGCGCCGGGTCCGGGCCGAAGCGCCGCCGGCCGACGCGGACCTGGCCGTCCAGCGCAGGATCGTCGACGCGTTCCTGAGCGCCGCCCGGACGGGCGACCTCGACGGCCTGCTGGCCGTGCTCGACCCGCAGGTCGTCCTGCGGACCGACGGTGGCGGCCGCGGGCCACTGGCCCGGCCGCCGGTCCATGGGGCGGCTGCCGTCGTTGGCCAGGCCCGGATCTTCGCCGGCCTCATCGGCCTGGCCCAGCCGGCGATCGTCAACGGCGGCGCCGGGGTGATCATCCGGGTCCCACGCCAGACCCCGGTCGTGGCGGCCTTCACCGTGGCCGGTGGCCGGATCAGCGCAATCGACCTGATCGGGGATCCAGCCAAGCTGGCCGGCCTGCCCGAGGACCCATTGAGCCCGAGCCTATCGAGGTAGGCTGGCCAGGTGAAGATCATCAAGTACACCCACGCCTGCATTCGGCTGGAGCATGCGGACGGCGTCCTGGTTATCGATCCAGGGATCTGGAGCGAGCCGGAGGCGCTGCTCGGCGCCGACGCCGTCCTGATCACCCACGAGCACAGCGACCACGTCGACCGGCTGCGCCTGGCCGGGCTCGGCGCGCCCGTCTTCGCGCCGGCCTCGGCGACCATTGCCGGGGTGCCCTTCAGCGCCCTGGCCCCCGGCCAGGAGTTCAGCGCGGCGGGCCTGCGGATTCGAGCCGTCGGTGGCCGTCACGCGCTGATCCATGACGGCCGGCCCGATTGCGCCAACCTAGGCTACGTGGTCGAGGACCAGCTCTACCACCCGGGTGACGCACTGTTCGTGCCCAACCAGCCGGTGGAGACGCTCTTCGTCCCGGCCCAGGCCTCGTGGTTGAAGATGGCCGAGGCGATCGAGTTCGTGCAGGCCGTCCGGCCGGTCCGCGCCTTCGCCATCCACGACGGCCTGCTCAACGAGCGCGGGCTGGCCGGCGTCAACGGCTGGCTGGCATCGGCCGGAACCGACTATCGCTGGCTGGCTCCCGGCGAATCCGCCTGAGGTCCGGCGCGCCAACCGGCGATCAGCTCGCGCGCCCGTTGGCGCAGCGCGATCGCCTCGGGATCACCGCCGGCGAGGGCAGCCTCCAGGCCGTCGAGGGTGTCGTAGAGTGCCTGCCACTGGGCCCGTTCGGCGTCCAGCCTGGCCCGCAGGCCGGAGCGATCGGCGGCGAACTCGAGCGTCTCGGCCAGGCGCCGCGCCCCGATCTCGGCGTACGAGCCTCCAAGCTCGGCCTGGCCCGTGCCGTACAGCTCCAGGATGCGCAGGGCGAAACGCAGCAGCACGACCGTGCTGGGCAGGTCCGAGATGAAGCTCCCGGTGAACGGGTCGAGGAGCGCCTTGATCCTGTCGACACTGACCTCGTCGCCCGGCCGGCGTCCGGCGACGGCAGCCGCATAGGCCGAAAAGGCGAGGATGCGGACGTCGTCGCCGACCAGCTTGCCCACCAGGCCGGCATCGATCGCCGCTCCGGCGTAGGCCTCCTTGTCGTGGCGCATGATCAGGCCGGCCGCGTGGACGTAGGCGAGGCGCGGCCCGGGATCGTCCTGGACCGACAGGATGTAGGCCTGGTCCTCCGCTCGGCCGATGAATGACGGGGTGAACGGGCGATGGCGGCGCAGGGCGTCGACCAGGATGCCGTTCGTGCCGCCGGTCACGTGGACCCGCTCGAGGGCCGTCGTCCGGCCGTCGGGTCGGGCCGTGGCGTAGCGCTCCATCATCTCGGCCTCGGTCGAGATCGCCTGGGGCAGCGAGCTGAAGAAGACATGCTCGGAGGCCCGGCTCGGGGCCGCCGGGATGGAGATGTCCGGGCTGAACAGGCCAGCCTCGATGTCGCCGGCGTTGACCAGGGCGCCCGCGATCATGCCCAGCTCAACCGGCCGATCGCGCGAGTCGCGGCCGAGCGCGCCCCACAGGGGCGTCTCGAAGTGCTGGAGCGCCGTCCGGCCGGTCTCGGCGACCAGGGCTGGTTGCGGAAAGACCTGGTCGAGGTCGATCTTGAACGTGCCCTTCAGGCCCGGATCGACCAGGACCTGCCAGATCGCAGCCATCGCCTTCAGGAACGAGTAGTGGCGGCCGTATTCGCCGTCCACGCCGAGGACGTCGAAGTCGATCTGGAGCGAGCCGTCGGTCGGCGGCCCGAATCGAGCCAGCGCCGGCAGCAGCACGTCTTCGACCAGGCGACGAACGTCGGTCTCGCTGGCGACCAGGACGTCGACGTGATCGAGCCGGTCGATCCTGGCCAGCTCGCGCTCGACGTACTGCCGGGCGATATCGCGCAGCTCGTGATGGGTCACCGAGACCGACAGCAGGCAGGTAACGCGCCGGGACGGGGCCGGCTCGCCGGACTCGGCCAGGATGGGCTCGGCCTGCAGCGCCAGGTCGAGCCCATGCAGCCCGTGCAGCAGCTCGCTGGCGGCCGGTGCCACGCCGATCGGAATTGGGTGGTCGAACCAGTAGCGCTGGGGGGCTCGGCGCGCGCGCTCGACGGCCGCGGCGACGACCGGATCCACGCTCACTCCCGGCAGGTCGGGCTCTTCGAGCGGCAGTCCGAGCAGGACATTCGAGCTGAACAGGATCTGCCGTGCGGCATCCGTGACCGGCGCCGGGTTGGGCAGGTCGATCTCCACGATCCGGTGGCGGCGGAGGGTCTCGATCGCGGCGCCCGGATCGAGCAGCAGGCCGGCCCCCTCCGGATAGAGGACGGACCAGATCGCCTCGCGGGCCCCTGGCTCATCGAGGCCCGGGTTGGCCAGGGCAGTGGCCGTCCCGTCGAGCGTCGCCGCAAACGACGGGTCGGCAGCCCGTCGGTCGCGGACCTCGGCCCGGATGGCCGTCACGCCGCCCTTGAACAGCTTGGCCAGCGCCCGCGGCGAACCGCCGGCCGGCCAGTCGAGGACCTCCTGGGCCGCCGCCCATGACGGATGGTCCGGACCGGCCAGGGTGACCAGGAAGGCTGCGGCCAGGATCGGCGGCTCGGCGGTGGACTGGTCCGGCCGGTCAACCGCGCCCTCGCCCAGCCAGCGCTCGATCCTGACCGGTGGCCGGCTGCTCGCGCCGGGCTCGATGAGGTAGCCAACGATGGCCGCGAGCGGGTCGGTCATGGACGAAGGATGGCCGATCGAGGGCCGGTTCGCCGATGCCGCTCGCCGATCCGTCACCGAGCGCCTGGATGAGCCGTCCGAGGTATGTTCGTCAGCCGAGCCATGAGGTCCCTGTTCATGCGCCTGTCCGTGCTCCTTGCTGGTCTTGCCCTTGTCGTCGTCGGCTGCGCCAGTCCGCCAACCCTCGAGCCATCGTCCGGGCCGGCCTCGGCTGGTCCGGCCTCGGCCGCGCCGTCGACGGGCCCGATCGGCCAGGCCTCAACCGCGCCGAGCAGCGGCCCGAGCAGCGCCCCAACGCCCCCGCCCACGCCCAAGCCGATTGCCGTATGCCTGGCGGCCCAGCTTGCCGCCAAGGTCACCGGCTGGCAGGGCGCGACGGGCCACCAGATCGCCACCGTGACCCTGACCAACACGTCCAGCAAGGTGTGCACCGTCCAGGGCACGCCCGAGGTTGAGCTCGTCGACGCCAAGGGCAACATCCTGATCGACTCACAGACCAGTGGCCCGGCTGGCCTGCCCCACATCGCCAAGGGCGCGCCGGCGTTCCATCTGGCCCACCTGGGCTTCGTGACGACCCTGGTCAACGCCGATAACTACTGCGGGGCCGCCCCGGTCCTGCCGACCACGGTGGCCTTCGTGTTGCCGGCCAATGCCGGGCGCCTGGTCGCCGCCAAGGGACCCGGTGGCACCGTCCCGCCGTGCTCGCGCACCCCCGGCACGCCCGGCACGATCGTGATGAACGGCTGGAAGAAGTAGGCCGCCGGCTCTAGAAGTGGAGCCCACCGAAGGCGAACAGCCAGGTGAGTGCCACGACCACGAACACGATCAGGACCACGACCGCCGTGCGCCCCGTGCGCGACAGGTGGTACGGGTTGCTCGTGGTCGATTCGTAGTGGCGCGCCGTGCGATCGTGCTCCTTGCGCTCGTTCCGGTCGTGACCGCTTTCGCCGTGCTGGGTCATCCAGGTCCCTTTGCTGTCGTCACGCGATGGTCACCCGGATCATCGCCGATTCGGCGGTCTCCGGCGGGCTGGCGCTCGGCCGCCTAACCACCCTGGGCGGCCTCGGCGGCTTCGCCTTCCATCTCGGGTGGGCCATGGAGCAGGCGGGCCAGCGCGACGGCCAGCAGGCCGCCGGCGATCGGGCCGACCAGGTAGATCCACAGGTTCGAACCATCGCCGCCGACGATGGCCGGTCCCAGCGAGCGGGCCGGGTTCATCGAAGCGCCGTCGACCGGCAGCCCGATCAGGCCGCACAGGGTGATCGTGGCGCCGACGGCCAGGGCCGCGTCCGGGCCGACGATCCTGGCCCGATCGGCCGTCCCCAGGACCACGGTCACGAGGAGGAGGGTGAAGGTCGCCTCGAGGACGACGGCCGTGCCCGACGCGATGTGCGGAGTGGAGATGCCGGCCGCCGATGCGGCGCCGAACATGGCCCGCAGGAGCAGCGCCCCGGCCACGGCGCCGACCAGCTGGGCTGCCCAATAGGGCCCGACCAGGCGAGCGGGGAACAAGCCCCGGACGGCGAAGGCGAGGGTCACCGCAGGGTTGAAATGAGCGCCCGAAACGTCCCCGATGGCATAGATCATCGCTGCGATCAGGAGGGCCGGGGCGACCGCTCGTGCGGCGAACGAGACCTGGCCCGAGCTGACCGTCGCCAGCGTGTCGGCGCCGGCCGCGACGAAGACGAGGGCGAACGTCCCGAAGGCCTCGGCGCTCAGCCGCCGGACCCACCAGGCCTGCCCGGTCGTCGAGCGCGCCGGCTCCGTCGCCATCGAGACCGCCGCGTCCCGATTCGTCACGTGGCTCCGGTCAGCTCCGGATCCGATGAGGCCACGAGGGCGCTGGCAGGCCCACTGGCGAGGTCCTGGCTGACCGGCACGTCCCGATCCTGGAGGCGCTCCATGATCGCCTCGGCGGCGGCCACCATGGGTACCGAGATGAGCGCCCCGACCAGGCCGCCCAGCGCGGCGCCGACGAGCAGGCTGACGGTCAGCAGGAAGGGCGAGACCCCGACCGCATTGCGCATCACGATCGGCACGAGGACATTGCTCTCGACCAGCTGGATGATCACGTAGGCGATCAGGACGACGAGGACGAGGTCCGGCCGGAAGGCCGCCGCCACGAGCAGGGCCGGAGCGACTCCGATCGCCGGCCCGACCAGCGGGACCACCTCGGCCAGGCCCGCGATCAGCCCCAGCAGGGGCGCCGCCGGCAGGCCCATCACGCTGTAGGCCAGCCCGTGGCGGTGCCCAGCGCGATCATCAGGATGAGCTGGCCACGAACCCAGGCCCCCAGGCGCAGCTCGACGATGTTCCAGCCCTCGCGCACGCCCGGCCGGCGGTCCGGCGGCAGGTAGCTCAGGCAAAATCGCTGGAGATGCTCCCGCTCGGTCAGCCAGAAGAAGAGCAGGGCAAGCACAGTCACGATCGAGATGACGATATCCGCCACGGTCAGGCCGGCCGAGACGAGCAACCCTGCCCCGGGTGCCTGGCCGGCCTTGACCAGGCTCTCTGCCGATGCGATCAGGCCGCCCACGCTGGACGCGAGCTCGTGCGGCCGTAGCCCCGCACTCCAGGCCTTGATCCGGTCGAAGACCGCCGGCATCTGGGCGGCGAGCTGGCTGGCCTGGTCGACGAGGAGGGGCACGAGCAGCAGGCCGATCCCGGCGATCGCCCCGAAGAACGCGGCGTAGACGAGCAGGATCGCGCCTGGCCGGCCAACCGGCAGCAGGCCCCGGACCCGATCGACGACCGGGCGGACTGCCGACGCCAGCAGGATGGCCAGGAACACGAGCAGCAGGACGCTGGCGGCGCCGATCGCCGCCTGGGCGATGCCGAGCACGACCAGGCCGCCCGCCACGAGGCCGATCCCTCGGGCGAACCAAAGGACGGTCTCGCCACGGGCGCTCACGCGGTGGGGCTCGTTGAATTCATCGGCACTCCCGGGCTCGGGCGCGACGCCGGCGGCGCCGGCTCTTCGAGGATTGTTCAAGGCCCGTGACCACACGAGGGCCACAACTTCCCGCCGCGCATTACAGCGACACGCCAGTTCACCGTCGCGAGGGCCGCCTTGGCAGGCGTTTGAAAGGGATTGCCGGGCGCCTGGCAGGCCCTGGCGCGAGCCCGGACGCTAGCCTCGACCAGCCGATCGAGGAGAGGAATGACTGGTTCTGACGATTTCTGTGATGGCTGCCGCCGGGCGCTGGGCGCCGGCGAGCCAGTCGTGATGACGATGGCCCCATGCCCATCGAGGCCACCCGTCCCGTCGACCCGATCTGGACCTACCACCGAGCGTGCCTCGGACCGCCGGACTCGAGCTGGCGCGAGGTCTACCGCGGCCCGCTGCCGGTTCGCGGCGGCGAGACGCGCCGAGGAGTCGGCCGGCCCCCGCTGGTGCCCCGGCCGGCGTTGAGGGCCGACCTGCGGGCCGGCTGACGACCGATTGTGATGCGCTTGGAATGCCGGCCGCCCAACGGCCATCTCCGGCCGAGCCGCTGACGGCCATGCTCGCCTGATGCGTCCCGTGCCCAAGCCGTCGCTCGTGGTCAACCCGCCGGACGACCCGGTCTTTCGGGCCGATGCCGAGCGCGTGCTCGAGGAGGGCGCGGACTCGCCGGTCGAATTTGCCGATCGACTCCGTCCGCGCTACCCGCAGATCGCCGTCCATCCCCGCGAGATCGTGGCCGAGCCGATCGTGATCTGGTACGTCTACCGTGACGGGCGCTGGGTCAACGTTCACTCGAGCGACGATGCCGGCGCCGGGGCAGAGCCGGACCTCGAGGATTCGGCCGGCCGTCGTCAGGCCAACCCGTAGCAGCCGCAGCGCCGGTCGAGCAACGGATTGGGTGCTCACGGATTGCGTAGGCTTGGTCCATGGTCGCGAAGGTCAGCTGGCAGCAGGCCCTCGGCTGGCGCCTGGCGCGGCAGCTCCTGGATCCGATCGGCGGACCCTCGGTTGAGGACGTAGTCGAGCGCCTGTGTGGGGTCCAGGCCCAGGTGGCCTCCTCTGCGGAGCTCGCCGTCCGCCTTCGCCAGGCGTCCTCACGAGCGGGCGATGTCGGTCGGGCCGTGGCCGACGGCCGGTTGATCAAGACCTGGGCGATGCGCGGGACCCTTCACCTGCTTACGCCGGAGCAGGCAGGGTCCTTCCTCTCGCTGATGGCTGCGGGCCGGACGTGGGAGCGACCGAGCTGGCAACGCTACTTCGGGATGCCCGTCGAGGCCTGGACGGTCCTCCGTCCGGTGGTCCGCGAAGCCCTTGCGGACGGACCGCTGACCCGCGCGGAGCTTATCGCCGCGATCGTGGCCCGCCCGGGCCTCGATCATCTCGGCCTTGCGCTGAAGGAAGGCTGGGGCACGCTGCTCAAGCCTCTCGCGTGGCAGGGCGACCTGTGCTTTGGGCCGAGCCGGGGGAGCCGGGTCACGTTCATGCGCCCGGAGGCAGCCAGCTCGGGCTGGACCGGCATCCCCGAGCCCGACGAGGCCGGACCGCGGGCCATCGCGGCCTACTTCAGGGCCTTCGGACCGGCGACCCTCGACAACTTCCACAGCTGGCTGGCCCGCGGCTGGATCGGTGCCCGCCGGGTGCGCGCCTGGCTGGCTGACCTGGGGCCGCGGCTGGTCGAGGTGGACGTCGGTGGCGAGGCCCGCCTGGTGCTGTCCGAGGACCTCGAGGGCCTGCTGGCGGCCCGCCCCTCGCCAGCGATTCGCCTCCTTGCCGGATTCGACCAGTACGTGCTCGGGCCAGGCACCGACGACGAGCACATCGTGCCGGCCGGCCGGCGCACCGCCGTCAGCAAGCAGAGTGGCTGGATCTCGCCGATCGTCGTTGCCGGCGGACTCGTGTCGGGGACCTGGGAGCTGGCCGGCGACGACGTTCGGATCGCTTGGTTCCCCGAGACGGGCGCGCCGCCTGTGGCCATGCTCGAGGCCGAGGTAGATCGGCTTGGCCTGATCCTCGGACGAGCCCTGCAGGCGCGGGTCGAGCTCGTCGGGCCTTCCTAGCCTGCGACGGCGGCCGGGTCCTCGCGTCGGAGCAGGATCCCAAGGTAGGCGCGCCACGGACCGACCTCGGCGTCGTACGAGCCCGCCAGGCCGGCATAGACCTGGGCGATGTGGTCGAGGTCATGGACGGCCCATGCGCCAAGGAGCTCCCGGAACGTGACTTCGCCGAGGGCCGGGTGCCGGCCGCGCCGATCGAGGTCGGCCTCGCCGGCCAGGCCAGCCAGGGCGGCCAAGTTGGCCGTCCGGAGCCCTCCGAACCGATCGATCAATGCCTCCAAGCCCAGGCCCTCGTCGCGCTCGAACATCGCCACGCGATCGAACGGCTGGAATGGGACGGTCGTGCCGTGCTCGACGATCAGGCGGGCCCGGGTCGGCCAGTCGGTGAGCTCGCCGGTGATCAGATGACCGATCACGTCGCGGGGCAGCCAGCCTCCGTCCACGTCCGGGCTGGCCGTCCAGACATCGGGCAACCCGGCGAGCAGGGCGCGCAGCACCGCCGGACTACGTTCCAGCAGGTTGACCGTGTCCCCGAAGAACGTGCCGCCGGACGGCTGCTCATTGGCCGCATCCATGGCCGCAACCTAGCGACGCTCGATCCGGCCTGTCAAGGCCGACGCGTCAAGGCCGACGGGCGATGGCCTGGTGAGGCGTTGATAACGGTCGGTTGATTCGCTCTGTCTAGCCTTGAGGCATGTTGGCATCGGTCCTCTCGGCCACGCTCCAGGGCATCGAGGGCAAGGTCATCCGGGTCGAGGTGGACGTTGCGCCGGGCCTGCCCGGATTCACGATCGTGGGCCTTCCGGACGCCTCGCTCCAGGAGGCCCGGGAGCGCGTCCGAGGGGGCATCCGGAACAGCGGCCTCGTCTTCCCGCCGCGCCGGATCACGGTGAACCTTGCCCCGGCCGACCTGCGCAAGACGGGCGCCTCGCTCGATGCCGCGATCGCGGTCGCCATCCTGCTGGGCTCGGAACAGGCCCGGGCGACTGGACCATGGGCCCTCCTCGGGGAGCTCTCCCTGGGCGGCGAGCTGCGGCGCGTGCCGGGCATCCTGTCGATGGTGGTGGCGCTCGCCCGGCGCGGGGTGGCCCGGGTGATCGTGCCCGCCGAGGCGGCCCGGGAGGCTGGCCTGGTCGAGCGAATCGACATCCATCCGGCGGCCGACCTGGGCGCGGCGCTGCTGGCTCTGCGCTCCGGCCGGACCGTGCCTCATCGGGCCAACCCCGCCAGGGTCGACCTGGTTGGACCGGCGACCGGCCCGGCTCAAACGGGCGGGGGCTCCGCGGTCGTCCTACCCGAGCCGGGCGAGGTTCCGGACCTGGCCGACGTGCGCGGCCAGGCGGTCGCCCGGCGGGCGCTCGAGATCGCCCTCGCCGGTGGCCATGGCCTGCTCCTGGTCGGGCCGCCGGGCTCCGGCAAGACGCTCCTGGCGCGCACGATTCCGGGCTTGCTGCCACCGCTCGACGAGGCCGACGCACTCACAGCCACGGCGATTCGGTCGGCCGCCGGCGAGGGCCCGATCGAAGGGCTGAATCGTCGGCGACCGTTCCGGGCGCCCCACCACACGATCTCCTACGCGGGCATGGTCGGCGGCGGCCCTTCGATCGCGCCGGGCGAGGTCACCCTCGCCCACCAGGGCGTCCTGTTCCTGGACGAGCTGCCCGAGTTCGACCGCGATGTCCTGGAAGCCCTGCGCCAGCCACTCGAGGAGGGTCAGGTGGCCATCGTGAGGGTTGGCCGCGCGGTCATCCTGCCCGCCCGGTTCGAGCTCGTGGCCGCGATGAATCCCTGCCCTTGCGGCGGGTCGGTCGGCCAGGACGCCGGCCGCCGCTGCCGGCCGGGCGTGCCCGAGCGCTATGCCAGCCGCGTCTCTGGCCCGCTGCGCGACCGGATCGACCTGTGGGTCGAGCTGCCCCGAGTCCCGCCGGGCAGTCTGGTCTCCCTGGCCGGTGGCGAGGCCTCCGAGCCGGTTGCCGCCCGGATCGAACGAGCGAGGAAGCTCCAGGTGGAGCGGCGCGGCGCACTGAACGCCTTGCTCAGCGGCGGCCGCCTGCGCGCGGCCTGCGGCCTGGGCGCGAACGACCGAGCGCGGGTCGTGAGCCTGGCCGAGGGGCTCGAGCTGTCGGCCCGTGGCGTGGAGCGCCTGCTCCGGACAGCGCGGACGGTCGCCGACCTGGACGGATCCGAGCTCGTCGCGCGTCGCCACCTCGAGGAGGTGGGCCGGTTTCGGGCGCTGGGCGTCCGGACAGCCGTGCAGCTGGCGGTCTGACCATGCTGGGCGTCGGGCGACAGGGTCCCCTCGGGCTCGACCAGGAGGCCGGGCCGGCGCCCCCGGCAGCGGACGAGCGCCAGGCTGCGATGCTCCTGATGACGGTCGAAGGGATCGGGCCGGCAACCTTCTATCGGCTGCTCGAGGCGCATCGCTCGGCGGCCGCCGTCGTTGCCCTGGCCGGCAGTCCTGCCGGTCGGGCGCTCCTCGGCCGCACGCTTGGTCGAACGCTTGGCGGCGCGATGGAGGGAGATCGGTCGCCGGCGGAACGACCGCGCCGCATCGTCGACGACCTGGCCGCCCTGGCGGGATCGGCAGCGGCCGTCACAGGTCGCATGGCCGGGCGGGGGATCGACTGGCTGACTCACGATGATCCTGCCTACCCGGCCCGCCTCCGGTCCCTCGAGCTGCCCCCGCCGGTCCTGTTCGTCCGGGGAGACCCGGCGGCTCTCGGCGCTCGCTCGTCGATCGCGATCGTCGGCACGCGCCGGCCGACGGACGCCGGGCGGCGGACCGCGGCCCGGATCGCCGACGCCCTGGCCCGCCTGGGCGCCACGATCGTGTCCGGCCTGGCCGTGGGCATCGACGGTGCCGCCCACGCCGCCACCCTCGAAGCCGGGGGCTCCACCGTCGCTGTCCTGGGCTCGGGCCATGAGCGGCTCTTCCCTTCGTCTCACACCCGACTGGCCGAGCGGATCGTGGCCGAAGGGGGCGCCTTGGTCTCGGAGCTGCCACCCCGGGCGTTTCCCACCCGGGGCACGTTTCCCCGTAGAAACCGGGTGATCAGCGGCCTGGCCGATGCCACGATCGTGGTCGAGGCGGCGGCCCGCAGCGGCGCCCTGATCACGGCCGCCTGGGCCATGGAACAGGGCCGGGAGTGCTTTGCCGTGCCCGGCCCGATCGACGCGCCGGCTTCGGCCGGCTGCCTGGCCTTCCTGCGCGCGTATCCCGGGCAGGTCCGGATCGTGGCCGGACTGCCCGAGCTGATCGAGGACCTGGACCTGCTCGATCGGATCGACGCCGTTGACCCGGCCCCTGGCCGCCCAGGGCCTGGTGGTCCGGGGTCGGCCAGAGCGCCGGCGCCGGCGGCGATCCTGGCCAGCCTCGGCCAGGCGGAGGCGATCGTGGCCGCCGCCCTGAGCACCGGCTCGGCCACCGTGGACGACTTGGCCCTGGCCTCGACCCTGCCGGTCGCCACCCTGCTGGGCACCCTGACCGTGCTCGAGCTGCGTGGCTTTGTGACCAGCGGCGCCGGCCGCTACCGGCTGGCCGGCAGCCTGGCTGCACTCAACCCCACGAGGGTCCACTCAGCCGCCACGGTTGCTGCCCCTCGACAGCCAGTGCTACCCTGACGCGAACCGTCCGGGCGAATGTCCGGTTGACAGCCGCACGATGCCGCTGACCCCCAGCAGCTAGCCAGGAGACTGTCTATTGCGAAAGCTCGCAGCCACCGCGCTCGCCCTTCCTGTCCTCGCCACGCTGTATGTGCCGCTCCTGCTGCGTCGGAGCATCGCACTGCGGCTGGTCCTCGGGATCGGCCTGGTGGGGCTGCTCGGGCTGGGGATCTTCGCGCTCACGTCGCCCAGGGCCACCACAGCCACGATCCCGACCGCCGTGGCGCCGCTCGATTCGTCATCGTTCGCCGAGGCCGTTGACGCCGATCACGGCCTGCACGCTCCGGCCACGATCCAGTTCGCCAACCCGATGGACAAGGCGTCGGTCGTCGCCGCCCTGACCGTCGATCCCGCGACGGCGGTCACGACCAGCTGGGATAGCGCCGGCAAGACGCTGACGATCAGCCCCCAGCACATGTGGCAGGTGGGCACGTACTACTCGATCAAGGTCGCCCAGACGGCCCACGAAGCGACCGGCCAGGCGCTTGCCCAGGCCGCGCACGCCTTGTTCAGCACCCGTGCCCCGACGGCGGCCCACCTGGCCCTGGCCCATCCCGCGGCCGGCGGCGCTTCCCCCGCCACCGGCTTCACCGTCTCGTTCGATGGCGCCGTCACTCCTCCTTCACCGGGCGCCCTCCTCGCGATCAGCCCGGCTGTGAGCGGCAGCCTGGTCGACCTGACGACCGATGCGGCGGGCACGACCGTGACCTTCCAGCCGGACCAGCCCCTGGCCGCCAACACCAGCTATACGATCGCCGTCCAGGGCGGACTGCTCGACAGCGACGGCGCCGACGTGGTCGTGCCGCTGCCGCTCCGGATCAAGACCGCAGTCGCGCCGGCCGTCGTCCGCTTCCGGCCGCTCAACGGGACGGCCAATGTGTCGAGCGCGGCCAAGCTGTCGGTGCGCTTCAGCCAGGCAATGAACACCAAGGCGACCGGCTCGGCCTTCAGCGCCTCGATCGCCGGCAAGGCCATTGCCGGCAAGGTCGCCTGGGCCGAGGGCAACACCGTCCTGGTCTTCAGCCCGAGCGCGGCGCTGGCGCCTGGTGCGACGGTCACGATGAGCGTGTCGACCGCGGCTAGCTCGGCCTCGGGGACCGCCCTCGGCGCGGCCCGCTCGGTGTCGTTCAAGACACTCGCGCCGGCGGCCGTGGTCAAGGCCAAGGCCAAGCCGCCCAAGGTCCGCCCACCCGGCGGGGGCACGGTCGGGGCGGGCGCCTGGCACGCGGTGGAGGTCTACTACCTCGGCCTGATGAACTGCACCCGGGGCGGTGGCTGGGTCCTCGCCTCCGGCCGCTGCAGCAGCCCCGGCGGCAGTGGGATCAAGCCCTTGATCCTCAACGCCGGGATCTCCAACAAGGTCTCCCGGCCCTACGCCAAGTTCCTGGCCCAGAAGAACATCTGCAGCCATTTCGCCGACGGCAACCCGGGCGACCGGCTCCATCGGGCCGGCTACCCCGGTGACTATCGCGAGAACATCGGCTGCCGCAGCGCCAGCAACCCGTATGCCTCGGTCCTGGGCACCCACCTCTACTTCCAGGATGAGAAGCCCTGCGGCAACTACTGCCACTGGGCCAACATCATGGATCCCCGGATGACCGAGGTCGGCATCGGGATCTGGGTGATCGGCAACCGGGTCCGCCTCGTCGTGGACTTCTGGAAGCCTTGACCGACGCCGCGGCGCCCGAGGATCGCCCGATTCCCGACGTCACCCTGCCCACGGTCCTCCTGCGCAACGTGGTCGTCCACCTGAACAACGAACAGCCTGTCCTGGCCGACCTGTTCGAGATCCCGTCGCCGCGCGACGTGGCGGTCCTGTGCACCAACCTGCGTACGCCCGATGGCAAGCGGCCGGTCTTCATCGACCAGGCCGATTCGACGTTCCTGCTGCCGCTCGCCCACATCCGGTTCATCGAGATCCCGCCCGGTGCAGATCGCCTGAGCGAAGGTGCGGCCGCCGGCCAGACCCGTCACCGACCGACCGCGCCGGTCGTCCCGGTTGAGCCCGACATCGAGATCGACGAGGAGTTCCTGAAGCGAATCCGGGACGCCTGAATTCGCGCGCCCGCGACGCGCGGCGCCGAAGGCGCTGATGACCGCTGGTGAAGAATCGGATGCTAGACTCGCCGTCGTCATGAGTGGAAACCTGGTGATCGTCGAGTCGCCCGCCAAGGCGAAGACGATCGAGCGCTACCTGGGGCCCGGCTATCGGGTGCTGGCCTCCTACGGCCATGTCCGCGACCTGCCCGAAAAGCTGGGCAAGGACCAGCTGGGCGTGGACGTCGAGCACGATTTTGCCCCGACCTACGAGATCGTCGCCGATCGGCGCAAGCAGGTCGCCGAGATCACCAAGGCGGCTCGCGACGCGGACACCGTCTTCCTCGCGACCGACCTCGATCGGGAGGGCGAGGCGATCGCCTGGCATGTCGCCCAGGCGGCCAAGCTGCGGCCGGAGCGGACCCAGCGGGTCACCTTCAACGAGATCACCGAGGGGGCGATCCGCGAGGCGTTCGCCCATCCTCGCCAGATCGACCTCGACCTGGTCGATGCCCAGCAGGCCCGCAGGATCGTCGACCGGCTGTATGGCTACACGCTCAGCCCGCTCCTCTGGCGGCGAATTCGGCGGGGCCTGTCGGCCGGCCGGGTCCAGTCGGTCGCCGTGCGCCTGGTCGTCGATCGCGAGCAGGAGATCCGGGCGTTCAAGGCGGTCGAGTACTGGACCATCGAGGCCACCCTGCACGGCCCGGACAGCACGCCGTTCAGTGCCGCGCTGGTCCGGATCGACGGCGACAAGCCCCAGATCGCCGATGAGGCGTCCGCGGCCGCCCATGTCGAGGCACTGACCGGCAGCCGGCCGATCGTTCGCAGCGTCGGCGTCAAGACGTCCAAGCGCAGCCCGGCCCCGCCGTTCACGACCTCGACCCTGCAGCAGGAGGCCAGCCGCAAGCTTGGCTTCAGCCCAAAGCGGACGATGAGCGTCGCTCAACGCCTGTACGAGGGCCTCGAGACGGACGACGGCCAGGTCGGCCTGATCACGTACATGCGCACCGACTCGGTCGCCCTGGCCGGCCAGGCCATGGGCGAGGCCCGCGACGTGATCGCCGCCCGCTTCGGCAGCCAGTACACGATGCCCAAGGGCCGTCCGTTCAAGACCAAGACCCGCAATGCCCAGGAAGCTCACGAGGCCATCCGGCCAACCTCCTTCGGGCGTTCGCCGGACCAGCTCGAGAAGGTCCTGCCCCGCGACGAGGCGCGCCTGTACCGGCTGATCTGGCAGCGCGCCCTGGCCAGCCAGATGAAGGAGAAAGAGCTCGAGACGACCAGCGTCGATCTCGACGCCGATCGCTACGTCCTGCGGGCGTCGGCCACCCGAACCGTCTTCGACGGCTTCTCGGCGGTCTACACCGAGGGCCAGGACGACGCCGCCGAAGAGGTCGAGCGAATCCTGCCACCGCTCCACGAGGGCGACATCACGACCGTCGAGGCGGTCGAGCCGACCCAGCATTTCACCGAGCCGCCGCCCCGCTTCACCGAGGCAACCCTGATCAAGGCCCTCGAGGAGCATGGCATCGGCCGGCCGTCGACCTATGCCGCCACGATCTCGACGATCCTTGATCGCGGCTATGTCAGCGTGCAGGAGCGCCGCCTTCGCCCGGAGCCGGTCGGCGAGATCGTGAACAACTTCCTGGTCGACCACTTCAGCTCGCTGGTCGATCCCGAGTTCACCGCCCGGATGGAGGAGGACCTCGACGAGGTCGCCGACGGCAAGCGCAAGTGGGTGCCGTTCGTGCGTGCCTTCTACACGCCACTCGAGGCCGCGGTCGAAGCGACCAAGGGCGACGACCGGGGCGGCGGCATGCCGACCGACGAGGTCTGCTCAGAAGGCCATCCGATGGTGATGCGCGCCGGCCGCTACGGGGAATACCTGGCCTGCGCCAACTACCCCGAGCACAAGGAGACCCGGCCGATCGCCCGGCCCGACGAGGCGCTCGACCCGAATGGCGCTCCGCCGGCCGAGCTGGCGGGCGTGGGCGAGCCGTGCCCGGAATGCGGACCCACGGCTGGCGGCACGCTGGTGGCCAAGCGCGGTCGGTTCGGGCCGTTCGTGGGCTGCGCCCGCTATCCCGACTGCAAGTACATCAAGAAGGACGGGCCGCCACCGCCCGAGCAGCTGCCCTTCGAGGTGGCCTGCCCGAAATGCGGCCAGGGCCACCTCACCGCACGCCGGGCTCGCCGGACCGGGACCGTGTTCTGGGGTTGCTCGCGCTACCCCAAATGCGACTTCACGACCTCGCGTGAGCCCGTCGGGGCGGTCCACGACGTCGACGGCGGACCGATCGCCCGGAAGGATGCGCCGGCGTCCGGCGACGCGGCGGTCGGGTCGGTCGATGGCACGGCGAGCCAGACCGGGCTGTGCCTCAAGTGCGGGGCGACCATCCCGCTGCCGGCGGGCGACCTGGCCGGGAAGTCGCTGAGCGGCGGGGCGGCCGATCCACCAGCGCTCCCGCGGCCCGGTCGCGGCGGGCGTTCGGCCGGCCGCGGCCGGCGGTCGACGGTCCGGACCGGCCGCGCCGCGCCGCGCACTGCCCGAACCAAGCGCAGCAGCGGCTCGACCGCCACCGGGAGCGCCCCCGGGGCGTGACCGGAGATGAAGCCCGCGAGCGCTTCCTCGAAGGGCTGACGGCCCGCGACGCGTCGCCCCACACTCGCCGGGCCTACGCCACGGTCGTGGGCGCCTATCTCGCCTGGCTCGACGAGCGTGAGGTCGACTGGCGGCGCCCCTCCCGGGCCGACCTGCGCGCCTATCTCGCCCGGCTGAGCGACGGCGTGGCCCGCAGCTCGGTCGGCCAGCGCCTGGCCGCCCTCCGATCGTTCTACCGGTTCACCAGTCGCAACGGCTGGACCGAAAGCGATCCGTGGCGCTCGATCGCCACGCCCCGCATGCCCCGCCGCCTGCCCCGGGTGCTCGAAGTCGAGGAGGTCGAGCGGCTGCTCGACGCGATCGATCCGAGCCCGGCCGATCCGCTCGCCCTGCGCGATCGGGCGATCGTCGAGACGGCCTATGCGGCCGGCCTCCGGATCAGCGAGCTGGCCGGCGCCCGGCTGGGTTCGCTCGACCTCAAGCGGGGCGAGATCCGGGTGATCGGGAAGGGCCGCAAGGAACGGGTCGGCCTGCTCGGCCGGCCGGCGCGCGAGGCGCTCAGCGCGTACCTGGCGAACGGCCGGCCAATCCTCGTTGGCCGTGCGGATCCATCGGCCGACCCGCCCGCCGAAGTGTTCCTGAATCATCGCGGCCGGGCGCTGGGCACGCGCGGGCTGCGCCTGCGGCTTGACGGGCTGCGGGCGCGAGCGGGCCTGCCCCTGGGCGTCTCGCCCCACACCCTGCGCCACAGCTTCGCCACCCACTTGCTCGATGGCGGGGCAGACCTGCGGGTCGTCCAGGAGCTGCTCGGCCACGAAAGCCTGGCCACGACTCAGATCTACACCCACGTCTCGCCCAGCCGGCTGCGGGCGGCGTACGAAGGGGCCCATCCGCGCGCTCGCCAAGCGCACTGATCCGGCCTCGATGACCGTTTCACGGGGGATCGCCCGGGCCGGCCTGATCGTGACGACCGCGTTCTTCGTGTCGCGCGTCCTGGGTTCGGTCCGGCTGATCGTCATCGGCGCGCAATTCGGGGCCAGCGCCGACCTCGACGCGTTCCTGGCGGCCTTCCGAATTCCCGATTTCATCTTCCAGCTGGTGGCGGCGGGAGCGCTCAGCTCGGCTCTCATCCCGGTCGTTGCCGGCCTGCTGGCGACGGACGAGGAGGCCCGGGCTTGGCGGGTCGCCTCGACCGTGGCCAACCTGATGCTGGCGGTCCTGCTCGTGCTGGCGGTCCTGGTGGCGATCTTCGCCCCCGTCCTCGTCCCCGTGATCACCGGCCATTTCACGCCGGAGCAAACCGAGAAAACGATCGAGCTCACCCGGGTCATGCTATTCAGCCCGATCCTGCTCGCCTGCGGCGCCCTGGCCACCAGCCTGCTCAACGCCAAGGGTCGCTTCGCGGCCTCGGCGATCGCTCCCATCGTCTACAACGTCGCGATCATCCTGGCGGCAGTCTTCCTGGCCCCGTCGATGGGTGTCCTCGGCCTGGCCGTGGGCGTGGTGACCGGGGCGGCCGGCCACTTCCTGGTCCAGGTCCCGCCGCTCCGCCAGATCGGATTCCGCTACCGACCGGCGATCGACCTGCACGATGCCGACGCGCGCGAGGCGCTCCTCCTGATGGTGCCCCGGGCGATTGGCCTGGCCGCCAGCCAGCTGACCTTCCTGGTGGCGGTGTCGGTCTCGACCGGACTCGGGGTGGGCGCCGTGACCGCCTTCACCTTCGCCTTCTCCATCTTCCAGCTGCCCATCGGCCTGGTCGGGATTCCCCTTGGAGTGGTCACCTTGCCGGCGATGTCGCGCGAGCTGGCCCTGGGCGAGATCGAGCGGTTCCTGGCGCTCGTCCGCCAGGCGATCCGGCTGATCCTGTTCGTGATGATCCCGCTGACCGGCCTGTCGATCATCACCCGGGGCGGTGTGGTCCGGCTGTTGTTCGACTACGGGCGGATGGACGACCAGGCTTTCGAACGGACCGCCGAGACGCTGGGCTGGCTGCTCCTGGCGATCACCTCCGAATCGGTGATCGCGATCCTCGCCCGGGCGTTCTACGCCGGGCGCGACACGGCGACGCCGGTCATCGCCGCGATCGTGGCCGTGGCCATCAACGTCAGCCTGTCGGTCGGCCTGGCCGGGCCGTTGGGCCTGCCCGGGATTGGCCTGGCGATCAGCGTCGGATCGTGGGTCGAGATGTCGATCCTGGTGGTCATCCTGTGGTATCGCCGGCCGACCTTCCGGCCCAGCCTCCTGGTCCGCGCGGGGGGCGTGGCCCTGGCCGCGGGCCTGCTCGCGACCGGTGCCGCGTTCCTGGTTGGCCAGGGCGTGGCCGCGGTCGTCGGCCAGGAGCCGGGCAAGGTCCTCCTGTTCGTCCAGCTGGCCCTCATGGGCGTGGCCGGCGGCCTGGTCTATGCCGCCCTGGCCGCGGTCCTGGGCACGCCCGAGATGGCCATGATCTGGCGCCTCGCGATCGGGCTGGTGCGCCGCCGTACGATCTCCTCATGAGGTTTGGCGAGGCAACTCCGGAGCAGCTGGCCGACTGGGACCGGCACACGGTCGACGTGCCCGGGGGAAACGTCTACCAGTCGCGGGTGTGGGCCGAGCAGCGCACGCGGCTCGGCTGGCGGCCGCGCTTCCTGGTTGCCGACGACGGCTATCGGCTGCTGTCCCTGGAGCGGCCCTGGCGACTGGTAGGCGGGTCGGGCGCCTACCTCTCGAAGGGCCCGGTATCCGCGGGCGAGCCGGTGGAGCTGACGGCCAAGCGCCTGGACTCGGCCGCGAGCTGGCTGTTCGAGCGAGGCGTCGATGTCGTGGCCTCGGACGCCGAGATCCCAGCCGACAGTGGCTACCCGGCCCTGATCGAGGCCGCTGGCTTCCGGCCGATCGAGGAGGTCCAGCCGTCCCGCCACCGGGTCGCCCTGGCCCTTCAGGCGGACGAGCCCGAGGGCACCTATTTCGCCGGCTTCGCGATGTCCACCCGCCAGCGGGTCCGCCAGGCCGAGAAGGCCGGCCTCAGGGTGGTCCGCTGGGACACCCGGCCGGATGGCAAGCACGGGGCTTGGGAGGGCTTCGAGCGGCCGGACCCGGCGGCCGACCCGCGGGCTGCCTTCGACCGCTTCTTCAACCTGCTCGAGATCACCGCCGCCCGCCGCAATTTCGGCCTGGCCTCACGGCGCGGCTACGTGGACTGGTCGACGGCCGGCCTGGCCGCCGGCCTGGTCATCCTGCTCGAGGTCCGCACGCCCGACGACGAGCTGATCGGCGGGGCGAGCTTCTACCGTCATGGCGGTCGCCTGACGTACTCCCATTCCGGCGACCGGGCCGACCTGCGGCGGGCCTACCCTGGGGTGATCCACCTCATCCTGTGGCGGGCGATCCAGCTGGCCGTGCGCGAGTCGATGATCGAAGTGGACCTGGCCGGGGTCGATGTCCGGGGCGCCCGGCGGGAGCCGGCCGAGGGCGAGGAGATGGCCGGCCTGTACAGCTTCAAGAAGTCGTTCGGGGCCAGCTGGATCGAGCTGACGGGCAACCACGAGCGGATCGCCCGCCCCTGGCGCTACGGGCTCGGGCGAGCCACCGGCCGGCTGCCGGGCGGCCGCCGATGAACCAACTCCAGGAAGGTGGTCCGGCCGCAGACGGCTCGGCAGCCGCCGGCGGCGCAGCGGCCGACCTGGCCTGGGATGCCTTCGTCGACGCCAATCCGCGGGCGACCTACCTGCAGCTGAGCGGCTGGGCCCGGACCAAGGCAGCCAACGGCTGGCGCTCGTGGCCGCTCGACGCGAGCTCGGGAATCGGAGCTCGCATCCTGCTTCGACGCCCGGCCGGCGTGCCCTGGACCTTCGCCTATGCGCCGCGCGGACCGCTGGCAACGACCTGGGACCCGGCCAGCCTGGCGGCATTCACCGAGCGGGTCCGGGCCGTCGCCGCTGGGGCTGGCCGGATCTCGCATCTGCGGGTGGACCCGGAGGTCGAGCTCGATGGGCCGGATGACCCCGGCGGGAGCACCCGGCGCAGCTTGGCCGAGCTGGGCTGGCGACCGGCGCCCGAGGTCCAGCCCAAGGTGACCCGGATCGTCGACCTGAGCGGGGACGAGGCGGCCCTGTGGGGCGACCTCCGCGGGAAGTGGCGTCAGTACGTGAATCGGGCTCGGACCGGCGGGGTTCGGATCGAGGAGCGTGGCCGGGATGACCTGCCCGCCTTTCACGCGATCATGACCGAGACCTCGGCGCGGGCCGGCAGCCCGATCCGGACCGAGGCCTCCTACCGCGCGATCTGGGATGCATTTGCCCCGGCCGGCCGGGTTCGCCTCCTGTTCGCCCTCGATCCCGACGGTGCTCCACAGGCCGTCCTGTTCCTGGTCCGGGCAGGCAGCCGGGTGGTCGAGCCGTACGGTGGGATGACTGCGGCGGGCGCCGAGTCGCGGGCCAACTATCTGCTCAAGTGGGAGGCGATCCGTTCGTCCCGCGCTGCCGGCGGCACGTCCTATGACATGTGGGGCCTCGTCCATCCGGGGATTCGCCAGTTCAAGGAAGGCTTCGGCGGCCGTGAGGTCCGGCTGATCGGCGCCTTCGACCTGGACCTGCGCGCGCTCGGGGCCCGCCTCTACCGCGTCGCCGAGAGTCGACGCGGCCCGCGACGAGGCCCACGCCGCGGCGCACCCGGAGAGGGCCCTTCCGCCTCGGGGCCGGGGACGGGTCCCGAATGACCCTGGCCGAGCGCCTCGCCGCGGTCGACGCCGGCCGACCGCGGCTGCCGCTGGCCGAGCTCGTCGGCCGGTTCGCCGCCGAGGGCAGGCTGCGGGGGATCCGGGCCGCCGACGGCCGGCCGCTCGCGCCGGCGGCCGTGGCGGCTGGGGGAGCGCCTGCAGGAGCGGCTGGGGGAGCGGCTGCAGCAGCTGCCAGTGCGCTGCTCACCGGCGTGGTCGCCGATTCCCGGGCCAGCCGGCCGGGCGTCCTGTTCGCGGCCGTCCCGGGCGACCACCAGGACGGGCACGACTTCGTGGCAGCGGCCGCCGCGGCCGGGGCGATCGCCGCGCTCGTCGAGCAGCCCGTGGCTGACGCCGGGCTCATCCAGATCGTGGTCGATCGGAGTCGGGCGGCCCTCGCCAGTGCGGCCGCCTGGTGGTTCGGCGATCCGAGCCGAGAGCTCGGGATCGTGGGGATCACCGGGACCGACGGCAAGACGACGACCTCGTTCCTGGTCGCCGCGGCACTCGAGCAGGCCGGGACCCAGACCGGCCTCGTCGGCACGGTCGAGCTGCGCATCGGAGGCACGGCCGAACCGACCCCCGAGCATCAGACGACGCCCGAGGCGCCCGAGCTCCAGCGCCTCCTCCGGGCGATGGCCGACGCCGGCGACGCGGCTGCCGTGCTCGAGACGACGTCCCATGGGCTGGCACTCGACCGCGTGGCCGGCATCGGCTACGACGCGGCCGTGTTCACGAACCTCAGCCACGAGCACCTCGAGCTGCACGGCTCGTTCGAGGCGTACCGGGCCGCCAAGCTCAGCCTGTTCGAGCGCCTGGCCGCTCGGGGACCGGCGAAAACGGGCCGGGCTGCCGGCCTGGCCTGGCCCCGCCTGGCGGTGATCAATCGGGATGACGGGTCCGCTGAGCTGTTCATGGCCGTCGCCCGCGAGGCTGGCGCCCGGTTGCTGACCTACGGTGCCGAGCCCGGGGCGGACGTTCGTGCCAGGCGGGTCGAGGAGGATGCCCGCCGGCTGTCGGTCAGCTACGACGCACCGTCGGGCCCGGCCGAGCTGCGGCTCAAGCTGGCCGGCCGCTTCAACGTGCACAACGCCCTGGCCGTGGTTGCCCTGGGCGAAGGCCTCGGCCTCGATCCGGCGGCGGTCCGGACCGGGATCGAGGGCGTGACTGGCGTGCCGGGCCGGATGGAGCGGATCGATCTCGGCCAGCCGTTCACGGTCATCGTCGACTACGCCCACACGCCGGTCTCCCTGGAGACGGTTCTGGACTTGCTCGGGCCGGTCGCCGCGGCCGCCGGCGGGGGATTGATCGCCGTGTTCGGCTCGGCTGGCGAACGGGACACCGAGAAGCGCCCGATGATGGGCCGGATCGCCGGCGAACGCTGCCGCCTGGTCGTGGTCACCGACGAAGATCCGCGCGGCGAGGACCGCCTGGCCATCCTCGACGCGATCGGCCGGGGCGCCGAATCCGTTGGCCGGCGGCGGGAGCGCGACCTGCTCCTGATTCCGGATCGGGCGGCGGCCATCGAGGCGGCGCTGGAGCGGGCCCGACCGGGCGACGTGGTCCTCTTCGCGGGCAAGGGCCACGAACGCTCGATCATTGGCCCGACGGGCCCTCAACCCTGGAACGAACGGGCGACCGTTGAGGCGGCCCTGGCCCGGCTGGGCTATCCCGGGCCCTGATCGGGTCGCAGGCCTGCCCGGATGTGTTCCTTGGACTTCGGCTCGGCCCGAGGGCCGCAGCTTTCCATCGTCAGATCGTTTATTGATCGCGGCTTAGGCACGGCTGGGCCTCCCGCTGGCCTAGAGAAGGCAAGTGCCGGACCGGATTCGTGCTCAGGTCGGGCGGTCCGGGCTGTCGCCGACTCCCGATTCGACTCCGAACGTTGCCTATGCCTTGATCGAGGAACGATTTGGCGGGGAGGTCGTCCGAACTCGGGTTCGGTGTGGACGATGACCTGCCGCGCTCGTCGACATCCTCAGGAAGACCAAACCCGACATCGGTCCCGATGGGTCGCGACACCAGGCCTGGACGGCACGACCCCGGAGCGGGAAGGCGAGATCGAGGACAGCAGCATGTCGGTCCACCTGCCGGCGTTGGCTTCGACCCTCGGGCCGGACCAGCAGCCGGCCGACGAGCTTCGCGTCCCAGCCCCGGCGACGAGCGATCGTTCGTGCCAGTCGGGTCTTCTCATCGAGCTTGCGCAGCGTCGCGTCGAGCGAAGCCAGCTCGGTCTTGACCTCGATCACGAGCAGGGAACGACTGTCCTCGTGCCAGGCGAGGAGATCAATCGAGCCACGCTCCCCGTATTCGGAATAGGAGACTTCGGCCGCTGGTAGCCAGGCGATCCGAGTGAGCCAGGTCGAACAAGTCCCGAGCAACGCCGCGTGACCCTCGTCGAGCAACCGGTCCTGATCCGCGCCGAGGCCGCGCAGAACCGGATCGAAGCTCAGGCCGAACGCCGCCGTGACCACGCGGAGCGTTCCGACCCGCATCGGCCCGAGGCGGCCGGATTCCAGCCGAGCCACGACGCTCACCCCGACCCCCGATCGGGCCGCGAGATCCACCTGGCGCCAACCTCGGCGTTGTCGAAGCAGCCGAATCAGCCGGCCAAACCGAGCGTCATCCACGCCCGCAACGATGGCCGGTCGGCCTCACCCGGCGATCAACCGCGGATTACCGGAGCTATAGGCCCGCGTGGCCTGGCTGTGCCAGCTCGAGCTGTCAAATCGTTCATGGATCGAGGCGTACGCAACGCGGCAGCTGCTCTCGGGGTCGCGACGTCTGACTCGCCAGCGACTTGAGCGCGAGAAACAGGGCCCTAGTCGGGCGCGGCCGCCTCACCCGGCCGCTCCATTGCCTAAGCCACGATCAATGAGCGAATTGGCGTTCCCAGCACTGCCGGGCCACGCCTGGCAGTCGGGTCACGCTTGCGGGGCCCTCGCACGGCCACTGCTATTCTTGAGTGAGATGACCATCGAACCTGTACCGAGCACGAAACCGGCCCGCCGCAGGGCAACCCCGTCGGCGGCGCCGGCAAAACCGCCGGCTGCCCCGGCAACCCTGTTGGCTGCCCCGGCAACTCCGCCCGCCAGGGAGCGCAAGGCTCGAGGGCCGGCCCGGGTCGATCCCATCGAGGCGCTCCGTGAGCCGCTCCTGGCCCGGGTGCGCAGCCACTACCCGGGGGCGGACCTGGCCGGCGTGAACCGGGCGTTCGACCTGGCTGTCGAAGCGCATGCCGGCCAGCTCCGGGCGTCGGGCGAGGCCTACGTCATCCACCCCATCGCCAGCGCCCAGACGGTGGCGGACCTGGGCATCGACCCGGTGGCGGTCCAGGCGGCGCTCCTCCACGACGTGCCCGAGGACACCGAGTACAGCCTGACCGACGTCGAGGATCGCTTCGGCCCGGAGGTGGCCCGCCTGGTCGACGGCGTCACCAAGCTGTCCAAGTTCAGCACCCACTCCCACGAGGAGCAGCAGGCCGAGAACATTCGCAAGATGTTCCTGGCGATGGCGGAGGACATCCGGGTCGTCCTGATCAAGCTGGCCGACCGGCTCCACAACATGCGCACGCTGGCCGCCCTGCCGATCGAGAAGCAGATCCGGATCGCCCGCCAGACCATGGAGATCTACGCGCCCCTGGCCGAGCGGCTCGGGATCTGGCAGATGAAGTGGGAGCTCGAGGACCTCGCCTTCAAGACGCTCGAGCCGGCGCGCTACCGCGAGCTGGCCCGCCTGCTCGATACGCGCCGGCAGGGCCGCGAGGCGTTCATCCAGCAGGCGATCGAGCTGCTTCGGCCGGCCCTCGAGGCGGCTGGCATCAAGGCCGACATCCAGGGCCGGCCCAAGCACCTGACCAGCATCTGGAAAAAGATGGAGCGCAAGGGCGCCGAGTTCGACGAGATCTACGACGTCTACGCGATCCGCTGCCTGGTCGACGAGGTCAAGGATTGCTACGCGGCCCTGGGCATCGCCCATTCCCTGTGGCGGCCGATCCCCGGCCAGTTCGACGACTACATCGCGATGCCCAAGAACAACCTGTACCAGAGCCTCCACACCGCGGTCATCGCGATGGATGGCAAGCCCCTCGAGATCCAGATCCGGACCCACCAGATGCACCAGGTGTCCGAGGTCGGAATCGCGGCCCACTGGCGCTACAAGGAAGGCTCCAAGGTCGACCGCGAGTACGACGCCAAGCTGGCCTGGCTGCGCCAGCTCATGGACTGGCAGCGCGACGTGGCCGACGCGACCGAGTTCGTCGAAGGGATCAAGCTCGACATCTTCCACGACCAGGTCTTCGTGTTCACGCCCAAGGGCGACGTCAAGGACCTGCCGGCCGGCTCGACCCCGATCGACTTCGCCTACCGAATCCACACCGATGTGGGCCACCGCTGCATCGGCTCCAAGGTCAACAACCGGCTGGTGCCCCTGGACTATCGCCTGCACAACGGCGACATCGTCGAGATCGTCACGACCAAGGCGGCCCACGGACCCTCGCGCGACTGGCTGAACGTCGTCCGGACGAGCCACGCCCGGGAGAAGATCCGGGCCTGGTTCAAGCGCCAGGAACGCGACGAGAACATCGTCCACGGCCGCGAGTCGCTCGAGCGGGAGCTGCGCCGGCTGGCCCGGACCTCGATCCAGGCGGTTGGCCTGGAACGGATCGGCGAGGTGGCCCGGTCCTACAACCACGACAACCTGGACGACTTCTATGCGGCCATCGGCTACGGCGCGGTGGGCGCCCAGCAGGTCGTCATGCGCCTGGGCGTGGTCGACGACGCGGAGCTGGCGCTGCCCACGGTCGCGCCCAGCCAGCCGGTCCGGACCGGCGGCGTCCGGGTCAAGGGCGTGGGCGATCTGCTGATCCGCTTCGCCAAGTGCTGCCATCCCATCCCGGGCGATGCCATCACCGGCTTCATCACCCGGGGCAAGGGCGTGACGGTCCACCTCCAGTCGTGCCCCACGGTCATGAACGAGCGCGAGGTGGGCCGCCTGATCGAGGTCGAATGGGAAGCCGCCGCCACCCAGACCTACCCGATCGCAATCCGGGTCGAGGCCTACGACCGAACCGGCCTGCTCAACGACATCACCCAGGTCGTGGCCGAGAACAAGGTCAACATCCTGGCCGCCTCGGTCAAGGTCCTGCCCGACCACATCGCGATCGTGACCGCCACCCTGCAGGTCGCGGCAGTCAGCCAGCTGGCCAAGGTGATGAGCCGGATCGAGGGCCTCAAGGACGTGATCTCGGTCCAGCGCGACCTGGGCTAGGCCCTGCCCACCGCCCGGCCGCTAGACTTCGCCGCAATGTCGACCTTCCGAGCCCCGCGCGGCACCCGCGACCTGCTCCCGGCCGAACGCGCCGCCTTCCGGAGCCTCGAGGCGATCGCCAGCGACCTTGCCCGGCGCTACGGCTATCACGAGATCGAGACGCCCATCTTCGAGCAGGCCGCCGTCTTCGAGCGGGGCGTCGGGGCGGTCACTGATGTCGTCGAGAAGGAGCTCTTCCGGCTCACCCCCCGGACCGACGAAGGCGAGTCGTGGGCGCTCCGGCCGGAACCGACGGCCGGCATCGTACGGGCCTACATCCAGCACGGCATGCAGACCTGGCCGCAGCCGGTGAAGCTGACCATGACCGGCCCGATGTTCCGCTACGACCGGCCCCAGGCCGGTCGCTACCGCCAGTTCTGGCAGTTCGACATCGAGGTCATCGGCGATCCGGGACCGGCCGTCGACGCCGAGATCATCGAGCTTGGCCGAGCCTTCTACCGGCAGGCTGGCCTCGACGGGGTCGAGGTCCTGCTCAACTCGATCGGTGACGCCCAGTGCCGGCCGGCCTACATCGCGGCCCTGGCCGCCTACTACACGCCGCATGCGGACCGCCTGCCGCCGGTCGAGCGCGAGCGGCTGGGCCGCAATCCGCTGCGCCTGCTCGATTCCAAGGATCCCGCGATGGCCGAGCTGAACGCAGGCGCGCCGCGCCTCACCGACGGGCTGTGCCAGCCCTGCCAGGCCCACTTCGAGGCGGTTCGGGCCCACCTCGACGTGCTCGGCATCGGCTATCGCCTGGAGCCCTCGCTCGTGCGCGGCCTCGACTACTACACCCGGACCGCCTTCGAGTTCTATCTGCCCGGTCGTGAAGGCCAGCAGCAGGCCCTCGGCGGCGGCGGACGCTACGACGGGCTGGTCGAGCTGCTGGGTGGCCGGCCGACGCCCGGGATTGGCTTCGGCCTGGGCCTCGACCGGGTGGTCCTGGCCTTGCAGGCCCAGAACGGCCCGGCGCCGGTTGCCACGACGGCCCCCGTGGCGGTCGTAGTGGGCGCCGACCCCCAGGCGACGGCGGTTCGACTGCGCGTCGCGACCGAGCTGCGGGCCGCGGGCATCGCCGCCCGGGCTGAGCTCGGCCCGCGCAAGCTCGCCCGGCAGCTCGAGTCGGCCGCCCGGGAGCACGCCCACTTCGTGGTGATCATCGGCGACGAGCTGGCCGACGGGAACGTCCAGCTCAAGGATATCGAATCCGGCTCCCACCAGCTGGTAGCCCACGAAGACCTGGCCCGCAAGCTCATCAGCGCCCATCGCAGCCACCACCACGGGTCGGGCGAGAGCTGATCGGCCGGGAGCGGTCAGGCGACGCGACCCGGCGGGACGAGGCGAACCGCTACGATACGGCGGCCATGACCGATTCGAACCCGAGCTTCGCCACGCCCTATCGCAGCCATACCTGTGGGGCCCTGCGGGCGAGCGATGCCGGGGCCACCGTCCGCCTGGCCGGCTGGGTCCACCGCCGGCGCGACCACGGCCAGCTGATCTTCCTGGACCTGCGCGATCGGTACGGGCTGACCCAGGTCGTGGTCGATGCGACCGAGGCGCCCGAGGCGCATGCCGCGGCCAGTCGCCTGAGGACCGAGTTCGTGGTCAGCATCAGTGGAACCGTGGCGGCTCGCCTGCCCGGCTCCGAGAACGCCCGCCTGGCGACCGGAGCGATCGAGCTGCGGGCGACGGCCGTGGATCTCCTGGCGGAGGCCAAGACTCCGCCGTTCTACATCAACGAACCGGACGCCCCGATCGACGAGGCCCTCCGGCTGCGCTACCGCTACCTCGATATCCGGCGGGAGCCGATGCAGGAGCGACTGCTCCTCCGGTCGCGCCTGGTCCAGTCGATCCGAGAGTTCCACCACGCTCATGGCTTCGTCGAGATCGAGACGCCCATCCTGATCAAGTCCACGCCCGAGGGTGCGCGCGACTTCATCGTCCCCTCGCGCCTTCGACCGGGCAGCGTCTATGCCCTGCCCCAGAGTCCGCAGCAGCTCAAGCAGCTGCTCATGGTCGGCGGCCTGGATCGCTACTTCCAGATCGCCCGCTGCTTCCGGGATGAGGACGCCCGGGGCGACCGCCAGCCGGAGTTCACCCAGCTCGACCTGGAGATGAGCTTCGTCGATGAAGCCATGGTCATCGCGTTCGTCGAGGACCTGGCCATCGGGGTCACGGCCGGGGTCGTGCCCGACCGGCCGCTGCTCGAGGTGCCCTTCCCGCGCTTCACCTTCGCCGAGGCGATCGAGCGCTTCGGCTCGGACAAGCCCGACCTGCGCTTCGGCATGGAGCTGGTCGACCTGGCCCCGGCCCTGGCCGGGCAACCGGAAGCGGCCGGACAAACGGAAGCGGCCGGGCAAACGGAAGCGGCCGGATCGGGCTTCCGGGTCTTCGACGAGGCCCTCGCCGGCGGCGGCCGGGTCAAGGCCATCGTGGCCCCGGGCATGGCCGGCGCCAGCCGTTCCCAGATCGACGAGCTGACCGAGCTGGCCCGGGGCTGGGGAGCCAAGGGCCTCGTCTGGCTGGCGGTTGAAGCCGACGGCACGGTCCGATCGTCCATTGCCAAGTTCCTGGGACCGGAGCGAGTTGCCGCCGTCGTCGCCCGGGCAGGCGCCCAGCCCGGCGACCTGATCCTGGTCGTGGCCGATGCCCCCGAGCGCACGGCCGATGTCCTGGGCCGCTTGCGGACCGAGCTCGGTGGCCGGCTGGGCCTGGCCGACCCGAACGTCTTCGCCTATTGCTGGGTGACCGAGTTCCCGATGTACAAGTGGGACCCGGAGGACCGGCGCTGGGATGCCACCCACAACCCGTTCAGCGGCGTCCGGCCGGACGACCTGGGCCTGCTGACGACGGCTTCGGGCGACCTGGCCGAGCTGACGCCGGCCGACCCGGCCGGCCAGGCCCGCGCGCTCCAGTACGACCTGGCCCTGAACGGCTGGGAGCTGGGCGGGGGATCGATCCGGATCAACCACCGGGAGCTGCTCGAACGCAGCTTTCGGCTCCAGGGCCAGTCGGCCGAGGGCATGGCCGAGAAGTTCGGGGCGGTCCTCGAGGCCTTCGAATACGGCGCGCCGCCCCACGGCGGGATCGCCATCGGGATCGACCGTTGGGCGGCCCTGCTCAGCGACCAGACGACGATCCGCGAAGTGATGGCATTCCCCAAGACCCAGTCGGGCGCCGACCTGATGCTCGATGCCCCGTCTGAGCCCGAGGCGGGCCAGTACGCCGAGCTGGGACTGAGGTTCGTCGGCCCGGCCCGGGCGTGATCGAACCGCCGGCGGGCCCCGCCGTCCCACCGCCGGCCGGCGAGGTGGCCCCGCCGGCCAGTCTCGCGGCGGTCCTCGATCGACCCCGCCTGGCGGCCGTGGCCGGGGCGCTGTGCATCGCCTTCTCGGGCATCCTGGTCAGCGAAGCTGGCGTGTCGCCCTCGACCGCGGCGGTCTTCCGCTGCTTGTACGCCCTGCCCCTCCTGGGCCTGCTGGCCTGGGCCGAGCAGCGCCGCTATGGGCCGCTGAGCAGCCGGGCGATCCGCCTGTCGCTCATCGCGGGCTGCTTCTTTGCCGCGGACCTGACCTTCTGGGCGCACTCGATCGAGGCGGTCGGGGCCGGCCTGGCCACGGTCCTGGGCAACCTCCAGGTCGTGGTCGTGGGCATCGTCGCCTGGCTGCTCTATGGCGAGCGGCCCCGGCGATCGATCCTGGTGGCCCTGCCGATCGTGATCCTGGGGGTCATCCTGATCGCCGGCCTGATTGGCTCGAGCCCCTATGGCGCGGACCCGGTCTTCGGCGTGATCACGGGCCTGCTCACGGCCGTCAGCTACGCCGGCTACCTGATCGTCACCCGGCGCGGCCAGCACGACATCCGGCGCCTGGCCGGACCGCTGTTCTGGGCGACCCTCGCCACGGCGATCGCGGCGGCCCTGGGCGGGCTCGTGGTCGGCGACTTCGACCCCGTTCCGTCCCTGCCCGCCCACGCCTGGCTGATCCTGCTGGCCCTGACCTCGCAGGTGGCCGGCTATCTCCTGATCAACGTATCGCTGCCGCGCCTGCCCAGCGTGGTTACGTCGCTGCTGCTGCTCATCCAGCCCGCCGCCACGGTCGTGCTGGCGGTCATCATCCTGGGCGAGGATCCGTCGCCCTGGCAGCTGGCCGGGATCGGGCTGGTCCTGGCCGGGCTGGCGATCGCAGTCTTCCCGTTCGAGCGACTGCGCACGCCGGACGGCTCCATCGCCGACCGGCCGGCCACCGACTCGCCCTTCCTGGACTAGACCAGGTCCGCCGAGGACTCGCCCCATTCGTGGGTATGACCACTGGCCGGCTCGCTCGGACCGCGATAGGGGGGCAGGTCGGCCCGACGGGTCGAGCCGGGGTGGGTCGCTCCGGGATCACCCAGTTCGAGGGCGCGGACCGCGACCCCGGCCTGGGCCAGGTCATCGAGCAGCTCGTCGGGCATTCGCTCGGCCGACAGGCCGCGCAGCCGTTCGAGCAGCTTGATCGGGACCAGCGCCGGCCAGCCCGCCTCGCCGTCGAACTCGGGCCGCAGGATCGCCGCCTGGTCCGTGCCGTGGGCTTCGATGAGCGAGGTGATCGTCTCCGGGTCCGGCCAGCTCATGCCGGCCGGCCAGACCAGGGCGGCATCGGTCTCACCGACCAGGCCAAGGGCCGCTTCGATGCCTCGGCAGATCTGGCCGACGGGTCCGACCGTGACGGGCGCCGGCTCGAACAAGGCGGCCTCGGTCCCGACGAGGGCGCCGGCCACCGCTCCGTCGGGGTCGGCGCACACGAGGACCACCGGGATCGCTCCGCCCGACCAGGCCGCTTCTGCGATCCGGCGGGCCGATGGCAGGCCATCCGCATCGGCCAGGGCGGCTTCAGGACGGGCGGCGAGGATGACGGCGGCGACGGTCACGCCTCGATCGTAGCAGTCCGAACCAGGCCCGCCAGGCTCGTCCTGGCATCAGGCGTGCCTGAGCGTCAGGCTCGGGTGGCCCGCAGCTGGCCGCTGGCATCGCGCCGGACGATCACCTCGATCGGGTCGCCCGAGGCCTGTTCGAACGTCACCAGGGCGGTCGGTGGATTGGTGGTGCAGTCGGCCGCCGGCAGCGCCGCGCACATCGCCGCGCCCTGGCTGACCTTGGCCCCGGTCGCAGCGGCGAGCTCGTCGGCGCTGAGCAGCTTCTCGGCCGCGGCCACGTACGGCTCATCGGCCGGGGCAACGCAGATCGCGCTGGCCTGGCTGGCGGTTTCGGGGCCGCACACGATCGTGCCCGGCTGCTTGCCAGGTCCGCTCGGCGGGCCGCCGCCGGCAGCCGCAGGCGGAGTCGGGCCGGGGGCGAGGGTCGGGCTGGCCGGTGCTGCCGGGACCGAGACGCTCGGGACGGCGGAGGCGGCCGGCTGGAGGAGGTTGGTCGCGGCTGAGGTGCAGCCGGCCAGGGTCAGCACGATGGCAATCCCGGCCAGGGTGCCCGGCAAGCGGGCACGACGGTGGGTCATGAGGGGGCTCCTGGAGCAGCGGGGTTTCCCTGGCCTGACGCTCCCGGGAGCAGCCGGGTTCCCGCGGAGCTGGTCCAGCCAGTGCCCCGGATCATGGACCGGACGGCCGAACGGCGCCGTCCCGGGGATCCCGGATCGGCGCCGTTCGAGGTTCAACGAGGCGCTGGGCCGGGTGGAGCCGGCCGTTCAGCGCGTTCGATCAAGGTCAGTGGTATTGGGCCGCGAGGAGCGGGACCAGGACGTTCGCCTTGGGCGAGCCCCAGCCCGTGGCCGCATCCCAGCGGACCTTCGCGCTGAAGCCCGGGATGGTGACGAGGTTGTTCGAGGCATCGAGGAAGCCGAAGCGATTCGAGCCCACGGTGATGTCGTGGTAGGCCTGGCCGTGCAGACCGGCCGTCTTGCCGATCGCGTACAGGGTCGGGTTGATGTTGCCCAGGCGATGCCCGGCCAGCTGGTCGGCCAGCGCCCCGAGGCCGGCCCACTGGGGCGACCCGGCACTGGTGCCGCCGACGATGAAGAAGACTGTGGCGTCGGTCGGGTCGAGGCCTTCGAGGACGTTGATCACGCCCAGGTGGACCAGGACGCCGCCGTCGACACCGGCGTTGTAGGAGACGTCAGGGACACCCCGCCTGGTCGGACTGGTGCCGGCCACGTTCTGCTGGTAGGCGGGTCGAGCGTAGCGGTTGCTGAAGCCGCCGCCGCCGCAGCCGTAGCTGGCGTCGGGACCGCAGCCGCTGAAGCTGTCGTTCCAGGCCACTTCGGAGCCGTAGGCGCCGGTCTTGGTGTCGGCCGTCAGGTTGGTCCCGCCGACCGAGGTGACCAGCGGATCGTTGGCCGGCGTCGAGGCGCTCTTGATGAACGAGGATCCGTCGCAGGTGGGCTGGGCCGAGCCGTCATCGCCGGCCGAAGCGAACAGGGTGATGCCCTTGGCCACGGCCTTGGTGAACAGCGCGTGCTGCAGCACATCGAGCTTGGGATCGAAGCACGATTCGGCCTCGCCGAAGCTCTGCGAGATCACGTCGCCGATGTTGTGGTCGATCGCCCACTTGGTGGCGTTGTAGATGTCGAGGTCCTGGTTCGACTTGGCGTCGATCAGGATGATGTTCGCCTTCGGGGCGACCGCGTGCGACCACTGGATGTCCAGGTCGCTCTCGACCGTCCAGCCGACCTGGTTGGCGTCATTGAAGTCGAAGGTCGGCACGCCCTGCGGCGCGATCTGGTTGAAGATCGGGTCGGGCAGGCCAAAGGTCTTGTCGAAGATCTTGATGTCCGACGCGGCATACGGATTCGAGAACGCGTCGATGATCACGATCGTGCGGTGCTTGCCGTTGATCCCGGCCTTGAGCAGGGGCGCGATCTGATAGGCGTTCTGGATCTGCTGCGGGCTGTAGCAGAGTGGTTTGCCGGGCCGGACATCCTGGCAGTTGAAGCGGACCGCACCGGCCGCCTTGACGGTCTTGGTGTAGGTCGGATCAACGCTGATCCGGTTGGGCTTGATGCCTGAGGTGGTTGACGCCGAGGTGACCCCGGCGAGCGGCAGGGACAGGACGAACGCGGCAGCGGTGGCCGAGACCAGGACGCGCCGGCGAAGGCCCGAGGTGCGCAGGGATGTAGTGCGCAAAGACATTGGCGGTTGGACCTCTCGAATGGGATACCACGATGAATCTCGGGGACGAGAGACGTGGTTCTCGGCGAACCCCCTTTCTCAATCTGAGTGGGCATCCGGTTCCAGCGAGCGGGCGAAGCTGGGGCTCCCTCCCGCGGCCCGAATCATTGGAGCTGACCGTAGCGGAGCGGACCGATCCGGGTCAATCTGTGGCGCCGAATCAGGCCAGACGGCAGCCGGGAAGTGGTGCATTTGGGCAACGGTTGGAGAGCCGCTTCGGGAAACCCGGCGCGAGAGAGCGATGTGAGACAATCGGGGTTCCCATGACCAGCAGCCCCTCAACCACCGTGCCCGGCGTCCGGCTCGACCTGCGCAACATCGCTATCGTGGCCCACGTCGACCACGGCAAGACCACCCTGGTCGACGCGATGCTGCGCCAGACGGGTGCTTTCCGGGCCAACGCGGCGCTGGTCGACCGGGTCATGGACTCGGGCGACCTGGAGCGTGAGAAGGGCATCACGATCCTGGCCAAGCAGACCACGGTGGACTACGACGGAATCCGCCTGAACATCGTGGACACGCCCGGCCACGCCGACTTCGGCGGCGAGGTCGAGCGGACCCTGCTGATGGTCGACGCGATCCTGCTCCTGGTCGACGCCGCGGAGGGCCCGTTGCCCCAGACGCGCTATGTCCTCCAGAAGGCGATGGCCCGCCACCTGCCCGTCGTGGTGGCCCTGAACAAGATCGACCGCTCGGATGCCCGCCCGGAAGAGGTCCTGGACGCGGTCTACGAGCTGTTCATGGACCTCGGCGCAAACGCCGCCCAGATCGAGTTCCCGGTCGTCTACACCAACGCCCGGCTGGGCACGGCCACCCGCGACCTGGCCGAGCCAGGCACTGACCTGCGGCCCCTCTTCGACCTGCTCGTCGATCTGACCCCGCCGCCCACCTTCAGCCCGGGCCATCCCCTCCAGCTGCTGGTCACCAACCTGTCGGCCAACGAGTACGTCGGCCGGATGGCCGTAGGCCGGATCTGGAACGGATCGATCCGGCTGGGCCAGCGCCTGACCGTGGTCCGGGCCGACGAGGAGGCGACCGATGGATCGGTCGAACCGGGCCGGACGACAGTCCTGAGCGGGACGGTCACCAGCCTCCAGACGGCCCACGGCATCGAACGGATCGAGATCGCCGAAGCCAGGGCCGGGGACATCGTGTCGGTGGCCGGCCTGCCCGACGTCACGATCGGCGACACCCTGACCGATCCGGCCGACCCCCGGCCGCTGCCTCGCCTCGACGTCGATGCCCCGACCCTGCGGATGACCTTCGGGGTCAACACCTCGCCCCTGGCCGGCCGCGAGGGCAAGTTCGTGACCAGCCGGCAGATCCGGGCGCGCCTCGATCGCGAGATCCTGGGCAACGTCTCGATCGAGGTCCATGCCACGGATTCGGGTGACACGTTCGAGGTGCGCGGCCGGGGCGAGCTCCAGCTGGCCGTCCTGATCGAGCAGATGCGGCGCGAGGGCTTCGAGCTGCAGGCCAGCCGCCCCGAGGTGATCCTGCGCACGGTCGAGGGCGAGACCCAGGAACCCTACGAGCGGATCACGATCGACATCCCGCCCGACTACATCGGCGAGGTTCAGGCCGCGATGGCCGGCCGCAAGGGCCGCCTCGAGCAGATGTCGACCGACCAGGACGGCCGGGTCCGGATGGAGTTCATCGTGCCGGTCCGGGGCCTGATCGGCTACCGCGGCCAGCTCCTGACCGAATCGCGGGGCACCGCCCTGATGCACCAGATCGGCGAGGGCTACGGACCGTGGGCCGGCGAGGTGACCCATCGGACGAGCGGCGTGATCGTGGCCGACCGGCAGGGCCTGAGCAACGCCTACGGCCTGTTCAACCTGCAGGAGCGGGCCGAGCTGTTCATCGGTGCCGGCGAGCAGGTCTACGAAGGCATGATCGTGGGCGAGAACTCCCGGCCGGGTGACATGGACGTCAATGCGACCAAGGAAAAGAAGCTGACCAACATCCGGACTCATGCCCACGACGAGGCCCTGCGCCTGACCCCGCCCCGGCCGCTCACCCTCGAATCGGCCATCGAGTTCATCTCGGTCGACGAGCTGGTCGAGGTCACCCCGCTCTCGATCCGCCTGCGCAAGCGCCTGCTCACGAACCACGATCGGCGCCGGGAGCACAGTCGCGAAGAGGACCTGAGCCGCTCGGCCGAATAGGCCGACGTACAATCGGCCGGATGGCCATCTACCTCGACCACGCCGCAACGACCCCCGTCCGCCGGGAGGTCGTCGAGGCGATGCTGCCCTACCTGACCCAGCACTGGGGCAATCCCAGCTCCGGCCACTCGTTCGGCCGGGCGGCCCGGGCCGGCCTGGACGAGGCCCATGAGCGGCTGGCTGCGGCCCTCGGGGCGCAGTCGCGCGAGGTCGTCCTGACCTCGGGCGGGACCGAGGCCAACAACCTGGCCCTCAAGGGCGCCGCCTGGGCCGGCAAGGCTCGCGGCCACCGGATCGTGACCAGCTCGATCGAGCACCATGCCGTGGGCCACGCCTTGCGCTACCTCGAGAAGTTCGGCTTCGATGTCGTTGAGCTGCCCGTCGACCGCTACGGCCGGGTCGATCCCGATGAGCTCGAGGCCGCCCTGGACGACCGGACGATCGTGGTCAGCATCATGCTGGCCAACAACGAGGTCGGCACGATCGAGCCGATTGCCGAGATCGCCGAGCGGGTCCACCGCCATCGCGGAATCGTCTTCCACGTCGACGCGGTCCAGGCCGCGCCGTACCTGCCGATCGACCTGGCCGAGCTCGATGTCGACCTGCTCTCGATCGCCGCCCACAAGTTCGAGGGGCCCAAGGGGATCGGCGCGCTCTTCGTCCGCCACGGCACCCATCTCCTCGGCCAGCAGCACGGCGGGGCGCAGGAACGCCACCGCCGGGCGGGCACCGAGGACGTGGCCTCGGCCATAGGCATGGCGGTGGCCTACGAGCTGACCCGGGCGGAGCAGGCCGAAACGGTGGCCCGCCTGGCCGGCCTGCGCGACCAGCTTCGGGACGCCCTGCTGGCCGTGCCCGGGGTGGAGCTGACGGGCCATCCCCGCGACCGCCTGCCGGGCATCGTCTCGATCATCGCCCGCGACACCGACGGGATGTCGGTCAGCCAGGCGCTTGACCTGGAAGGATTCGCTGTTGCGACCGGCTCGGCCTGCACCACAGGCTCGCCCGAGCCCAGCCACGTGCTGGCCGCGATGGGCTACTCCGACGAGGAGTCGCGCGGCGCCCTGCGCGTGTCACTGGGCCGGACCACGAGCCCGGCCGAGGTCGAGGCCGCCTGCGAGGCGATCCCGCGCAGCCTGGCCAGGCTCCGGCTGGGGACCGCCGCGATGAGCGCAGATCCGCTCGGCCAGGAGGTCCCGGCGCGGGCCTAGCCCGGCCGAGCGAGACATGGCCCGCGTCCTCGTCGCGATGTCCGGAGGCGTCGATTCATCCGTTGCCGCGGCCCTGGTCCAGGCCGCCGGCGACGAGCCGGTCGGCGTCTGGATGCGCCTCCACGACGTGGCCGACAGCTATTCCGAGTTCAAGCGCAGCTGCTGCTCGGCCGATGCCGCCGACGACGCCCGCCGGGTGGCTGGCCAGCTGGGCATCCCGTTCTACGTCATGAACCTCGAGCGCGAGTTTGACGCGGGCGTGCTCCAGCCCTTCCTGGACGCCTACCTCGACGGCCAGACGCCCAGTCCGTGCGTCGACTGCAACACCTACGTGAAGTTCGGCGCCCTGCTCGGCCGGGCCCGTCACGTGTACAGCTGCGCTACCGTGGCCACTGGCCACTACGCCCGCCGGGCGGTCCGCTCTGATGGCACGGTCGAGCTGCGCCGGTCGGTCGACCGGGACAAGGATCAGACCTACTTCCTGTACGGGCTCCGCCAGGACCAGCTCGAGCACGCCCGCTTCCCGCTGGGCGAGCTGACCAAGCCGGAGGTTCGCACGGTCGCCCGCTCGCTCGGCCTGGCCACAGCCGACAAGCCCGAGAGCCAGGAGATCTGCTTCGTGCCCGGTGGCGACTACCGCGCGACGCTGCGCGAGCGGGCCGGCTGGCAGCCCGAGGCCGGCGAGATCCGGTCCGAGGAGGGCGAGCTGTTGGGCAGCCACCCCGGGTCGGCCGGCTTCACCGTCGGCCAGCGGCGGGGGATCGGGCTGGCCCTGGGCGAGCCGCGCTACGTCAGCCGGATCGATCCGGTCTCGAACACGATCACCCTGGCCCGCCGAGTAGACCTCGAGACGAACTCGGTCGAGCTCGAGCGGACCTCGTTCGTGGCCGGCGATCCACCGGCGGGGGCGTCGAGCCCGTTCCGGGCCGAGCTGCGCATCCGCCATCGGGCCCGGCCCGTGCCCGCCTGGGTCCGGCCCAAGACCGCCGCCGAGCCATCCCGCGGCGGGAGCTGGCAGGTCCACACCGATGAGCCGGTGTGGGCCGCCGCGCCGGGCCAGGCGGCGGTCCTGTACCAGGGTGAGGTCGTGATCGGGGGCGGGCGGATCGCCCGGCAGTGAACCGGTCTATCCTCGACCCGTGCTGATCGGCCCCGCCCCGCTCCTGGCGATCCTCGTGGGCGTCTTCCACGTCTCACTGTTCGTGATCGTGCGGGGCACCGCCGGCGGCCAGCTGCCCCTGCTCATCCTGGCCGCCTGCCTCGGCGCGTGGGCCGGCGATGCCCTCGGCTCTCGGCTGGGCCTCGACCTGCTCCGGATCGGCGACTTCCGGCTGCTCAGCGCGTCGGTCGGGGCCTGGGCCGGGATTGGCTTCGTGGCCATCATTGCCACGCTCGGGCCCGAGCGGCGGCGGTCCCGGTGAGCCGGCCGGGCGACAAGGACGGGCCGGGCCGTGAGCGCGGCAGCGATTCCGACGGGGTCGACGCCGCCCGCTTCGTGCGTGGCCTGACGATCGGCCTGATCGTCGGCGCGGTCATCGCCGGATCCACCCTGTGGCGCCGCTTCGGGACCTTGCGCAAGCCGAGCTGAAGGCCGTGCAGGCGGGCGTGCCCGGCCGCGCCTGAACCCGGAGGCAGCCGCCGGGTCCTGCCTGTTCGGTACCATGAGCCTACTGTGACCGCTCCCTACCGGCCCGATCCGCGGATCCATGCCCTGCCCTCGGCCGAGATCCGGCGCCGTTTCGTCGAATTCTTCGCCGAGCGGGGGCACATGGCGGTGCCTTCGGCCAGCCTGGTGCCGGCCGGCGACCAGACCCTCCTGTTCACCAATTCCGGGATGGTCCAGTTCAAGGAGGTCTTCACCGGGGCCGAGACCCGCACCTACAACCGGGCGGTCGACTACCAGCGCGTGCTGCGCGTCGCCGGCAAGCACAACGACTTCGAGGAGGTTGGTCGAACCACCCGCCACAACACGTTCTTCGAGATGCTGGGCAACTGGAGCTTCGGCGACTACTTCAAGCGCGAAGCCATCCACTACGCCTGGGATTTCCTGACCCAGGACATGGCCATCCCGGGCGAACGCCTGGCGGCCACGACCTACAAGGATGACGAGGTCGCCCGAGCGATCTGGCGTGATGAGATCGGCCTGCCACCGGAGCGCATGGCCATCTGGGGCGACGTCGATGCCGGCGACGACAGCAACTTCTGGCGGATGGCCGAGACCGGCCCGTGCGGACCGTGCAGCGAGATCCACTTCGACCGCGGGGCCGAGTTCTCGGAGGGCCCGGAGTGCGTGCCCGATCATTCCGAGTCCTGCCCGCGCTGGCTCGAGATCTGGAACCTGGTGTTCATGGAGTTCGACCAGCGCCCGGGCGGCCGGGTCCTCCTGCCATTCCAGAGCGTCGACACCGGGATGAGCCTGGAGCGCCTGGCCAGCGTGCTCCAGCAGGTGCCCAGCAACTTCGACACGGACCTGTTCACCCCGATCCACGCCCGGATGCGCGAGCTTCTCGGCCACGATCCGGAGGCCTTCGAGGCCGAGCGCTTCAGCTACCAGGTGATCGCCGACCACTCCCGGGCGATCGCATTCCTGATCGCCGACGGAGTGCTGCCCTCGAACGAGGGCAGGGGCTATGTCCTGCGCCGGATCGTGCGCCGAGCCGTCCGCCACGGCCGCCTCCTCGGCCGGACCGAGCCCTTCCTGGCCCAGACGGCCGAGGTCGTGATCGAGACGATGGCCGAGGCCTATCCCTACCTGCTCGAGCGGCGCGAGGCGATCCTCGCGGCCACGGTGCGCGAGGAGGTCCAGTTCGCGCGGACCCTCGATGCGGGCATGATCCACCTCGAGGAGGCCCTCATCCCCCTGACCGGGGCCGAACGGGTGATCGGCCGGCGGGTCGAGGACCTGCCCGCCGATGCTCCTCTGCTGGCCGGCACGACGGCCTTCCGGCTGCACGATACCTATGGCTTTCCGGTCGACCTGACGGTCGAGCTGGCGGCGGAGTATGGGGTGGCCGTCGACCGCGACGGCTTCGATCAGGCCCTGGCCGAGCAGCGCGAACGCAGCCGCGGCGGGCGCAAGGCTGAGCTGGCCCGGAACGCGGAGCTCATTGGCGTGTACGAGTCCCTGGCCCGGCGCCACGGCGACACCGACTTCCTGGGCTACGAGACAACCCTGGCCGAGGCCCGGATCATCGCCATCGTGCGCGACGGCATCGAGTACGACGCCCTCGAATCGGTCGGCGACACGGAGCTCCGGACCGAGCCCTCGGCCGAGGCCGAGATCGTCCTCGACCGGACCCCCTACTACGCCGAGGGCGGCGGCCAGGTCGGCGACCAGGGCAGCCTGCGCCCGACGGCGGCCCCGGCCGGCGCCAACCCCGCCTCGTTCGAGGTGACCGATACCCAGCGGCCGGCCGGCGGCCTGATCGTCCATCGCGGCCGCCTCCACGGCCGGCTGGCGGTGGGCGACGTTGTGACCGCTGAGGTCGATGCCGAGCGGCGAGCCCGCACGATGCGCAACCACACGGGCACGCACCTCCTTCATCGGGCCCTGCGCAACGTGGTCGGCGAGGGTGCCCGGCAGGCCGGCTCGCTGGTCACGCCCGACGGCTTGCGCTTCGACTTCCCGCTCGATCGGGGCCTGACCGACGAGGAGCGCCAGGCGATCGAGGCAGAGGTCCGGCGGGTGGTCCGCGAGGACCGCCCGGTCACGGCCGCCCGGATGTCGATGAAGGAGGCGATCGAGGCCGGGGCCGATGCCTTCTTCGACGAGAAGTATGGTGAGACGGTCCGCACGATCCGGGTCGAGGGCTACAGCCACGAGCTGTGTGGCGGCACCCACTGTCGGGCCTCGGGCCAGATCGGCGGCTTCCTGATCACCAGCGAGCGGAGCATCGGCTCGGGCATGCGTCGGATCGAGGCCCTCACCGGCGACGGCGCCGATCGCTACGTGGCCGAGCGCCTGGACATCGTCAGGCGGGCCGCGGCGGGCGCCGGTGCAACCGCGATCGAGACCCTGCCCGACCGGGTGGCCGCCCTGCAGGACGAGCTGAAGGACGCCAGGCGCCGAGCCCGGGCCGGCTCGGCCGGGGCAGTGCCCAAGGCGGCCGAGCTGGTCGCTACGGCACGCGAGCTGGAGCCGGGGGTCGCGGTCGTCACATTCGGCGGCCCGTTCGAGTCGATCGAGACGATGAAGGGCGTGGCCAGGGAAATCCGCGGGTTGCTGCCCAGTGGCGTGATCGTCCTTGGGCTGGACGCGGACGAGCCGCAGCTGTTCGTGACCGTGTCGCCCGACCTCGTCGAGCGGGGCGTGCTTGCCGGGGGGCTCGTCCAGGCCGCCATGGCCCAGATCGATGGCCGGGGCGGGGGCCGGGCCGAGATGGCCCAGGGCAAGGGCGCCCGGCGCGACGGGCTGGCCGCTGCCCTGGATGCCGTCCAGGCGGGCGTCCTGGCCCAGCTCGGCGGGCTGGCCGGCGCGGCGCCCGGCGGACGGCCCGGGTGACGTTCCTGCGCCGGATCTGGGGTCGCGACGGCGAGACGGCCCCGGCCGCCTGCACCGCCCTCGATATCGGCACCGAATTCGCCAAAGCCCTCGTCTTCGAGATCGATCCCACGGGGATGGGCATCGTCAAGGGCGTCGGCCGCAAGCGCCAGGGCCTGTCCCACATGCAGTCGGGCACGGTGGCCGACATCTCGGCGGTGGTCGACAACTGCTCGATCGCGCTCCAGGAAGCCGAGGAGATGGCCGGCTTCCGACCGACCCAGGTCGTGATCGGGATCGCCGGCGAGCTGGTCAAGGGCTTCACCACGAGCCAGGATCAGGAACGCAAGCGGCCCGACCAGCCGATCACCGAATCGGAGCTCCAGAAGCTGATCGACACGGTCCAGCAGGCGGCCCTGCGCGAGGCCGAGCGCTCGATCACCTGGGAGACGGGCTTGCCCCACGTGGATGTCCGGCTGGTCCATGCGGCGGTCACCTCGGCCAGCATTGACGGCTACACGGTCACCAACCCGGTCGGCTTCCAGGGCCGCTACGTGAAGATCGGGATCTTCAACGCATTTGCCCCGCTGGTCCACCTGGGTGCGCTCCAGACGGTCGCCTCACAGCTCGACCTCGACCTGCTCCAGGTGGTCGCCGAACCGTACGCGGTGGCCCGCGTGCTGGGCACCGAGCAGGTTCAGCAGTCGGGCGCGATCTTCATCGACATCGGCGGCGGCACGACCGATGTGGCCCTCGTCCGGCAGGGCGGGATCGAGGGCACCCGGATGTTTGCCCTGGGCGGCCGGGCGTTCACCAAGTCGCTGGCCGACCGGCTCGACCTGCCCTTCCCCCGGGCCGAGGCGCTCAAGGTCGACTACGCCCGCGGCCTGAAGGTCGAGCGCAAGGCCGAGATCGAGCGGATCATCGGCGACGACATCACGGTCTGGTCGGCCGGCGTCGAGCTGGTCATCGAGGAGCTGGCCGCGGGCGACCTCCTGCCCGGCCGGATCTACCTGTGCGGCGGTGGCTCGCGCCTGCCGGCGATCAAGGCCAACCTGGCGGCCGAGCGATTCTGGAAGCAGCTGCCGTTCGCCCGGCCACCCGAAGTCTCGATCATGTCCCCGGACATGGTCGAACGGATTCGCGATGACACCCAGCTGCTCGTCGACCAGCAGGACGTCACGCCCCTCGGTTTGGCCTGGCAGGCGATCGAGCTCCAGTCGACCGAAAATCCGCTTGACGCAGCCCTGCGTCGGGTCCTGCGTGCGATGAAGGTCTAGGCTGACCGCCATGGCCAGCGTGTTCTACCTGGACGTGGACGACGAGATCACGTCCGCGGCCGCTCGGATCCGGGCATCGGAGGACCCCCGCGTCGGGCTGGTCGTGCCGGCCGGATCGAGGATCGCCACCTCCCGGATCAACTTCCGGCTGCTCGCCCGGGAGGCGGTCGAGCGCAACCGGGCACTCTCGATCGTCTCGCCGGACCCGGCCGCCCGGGCCCTGGCGGCTTCGGCCGGCCTGCCCGTCTACGCCACGGTGGGCGAGTACGAAGCCGACCAGGACGACCAACTGGCCGGGCCGCTGCCGCCGGCCACGACGCCGCCCGCGGAATCGCCGAAGACCGGCCGCGGCGCCGGCCGGAAGGTGGTCGCTGGCGCGACCGTTGCGGGAGCTGCCGGCGCGGCGGCTGGAGCAGCGCCAGGATCGATCGCGGCCAAGGGGGCCGGGTCCGGCCCGAGCCCGGTCGATCCGCGCATCGGCGCCCGGTCGGGGGCTGCCTCGGCACCCGCGACCCGGCCAACGGGCCGGTCCTCGCGCAGCGCCGTTCCCCTCGTCGCGACTTGCCTGGCCCTCGCGGCGATCCTGGTCGTGCTGGGCCTGGTCGGGGCCTTCGTCCTGCCCAGCGCCACGATCACGATCACGCCCAAGCTGGAGGCCGTCGGACCGCTCCAGCTCACGGTCCGGGCCGACCCGACGGCCACCTCGCCCGATCCCGTCGCGGGCGTGGTCCCGGCTATCCAACTGAGCAAGGATTTCGCATCGGTCAGCACGTTCAACGCGACCGGCAAGAAGACGAGCACGACGCCGGCCACGGGCAGTGTCACGTTCACCAGCGTCAATACCGTCGGATCGACCACCTTCGCCGCTGGTTCGATCGTATCGACCACGGACGGAAAGCAGTTCGCGCTGACTGATGATCTGACCCTGCCGAGGGCCAAGTTCGGCCATCAGGCACCGAGTGGCTCGGTCGGCGTGAAGGCGGTCAAGGGTGGCACGGGCGGCAACGTGGCGGCCGGCACGATCAACCAGGTCCCGTCGGACAAGCCGAGCTATCTCTACTCGGTGACCAACCCGGCAGCGACCTCGGGCGGGACCACGACCAGCACGGTGATCGTCCAGAAGGCCGACACCGATGCCGCGGTCGCCAGCCTGACGAAGGCCGTCAAGCAGCAATACACGGCCTGGCTGCTGGCGCCTGACGCCCTGCCGCCGGGCAGCACGGCCTTTCCCAAGACCGGGACCCTCTCGGCTGTGGCCGCGGACACCGACCCTGCCACGTTGATCGGCGTGGTCGAGCCCAACTTCGAGCTGACCATGACCGCGACCGGCACGGTCACAGCCGTCGACGAGTCGACCCTTACCACTCTGGCGGTCGGCCGTATCCAGACCGAGGTCCCAGCCCAGTTCAGCCTCGTGCCGGGCAGCGAGAAGGCGGTCATCGGCCCGGCCCAGGCCGATGGCCAGACGGCCGTCTTCCCGGTCACGGTGACGGCCAGCCAGGTTCGCCACCTGGACCCGGACACCCTCCGCCAGATGGTCGAGGGCAAGTCGGTCGACGAAGCGCACGCGATCCTCGCCGAGTTCGGGACGGTCGACATCCAGACCTGGCCCGGATTCGTAAGCTCGATTCCGAGCCTGTCCTGGCGGCTGACCCTGACGGTCGATAGCGGCAGCGTCACGCCATCGGCCGGCCCGTCGTCCTACCCCACGGTGCCCGCGTCGGTAGAGCCGACGTCTGCGCCCTCGAACCCGTCCTCCGCCCCATCCTCGAGCGGTGCGTCCGCGGGATCAGCCGCTCCATGAGCCTTGCCATGAGCCTGCCATGAGCCGCCTGCTCGGCGTGGACCTGGGAGAACGCCGCCTTGGAATTGCACTGGCCGACTGGGACGGCCCCGCGCTGCCCCTGGTCACGCTCCGGCGCGACCGTGCCCCAAGCGTCGACGCGGCAGCCATCCAGCGTCTCGTCGACCAGCACGAGGCCAGCGAGTTGATCGTGGGCTTGCCGCTCGAGGCGAGTGGCGCCGAGGGGCCGCAGGTCGCTATCACCCGGGCCTGGGTCGAGGCGGTCGCGCCGTTGCTCGTCGGGGTCACGATCGGGTTTCGCGATGAGCGCCTGTCCAGCCACGTCGCCGAAGGCCGGATCGGGCCGATGAAGCGGGGCCGGTCGGGCGGTCCGCCCAGCGCGGCCCAGCGCGAGGCCTATCGCGCCCGGGTGGACCGGGAGGCCGCCGCCGTCATCCTCCAGGACGAGCTCGACGCTCGGGCCGGGGCCGGCCTGACCAGGGCGGCCGGATCGTGACGATTCGGAGCGGCGGCTCGCCCCGCGACGCGGGCGGCCCGGATCCGGATTCGTGGAACCGGGGCGTGCGCCAGGCCCACCCCCTCGGCGAAGCCCCGATCGACGACGACCACTACGCGCGGGCGCCCTCGTCGAGCCAGGCCGGTGCCGCGCCGTCCCGGGCGGGCGACCTGCGGGGATCCGGCGGCAGCGGCCTTGGTGGCCTGGGCGGCCTGCTCAAGCTGATGCTGTTCATCGTGATCCTGGCGGCCGTGGTGCTGGTGGCCGGCCTGACCGTGCTCCGGCCGGTGATCAGCCACGCCGTCGTCGACTACGCAACCAGGAATCCGAGCGCCCTCAAGCTGCCCTTCGTGGCCGACCTCGTCCGGGAGGACCTCGGTGCGGCCCTGACCGACCCGCCCAGCACCAGCGCGACCGAGGTCAAGTTCGACGTGGTCGACGGCGATACGGCCGCGTCGATCGCGGCCCGGCTGCAGCAGGCCGGCCTGCTCCGGGACGCCCGCTCGCTGATCTTCATCGCGACCGAGCAGGACCTGACGACCAGCCTCGAGACCGGGACCTACTTCCTGCGGCCCAACATGACCCCCCAGCAGATCGTCACCTCGCTCCTCGTGTCCCACCAGGTCGCGGTGACGATCGGCCTCCGGCCGAGCCTGCGCCTGGAGCAGGTCACGGCCAAGCTCCAGACCGTCGATGGCCTGACGATGGACATCAAGGGCTTCTACGACGAGGTCAAGCAGCCACCCGCAAGCCTGCTCGCCGACTACCCCTGGCTGACTCCGGTCCTGCCCAAGGGTGCCTCGCTGGAGGGCTTCCTCGGCGCGGCGACGTACACGGTTCCGCCGGACATCACCGCCGACGAGTTCGTGCGGATGCTCCTCGACTCGTGGTATCAGCAGGTCGGGCCTGAGCTCCTCAGCGTGCCCGCTGCGCGCGGGCAGACCTTCTACCAGGTCCTGTCGTTGGCCTCGATCGTCGAGCACGAGACGGGCAACGACCCCGACCGGGCCAAGATCGCCGGGGTCTACGTGAATCGGTCGAAGCCGAACCACGAAACGGCCGGGTTCCTCGGGTCGGATCCGACGATCTTCTACGTCAACGACACACTGCAGCTGACGGCTCTGCCCTTCAACCAATGGCAGAACTACCTGTTCTGGGCACCCTTGGCCACAGGCACTACCCTGCCGGCCGACCTGCCGGCCGACCTCCAGGGCTACAACACGTACACCAGCAAGGGCCTGATCCCAGGCCCCATCTGCACGCCATCGGTGGCCTCGATCAAGGCTGCCCTCGACCCGGATACGAGCGGTGGCTACTACTACTTCCTGGCGACCAAGACCGGCGTAACCGTGTACGCGAAGACGTACGCCCAGCACCAAGCCAACATCGCCAAGTACGGCTCGTGAGCGGCCCGGTGGGCTGGCCCGCTCCGGCCGACTTCGCCGGCCCGGCCTCGGCCGCCGACCGGGCCCGCTGGGACGAGGCGGATCGGGCGGCCCGGCCCGGCCGGCTCGCCCGCTTGCGGGCGCGGATGTCCGCGGCAGGGGTCGATGCCTACCTCGGGGTGCGGCCCGAGAACGGGCGCTACCTGACCGGCCTGGTCCTGGGCGACGGCGAGGACAAGGTCGCCGGCGTGTCGGGCTGGTTCCTGGTCAGCCCCGGCGAGGTCGTCGTCCTGGCTGACAGCCGCTACACGATCCAGGCCGCCCGCGAAGCAACCGAGTCCCGGATCGAGCCGGTCTACGGCGACCTGGCGGCGCGCTGGCCGGAGATGCTGGCCCGGCTCGCCCAGGATGGGGCCGGCTCCGCGACCATTCGAACGGTGGCCGTCGAGGCCGGCTTCGTCAGTCACGCAACCTGGGCCGAGCTGGCCGCGGCGGCGCCCGAGGTCGAGCTCGTGGCCGCCAGCACGCCGCCTGGCCCAGCCCCGGATGGTGGCCAGCCGGCTGTCGGCTGGATCGAGGCCGATCGTCAGGTGAAGGAGCCCGCCGAGCTCGAACGGGTCGCTGCCTCGTGCGCCGCGGCCGACCGGGCCCTGGCCACGCTCCTGCCGGAGATCCGCCCGGGCGTGACCGAGAAGGAGCTCGCCTGGCGGCTCGAGGTCCTGATGCGAACCGGCGGTGCCGACGGGCTGGCGTTCGACGTGGCCTGCCTGGCCGGGCCGGAGGCGGCCCTGCCCCATGGCTCGCCCGGTGATCGGCCGGTCCTGGCCGGGGCCGTCCTGCTCTTCGACTTCGGCGCCCAGGTCGCGGGCTACCGCAGCGACATGACCAGGACCCTGTTCGTGGGCGAGCCGGCGCCGCGCGACCTTGAGGTCTACCAGCTCGTCCTGGCCGCCCAATCCGCCGCCATCGAAGGCATCGAGGCCGCCGTCCGGGGCGGGGGACCGCTGCCCAGCGGACCAGCAGCGGATGCGCTTGCCCGCGACGTGATCGTGGCTGCCGGCCACGGGCAGCAGTTCGGTCATGGCACGGGCCACGGCATCGGCCTGGCGACCCACGAGCTGCCCGGGCTGGGCAAGCGGGCCGCCCCGACGAACCTGCCCAGTCCGACCGTCTTCTCGGTCGAGCCGGGGGTCTACCTCGAGGGTCAGACCGGTGTCCGGATCGAGGACCTGGTGGCCGTCGACCTCGCGGCCGGCCGGGTTGAGCTGTTGACCCGCTTCCCACGCGACGTGGTCGTCGTCGGCGGCGGCTGAGCCTCCCGGGCCTGGGCCTCGTTGGGCAGGCCTCGGCTACAATCGGCCGACTGGCCCATTGACGGCGACCGTCCCTCACGGCGAGCCCTCCGCCCGCGCTCCAGGAGCCCACCTCCCGATGATCAGCACCGGCGAACTCCGCAAAGGCGTCGCAATCGAGCTCGACGGCGACCTGTACCAGATCCTCGACTATCACCACATCAAGATCGGTCGCGGCTCGGCCCAGGTCCGGATCACGCTGCGCAACATCAAGAAGGGCGGCACGGTCGAGCGCAGCTTCCAGGCCGGCACGAAGTTCAGCCGGGCCCAGTTGGATCGTCGCCCCGTCCAGTTCCTGTACAAGGACGGCGACGACTACCACTTCATGGATACCGACACCTACGACCAGTTCATGCTCACCGCCGAGCTCCTCGAGGACGCCGTCCACTACCTCAAGGACGGCATGCTCCTGGAGCGCACGAGCTACCAGGACGAAACCCTGGGCATCGAGCTGCCGGTGACCGTCGACCTGCGCGTGGCCGAGACCGAGCCGGGCTTCGCCGGCGATACGCAGACGGGCGCGCGCAAGCCGGCCACGACCGAATCGGGCCTGGTCGTGACCGTGCCGATCTTCGTCAACGAGGGCGACACGATTCGGGTGGACACCCGGACCGGCGAGTACCAGACCCGGGTCTGAGGCCTGCTCAGCCATGGGCCGTGCCGAGCCGCCCGACTGGGCCTTGCCGGCCTGGGACGCCCTGACTGACGAGCTTGTCACGGCGCCCAAGGTGCCGCCACCGGCCCCAGCGCCAAGCCCTCCGTCGTCGCCAAGCCAGCTGCCGCTCACGAATCCGATCCCCGGCCAGACCCGGCCGGCGATCCTGGGCGTGACCGAGCTCAGCCACGTGATCCGCGATGCCGTCCGAGCCGAGGATCGGCTGCGCGACCTGTGGGTTGAGGGCGAGGTCGGCCGGGTGACCGTGTCGTCGGCCGGCCACGCCTATTTCACCCTCAAGGACGAGCGCAGCCAGCTGTCGTGCGTGTGGTTCCGGGATGACCGGATTAGCTCGCCGTTCGAGCCTCGGACCGGCCTGCGGGTGGTTGCCCGCGGCCGGATCGACGTGTTCGAGCAGCAAGGCGTCTACCAGCTCTATGTCAGCTCTGTCCAGCCCGCCGGCTTCGGCGACCTGGCCCTGCGGTTCGAGGAGCTGAAGGCGCGCCTGGCGGCCGAGGGCCTGTTCGAGACCGCGCGCAAGCGCCCGCTGCCCGAGCGGCCGGCCGTGATCGCCGTCGCCACCAGCTCGAACGGGGCCGTTTGGCACGACATCCAGCGGGTCCTTGAGCGGCGCTGGCCGCTCGCCCGGGTCGTCTTCGCCAGCTGCCAGGTCCAGGGCGACGGCGCTCCCGCCAGCGTCGTGGCGGCCCTCGGCCGGATCGGCCGCTATGCCCAGCAGTGCGTTGCCGCCGGCCATGCCGGCGACGCGCCGGTGGTGACCATCCTGGCCCGCGGCGGCGGCTCGCTCGAGGACCTCTGGTCGTTCAACGACGAGCGGGTCGTCCGGGCGATCGTCGGCCATCCCTTGCCGGTCGTGTGCGGCGTCGGCCACGAAACGGACGTGACCCTGGCCGATTTTGCGGCCGACCTGCGCGCGCCAACGCCGTCCGCGGCGGCCGAGCTGGTCGTGCCCGACCGGGTCGTCGTCGCGGCCGGGATCGCGGCCGAGGCTCGCCGGCTGGCCGGCGTGACCCAGCGGACGATGGCCGGGGCACGGCGCGAGCTCGATGCCGAGCGCCGGGCGCTCGACGGCCTGCGCCCAGCCGACCGCCTGGCCCAGGCCCGCGAGCGAGGCGGCGTCCTCCTCGACCGGGCGACTCGGACCGTCCTCGAACGGGTGTACGTTGCCCGAGCCGCCGACAGCCGGGCCGTCGCGCGGTTCGAGCCAATGGTTGCCGGCCGGCTCGCCGCGGCCAGGCTCGCCCTGGATTCGGGGGCCGCCGCCCTGTCCGTCCTGGGGCCCCAGGCCACCCTTGATCGGGGCTATGCCATCGTGCGCCGGTCGGGCGACGGCCGCATCCTGCGCCGGGCGGACGAGGCGCCGGCGGGCACCGGCCTGGCCATCCGGCTGGCCACCGGCGAGCTGGCCGGCTCCTCGAGCGGCCCCCTGGATCCGGGATGATCGAGTCCCTGGCGATCCTGGTCGTGACGGTCGTGGTGGCGGCGGCCGCGGGCCTCGTGATTGGTAGGATGATCGCGGGCCGGATCGATCGCTGGCAGGTGCGCAGCCGGGACGAGACGGCCGAGAAGGAGCGAGTTGACCACTCCGATTCCGCCTGACATCGCCAGCCTGACCTTCGACGAGGCCCTGGCCGAGCTGCAGCGAACGGTGGCCGAGCTGGAGGCCGGGGGCGGGCCGCTCGAGGCCGCCATCGCCGGCTATGAGCGCGGCGTTGCCCTGCACGAGCGCTGCGCGGTCCTGCTGGCGGATGCCGAGCTGCGCGTCCGGCGGCTGGTCGAGCGGGCCGGGGGAGCGATCGAGGCGATCGAGCTCCGGGCTGACGACGAGGCCGGTCCGGACGGCCCGGGGTAGACTCGGCCCGGCGCCCCGAGCCGGTCAGATGGATCTCAGCGCCGATTGCGTGCGAATGCCCCACGGCACCGGCTCAGCACCAGGAGCACTACCCTTGGCCATTCTCCCGACGCTCAGCGGTCCGGCCGACCTGCGTGGCCTGACCGAGGCGCAGCTGGCCGAGCTGGCCGACGAGGTCCGGGCCAAGATCATCGAGACGGTGGCCACGACCGGTGGCCATCTCGGATCGTCGCTGGGCGTGGTCGAGCTGACGATCGCCCTCCATCGCCTGCTCGAATCGCCGCGCGACCGGATCGTGTGGGACACGGGCCACCAGGCCTACCCGCACAAGCTCCTGACCGGCCGCTATGCCCGCTTCGACACGTTGCGCTCGCTGGGCGGCATCGGTGGCTTCCCGCGCCGGTCCGAATCGGCCCACGATGTGTTCGACGGCGGCCACGCCGGGACCGGCCTGTCGATCGGCCAGGGCCTGGCCGAAGCCCGCGACCTGCGCCATGGCCTCGAGCGGATCGCGGTGGTCATCGGCGACGCGGCCCTGATGAGCGGCCTGTCGCTGGAGGCCCTCAACGACATCGGCCAGCGCGGGACCCGGATGCTGATCGTGCTCAACGACAACGAGATGTCGATCAGCCCGACGGTCGGCGCCTTCAGCAAGTACCTCAGCCAGATCAAGCTGTCGTCGGCCTGGAAGCAGAGCAAGAGCGCCTATGACCGGACCGTCGAGCGCATCCCGGTCGTCGGCGGGACGGCCCTCGAGCTGAGCCAGCGGCTGCGCAAGTCGGTCGTCAACTTCGCCCAGCCGGGCCAGCTCTTCGAGGACCTCGGGATCACCTACATCGGGGTGGTGCCCGGCCACAACCTGCGGGCCCTCCTGCAGACGTTCGCGGGGGCGCTCCAGCTCAAGGAGCCGGTCATCGTCCACGTCCGGACCCAGAAGGGCCACGGCTTCCGGCCGGCCGAGACGGACCAGGTCGCCTTCCATGGGGCGGCCCTGCCGCCGATGCCCGGGGTGGAGGTACGCAGTAACGGTGCGGGCCACGGCGTGGCCGGGGCGGCCGTTACGATGCCGACTGAATCGATGGCCGACGACGCCGCGCCGGCCACCCGCCGTCCGGCCGACGCGGCCAGCAAGGCGCCCAACTACACAGCCGTGTTCGTGGCCGAGCTGATCGAGATCGCCCGGCACGACAAGCGGGTCGTGGGGATCACCGCCGGCATGCCCACCGGCACTGGGCTGAACAAGCTCCAGGCCGAGTTCCCGGACCGGTTCTTCGATGTGGGCATCGCCGAGCAGCACGCGATGACGATGGCGACCGGCCTGGCCATGGGCGGCGAACGACCGGTCGTGGCCCTCTATTCGACCTTCCTCCAGCGTGCCTTCGACCAGGTCGTCCACGATGTCTGCCAGAACGACCAGCCGGTCCTGATCGCAGTCGACCGGGCCGGCCTTGTGGGCGAGGACGGGACGAGCCACCAGGGCATGTTCACCCTGCCCGCCCAGCGCCAGATCCCGAACCTGATCATCGCCAGCCCGAAGGACGAGCAGGAGCTGCGCGCCCTGCTCCGGACGGCCTTCAGCCAGGATCACCCATTCGCCTTGCACTACCCCCGGGATGCGGGCTTCAACCTGCCGCCCGTCGAGCCTCGGCCGATTCCAGTGGGCCAGGCCGAGCTGCTCCGCGACGGCAGCGAGCTGCTGCTCATCGGCTTCGGGCCGATCGTCGACCGGGCCCGGCAGGTCGCCGACCTGCTCGCTGCCGAGGGCTGGTCGGTCGGCCTGATCAACGCCCGCTGGGCCAAGCCGCTCGATCGCCAGCTGATCCTCGAGCAAGTGCGGGGCAAGCGGCTCGTGGTCACCCTCGAGGAGAGCGTCGCGGTCGGCGGCTTCGGCAGCGGCGTGCTCGAGCTGCTCGAGGAGGCGCGGGCCGTGGACCCGGTCTTCCGCGAGACCGTGCTCAAGATCCTGGGCATCCCGGCCGATCGCTTCGTGGAGCACGGCTCGGTGGCCGACCTGCGCCACCTGGTCCGGCTCGATGTCGAGGGAATCGCCGCCCAGGTGCGCGAGACGCTGATGACCCTCCATGCGCTGCCCGGGGCGGGCGCGACGCAGCAGGTCTGAGCGGTGACTCGGGCCAACCGCCAGCGCCTCGATCAGCTGCTCGTCGAACGTGGCCTGGTCGAGAGCCGGACGCGAGCCCAGGCGCTCGTCCTGGCCGGCCGGGTCCGGGTCGGCGATGGCGATGCCGCCCGCCTCGACCGAAAGCCGGGCGACCTGCTCGACGCCTCGGTCGAGGTCGCCGTCGTTGAGCGAGATCCGTATGTCAGCAGGGGCGCCCACAAGCTGATCGCGGCGCTCGATGCCTTCGGGATCGAGCCGGCCGGCCTGGCCTGCCTCGACGTCGGCGCGTCGACCGGCGGCTTCACCGACGTCCTCCTCCAGCGCGGCGCGCGCCGGGTCTATGCCCTTGACGTCGGCCGGGGCCAGCTGGCGGAGCGGCTGCGCACGGATCCGCGGGTCGTGTCAATGGAGCGCACGAACGCCCGGACGCTCGCGCCCGGGGTCCTGCCCGAACCCGTGGCCCTGGCGGTGATCGATGTCGCCTTCATCTCGCTCGGACTCGTCCTTGGCCCGGTCATCGCCTGCCTCGGGCCGGGCGGGAGGATCGTGCCCCTGGTCAAGCCCCAGTTCGAGGCCGGCCGCGAGCTCGTGCCGGGTGGCGTCGTGCGCGATCCGGCGGTCCACCAGGCCGTCCTCGAGCGGATCGTCGAGACGGCCCGCGGACTCGGCCTGGTCGTGGCCGGGGCGATCGCGTCGCCCTTGCTCGGACCCCAGGGCAACCGCGAATTCCTGCTCGACCTGCAGACCGAGGGCGGCCCCGCTGGTGCACTGACCGACGCCCAGCTGTCGGCCCAACTCCTGGCGATCACGGTCCAATGACGAAGATGCGCCGGCTCGGCTTCGCCTTCAATCCGACCAGCGATGCGGCAGTCGAGCTGCGCGAACGGGCCCTGGGCTGGTGCCGGACCCGCGAGGTCGATGCCTGGGCCGCGCCGGCCAGCGATCTCGCTGGGCTGCGCCGCCAGCTGGCCACGACGACCGTCCTGATCGTGCTCGGCGGGGACGGCACGTTCCTGCGTGCCGCCCGGGCGGTGGCCGACGCGGACGTGCCCTTGCTCGGGGTCAACCTGGGCAAGGTCGGCTTCCTGTCCAAGGTCGAAGCGGACCAGTTCGAGCCGGTCCTCGAGGAGATCGCCGGCGGCTCGTTCTCGATCGATGAGCGGATGACCCTGCACGGCCTGATCCTGCCGGCCGGCGGCCGCAAGGGCAGCCACGAGGTGTTCGCCCTGAACGACATCGTGGTCGCCCGGGGCTCGCTGGCCCGGGTCGTCCGGATGGACGTGGCGATCGGGCCGTCGCACCTGGCCACGTTCATCGCCGACGGGCTGATCGTGGCCTCGCCGACGGGCTCGACGGGCTATTCGTTCTCGGCCGGCGGCCCGATCCTCGACCCAGTCAGCCGCAACCTGGTGGTGACCCCGATCGCGGGCTACCTGTCGGCCATCCGTTCAGTCGTGGTCAGCCCGCTCCAGACCGTCCGCATCCGGGTGGTCGATGCGTACGAGGCCCTGCTCAGCGTCGACGGCGGCGAGGACCTCCCGCTCAAGGTCGGCGACGTAGTGGAGGTCGCCGCCCGGGAGCGGCCGATCCGGTTCGTCGAGCCGAAGAGCGCCCTGCCGTTCTGGGACCTGCTCCGCCACAAGGTCGAGCTGCTGCCGAGTTGATGTCCCGACCTGGCCGCCTGCTCGAGCTGACCGTCGCTGACCTGGCCCTGATCGACCGGCTCGATCTGGCCTTTGGCGAGGGGCTGAACGTGATCACCGGTGAGACCGGGGCCGGCAAGAGCCTCTTGATCGATGCCCTCGGCCTGGCCCTCGGAGCGCGCGCGGACAGCAGCCTCGTCCGGCACGGCGCGGACGTCGCCCGGGTCACGGCCCGTATGGAACGGGACGGCGGCGACCTGCTCTGCGTGCGCGAGGTCGGGGCCAACGGCCGCTCGAGCGCCCGCCTCGACGGCGAAGCGGTGCCAGCGGCGCGCCTGGCCGAGGTGGCCGGGCCGCTGGTCGAGATCCATGGCCAGCACGACCAGCAGAAGCTCCTCGATGAGCGCCATCAGCGGGACTTGCTCGACGCCTACGGCGGCCTTGAGGCGCTCCGGCTGGCCGTCCGGGCTGCGGTCGAGGCCTGGCGCGCCAACGAGGCCGCCCTGGGCGAGCTGGCCCTCGAACCGCGCGAGCTCGTCCGCCGGCTCGAGCTGGCCGAGCACGAGACGGCCGAGATCGAGGCCGCCCAGCTGCGGGTCGGAGAGGCGGCCGAGATCAGGGCGCGGCTGGGGGCGGCCCAGCACTGCGAGGCCATCGCCCGCGGTGCGGCCGCGATCCGGGAGGCGCTCACGGGCCAGGGTCAAGGCCAAGGCGAAGGCGGCGGCGTTCGCGAGGGGCTGGCCGGGGCCCGCCAAGCCGCGGCCGAGGTGGCCCGCTTCGATGGCCGCTTCGACGGCCTGGCCCGCCGCCTCGACGGGCTCGACGCGGAGGCCGAGGATATCGCCGCCGAGGTCCGCAACCTGGCCGAGCAGCTCGAGCACGACCCGCTGGCCAACCTCGGGCTGGAGGAGCGACTGTCCCTGATCTTCGCCCTGGAGCGCCGCTACGGTGACGATGAGGCGAGCGTGATCGAGCACGGCCGGCGGATGGCCGAGGAGGCCCACCGGCTGCGCGACCTGGAAGGCGAGCGCGATCGACGGCTGGCCGAGGCGGCCGGCCTGCTGGCCGCGGTCGGAGAGGCGAGTGCCCGGCTGTCGGGCGCCCGCTCGACCGCCGCCGCTGCCCTGGCCGAGGCTGCCGGACTGGCCCTCGAGGCCCTCGGCTTCGCCCAGACCCAGTTCCGGATCGCGGTCGTCCGGCGGGCCAGCGACGGGGACGTGCCGACCGTGGAGCTCGACGGGCAGACGCTCCAGTTCGACACGAGCGGCGTCGACGACGTGATCTTCCGCTTTGCCCCGAACGTGGGCGAGCCGGCCCGGCCGCTGGCCCGGATCGCCTCGGGCGGCGAGCTGAGCCGGGTGGCCCTGGCGATCAAGGAGGTGCTGGCCGCCGCCGACGCGACGCCGACGCTCGTCTTCGACGAGATCGATACGGGCATCGGCGGCCGGAGCGCCGACCCGGTGGGCCGCAGCCTGTGGACGCTGGCACGCCGCCACCAGGTCCTGTGCGTGACCCACCTGCCCCAGATCGCGGCCCACGCCGACGTCCATTTCCGGATCTCGAAGCGCGAGCGCAAGGGCCGGACCGTGACCGAGGTCGAACGGCTCGATCCGGACGCCCGCCTGGCCGAGCTGGCCCTGATGCTCGGCGGTGAGGGGGCCAACCAGGCGCCCGACGGGGGAGCGGCTGCCCGGGCCGGCGCCGAGCAGCTGCTCGGGCAGGCGAACGCCTGGCGAGAGCGCCAGGCCGTGGCCCGATGACCGCGGCCGGCGAGGCCGGCGGGCCGGGCGGGCAGGACGCGGCGCGGCTCAACGCCGCGATCGCGGGCTATCTCATCCACCTTCGGATCGAGCGCGGCCTCGCCCCGGCCACCCTGCAGGCGTACGGCAGCGACCTTGCCGCGTTTGCCGCGGATCCGGCCGTCGCCCGTGGCTGGGCGACCTCCGCAGAACCGGCCACGCACTACCTGTCGCGCTCGACCACCGGGCACGGGCCGGGGGCTCGCCCGCTGCGCTCGACCAGCCTGCGCCGGCGGGCCGCCTCGATTCGCGGGTTCTATCGCTTTGCCTATGGCGACGAGCTGATCGAGACGGACCTGGCCGGCCGGATCGACCTGCCCCGCCAGAGCCGGCTCCTGCCCGATCCACTCGATGTCGAGCAGACCAGCCGGCTCCTCGAGGCGAGCGGTGGCAGCCCGGCCGAGGATGGCCGCGAGGCCGGCCAGGCGACCAGCGGCCCCACCCGGATCCGCGACCGGGCCCTGCTCGAGCTGCTCTACGCGGCCGGCCTGCGGATCAGCGAGGCGCTCAACCTCGATCGGGAGGACCTGTCGCTCGAGGGCGGCTTCGTCCGGGTGATCGGCAAGGGCAACAAGGAGCGCCTCGTGCCGGTCGGCGAGGTGGCCCTGGACTGGCTTGCTCGCTACCTCGACGAGGTCCGGCCGGGCTGGCTCGGGCAGGCCGGCGAGACTGGGTCAGCAGCGACCCGCGGTGGGCCCGTCTTCGTGACCGCCCGCGGCCGGCGGCTCGGCCGGCAGGCGGCCTGGACCGTGGTCAAACGGGCCGCCCGCGACGCGGGCCTGTCGGACCGGGTCACCCCGCACACCCTCCGCCATTCCTTCGCGACCCACCTGCTCGAAGGCGGCGCCGACCTGCGCATCGTCCAGGAGTTGCTCGGGCATGCGAGTATCTCCACGACCCAGCTGTATACCCACCTGAGTGGGGAGCGGATCCGGGAGGTCTACGCTCGCGCTCACCCGCGAGCCTGAGGAGGATCGAGTCGCAATGGCCAATTTCACGGCATCGCTGCTGTCCGACGGCGAGCGGATCGTGGTCGAGCGGCGCCAGCACTGGCTCGTCCTCGTCGATCGATCGAAGCTCGCGATCCTGGGGCTCGTGGTGGCCCTCCTGATCTTCGTCTTCCGGGGCGACCTGGGTACCGACGGAATCGGCGGCGGGATCAACTTCATTCTCGGCTGGGTCGTCCTGGTCCTCGTGGTCTATGCGGTCGTGGTGTTTGTCTACCAGTACCTCCACTGGGTCAACGACGCGTTTATCGTGACCAGCCGCCGGGTGATCCAGACCCAGGGGATCCTGAACAAGAAGGCCCTCGACAGCTCGCTCGAGAAGATCAACGACGCCGTCCTCACCGAGAACGTCTTCGGGCGGATGTTCGGCTTCGGCGACCTGGAGATCCTGACCGCATCCGACTCGGGCATCGACCGGATGCACATGCTGGTCGACGCGTCCGGGTTCAAGAAGGCGATGACCGAGGCCAAGCACGACCTCGAGCTCGAAGTCTCGAGCGGCCGGATCCCGAGCCCGCCGCTGCGCGCGGCCCCCGTTCTGACGGCCGATCCTGGCCCTGTCGGCGATCCGACTCCCGCGCCCGCGCCAAACCCGCCGTCGAGCGCGCCACCCGCCGCGGCCCCGGGTCCGAGCCCGGACGACGTGGTCGATGCGATCGACCGGCTCAAGGGGCTGCTCGACAGTGGGGCGCTCACCCAGGCCGAGTTCGACGCCAAGAAGGCGGAGCTGCTGGCCCGCCTGTAGGCCAGGGTCCGGGATGACGGCGCCGGGTACGATAGCCCGATGGACCGAACCACCGAGGCGCTCGTCGCCGCCGTCATCATCATTCTCATCTCATTCCCGGTCCACGAGGCCGCCCACGCCTGGATGGCCTACCGCCTGGGCGACTCGACCGCCCGCTACCTGGGCCGGCTGACCCTCAATCCGATCGTCCACTTCGACCCGCTGGGCGGGCTGATGATGCTCCTGTCGTCGTACGCCGGGGTGGGCATCGGCTGGGCCAAGCCGACCCCGGTGAACTTCGCCAACCTTCGTAACGGGCGGACGGGCGAGGCCATGGTGGCCGCCGCCGGACCGGTCTCGAACGTCCTCCTGGCGATCGCCGGCGGCGTCGTCTTCCGGATCCTGTTCTCGATCATGGCCAACTCCGACTCGGTGGCCAGCCCGGGCCGGGTCGCCCTCCTGAACATCGTCTACCTGTTCGTCGAGATCAACGTCGCGCTGTTCATCTTCAATCTGATCCCGGTGCCGCCCCTGGACGGCACCCGCGTGCTGTTGGCCTTCCTGCCGCCGCGGGTTGCCTACAAGTACGAGCCATTGCTCTACCAGTACGGCGCGTACGTCCTGCTGGCCCTGATCTTCGTGCCGTACCTGCTCCACATCGACGGGCCGCTCCAGTTCGTGTTCAACAACATCGGCACGCCGATCACCAATCTGATCGCTGGTCTGTGAGCCAGCGCCGACCCGGTGGTCCGGCGTGGTGGGCGACCAAGGTGCGCCAGTTCCGATCTCATATGGCGGCCCGGGTCGAGCCGGCTGAACGAGCTGCCCTCCAGGCCTGGGTCCCGGCTCCGCTCCTGGGCGTCTTCGATGCCATGCCCGTGGCGGATCGGCGCCACGGCCTCGACGTCGTGGCCAGCCTGCGGGCCGCCGGCGGCGGCCATGATTCGGAGCTGCTCCTGGCGGGCCTGCTGCACGATTGCGGCAAGAGCACGCCCGACGGGCGCGGCGTCGGCCTGGCGCCCCGGGTGGCCTGGTCGTTGGGCGAGATCTCTGGTCCGGGCAGCATCCGGCTGGCCCGCCGTCTGCCCGGCTTTGGGCCCGCCCTCGACCAGCTGCGCGACCACGCCGAGCGCTCGGCCACGATCGTGCTGGCCGCCGGCGGCAGCGCCCGGACCGCCAGCCTGATCCAGGCCCAGGACCAGGTTCCGGCCGACCTGGCGGGCGAGCTCCTGCAGCTCGCCGACGAGGCCAACTGACGATGATCGAGATCGACGGGGCGGCCGTCGAGTTCGCCCCGGGCCGCGGCCGGGCGGCCGTGACCCACGTCCGGGTGGAGGCGTTCGAAGGCCCGCTGGGGCTCCTGCTGAACCTGATCGAGTCGCGCCAGCTCGACATCCTGACCGTCTCGCTGGGCTCGCTGGCAGGGGCCTACCTGGAGGCCCTGGCCGGGCTCGAGACCGACCGGCTCGGCAACATCTCTGGCTTCGTCGCCGTGGCCGGCCAGCTGATCCTGATCAAGAGCCGGGCGATGCTACCGCGCGGGCCCGAGGCCCGGCCGGCCGAGCCGATCGAGGACGAGGTCGACCCCGAGGCCGAGCTGCGGGCCCGGCTCCTGCTCTATCGGGCCTACCGCGATGCGGGCAACCGGCTCCAGCTGGTGGCCCTCGAGCGGTTCGGCCTGTTCCGGCGAGATCCCGGCGTGGCGGCCGCGGCCGGCCGAGCCGGGGCCGGCCCGGTCGTGGCGCCGATCCTCGACGTGGGCAGCCTGCCGCGCGCCCTCGATGGGCTGCTCCAGCTGGTCCCACCGGCCCCGCCGCCGCCCGGCCTGATCGCCCGCACGATCACGATCGCCGAGCGGGCCGAGATGATCCGGGCGGCCCTCCGCAATGCGCCGGTCGTCGTCCTCCAGGAGCTCCTCCGCGGCGTCCACGATCGGGTCGTCCGGGCTGTCACCTTTCTGGCCATGCTCGAGCTGATGAAGCGTCGCGAGATCGTGGTCGAGCAGGCCGAGCCGTGGGGCCCGATCGTCGCCCGGCGGACCAGCCCGGCCGAGCGGGCCGCCGGGAGCGCTGCGGTCGAGCCGGCCGGCCCGATCGACGAGAGCCTGGCGGACTTCAGATGACCGAGTCGGAGCTGATCGAGCCATCCGATCCGACCGAAGTCCCGGAGCTGACCGAAGGTGCCTTGGAGGCGCTCCTGTTCGTGGCCGAGCGGCCGCTGAGCCGGCGCGAGATCGGGACGATCGCCGGGGTCGATCGCGAGACGGTCGATGCCCGGCTGGGCGATCTCGAGGTCAGCCTGGCGGGGCGGGGGATCCGGCTGATCCTGTCCACCGAGCGGGTCGAGCTGGCGACGGCGCCCGAGGCCGGCTCGCTCATCGCCCGCTACGTCGGCAGCGATGCCCTCCGCCTGTCGCCGGCGTCGCTCGAGACGCTGGCGATCGTGGCCTATCGCCAGCCGGTCACCAGGTCGGTGGTCGAGCGGATCAGGGGCGTCGACTCCGACTACAGCCTGCGCAGCCTGCTCCATCGGCGTCTGGTGGTTGAGCTGGGCCGGTCCGAGGCGCCCGGCCGGCCGTACCTGTACGGGACCGGCTTTGACTTCCTCGAGCGGTTCGGGCTGACCAGCCTCGACGAGCTGCCAGCGCTCGACGCCGAGATCGCCGGCCGCCTGATCGAGACCTTGGACGCCAACGCCGACGACGGCGGGCTGAACGGGGTCCTGGATCATGACGACGTGATCGAACCCCAATCGGTGGGGCCGGGCCGACCGGCTGGCTGATGGCCACCGAACGCCTCCAGAAGGTCCTGGCCGCGGCCGGCGTCGCGTCGCGTCGCGAGGCCGAGCGAATGATCGCGGCTGGCCGGGTCAGCGTGGACGGCAAGACCGCCGTGCTCGGCCAGCCCGTCGACCCGGTCACCTCGGCCATCCAGGTCGACGGCCGGGCGATCGGCGAAGCGGCCAGTCCGGTCCACCTCGTCATCCACAAGCCCGCCGGTGTCGTGTCCACCGCGCGCGACCGGCACGCCGAGCGGACCGTCCTCGATCTGGTCCCGACGGCCATGGCCTCGGGCGCCCGACTCTATCCGGTCGGCCGGCTCGACCAGGATTCTGAGGGGCTGATCCTGCTGACCAACGACGGAGCGTGGTCCGAGCGGGTGCTCCATCCCAGGTTCGGGGTCGAGCGCGAGTACGCCCTTGGCCTGCGGACCGAGCTCAACGATGACCAGCAGGCGCGGCTGCGAGCGGGAATCCGGCTCGAGGAGGGCCTGGCCACCCTGACCCACCTGCGCCTGACGACCACGGTCGAGGTGCGCAAGCTCGAGGCAGTCCTCGCCCCGCCGCCACCACCTCTGGCCTGGTACCGGGCCACCCTCCAGCAGGGCTGGAAGCGCCAGCTCCGCCGAATGTTCGGCGCGGTCGGGGCGCCGGTCGATCGGCTCGTCCGGGTCCGTCTCGGCACGCTGCGGCTGGAGGACCTGGCCAGCGGCCGCTGCCGCCGGCTGACGGCGCCCGAGGTCCGCTCGCTGGGTGCCGGCCGAAGCTGGCCCCGGGAGGGCGATCCGACGGCCCGGCCGGCGCGTTCGAGCGGTCCGCGCCGATGACCCTCCTGCCGCTCGTCGTGGCCCTCGATGGCCCGGCCTCGTCGGGCAAGAGCAGCGTCGGCGCCGCAGCTGCCCGCGAGGTCGGCTTCCGCTTCTGTGACACCGGCCTGCTCTATCGGGCGATCACCTGGCTCGTGCTCCAGCGCGGGATCGACCGGTCCGACCCGCCGGCGCTGGTGGCCCTGGTCGGCGAGGTCGAGCTGGCTGTCGACGAACAGGGCCGCTTGGCCCGGGTGCTGGTCGATGGCGAGGACGTGACCGGGCGGGTCCATGCCGCCGAGGTCGACCGGGCCGTCAGCGAGGTCTCCCGGGTGGGCGAGCTCCGAGCGGCGCTCCTCCAGCGCCAGCGGGCGATTGCCAGCGGCGGCCGGATCATCGTGGCCGGTCGGGACATCGGTACGGTGGTCCTGCCCGAAGCCGGCCTCAAGGTCTTCCTTGACGCCTCGGCCGAGGAGCGCGCCCGCCGGCGGGCCGAGGAGCGCGGCCTGGACCCGGCCGGGCCCGAGGCGGCGGCGGTCCTGGCCGAGCTCCGCCGACGCGACGACCTCGATCGGAATCGGCCGGTCGCGCCGCTGCGCCCCGCGCCGGACGCGGTCCATATCCGGACCGACGGCAATACCTTCGAGCAGACCGTCGCGGCGGTCGTGGCCGCGATCAGGCAGGCCGGCCAGATTCCCGCGCTGGTCGCACCGTGAGCGCCAAGCCAGCGCCGGGCGCCGGTCCGGCCCCGAGCGAGGATCGGAGCCTGCGCAGCGATGCCAACTGGTTCATCCGGGGCCTTGCCCTGCTGACCCGCACGATCACCCGCTGCCTGACCCGGGTCCGGATCAGCGGCGCGATCGAAGCGATCCCGCGAGAGGGGGCCCTGATCATCGCCTCGAACCACGTCTCGAACGCCGACGGCGTCCTGGTCGGCGCCTGGCTGACCCCGCGCCTGGGCCGCCGGATCCATTGGCTGGGCAAGCGCGAGATCACCGAGTGGCCGGTCATCGGCTGGATCGCCCGGACCGGCTCGATCCACCCGGTCGATCGCGACAACCTCGATATCGAGGTCTTCCGGCTGATGATCCGGATCCTCGAGGCGGGCAATGCCGTAGTCGTCTTCCCCGAAGGCACCCGCAGCCCGAGCGGAGCCCTGCAGCCGGCCAAGGACGGCGTGGCCATGCTCGCGCTCAAGACCAACGCCCGGATCCTGCCCGTGGGGGTGATCGACACCGACCGATTCTGGCCCAAGGGACAGCCGCCCCGACCGGGCGGCCAGGTCGAGCTGCGGGTCGGCCAGCCGTTCCTGCTGAGCGATGTCCTGCCGGCCGGCCTCGACCGGCGGGCGGCCAAGAGCGCGGCCACCAATCTGATCATGGGCCGGATCGCCGAGCTCCTGCCGGCCCGCCAACAGGGCGTCTATGCTCCGACCGCGGCAAGCGAAACGGGGGATTCGTCGCAGCCGGTGCGATAATCAGTCGGAAATGGGTACCGTCCTGGAAATTCGCATCGCCCGGCGCACCGGATTCTGCTACGGCGTGCGCGAAGCGATCGACAAGGCCAAGGAGTCCGCAGCCAGCGGACGGGTGACCCACACCCTGGGCCAGGTGGTCCACAACGAGGGCGTGATCGCCGACCTGCAGCGGGCCGGCGTCCAGACCGTCGAGACCCTCGACGAGGTCGATCGTGGCGCGGCCATCGTGATCCGCGCTCACGGCGTGCGGCCGGACGTGATGGAGCGGGCCGAGCAGCGTGGCCTGGACGTGATCGACGGTACCTGCACCTGGGTGATCCAGGAGCAGCGCGAGCTGATGCGCCTGGTCGAGGAGGGCTACACGATCGTCCTGCTGGGCACGCCCCGCCATCCCGAGGTCGTCGGCCTGCTCGGCTTCGCTCCGGACGCGATCGTCGTCGACGACGAGCCCGAGTGGGAGACGATCCCGCGCAAGAAGAAGATGGCGCTCATCTCGCAGAGCACCCAGCCGCCCTGGAAGTTCGAGAAGCTGGCCGCGTTCATGGTCGGCCGCAGCCACGAGCTGAAGATCGTGAACACCGTCTGCCCGGTCACGATCCGGCGCCAGCAGGACACCCTCGACACCGCCCGCGAGGTCGACCTGATGGTCGTCGTCGGCGGCCGTTCGAGCGCCAACACCAAGGAGCTGACCCGGCTGTGCGAGATCGTCGGGACGAAGGCCATCCAGGTCGAGTCGGTGGCCGACCTGGCTGATCCGGGCGTGTTCGAGGGCGCCGCCATCGTCGGGATCACCGGCGGCACGTCCACCCCGATCGAGGACCTCCAGGTCGTCGCCGAGCAGATCCTGGTGATGGCCGGCACGCCCGCCACCGCGGCCGATGCCCACGTCCTGGCGATGGCGGCCCTGGCCCTGGCGGCCACGCCCGCCGGCCGGACGACCTCACTGCCGACGATCCACGCCGGCGCAGCCTGAGCGTGGCGTCCGGACTCCCCGTCGTCGCCCTGGTCGGGCGGCCCAACGTCGGCAAGAGCACCCTGTTCAACCGGATCCTGGGCACCCGTCGGGCGATCGTCGAGGACCGGGCTCGAACCACCCGCGACCGGCTGTACGGCAACGCCGAGTGGAACGGCCGCCGGTTCGTGGTCGTCGACACCGGCGGGCTCGAGGTGGACCCCAACGACTCGATCGAGGAAGGGGTCCAGGAACAGGCCCGCCTGGCGATCAACGAGGCGGATGTGATCGTGTTCGTGGTCGACGCGGCCAGCGGCCCTACCCCGGCCGATCTCGAGGCGGCTGCCAGCCTGCGCAGGGCCCACTCGCCGATCCTGGTCGCGGTCAACAAGGCCGACAACGAGAAGCGTGACCTGGAGGCGGCCGAGTTCCACGTCCTGGGCTGGGAGGACGTCTATGCCGTGAGCGCGGCGCACGGCCGGGGGACCGGCGACCTGCTCGACGCGCTCGTCTGGGCCCTGCCACCCGAATCCGAAGACGAGCTTGCCCGCAAGGCACGCGAGCTCGAGGCCGAGGCCTGGGAGCAGGACGTGGCGGCCGGCTTCGTCCTGCCCAAGCTGGGCAGTGGCCCGGCCCTGGGGGAGTCCGGGACCGGCGACGACTCGGACTTCGACGCCGAGCTCGATGCCGATGCCGACACCACGCCCGACCCGGAAGCCGCCCGCTGGGACGTCGCGATGGCCGCTGATTCGGACCAGCCGGTCGCGATCGCGATCGTGGGCCGGCCGAACGTCGGCAAATCGAGCCTGCTCAACGCGCTCCTCGGCGAGGACCGCGCCATCGTGTCGGAGATCCCCGGGACGACCCGCGATGCCATCGACACGCGGCTGGCCTGGGGTCGAAGCGAGGTCGTGCTCAT
>JBBSFD010000006.1:0-88696 GCA_038239115.1 Candidatus Limnocylindrales bacterium | reverse complement strand
GGTCTCGAGCTCCGAGGGTCACGACCGATAGGCGAGGGGGTAGGAGCGTCACCCCGGCATTATCGCCACACAGGGCGCGCGGCGATCACTCCGACGCAAGGAGCCGGGTTTCGGCCCCCGGCAGGCTCTTGTCCCACCAGTGGCCGTAGCGCCGGTAGACGTTGGGATCGCGGCTGGCCAGGAATGCCAGGAGCCCACGGGCCTCCGCTTCGAGGCCGCCCCAGGCCTCCTCCGAGAGGCGCTGGAACGCCCTCGCCTCGATGCCGCCGTCGACCGGCCGCCAGACCCCGGCGACGAAGCCATCGACGAGCAGGGTCGAGAGGACGTCCCCGTTCTGGTGGATCACCAGCCGGCGGTAGGCCGGTGGGATGACCCGGCTTCGATCGGCGTAAGCGAGCAGGATGCTGTCCCACATCGGGAGCAGCCTCGGCGGAGCGGGGGTCTCCTCCGCCGGCAGCATGCCGCCCGTCCGGGCCCTCGAGCTGCTCGACCTCGCCGCGGTCCGCCAGGGCCTGCAACGCCTGCGTCACGACCGAGCGCTTGAGCATCGTGAATTGGGCGAAGTCCAGCGCGCCGGCCGGACCGAAGCCTTGGAGGTAGCGCCGGACGAGCTTCTGGATGGCATCGTCCGAGGATTCCGAATGGGGCACAGTCCCAGCAGCCATGTACGACGAACGCGTCCCGAACGACCACGGCCCGCCGGTCGGCGCGTGGTGCAGCGGAGCGAAGGTCCGCAGGGCCCACCACATCCGCGGCTGGCGCTCGCCAAGCTGTTTCTCGAGTCGGTCCTCGATTTCGGCCTTGCTGCGCGGTCGCGCCGCAAACTGCAGGAGATCCGGAACGACCGCGTCGGCGTCGGCGGGCAACAGACCAGTCGAGGTATAGCGGCGATCGTTCAGGCGCGACGCCCGCAGGCTGCTGACCATCGCGTCGTGAAACGGTGGGTAGTCCTCCGCGAGCACCGCGTGCAGCGTCAGCCGGACGAGCGATGCCTTGACCACGGATCGATCCGCGTACGCCGCATCAAGGTCGGCCGGGTCGAAGTCGGCCAGCCGGTTCCAGAGGGCCAGGTAGGGCGACGCAGGCTCCTGTGCCTGGAGAGCGACGATCCGGCGCACGGCCTCGACCACGTCAAGTGCCTCGCGGCGGAGGAGCAGTTGCCGGCCCAGCGTGGCCCTGTTGAGCTGCCGGCCGGTCAGGGGCATGGTGGGATTCTGACGTTACGTCCCGTGGGTGTGCCACGGGGCAGGCTGTCGGCTCCGAATCGCGGCGATGAGGACCACGCTCCCGAGCAGTACGAGGGCCAGGCCCAGCGCCCACGCAAGCCCGGCATTCAGGACAACGAGTGCGCCTACGGTGGCGCCGACGAGCATGGCAAACACAGCAGTGATCCGGCGGGTCACTGTGAAAACCGGGCTGTGGCGCAGGTCGGCCGCGATGCCTGTGAGGGTCAGGGTCAACACGGTCGTGGTCAGGTCCGGGACAGCGAGTCGTCGGGCACTCGCGTTCTGGATGCCCATCGCCGCCGCACACAGCGCCGAGACGACGACCGCGACGCCGCTGCTGGGGAGACCCGCATCGGGCAGGACGAGGATGAACGCGATCGCGATGAGGGCGAATTCCAGCGTGCCCGTGTTGCGCAGCATGACGCCCCGGTGACCGGCGACCCGCGCGACCATGAGCCCACCGCCGAAGGCTCCGACAAGGAAGCCGATGAGAGCGGCGTTCGAGGCCGACAGGGAGAATCCGGGTGCGCCGGCCAGTGCGAACCCGATGAACACGACGTTGCCCGTCATGTTGGCCACGAAGACCCGGCCAAGATGCTGACGGCGTCGATGAGCCCGGTCATCGCGGTCAGCAGGAGCAGGAGACCAGGGAGTGGACCATGGGCCGGGTCACGGACGAAGCGAGCCCAGAGCGCGAGCTGCTCGGTGGTCCGGCTATTGGTCATGGTCAATCCTCGCCGGCTAACCGCACGATCGAAGGGCGGACAGGTTTTAGGGCCTGCCAACGAGAGTCAAACTAAGTTGGTGGAGATGGGGGAGAGTCGAACTCCCCGTCCAGAACCCTTCGCCAGGGACCACTACGAGCGTGTCCGATGATTTGTCGTCAACCGACCAGGCGCCCATCGGCAAGCTCCCGGCCGGTCCAGTCACGTGTCCCTAGATCGGGCTTTGAACGACGCTACGCGGCAATTGCACCGTTCGCATCCTCGCTGAATGACGCTTCCACAGCCCACGAGGAGGAGGCTGCTTCCACGCTCACCTTACTGCCTAAGCAGCGAGGGCGAGAGCAGGCTGGCGGTTGCCAGTTACTTCGTTTTGTCGCCTTTTAACGAGGCCAGAGCGACATCCTCGGCTCGCACTCCCTGGTAGCTGGACCCTGTCGAATCCACGCATCCCCATGGCCATCGAACCTGCGTTCGACGGACGCGGATCATGCCACAAGCTCAGCCCGGTGCCAAGTGAGCCCAGGTCGTGCCCGGCCCAGGCCCGCCGGGTGCCTGGCTGCTCCCCGCCCTGCCTGGCGGGTTCGTGCCAAATTTCGCCCAGGAGCGCCTTATGGTCGCCTGCGACCCCTGAGACATCGGTCCGACGCCAACCGACGTCGAGCTCGTGCACGAATCGTGATCGAGCGAAGCCGCGAAGGCCCCGAAACCGCCGTCGAACCGCCATAAGACGGCCCTCAGCGGAATTTGGCACGAACTGGGCCCGGAGAGACGCGGCCGCCACGCCTCGGGACGGCTAGGAGCGGCCCCGGCTCACGTCGGCCATCTGGCGGGCGACATCGCGCCGGGAGTCGCGGTCGGCGATGTCGCGCCGGCGGTCGTACAGCTGCTTGCCGCGGGCCAGCCCGATCTCGACCTTGGCCCGACCGCGCTCGTTGATGTACAGGCGCAGCGGGACCATCGTCTGGCCCTTCTGCTTGGTCTTCGAGAGGAGCTGGGTGAGCTCGGCCCGGTGGACCAGCAGCTTGCGGGTCCGCTTGGCCTCGTGGTTCATCCGGTTGCCGCCCTCGTACGGGGCGATGTGGGCGGCGAACAGCCACATCTCGCCGCGGTCGATTCGGGCGTAGGCGTCGGACAGGTTGACCTTATGACCACGAATCGACTTGATCTCGGTCCCGGTCAGGGCGATGCCTGCCTCGAACGAGTCGTCGATCGTGTAGTTGTGCCGCGCCCGGCGGTTGAGGGCGATGGTCTCCTCGCCCATGGTTGGCTCCCTCGGTGATAACGGTCGGCGGGTGGTGGCCCGTGATGGTGCGGGCCCGGGCACACGAACGCCGGCCCTTGCGGACCGGCGCTCGAAAACGCTTCACCACCCGCAGGGTGTCCGCTTAGACGGTCATCTCCTGCGAGGTGGTGCAGCGACGACGTTCAGACACTGCACATCACCTCCTTTCGTTCAGGGAAACCGTACCCGAAGGGCGCCGCGAGCGCAATACCCGTCAGGCGGACGCCGGAGCCGCCAGCACCTGGAGCGCCCGGTCGAGGACCGGATCCGTGCCGACGGGGGTATTGGCCGCCGAGGCCACCGGCACGTCAGGGGTCAGGCCAACGTGGTTGATCCAGATCTCCTTGGGCGTGAGCCAGCGGGCGATCGTCAGCCGGAAGCCGCCGCTGTCGTCGGACAGCTGCTGGAACGCCTGGATCGTGCCCTTGCCGTACGACTGGCTGCCGATCAGCAGGGCGCGCCCGCGGGCCTGCAGGGCGCCGGCCACGATCTCGCTGGCGGAGGCGCTGTTGCCATCGATCAGCACCACCACCTTGATCGAGGGATCGGTGGCCGCGCCGCCCGGCGTGGCGTCGGTCGCCACCTGGACGCCGTCCGAGCCCTGCTCGTAGAAGATGACGCCGCTGGCCAGGAACTGGCTGGCCACGGCCTGCGCCGCGGTGATGTAGCCGCCCGGGTCGCCCCGCAGGTCGACCACGATCCGCTTCTGGCCAGCCGCCACGTCGGCCTTGACGGCTGCCGCGAAATCGCGGGCCGAGTTGTCGCTAAAACCCGTCAGGTGGATGTAGCCGACCGTGCCGCTGGCCAGCGAGCGGGTCTCGACCTCCTTCTGGATCACCGTGTCGCGCACGATCGCGATCGAAATCGGGTTAGTGGACCCGCCTCGCATGATCCCGAGGACCACGGTCGAGCCCTTCGGGCCGCGGATCCGGGCCACGGCATCGTCGACGCTGCCGGTCAGCGCCTGGCCGTCGATCGACACGATCCGGTCACCGGGCAGCAGCCCAGCCTTGTCCGCCGGAGCATCCTGGATCACGCTCGAGACGATCAGGGTGCAGTCCGGACCCAGGCTGGTGCAGGTCGCGTTGGTCGAGGTCGTGGTGGCCGGGATCACCGCGCCGATCCCGGTGAACGTCCCGGCCAGGCCCTCCAGGGTGGTCTGGAAGCTGCTCGGGCTGAGGTATTGGCTGAACGGGTCGCCCAGCGAGTCGATCATGCCCTTGATGGCCCCCTCGACCAGGGTCTTGCGATCGACCGGATCGAGGGCGAAGTCGCTCTGGATCGAGTTGTAGGTATCCCAGAACGGCTGGAAGGCCTGCTGATCGGACAGGGCCGTGCCCAGGGTCGAGGCCCGCTGGGCGCCCAGGGCGAAGCCGGACAGGAACAGCCCGCTGCCGCCCAGGATGGCCACGATCGCGATGAACCAGGGCAGGGTCGGCCGGCGATGGCGGGCGGGCTCGGGGTCGGGAGGGGTCTGAGGAGCGGCGGCCGGGACCGCCTCGGGTGGGGGAAGCATCGGGATCGTCCTGGCTGCAGCCTGCGTCGGCTCCGTGATCGAGGAGCTTGGGCAGGGGCAGCCTACCGCGACCCGATCGCATCCGCCGGATGGCTCCCGGTCGAGCCTCTGGTCGGGGTTACTTCAGGAGGTAGCTCCGGACCGAGACCCAGGATCCGATCGTGCCCAGGCCGACTCCCGTGACCAGCACGATGACGGCCAGGTTGCGCTGGAGCGAGCCCAGCTCGAGCGGCAGGACCTCGAAGAAACGGGTCATCAGGTTGCTCAGCGGAGCGGCGCCCGCGGCCAGCAGCATCAGCGTGATCAGCGCCCCGAACAGGCCGACCAGGGCGCCCTCGAAGATGAACGGCCAGCGAATGAAGGCGTCCGACGCCCCGACCAGGCGCATGATCTCGATCTCTTCGGCGCGCGCCACCACGGCCAGCCGGATGGTGTTGACGATGATGAACAGGACGGTCAGGCCGACCAGGGCGAGCAGGACCAGGCCAACCGTCCGGAGCAGGTTGGTCACGGTCAGGACCCGGTCGACCAGGTCCTGGACCTCCTCCACCGTCGCGACCACGTCCGTCCGGCCCCGCAGGACCTGGACCACCGTGCCGAACTGGTGGGCATCCTTGAGCTTGATGTTGAGCGTGGCCGGCAGCGGATTGGTGTCGAGGAACTGGGTCAGGTCCTCGCGCCCCTGCTCGGCCATCCGCTGCTTGAACTGGGCCAGCGCCGTGGCCTTGTCGATGTAGTCGACCGAGGCGACCTCGGGCAGGGCCGCCACGTCCTGACGGAGCTGCTCGATCTTGAGGTCCGGCGCGTCGTCGCGCAGCTCGGCCACCACCTCGACCTTCTGCTCGACGAACTGGAGGCCGGCGTCGAGGCCCGACAGGACGACAAAGAAGGCGCTCAGCAGGACGAGCATGAGGACCATCGTGGCCGTCGCGGCGATGCTCATCACTGCGTTCCGCCAGAAGCCCTGCCAGGCGCGTTTCAGGCTGAACGCCACGAACGACAGCACCGCTAGTCCTCGCGGTGATAGGCGGCGCCGAGCTCGTCGCGGGTGATCCGGCCGTCCTCGAGGGCCACCACCCGCCGGCGCAGGGCGGTCACGATCTCGGCGTTGTGGGTGGCCATCAGGACCGTGACACCGAGCTCATTGATCCGGGACAGGAGCTGGATGATCTCCCAGCTGATCAGCGGATCGAGGTTGCCCGTCGGCTCATCGGCAATGATCAGGCGCGGGTCGTGGACGAGCGCGCGGGCGATGGCCGTGCGCTGCTGCTCGCCGCCGGACAGCTGCGACGGCAGCTGCTCCGCCTGGGCCGACAGGCCGACCAGGGCGAGGACCCGCTCGACGGCCGGAGCGATCTGGCGCCGGGGCGTGCCGGTGACTTCGAGGGCGAAGCCGACGTTCTCGCGGACCGTCTTGGTTGGCAGCAGCTTGAAGTCCTGGAAGATGATCCCGATCTTGCGCCGGATCCGGGGGACCTCCCGGCGGCTCAGGCGGGCGACATCCTGGCCGTCCAGGATGACCGCGCCTCGGGTCGCGATCTCGTCCCGGATCAGGAGCTTGATCAGGGTCGACTTGCCGGCCCCTGAGGCGCCCACCAGGAACACGAAGTCGCCCTCGGGGATGACCAGGTCCACGTCCCGCAGGGCCGTCTTGCCGTTGGGATAGGTCTTGCTGACATCGTGCAGCACCAGGATCGCCTGCTCATCCGGAGTCTCGGCGATCGGGTGAGCGGCGGGCTGCTCGCGAAGCGAGCGCGCGGCGGCTCTGGGCGGGGCCGCGTTGGGTGAAGCCACGCCGGGAGGCTACCACCCCCGACCGGACCTGTCCGTGGCGCGATCCTCCTAGAGGAGCCCCGGCGAGACCGGCAGGTAGCGTTCGAAGTCGGCGAACGGGCGGCTCCAGCCGATCAGGATCGGGAAGTCCTCGAAGCGCAGGCCGGCGTCGAGCAGGGTCCTGACGGCTGCTCCGGCGGCACCCGGCACCCAGACGGCCTGGGCTCCCCGGGCGGGCACCGCGCGCAGCAAGTGACCCAGAACCGGTCCGACCAGCTCCCGATCCCGGACGGCCAGCGGCCCGATCCGGCCCGTCTCCCAGGCGTAGCCGTAGCCGAGCGTCGTGCCCGATCCGTCGCGGTACAGGAAGCCGTGACGGCCCTCCGTCCGCAGGAAGCGGTGGTCCTGGGGATGATCGACCCCGAGCAGCTCCCGATCGAGCGCCCCGACCGTCTCGGCCAGCTCGCGGTGGCCGAGACGGTCGGCCGCATCGCTCACGACCGTCTCGAACGGGACGAACTGGACGCCCTGGGGCAGGCTCGGCAGCGAGTCGGGCGCGGTCACGTAGCCGCTGATCGAGAACAGGGGCATCCGGGGCACGATTCCGTAGCGGCTGTAGAGCGCGTTGGAGATCGGCTGGGCGCTGTCGGTGGCCGTGGCCAGGACCGCGCCGGAGCCGGCCGGCGGCAGGATGTCCCCGAGCAAGGCCCGCCCGATGCCGCGGCCCTGGGCGGCCGGCCGAATGAAGCACATCGACAGGAACCACAGCCAGTCGCGCTGGACGGCCGAGGCAAAGCCCACGATCCGGCCCGAGTCCGCGGCCTCCGAGCCCTCCCCTTCGGCAGCAGTCCCCTCTGGGTCGAGGGCCACGACGAAGCGCTCCGGATCCGTCTCGGCGAGGTGGCGATAGAGGCGGATGATCCGGGTCAGGTCGTCCGGGATCGGATGCTGGTTGAGCTTGACGATGTAGTCGTTCAGGCTCTCGCGCCAGATCTCGGCGCACGTCGGCAGCTCTTCGGGCCGGGCCGGCCGGATCTCGATCGGCGGCACCTAGTCGAGCTCGCCCACCGGCTCGGGATCGCGCCCGGTCGCGAGGCGCTCGAGCTCGGCCTGCATGAACGTGTCGAGATCGCCATCGAGGACGGCTCCGGTGTTGCTCGTCTCGACCCCCGTCCGCAGGTCCTTGACCATCTGGTACGGGTGCAGGACGTAGCTCCGGATCTGGTTGCCCCAGCCGGCCGTCACGTGCTCGCCCTTGAGCTCGCGCAGCGCCGCTTCCTTTTCCTCGAGCCGGCGCTCCAGCAGGCGCGCCTTGAGGACCTTGATCGCGGTCTCCTTGTTCTGGGTCTGGGACCGCTCATTCTGGCTCTGGGCCACGATGTTCGTCGGGAGGTGGGTCAGCCGGACCGCCGAATCGGTCTTGTTGACATGCTGCCCGCCGGCGCCCTGCGAGCGATACGTGTCGACCCGGATGTCGTCCCAGTTGAGCTCGATGTCCGGGTCGTCCTCCTCGACCTCGGGCAGGACCTCGACCAGGGCAAAGGTCGTCTGGCGCCGGTTCTGCGAATCGAACGGGCTGATCCGGACCAGCCGGTGGACGCCCCGCTCGGCCCGCAGCCAGCCGTACGCTCGGGCGGCATCGATCGCCACGGTGGCGCTCTTGATGCCGGCCGACTCGCCCTCGGTCTGGTCGACGACCTCGGTGTGGAAGCGATGACGCTCGGCCCAGCGGAGGTACATCCGGAGGAGCATCTCGGCCCAGTCGGTCGCCTCTGTTCCGCCCGCCCCGGCGCTGATCATGAGCAGGGCGCCCCGATCGTCGTACTCGCCGCTGAACAGGAGGGCCGTCCGCTCACGCTTGAAGTCGGCCTCGACCGCGGCCGCATCGCGGGTCAGGTCGGCCTCCATCTCCGGATCGGGTGAATCCTGGAGCAGGTCGGTGAGCTCGCTGAGGGAGGTAGCCCGGCCCTCGAGCTGGCGCCAGGTATCGATCTCGGTGCGCAGGCCGTCCGCCTGCCGGAGGACCTTCTTGGCCGTCCGTCCGTCGTCCCAGAAGCCCGGGACCTGGGTTAGCTGATCGAGCTCGGCGAGACGTGCTTCCTTGACGGGGAGGTCAAAGACGCCCCGAGGTCGACCGGATCCGCTCCGTCAGGTCCCTGATTGCGGCGGCATCCACCTAGCCGCGCACCTGGGCATCCTGGAGGAGAATCGGACGAAGCTCGATGATCCGCAGCGCGGTCTTGCTCCGGGCGACGACGGGGTTCACGCAGGGACAGTAGCCGTTGTGGGGGCAGACGCCGCAGTTGCCGTCGCAATCGAGGGCTGCGGCGTAACTGCATGTCCGACAGTCTCGCTCGCAGGCGATCAAATCAATGAACGACGCTTCCTCGGCCTGCTTCACGGGCTCCCTCTCTCGTGGGCTGGGGAAGGGTGTGGCACGGGCGACCGGGACAAGCCTCACAAACGCGGCGTTTCGGGCTCTGCCTGGTCCTCCAGCCCCATACCCCGTGGGCTTGGCCCAGTGTACCGGTGCAACGCTGATTCGCCAAGAGGGAAAGTGCGAGATTCGTGCCCAAATTGACCCGATTGTCAGCGTTTCCGGGGGTCAACCGCGTTTCTGGGCGAGCCTGGGCCAGCATCCGGTCCCCCTCGCGGCGCGCCGTCCCGCCGTCCGCGCTGATTGCGTCCGGCGCACACAACTGACGAACTGACCGCTTCAACCGTCAATCAGTTGCCCCCAGTGCACGTTTTCGACCGATTCGAGTCGAGTCCGCTCCATCTGTCCGCCCCATGCACCGAATCGACGGACCGGGGCCGTCGTCGCGTCAGCTGTGCTCGTCCGGCGCACGTCGGCGACCAGCGCCGCGCTCCTCGATCAGTCGGGCGGGCTCTGGCCGCTGATGAAGTAGACGGCCAGGCCGCCCAGCTCGTGGAACGTGATCTCGACGACGTGAACCGGATCGCTGTCGCCCGGGCTGTCGGGGGTCGGCGAGCCATAGGCGGCGATGCCCAGGTCCGAGGCGATCCGCAGGACCCGCAGCATGTGGCTGCGGTCCGACACGAAGACGGCGTCGTGGATCGACTTGGCGGCCAGGACCGTGCGCACGGCATCGAGCGATTCGAGCGTGTTGCGGCCCTGGTCCTCCATCAGGATCCGGTTGGCCGGCACGCCCTGGCTGATCGCGTACTGACGGCCGACGGCGGCCTCGGTCGTCCGGTCGCCCGGTTGCTTGCCGCCGGTCACGAACAGGTAGCCATAGTCGCCGGTCTTGAACAGCTCGACCGCGTGCTGGAGGCGCGAAAGATAGATCGGCGAGGGCCGTCCGTTGTACTCGGCTGCCCCGAGGACCACGACCGCGCCGGCCGGCCGGCGCTCGTCCTGCAGGCCCTGCGACCAGATCCGGAACGCCCCGTACGCGAAAACCACGACGATGCCCACCGCGGTCGCGGCGGCCAGCCGAATCAGCGCCCTGCGCATTCCGTGGTCAAGGCATTCTCCGGGGCGGGCTCAGCGCCCGTGGCACTTCTTGTACTTGAGTCCGGAGCCGCAGAAGCACACGTCGTTGCGACCCATTCGCCGGCCGTCCGGGGCAAAGCCTGGGCGCAGAGCGCTCGAGCCGTTCGAAGAGGGGCCTGAACCGACGACCTCGTCGCCGAGCGATTCGCGCACGCCGCGGACGGCCGGTGGCGGCGGCAGGCCGCGCGCAATCGAGCCGAGGATGGCGTTGCCGGTGGCGGCGGCAGCGCCGGTGGCGGCGGCCCGTCCGGCAGCCGCGGTCCGGACGGCGCCCTCCGTGGCGCCATTGCCCCCGCCGCCCGCAGCAGCGGAACTCCCGACCGCGGACGGAGCGAGCTCAGCCGAGCCGCCGGCGACCTGGCCGGGCTGGCCGGGGCCCGGGAGCGGCTGCGCTGCGGGCGCCTCCTGGCGGGTGATCTGGACGCGCAGGATCGACGAGGCGAGCTGGTGGCGGATGAACCCTCGCAGCTCGGCGTACAGGTTGAACGCCTCGCGCCTGAATTCGACCAGGGGATCCTGCTGGGCGTAGCCGCGTAGGCCGATCCCCCGGCGCATGTCGTCCAGCTCGGTCAGGTGCTCAACCCACAGGCTGTCGATCGTGCGCAGCAGGACGACCCGTTCGATCGAGGTCCAGTCGGCCTCGCCGACCTCGGTTTCCTTGGTCGCCAGCCGCGCGTCGACCAGCTCGCGCAGGTGGTCGCGGATGGCATCCCGGGTGCCGAGGTCCCACAGCTCGTCCTCGCTGGTGCCCTCGGCGTCGAGGCCGATCGCCCGGGCCGCCAGGGACAGGCCCTCGACGTTCCACTCCTCGGGCAGCTCGTCGGCGCAGTACTGGCCGATCAGGGCGTCGATCTCCTCGTCGAGGAAGCCCACGATCGTCTCGCCCAGGTCCTCGTTGTGGAGGACCTTGTCGCGCTCCGAGTAGATGGTCTCGCGCTGCTTGTTGATCACGTCGTCGAACTCGACGACCCGCTTGCGGATGTCGAAGTTGAAGCCCTCGACCCGGGTCTGGGCACTCTCGATCGTCTTGCTGACGAGGCGCGACTCGATGGCCACGTCATCCTCGAGGCCCATCCGCTCCATCAGGCCGGCCACCCGGTCCGAGGCGAAGCGCTTCATCAGGTCATCATCGAGGGACAGGTAGAAGCGCGACGAGCCGGGGTCGCCCTGCCGGCCGGCCCGGCCCCGGAGCTGGTTGTCGATCCGGCGGCTGTCGTGGCGCTCGGTGCCGATGATGTGCAGGCCACCTGCCGCCACGACCCGCTCGTGATCGACGTCGCAGATGGTCCGGGCCTCGATCAGGGCCGCCTCGTAGGTCTCCCTGTCCACCTCGGCCGGGTTCAGGCCACGCTGGTGGAGCAGGTCCGAGGCCAGCCCTTCGGGACTGCCACCCAGCTTGATGTCGGTGCCGCGGCCGGCCATGTTCGTGGCGATCGTGACCGCCGCGCTCCGGCCGGCCTGGGCGATGATGCCCGACTCCTTCTCGTGGAACTTGGCGTTGAGGACCTCATGCTTGATGCCCCGCCGCTTGAGCATCTCGCCCAGGATCTCGGACTTGGCCACCGAGACCGTGCCGACCAGGACCGGCCGGCCCGCCTCGGTCATCTCGCCGATCTCGTCGATCAAGGCGTTGAACTTGCCCAGCTCGTTGCGGAAGACGAGGTCCGCTTCGTCGTCCCGGACCATCGGCCGATGGGTCGGGATGGCCACGACCTCGAGGCTGTAGATCTTGTGGAACTCCTCGGCCTCGGTCATCGCCGTGCCGGTCATCCCGGCCAGCTTGTCGTACAGCCGGAAGTAGTTCTGGAACGTGACCGTGGCCAGGGTCACGCTCTCGCGCTGGACGCGCAGGCCCTCCTTGGCCTCGACCGCCTGGTGGAGGCCCTCGCTCCAGCGCCGGCCCGGCATCTGGCGACCGGTGAACTCGTCGACGATGATGATCTCGCCATCCTTGACGATGTAGTCGCGATCGCGCTTGTACAGGGCGTGGGCCCGCAGGGCCTGCTCGAAGTGGCGGGCCAGGGCGGGATCGGCGTCGTACATGTTGGGGACGCCCAGCCAGCCCTCCATCTTGGTGATGCCACCCTCGGTCGGCGAGACGGCCCGGTCCTTGAGGTCGATGAAGTAGTCGCCGCCCTCTTCGTCGCCCTCGGGCCGCTCGGTCAGGCGGGGCACCAGCCGGGCGAACGAGTAGTACTTGTCGGCCGACTCCTCGGCCTGGCCGCTGATGATCAGCGGCGTGCGCGCCTCGTCGATCAGGATGTTGTCGACCTCGTCGACGATCGCGAAGTTCTGGCCGCGCTGGACCCGCTGGGCGAGCTCGGCCACCATGTTGTCGCGGAGATAGTCGAAGCCGAACTCGTTGTTCGTGCCGTAGGTCACGTCGGCGGCGTAGGCCTCGCGCCGCTCGACCGGCCGCAGGTTGATCAGGCGCTCGTCGTTGGTTGGGTAGCCCGGTTCGAACACGAAGCTGGCGTCGTGGGTGATCATGCCCAGGCTGACCCCCAGGAAGTGGAAGATCGGGCCCATCCACTGGGGGTCGCGCCGGGCCAGGTAGTCGTTGGGGGTGACGACGTGGACGCCCTGGCCGGGCAGCGAGTTGAGGATGGCGGCCAGCGGCGCGACCAGGGTCTTGCCCTCGCCGGTGCGCATCTCGGCGATCTTGCCCTGGTGGAGGACGATCCCGCCGACCAGCTGGACGTCGAAATGGCGCATCGCCATGGTCCGCTTGGACGCCTCGCGAATCATCGCGAAGACCTCCGGGATGACATCGTCGAGGGACGCGTTGATCCGTTCGTTCTCGCGCTTGCGGCGGGCCTTGGCCAGCTCGCGCCGGCGTTCCTGCTCGGGATGGTGGAGCTCGTCCTCGGACGGCTCGTCCGGCACGGCCTCGGCCCGAATCTCGTCGCGGAGTGCGTCGAAACGGGCCCGGATCACGGCATCGCTCAGCGCCTCGAACTCGGATTCGAGGGCGTTCGCGTCGTCGATCAGGGGCTGGACCCGTTTGATTTCCCGGTCGTTGGAGTCAACGAACCGGTTGAGGAAGCCTAGAACCATGGGGCCAGAGTATAGGCGAGGCGGTCAGCGACCCCCCTTGGCTACTTCCAGAAGCCCGTGCCGTAGCCGGCCAGCAGGATCACGAAGGTGAGCCCGGCCAGGGCCGCCCAGAACACGATCGACATGCGGGTCGAGGTCGGGTTCATCTCCGAGTTGGCCAGCTTGGGCAGGCGCCCGCCATTGAGCGCCGAGCCCCAGCGGGGCGAGCGCAGCTGGGTCCGCCAGTCCTCGGGCTGGGCGGTGCGCTTCTCGAGGCCGCCCTTGCCGTCGGGTCGGTGGAGCTGAAGGCTCATCGATCGCCCATCCCTGCGGCTGGAATGGCCTGGCCAAGAGGGTTGTCTTCCGGGTCGTCATCCGCGTCGGCCGGCAGATCGTCGCTCAGGTCGAGGGTCCGGGCGATCCCGTCGTCCCACATCAGCATCTGCTGGGTCAAGGCGACGTCGCTGCTGAACAGGGCGCCCACCGACTCGCCCCGGTGGATGCGCCGGATCGCCTCGCCGATGAGCGGCGCGATCGAGAACGTCTTGATCTTGGAGATCCGCTTGGCCGGCGGCAGCGGGATCGAGTCGGTCAGGATGACTTCCTTGATGCTCGAGTTGCGGATCCGGTCAACGGCGGGATCGGACAGGACACCGTGGGTGGCGGCGGCATAGATCTCGTCGACGCCCTCGCGCTCGAGCGCCCGGACGATCTCGATCAGGGTGCCCCCGGTGTCGATCTCGTCGTCGACGATGATCGCCCGCTTGCCCCGGACCTCGCCGATCACGTTCATCAGCTCGGCCCGGTCCAGGTTGCCCACCCGGCGCTTCTCGATGATCGCCAGCGGGGCGTCGATCAGCTCCGCGAACGCTCGGGCACGCTTGGCGAAGCCCAGGTCGGTGACGACGACCAGGTCCTCGAGGTGCTTGGTCTTGAAGTAGTTGCTCAGGATGTGGACGGCGGTCAGCTCGTCGACGGGGATGTTGAAGAAGCCCTGGATCTGGCCCTGGTGGAGGTCGAGGGTCAGGACTCGATCGGCCCCGGCGACCGTGATCATGTCGGCGATCAGGCGGGCGGTGATCGGGACGCGCGGCTGGTCCTTCTTGTCCGACCGGCCGTAGGCGTAGAACGGGACCACGGCCGTGATCCGGCCGGCGCTCGCCCGCTTGAAGGCGTCGATCAGGATCAGCAGCTCCATGATCGACTGGTTGACCGGGTGCGAGGTCGGCTGGATCAGGAAGACGTCCTTCTCGCGGACGTTGTCCAGGATCTTGACGAAGATGTTCTCGTTGGCGAACTGGAAGACCTCGGCCTTGCCCAGCTCGACATCGAGATAGCGGCAGATCTTGTGGGCGAGGTCACGATTGGCGTTGCCCGTGTAGATGTCGAAATGGTCCGAATACACGGGAGGCTCACCTCCGCCCAGGATCGTCACCGGTCCCGGGGTCAGGTCGCCGGGGCGCCAGTGGGTGGCGCTCCAGTCGGGTCGTCATTGTCGCCGATGCCATCGCGCTCCGCCAGCCCCTCGCGGAAAGCGGCGATGGCGACGACCCGGTCGCCCTCGGCCAGGCGCATCACGATCACCCCGCGGGCGCTGCTGCTGTAGCGGTTGATCGTATTCGTCTCGGTCCGGATCACCTGGCCGCCGGAGCTGATCAGGAACAGCTCCTCGTCCTGCTCGGTGACCTGCTGGACAGCGGCGACGTTGCCCGTCTTGCGGCCCTCGAGGGAGATCAGGCCGACGCCCTGGCCGCCCCGGTGCTTGACCCGGAACTCGGTCAGCGGGACGCGCTTGCCGTAGCCGGTCTCGGTCAGCACAAGCAGGTCGGCATCGGGCTGGACCACGCTCATGGAGATCACCTCGTCGCCCTTGCGGGCCAGCCGGATCCCGATCACGCCACCGGCCGGCCGGCCCATCGGCCGGACCTCCGACTCGTGGAAGCGGGCGATCTTGCCCAGCGCCGTGGCGATGATCACGTCGTCGGCGCCCGAGGCGACGTCGACCCAGGCCAGCTCGTCGTCCTCGTCGAGGGTGATCGCGATGATCCCCGACGAGCGGACCTTCTCGAACTGCTCGAGCGGCGTCTTCTTGATGATGCCGTGCTTGGTGGCCAGGACCAGGTACTTCGCGTCGCGGAAGTCGGTCAGGGTGATCGTGGCCATGGGCACTTCGCGGGCCTCGACCTGGACTCCAGGCAGGTTGATGATCGGGATGCCCTTGGCCTGGCGGCTGGCATCGGGGATCGTGTGGACCTTGCTGCTGAAGACCCGACCGCGATTGGTGAAGAAGAGGGCCCAGTCGTGGGTGTTGGCCACGAGCAGGTGCTCGACGGCGTCCTCTTCGCGGGTGACGTGGCCGATGATCCCCTTGCCCCCGCGATGCTGGCGGCGATAGGTGGCGATCGGCTGGCGCTTGACGTAGCCGCGGCCGCTGACCGTGATCACGACGTCCTCGTCGGCGATCAGGTCCTCGTCGGTCATCTCCCGGCTGGAGTCGTCGACGATCCGGGTCCGACGCTCGCCGGCGTACTTGCGCTTGAGCTCGGTCAGCTCGTCCTTGATGATCGCGAGGACCCGGCCGGGGTTGGCCAGGATGTCCTCGAGCTCGGCGATCAGCTGGATCACGCCCAGGTACTCGTCCTCGATCTTCTTGCGCTCGAGGGCGGCCAGGCGAGCCAGGCGCATGTCCAGGATCGCCTGGGCCTGGATCTCGGACAAGGCGAACCGGCTCATCAGGTTGGTTCGGGCGGTGTCCACGTCGGCCGATTCGCGGATCGTCCGGATCACCTCGTCGAGGTGGTCGAGGGCGATCTTGAGGCCCTCCAGGATGTGGGCCCGGGCCCGGGCCTTGCCCAGGTCGAACTCGGTCCGCCGCCGGATCACCTCGCGGCGATGGTCGATGTGGTGCTGGAGGACCGACTTGAGCGAGAGGGTCTGGGGCTGGCCGTCGACCAGGGCCAGCATGTTCATGTTGAAGGCCGAGGACATGGCGGTGTGCTTGAACAGGTTGTTGAGGACCTTGTGGGGGTTGGCATCGCGGGCCAGCTCGATGTACATGCGCATCCCGTCGCGGTCGGATTCGTCGCGCAGGTCGCTGATGCCCTCGACCCGCTTGGACTTGACCAGCTCGGCGATCTTCTCCATGAGCGTGGCCTTGTTGACCTGGTAGGGCAGCTCGGTGACCACGATCCCGGTCCGACCCTTGTTGTTCTCCTCGAAGGCGACCTGGGCGCGGACCACCACCCGGCCCCGGCCGTGGGCGTACATCTCGCGGATCGCGTCGATCGTCTCGGTCTCGCCGGTGATCGGGTTGCGCCGGGTCTCGTAGCGGAACATCGTGCCGCCGGTCGGGAAGTCCGGGCCGAGGACCAGCTCGCACAGCTCGTCGACGGTCTTGTCCGGCTCGTCGATCAGGGCGATCGTGGCGTCGACGACCTCGCCCAGGTGATGGGGCGGGATGTTGGTGGCCATGCCCACCGCGATCCCCGACGAGCCGTTGATCAGCAGGTTGGGCAGCTTGGCCGGCAGGACCGAGGGCTGCTGCTGGGTGCCGTCGTAGTTCGGCTCGAAGTCGACCGTCTCCTTGTCGATGTCGGCCAGGAGCTCAGCGGCGATCGCGGTCAGGCGCGCCTCGGTGTAGCGCATCGCCGCGGCACTGTCGCCGTCGACCGAGCCGAAGTTGCCCTGCCCGTCGACGAGCGGGTAACGCATCGAGAAGTCCTGGGCCATCCGGACGAGGGCGTCGTAGATGGCCACGTCGCCATGCGGGTGGTACTTGCCCATCACGTCGCCGACGATCGCGGCGCACTTGCGGTAGGACGATCCGGCCGACAGGCCCATCTCGCCCATCGCGTACAGGATTCGGCGATGGACCGGCTTCAGCCCGTCACGAACGTCGGGCAGGGCGCGCGACACGATCACGCTCATCGCGTAGTCGAGGTAGCTCACCCGCATCTCATCCTCGATCCGGATGTTGCGGATATCGCCGATGTCGTCGGTCACTGGTCAGGCTCTCCTGGGCGGTTCAAACGGCCACGGCCGCGAGTTGGGCTGCGAGGTCGGCGGCTTGTGCGGCGGCTTCAGAGGTGGCCGGTGCGCCGGCCCGCCGCCGGATCGGGCCCAGCTGGGTGCGGATGGCGGCGGCCCGCTCGGGCGGCAGCTTGACCAGCACGTCGCGCACGACCCACGCCCGGTGGCCATCGTCCTCGGCCGCGGCGCGCTTCGCTTCACGTTCGACGAACGCGAGCACTGCCGCGGGGTCGACCAGGACCAGCGAGCGCAAGGCCCAGGCCAGGGCCTTCTGGACATTCGCCTCGGCGTCGCCCAGGAGGGTCGCGATCAGCCCGAGTCCGTGGACGGCGACTTCCTCGGCCCGGCCCAGCCGGCGGTCGACGAAGGGCAGGGTGGCGACGGTCGAACCGACCAGCCGGCGTTCCCACTGGGATGGCGACCAGGTGAGCTGTTCCAGCTCGGCCCAGCGGTACCCCTCCAGCAGGATCCCCCGGCCATAGGGATGGGCCAGGGTATCGATCGTGATCCAGTCGCTCGCCTCGCGGGCCGCCCGGCGCAGGAGCTGCCAGCAGCGCTCCGGGTCGGCGGGCAGGAGGCGGTCGAGCAGGCCGAACGCAAACCAGCGCAGCTCGAGCTCGCGTTCGGCGAACAGGCGGTCGGCCAGCTCGAGGTAGCCGGTCGGACGTTCGGCCTGGGTCGCCTGGCGAAAGCCACGGTCGAGGGCCGCGGTGAGGGGCCAGCGCACGCCGTAGGTTGGTCCAAGTCCGGGCGCGATCCGATGCTCGCTCGTGAGATAGTCCGGATCGGCCAGCCCGGCGAAGCCGCGACCGAGCGCCTGGGCGAAGGCGTCCGGGTCCGACGTGAGCTCGGCCAGGCTCCGCCCGAGCTGTTCCGCCTCGGGCTTGCGGGCCGCCACGAAGGCGACGGCACGGGCGGTGATCTGGGAGGTGGTCGTCACGCCCCGGCTCGCCCAGTCACTTGCTGATTCCTTCGCCACTGGCCCGGGCGTTCCGAATGCGGACCCCGTACTGGGCCATCAGCTGGCGCTTGCGCTCCTCGTTGGCGGCGACATAGACGGCCGAGGCCGTGGCCAGGAGCACACCGTTCAAGTCGACGATCTGTCCGGCCGTGTCGACGAGCCGCCGCCGCGAGCGCACGACCCAGCCTTCAGCCCGGACCTGGCTGCCGACCGGCACCGGACGCTTGAAGTCGATCGACAGCCGGGCGGTCACGCCCCAGTTGTCCTCGGCTACGAGGGCCCAGGCCATGACTTCGTCGAGGATCGTGGCGAGGATCCCGCCGTGGGCGATCCCGGCCCAGCCTTCGAATCGGTCGTCGGGCACGAATTCGGTCCACGAGCGGCGCTCGCCGAGGTGGAGCTTGAGCTGCAGGCCGTGCTCGTTCAGCTCGCCACAGGCGAAGCAGTTGTGGGGCTCGAACTCGTAGTCCATGCCGCCCGTCGGACTCGCAGCGCGCGGACGCTCGGCGATGGCGGCCGGCTTGGCCTGCTTCAGGCCGACCTCAGATGTCAAGGTTCTGGACCTTGCGCGCCTCGGACTTGATGAAGTCCTTGCGCGGCGCGACCTTCTCGCCCATGAGCATCGTGAAGATCTCGTCGGCCACCGCGGCGTTCTCGCTGTCGACCCGCAGGAGCGTGCGCGACTCGGGGTTCATCGTCGTCTCCCAGAGCTGCTCGGCGTTCATCTCACCGAGCCCCTTGAAGCGCTGGACCGAGACGTTCTTGGCGTTCATCTGCTTGACGATCGCGTCGCGCTCCTTCTCCGAGCCCGCGTACTTGGTCACCTTGCCGGTGCTGATTCGATAGAGCGGCGGCTGGGCGATGTACAGGAAGCCAGCCTCGATCACCTGGGGCATGTGCCGGAAGAAGAGGGTCAGGAGCAGGGTCCGGATATGGGCTCCGTCCACGTCGGCGTCGGTCATGATGATGATCCGGTGGTAGCGCAGCTTGGCCAGGTCGAAGCTGTCGCCGATGCCCTCGATCCCGGCGCCCAGGGCGATGATCAGGGGCCGGACGTTCTCGCTGGCCACGATCCGGTCGAGGCGGGCCTTCTCCACGTTGAGGACCTTGCCGCGCAGGGGCAGGATCGCCTGGAAGCGCCGGTCGCGACCCTGCTTGGCCGAGCCGCCGGCCGAGTCGCCCTCGACGATGAAGATCTCGCTGCGCTCGGGATCGCGCTCCTGGCAGTCGGCCAGCTTGCCCGGCAGCGACAACCCGTCCAGGGCGCCCTTGCGGATGACCAGGTCGCGCGCCTTGCGCGCCGCTTCGCGAGCGCGGGAGGCCGTCAGGCACTTCTCGATGATCTTGCGGCCATCGCTGGGGTTCTCTTCGAGGTACTGGATCAACCCGTCGGTCAGGACGGTCTGGACCTGGCCCTTGACCTCGGCACTGCCCAGCTTCGCCTTCGTCTGGCCCTCGAACTGGGGCTCGGGCAGCTTGACGCTGATCACGGCGGTCAGTCCCTCCCGGGCGTCATCGCCGCTCAGGTTCGGGTCGGACGCCTTGAGGATGCCCGCCTTGTGGGCCCAGTCGTTGAGCGACGAGGTCAGGGCGGCCCGGAAGCCGGTCACGTGCGTCCCGCCATCGACCGTGTTGATGTTGTTGGCGAAGGCCAGGACGTTCTCGGTGTACGTGTCGTTGTACTGGAGGGCGACCTCGACCGTGGTCTTGCCCTCCTTGCGCTCGACATAGATTGGCCGAAGGGTCAGGACCTCCTTGTTCCGGTTCATGTGCCGGACGAAGGACATCAGGCCACCTTCGAAGTAGAACGAGCGCTCGCGATCATGGCGATCGTCGATGAACGTGATCCAGACCCGCTTGTTGAGGTAGGCCGACTCGCGCAAGCGCTGGGAGATCGTCTCGAACGAGAACTCGGTGTCCTCGAACATCTCGGGGTCGGCCCGGAAGGCGGTCCGGGTGCCCCGCCGGTTGCCCGCCGGTCCAAGCTTGATCACCTTGGTCGTGGGCTTGCCGCGGGCGTATTCCTGCGACCAGATGAAGCCGTCCCGGGCGGATTCGACCCGCATCCACTCGGACAGGGCGTTGACCACGCTAACGCCGACGCCGTGCAGCCCGCCCGACACCTTGTAGCCACCCTGTTCGAATTTCGCGCCAGCGTGGAGGATCGTGTGGACGACCTCGAGCGCGTCAATCCCGCTCTTATGCCGGCCGACGGGCACGCCTCGGCCGTCATCCTCGACCGTGACCAGGCCGTCGGCCGCGATCTGGACGGTGATCTTGGTGGCAAAGCCGGCCATCGCCTCGTCGATCGAGTTGTCGACGACCTCCCACACGAGGTGGTGGAGACCGCGGGCGTCGGTCGAGCCGATGTACATGCCCGGGCGCTTGCGGACGGCCTCGAGGCCCTCGAGGATCTGGATGCTCTCGGCGTTGTAGTCACTGCCGCGGGCGGCCTTGCTGGCCCGAGCCGGGCGTGGCCGAGCCTCCGTGACCGGTCCGGGCGGCGTCGCCGCAGCACTCGCTCCCGAGCTTGCGGCGTTCAGCTTGGGACTGGCTGGTTCGGTCACGCAGGTCCTCCGGTCAGGCGGTCGTAGAGCCGCCCGAGATCCTCATCGTTGTAGTACTCGATCACGATTCGCCCACCCTTGCGGCCCCGGGCGACGGATACCTTGGTCCCCAGCGCCGCGCGCAGGTCGTCCTCAACCCGCTCGAGATCGGGGTCGGTGCGTCGTTCGGCGGCCGCCCGGGCTTCCTTCGGCTCGCGCAGCCGGCGGGCGAGCTCCTCGGCCTGGCGCACGGACAGGCCGGCCTCCACGATGGTCGAGACCAGGTGCATCTGCTGGATGGCCGGCAGGCCCACGAGGGCCCGGGCGTGGCCTTCGCTCAGACGGCCATCGGCGACCGCCAGCTGGACGCCCGGCTCGAGGTCGAGCAGCCGGAGCGTGTTGGCGATGGTCGTCCGGGCGCGCCCAACCTGGCGGGCAATGTCGTCCTGGGTGAGGCCGAACTCGTCGGCCAGCTGGCGGAACGCGTTGGCTTCCTCGATCGGGTTGAGGTCCTCGCGCTGGACGTTCTCGACGAGGGCGAGCTCGAGCTGCTCGCGATCGGCCAGCTGGCGGACCACGGCTGGGATCGTTTCGAGGCCGGCCAGGCGGGCGGCCTGGACCCGACGCTCACCGGCCACGACGCGGTAGCCGTCGAGAGTCTCGGTCACCAGGATCGGCTGGAGCACGCCGTGATCGGCGATGCTCGTCGCGAGCGCATCGAGGTTGGCGTGCTCGACATCCCGGCGCGGCTGGTTCGGGTTGACGTGGATCTCGGCCAGCAGGATCTCGTGCGGCCCGCTCGACCGGTCATCGCGGCCGGGAATGAGGGCCGACAGCCCGCGGCCCAGGGCCGGTCCAGTTGCTCGCGCGTTCAATGGACGCCTACCGATTGCTTGGCCATGACCGGGACCGGCTCGCGCTGGGCCGGGGTTTCGTTGGACGAAGGCTCGGCGCCGTCCTTGCCGAATCCGTCCTCGGCGCGGCCAGCGAGCCCAATGCGCGCCTGGAATTCCCGCGCGAACGCGCCGTACGCTCGCGCGCCCTTTGAATCGGGGGCGTACAGGGCAATCGGCTGGCCGTGACTCGGCGCCTCGGATAGCCGAACGCTGCGCGGGATGAGCGTGTCGTAGACCGCCGGGCCCATGTGGCGCCGAACCTCCGCGCGGACCTCGCCTGAGAGGTTGGTCCGGGCGTCGTACATCGTCAGGAGGACGCCCTGAATCGTGAGAAGCGGATTGAGATGATCGCGCACGAGATGAACCGTGCCGATGAGCTGGCCGAGGCCCTCGAGCGCGTAGTACTCACATTGGAGTGGGATCAGGACCGAGTCGGCCGAAGTCAATGCATTCACCGTAAGAAGCCCGAGTGATGGAGCGCAGTCCAGCAGGATGAGGTCGTAGCTATCGGCGACCGTGGCGATGGCGCGCGCGAGGCGACGCTCTCGACCACTCATCGTGGCGAGCTCGACCTCGGCACCCGCCAGCGCCGGCGCGGATGGGACCAGATCGACCTTCGACGGGGCGATCGGGATCACGGCATCGGCCAGGCTCGCACCGTCGACCAGGACCTCGTAAATCGAGCGATCCACCGTTCGGCGGTCGACCCCGAAGCCGCTCGTGGCGTTGCCCTGGGGATCAAGATCGATGACGAGGATCCGATATCCGGCGAGACCGAGATCGGTGGCGAGATTCACCACCGTCGTCGTCTTTCCGACGCCGCCTTTCTGGTTGGCGCAGGCGATTGTCTGGCCCACTCAGTGCCCCGGTCCGATGTCATTCACGCTGCCTTATTCTACCAAAAACTGGTCCTCCAAGCCTCGCCCTAGAACACGTGCACCATTTGGCGCGGCATCCCGGCCGGGTTTTCGGGTCCTGGTGACGCCCGGTGCTTCAGCGGGTGGGCGGCCTGATCTCGGCCGAGGCTCCGATCCTGGCAGCACGCCCTTACCTGAGCGTTGGCTCGGGTTGCACCGGATGTTTCACGTGAAACGTTGGGAGTTCGGCGCGCGGGAATTGGCGGGGCACAAGCTCGCACGGCAGCCCCGAGTTCGTCAGCCCTCGAACCGCATCGATATGCACGACTCCGTGGTGATCGCCATCGGCCCGCGCCGGATTATGGCCCAGTTTGATCGTTCGAGGAGGCGATCCGGTCAGCGATCTCCGTCAGCAGTTGCCGCTCTCGGATCGTGAAGCCGCACGTGCAGTTCTCGGGATCGTGAACCGCTTCGCCCACAAGGTCCAGCGCGGGGCAGTCCGAGTCGTGCTCGCCATACCTCGGATAACCTTTCAGACTCCAGGAAGCTTCGGAGTTCCGTGATCAGCGGGTCCTCGTCAGGCATGCTGAAAGGTTATCCGAGGGCATTCCCCCAGGATTGCCGATGCCTCCGTGTACGCACCGAACATCAAATGGCCGATTTCGGACCCGTCCAGCCCGAACGGAACCGTCATTGCAGTGGCCTCGCATGGAGTTAGCCGTGACGGGCTAACGGAGCCTCCCTCCGCTGCGTCAGGGTCGGTCCGGAATCGCGGATCCACCGGCAGGCAGCTCGAAAACGTCGGTTTGGGGTTCTGAGAACACGTTTGCAGCGTGAAAGGGCAGGAGACGGCGCCATGCCTGGCGAGCGCCTCGGGACGGCCTTGTTACTGTGCCGTCCATGGACGCACCCGTAGCGCATCTCGTGCTGATGTGCGGGCTTCCCGGCGCTGGCAAGACCACGGAGGCTCGCGCGTTCGCCGCGGACCTCGGAGCGGTGCGCCTTGGGCCGGACGAGTGGCTCGATGCCCTTGAGATCGACCTTTGGGACGAGCAATCGAGGACACGCTTGGAGCGGAAGCTGTGGGAGCTGGCCCAGGACCTGTTGCGGCACGGGCAGAGAGCGTGATCCTTGATTTCGGTTTCTGGGAACGCGCGGATCACGACGAGAAACGGACGGGAGCCCGTGCGATCGGTGCCGCGGTCGAGCTTCGCCACCTGGACGTACCACTCGACGAATTGGTGCGGCGACTGGGGCACCGTCAAGAGACCGAGGCTGGCGCGGCGATCATCACCCGAGCCATCTCGAGCGCTTCGCGACGCTCCTCGAGCCACCCGACGCGGCCGAGATGGCGCTGTTCGACAGGCCCGCCGGCCTGAGCTGAGGCATTCACCGGGAGTCTCGGTGCCACGCTGTGCACACAGAACATCAAACGGCCGATTTCGGACCTGTCCAGCCGGAGACGAGCCTGTAGTGGCACTGGTTCTCGGGCGGCGTTAGCCGTCGGCGACTAATCACTTCGGGAGTTGCGGCGCGCGGAGCCGTCGAGAGGCCCTGGATGGTCCCTCGGCCCGTCAAAAGGGTCGATTTGATGTTCTGAGTACACATCGGCGCAAGGCGGCGGCGCAGGCGGCGGGCGGCGGCGGAGGCGGCGGCGCGGGCGAGCGGGCGCGCTGGGACGCAGCGTGTCGCGGCGAGTCGACAGCCGCAATCTGAGCACGATTGCCCTGATTTTGGATCGGTCGGTATACTGGCGCGGCCGGAGCCACCACCTCGGTCGTCGTCGTATTCGAACATCGGCACGGTCGCCGGCAACGAGGCCAGGAGCGCTGGCCAAGGCACACGCCGAGGATCGCGCCAGATGAGTCTGACACTCGCCGCGGTGGGCGCCGTGGTGGCTGCGGTCCTGCAGCTGACAATCGTCCCGTACCTCGGCATCGCTGGGGCCTATCCGGATCTCGTGCTCGTGGTGGCCGTCATCGCCACGTTCACCTGGAGCATCGAAGCGGGGATCACTATCGCGTTTGTAGGCGGTCTGATGATCGATCTCCTGGCCCCGCGTCCAGTCGGCCTGACGGCCTTCACCTTGCTCGTCTCGACCGGGCTTGCGGCTGCACTCGGGCGGCTCATCCCACGTGGCCGGATCATCGTGCCGATCGCGGCGGTGTTCGTGCTCAGCTTCGTGACCGACCTGCTCTTCCTGGCGATGTATTCGGCCCTGCGCGGCAAGCTCGCCGTGGACGATCCGGGCTCGCTGATCCTGCCCGGGGCAATCTACTCGGCCGCGATCGCGGCGGTCCTGACCCCGGCCGCCGTCCTCCTCCACAACCGCTTTGCCGATCGGGAACGGGTCGCGTGGTAGCTCCGGGCATCGTCGACGAGCGGCCCGCCCGCGAGCGCCAGCTCGTTCGATTCCTGGCCTTCGGAATCATCCTGATCGTGGCCGTTCTCGGCCTGACCGCCCGGATGGTCTACCTGCAGCTGGTCAATGGCACGACCTACACCCAGCTGGCGACCACTAACAGCACTGTCCAGCAGGCGATCCCGTCCACCCGCGGCCTGATCTACGACCGGAACGGCCTGCTCCTGGTCTCGAATCAGCCGTCGTATACCGTCGAGATCCGGCCTTCGGACCTGCCCTTCAACCAGCGCCCTGCCGTCGTGGCCCAGCTGGCCTCGCTCCTGAACATGGACAGCGCCGACATCAACGCCTCGATCGACGGCAATCCCGGCTCGACCTTCGACCTGGTCCGGATCGCCGCGGGTGTCCCGGTCGCCACGGCCAACCTGATCGCCGAGGAGCACCTCGACCTGCCCGGGGTCCAGGTCACGGTCGACGCGTTGCGCCACTACACCGAGGGCGCGCTCATGTCCCAGATCCTCGGCTACACGGGGGCGATCGATGCCGATACCCTCAAGCGGCTCAAGTCGATGGGCTACCTGCCCGACGACCTGATCGGGCGGGCCGGTGTCGAGGAGGAGTACGAGACCCAGCTGCGGGGCAGCTACGGCATGGAGACGATCCAGCGCGACGCTACCGGCCGCCAGGTGCAGGTCCTGGCTACCGACAAGCAGCCGGTCGCGGGCGACTCGCTCACGCTCACCCTCGACACGAAGATGCAGCAGCAGGCCCAGACCGCGGTCGATTGGGCGATGCGCGCCTCGAAGCTCAAGTCGGCCGTCCTGATCGCGATGAACCCGCAGACCGGCGAGATCCTGGCCATGGTCAGCACGCCCACCTACGACGACAACCAGTTCGCCAATGGGATCTCCAATGCGCAGTTCCAGGTGCTGCTCAAGAACCCCGACCATCCGCTCCTCAATCACGCCATCAGCGAGCAGTTTCCGGAGGGCTCGACCTACAAGCTGGTGACCGGATCGGGCGCGCTGGCCGACGGCAAGCTGACCCCGACCACGCTGGTCCAGACCAAGCCCTACATCCAGATCGGCGTCGACAAGTTCTGGGACTGGAATCGCCGGGGCTTTGGCCGGATCAACGTCAAGACCGGCTTCGCCCACTCGAGCGACACGTTCTTCTACCAGGTGGCCCAGATGCTGGGCATCAAGCGGCTCGCCTACTGGGGCAAGCAGTTCGGCTTCGGCGCCCCGACGGGGATCGACCTGCCCGGCGAGGTCGCCGGGATCGTGCCCGACAACCAATGGAAGCAGGACGTCTTCGGCCAGCCAATGCAGGCCGGCGAGGTCGTCCAGTCGGGCATCGGCCAGGGCTTCGACACGGCCACGCCGCTCCAGCTCCTGAACGCCTATGCCGCGCTGGCCAACGGCGGCACGCTCTACCAGCCCCAGGTGGACCGCCAGGTCACGGCGCCCGACGGGAGCATCGTCCGCCCGTTCAAGCCGATCGTGCTCCACAAGATCGCCGCCCCGGCCAGCGTCTTCACCACGATGCGTGAGGCCGCCCGGATGGTGGTCACCGTCCACCACACCTACAACCTGGTCGATGAGCCGTTCGTGGTGGCAGGCAAGACCGGGACGGCCGAGTTCGGCACCCGCGATGCCCAGGGCCGGCTGCCATATCACAACTGGTTCGTGTGCTTCATCCCGCTCCATGGCGATGCCTCGAAGCCGGACTCGCAGCTGGCCATCGTGGGCTTCAACGAGGACGCCAACACGGTCGGCAACTCGGCCACCGAGATGGTCAAATACTTCCTGCAGATGCACTTCAACGCGAAGAAGGACCTGCGTCGCTTCGACCTGATGCGGATCGGCGACTTCTACGGTGGCAACTGATGGGCGTCCTTAAGGCCGAGCCGGCCCGGATCCAGGACTGGGCCAATCGGTCGGTCGGGGCCTACTGGAAGGCGTATGACCCGCAGCTCGCGATCTACGCCGTCCTGCTGGCTGGCCTGGGCCTGGCGATGTCCTACAGCAGCACTGTCGTTACCGGGGTCAACCCGCTCGACCCGAGCTCGAACTTCCTGCGGGGCGTGATCTGGACGGTCATCGCCGTGGTCGTCTACATCGCGGCCACCCTGTTCGACTACAAGTGGCTCAGGACGTTCACCTGGCCGATCTACCTGGTCAACCTGGGCCTGCTGGCCCTCAACCTGGTCATCGGCACCGGGGTCGGCGGGGCTGCCCGCTGGATCGCGATTGGACCGCTCCAGTTCCAGTTCAGCGAGCTGGCCAAGATCCTGATGATCGTGGTCCTGGCCAGCTACCTCGCCCAGCGTCACGATCGACTGGGCTCGCTCCGGGTGATCCTCGGAGCATGCGTGCTCATGGTTCCGACCTGGGTCCTGGTCATGCTCCAGCCAGACCTCGGGACGTCCCTCGTGCTGGCTGGCATCCTGGCCGGGATGCTCTTCCTGTCCGGAGCGAGCATGAAATGGCTGGCCATCCTGGCCGGCATCGTGATCGCGATGATCCCGGTCGCCTGGACCTACATCCTGCGCGACTACCAGAAGGCCCGCCTGATCGGCTTCCTCAACCCGGGCGGCGATCCGCAGGGCGCCGGCTACCAGCTGCTCCAATCGCAGATCGCCGTCGGCTCGGGCGGCGTATTCGGCAAGGGCCTGACCAACGGCACCCAGGACGCCCTGGCCTTCCTGCCCGTGGGCGACACGGACTTCGCCTTCGCCCGGCTGGCCGAAGAGCTCGGCTTCATCGGCGCGGTCCTCGTCTTCGTCCTGTTCGTTGTCTTGATCTGGCGGGTCCTGATGGCCGGCTACCGCTCGGAGGACCGCTTCGGCACGATCTTCGCCGCCGGCGTCGCTTCGATGCTCATGTTCCAGCTGGTGGTCAACGTGGGCATGGTCATCGGGCTCCTGCCGGTCACGGGCATCCCACTGCCGTTCATCACCCGCGGCGGTGCGTCACTGATCAGCCTGGCCATCGGCCTGGGCATTCTCCAGAGCATCAACATCCGCCAATCGCGGGCGGAGTGGTGATTCGGCGCCCAAAACTGGGCTGATCCGGCCCGTTCCACGCGCCAGAATGACGCGTGCAGATCGCAATCTTCGCGCTCAGCGCGATCATCAGCCTCACGGCCAGCACGGTCCTGGTCATCCGCCTGGAGCGTGTGGGCGAGCGCGTCGGGGCATCTGAAGCGCTTCTCGGGCTAATGGCCGCACTCGCGGCCGACGGGCCCGAGATCACCTCTTCGATCTCGGCGATCTCGGGCGGGCACGCCACGATCGGGATCGGAGTCACCCTCGGTTCAAACGTCTTCAACCTCGCTGCGTTGCTCGGGCTGAGCGCCGTCGTCGCTGGTCGGGTCGGGCTCCATCGCCGGTCGATCATCCTCGAAGGCAGCCTGGCGATCGTCCTCGCCTTGATCGCGGTCGGCGTGGTCGCCGGCGCGATTGGACCGGTCGCCGGCCTGATCCTGGGCCTGCTTGCTTTCCTGCCGTACGTGGCCTACAGCGCGTTGGCCCCGAGCCGCCGGCCGAAGCTCGGCCTGCCGGATCGGCTGTCGGCCTGGCTGGCGCGGGCGCTCGACGAAGAGGAGCAGGAGCTCGAGATCGCGATCCATCCCCAACGGGGAACGTGGCGGGACGGCCTGCTGGTCGTCATCGCACTGGCCGTCGTCGTTGGCGCCAGCGTCGCCATGGAGCAGACGGGCACCAGCCTCGGGGCGGCTGCCGGATTGGCGCCAATCCTGGTCGGCGGTCTGATCCTGGCGGTTGTGACCAGCCTGCCCAACGCCGTCGCGGCGATCTACCTGGCATCGAAGGGCCGCGGGGCGGCGATGCTCAGCACCGCGCTCAACAGCAATGCGATCAACGTGATCGTCGGGCTGACCCTCCCAGCCGCGATCCTCGGCCTTGGCGCTCCGAGCCGGGATGCCGGCTTCGTGGGCCTCTTCTATCTCGGCCTGACGGCCTTCGCGATTGCTCTTGCCCTGCAGGCCAAGGGCCTGAACCGACGCAGCGGGTCGGCGATCATCGCCGCCTACGTCCTGTTCGTGGCTTTGCTGATCCTGGGCTAGGCGCTTCGCGGGGCTACCGCCGGCGGAAGAGCCCGGGCCGGTCCTCCCGGGCGGCCGACTTGCGCCGGCCGGTCCGGCGCAGGATCGCGTCGATCTCGTCGCGGTACGGCCGGCCGATCGTCATCCGATCGAGCCACTCGAGGTACTCCAGGTCGCGCCGGGCGATCTCGCCCAGCGACCAGCCCGAGTACCGTCCGAAGTTGATCAGGCTGCCCGACGGCTGGCCGGGCGGCGCTCCGGCGGCACCCTCACCGTCAGGCCGGCGCTCGAACGCTCGTCATAGCCGCCGCCGATGTTCGAACGGCCCGACGTCCAGTTGGAGCTGACGGGATCGGGTGGGGGCATGCCCGCGCCGGCCGGCCGGCGCGGAGGAAGCGGGTTTGAAGGACGAGCACTGGCGCCGGCGGGCGCGGCCGCTTGAGGAGGGGTCCTGGGGAGTGCCCGCTGGCGGTCGTACTCGGCGCGCCGGATGGGATCGCCGAGGACCTCCCAGGCGCTGTTGATGAGGACCATCCGCTCGGCGGCGCCGACGCCGGCCGCCAGGTCCGGGTGGAACTTCTGGGCCAGCCGCCGGTAGGCGGCCTGGATGACCTCGGGGTCGGCCTCGGAATCGACCTGGAGCAGCTTGTACAGGTCGGGTTGGTCGGTCATCGGCCGGCGGCGCGAGTTCGAGCGGTGGGCGTCACAGACCGCCAGACTAGCAGGATGGTCGAGGCGGTCCAGCGCTGGCGCATTGCATTCCGGCGCGGCTCGCCGGCGCTCGACCTCGGGCCACAGGAGATCGCCCGGGCCTGGGAGGCGGGGCTCGCCGCGAGCGGGATCCCGGTCGTCCTGAGCGCCGCTGCCACGCCCCGGCCGCGCCTGACGTTTGCCGCGCCGCTGCCGGCCGGGCGAGCCGCCGAGCACGATCTGGCCGACCTGGTGCTGGGCGAACGCTGGACCCTGCCGCAGTTGCGACCGTTGCTCCAGGAGGCGTTGCCCACGGGCTTTGAGCTGGTCGACCTGTACGACGTGTGGCTCGGGGCACCCTCGATCACCGCCGCGCTCGGCGCGACCAGCTACCGGGCCCTTGTTGGCGGGGCCGCATGGCCTGAGTTGGCGAAGGCGGCCGATCGGTTGCTGGCGGCGCCGAGGCTCGACCGGATCCGGGCCAAGGCGGACCGCGGCGTGTCCTACGACCTGCGCCCGCTGATCCTGGCTTTGGACCTGTCTGCGGCTGATCCCGTGGATGGAGCAACCAGCGCCTCGCTCAGGATGATCGTTCGAACCACCGCGGACGGACCGTCGGGCCGGCCGGACGAGGTGCTGCTGGCCCTGGGCGAGGCGCTCGACTGCCAGCTCGAGCAGCTCGAACTCGTGCGAGAGCGCCTGTGGACTTCGGACGAGGTTCCACTCCTCGGGAGCTAGCGGCACGGCACATCTGATTCCGTTTCAACGTCGGAGGGGGAGATGGGGCGAGCGAAGCGGATCCAGGGACTAGCCGCCCTGCTGGGAGGGGGGTTCCTGGCCGGCTGTGGGGTGTTCGGGCCGGCGACGCCCGCGGAGGCGGGGCGCTCGCCCGACGCCTGGCGCGATCTCGGCCTGCAGTGCTCCGGACCAACGATGGGCCCAGACGGAAGTGGTCTTCTTCGATGGAGCTGCCACGGCCGCGTTGCGGACGTGTTTGCCGAAGCGACCATCGACAGCAACGAGGCCCGCGTCGTCGATTTTTTCGCCACGATCCCGGCTGCTTCGCAACCAGCGGTAGCCAAAGCAGCCTTTGCCGCGATCGTCGACGGGACCGATGTCTTGGCTGATGCGCGGGCTGCGATGCACGCCTGGCTGCTGGCCTGGGATGGGGCGGACGCATCTGCCGGCTTTGGGCGGGCGACGATTCACGTGCAGCTCGATCAGACCTGGTACAGCCTCGGAATCACGCTCTGAAATCGACGTGAACCGAGAGCTCGTCTGCGGACTCATATGGGGTAGGGAGGCGCCGAGCGCAGGGTGACGGAGCTTGATCTCGTCGGTCGCGCCCGACACGGGGACCTCGACGCCTTCACGGCGTTGGCCGGTGCGCGCCTCGCGGCGATGACCCGGACAGCGGCGGCAATCCTCGGCGACGAAACGGAGGCGCACGACGCGGTGCAGGAAGCTCTGATCTCGATCTGGCGCGAGCTCCCGATGCTGCGCGAGCCCGAGCGCTTCGACGCCTGGGCGGGCCGAATCCTGGTCAACGCCTGCCGCCACGCGCTCAAGCGCCGGGTGCGCGTCCGCGTGCGAGAGATCGCGCTCCAACCCGATGGCGTCGATGGGTCTGGCCTTCTCGCCGCGAGCGGCAGAGTCGAATCGCTTGGTCAGGAAGATGCCCTGATTCGCGCGTTCGAACGACTTGATGCGGATCAGCGGGCGATCCTGGTCATGCACCACCTCGACGATCGACCGGTGACCGAGATCGCGGCTGCCCTCGGGATCCCCGTCGGTACGGCGAAGTCGCGCCTGTTCACGGCTCGAAGAGCGCTCCAGAGGGCGCTCGATCGCGAATCCCGATGACCTATCAGCCGGCCCCCGACGACGAGGCGATCCGGGCGATGCTCGAGCGCCGAGCCGCTCGTTCTAGGCCGACCGACCTGCTTGCCTCGGTCCGAACGCTGGCCGAGGTGACGCCCCAGCGGCGATCCCGGCCGGCCTGGACCAGCCTGCCTCGCCGGGAGGTGCTCGCCGGTGTGGTTGGGCTCGCGGCGGTCCTCGCCATCGCACTGACGATCGGCCTGTCCGCAGGCCTGCGGCTCTCCGGCGGCGAAGTCGGCAGTCCTACGCCATCCACCGGGGCGCCCTCCAGCGGTTCGTCAGTCGCGCCGGGTGCGATCGAACCGGTGCTGCCATTGACCGTGGACCAGTTGAACGACCTGATGGCAGCCAACCTGCAGTCCCTTCTCGGGCGTCAGCTCGTGATCAGCGGAAATCTTGTGGTCGTCCCTCAGTTCGGACGGTTTTGCGCCCCGGGCACGCGCTGCTCCGTCGAACCAGCGGTGGCGCTTCAAGCGTCGAGTCCCACGCTCTTCGTCCTGCCCGCTCCTGAGAATCCGGTGATGAGCCCGTGGGTCGACGGAAATTCGGTCGTTGGGACCTTCGCTGCGACGCTCACGAGCGCGACAACCCTGACCTACCTTGGTCGTGTGACGACCGGCGCGGCCGGCGTACCGCTTCTGCCGAGTGAGCTGCCGAGCCCGGCCGGCGCCGCCGGTCTCTGGCTTGTGCATGGCTGGATCGTCAGTCCGGCGATCGATCCCGCCTGTGGCACGCAGCTTCTGCCGACGCCGGGACCAGCATCAGGACCGGGATACGGGTGCGGCCAAGAGACCCTCTTGAGCAATGTCGGATCCCAGCCTGGACCTTCGAGGATCACGGTCCAGAACGATGCCTACCTGGCCTTCGGGCCATGGCCGTCGACCCAGGAACAGGGTGCGCCTCACGAAGCGACGTTCCTACTCGAGGCGGTCCAGATCCCGCCGTGCAGACCAACTCAGAGCTGCCCGACAGCGAGCTCCCATTGGGCCATCACGGCGCGTCTGGATCCGTGGACCCAGCCCGCTCAGACCACGCAACGCTCAATCGGACCGGTCGATGAAGTCCCACCGGTGCTGCCGCTCAGCGTCGCCCAGCTGAACGAGCTTCGAGGCGCGGATCCCTCCCTGGTCACGCGACGCATGCTCGTGATCAATGGAACCGTCGAAGGCAATCCGTCCACGGTAAGTTGCCCGTACGCCGGAGGTGCCGCGCCCCGCTCCGGCTTTTGTGCGCCGGTGGTCCTGGCTGGATCTGTGCCAATCCTGGGCGTGCAGGTAGGCCCGAATGTCGGCGGTGGGGCCTGGACCGCCGGCGGTTCCGACCTCATCGGCTCGTTTGCGGCCAAGCTGGTTGATCCCGGCACCATCGAATACCTCGGTCCTGTGATAACGGCCGCGGACGGCCAGCCTCTGCTGCCGAGCCAGCTCCCGAACCCGGCATTGGGGCCCCCCTACTCGCTAGTCCACGGCTGGATTGCCGGCGAGACCGAGGTCAAGCCTTGCCCGTACGTGCCCGGATCTAGGTTGACCTCGGGCCCGCAGTACGGCTGTGGACGGACCGCGATCCTGAGCGACCAGCGATTCCAGCCGGTCCAGCGCGACGCGCAAGGAACCACATTTGCGATGCCGACGAACGGCATCCGGGTCCAGAACGACGCCTACCAGGATTTCGCTCCTCAGCCCCAAGCCGTCGGCCCGCAATCGGTGCCCCAGCAGGCGACGTTCCTGGTGCAGGGCGTTCAGCAGCCTCAGTGCTCGCCCGGAGGAACGATTTGCACCGTCGGGTTGGCAACCTACGGCTGGGCGATCGTTGCGCGGCTGGATTCCTGGCTGACCGAGCCATCTCCATGAGCCTGGGTCGTCCGTGTGTACCCAGAACCTCAAATCCCCGGATTCAGGCGGGTGAGGCTCCGGAATCCGGTCCGGGAGGGCTGACCTCCCTCGCTAGTTAGCCCAGAGCGGCTAATTCCAGGCCATTCCTACGGCCCAAGCCGTCCCGCAGCGCCCGAATGTGCTCGTTTGAGGTTCTGAGTGCACATCTCGGCCGGCCGGCAGGGACGGGCGGCGCCGTCGCGGAACCCTGGCCCCGCCGCGGCTGCGTAACCCCAGGCAGAAGTTCGGCCTGAACGGACCGATGGTTGATGGCGCCAGCCACCCTCAAGGGCGAGAGTGGCAGGGCAGTGGGAGATCAAGCCGTCGACGCCGTGGCTCATCCCCGGGCCACGCCGTTGCCCGAGGGGCTCGCGCGGCTGAGCCCGATTGCCTGGCTCATCTTCCTGGCCGGCGGACTGATCCTGGCCATCGTCGCGGCGATCGCCGGCGATGCGACGGCGGCGCAGCCGTGGCTCACCGCATTCGGGTTCGTCACAACCGCTGCGATCCTGGTCGGCGTCCACCTTCACCAGCCGACTCATCGCGTCCAGTGGCTGTTGCTGGCCGCCTGCGACTTCCTGACCACGGTCGGCGTCGCGCTTACCGCGTCAGCGGGCGGGCTCGCAACCGCCGGCCAGGGTCTGACCGCACTCGGCTCAGCGCTGGGGTTCGTGGGCTTCGGTCTCCTGGCCCGGGGCCGGATCCCGAGTGGCGACCGGGCCGCCCTCCTCGACGCGGCAATCGTGGCGACCGGCGCGGGCATCCTGATTTGGGCCTTCGGCTTGGCGCCGTACGTGCTGGGCGCCGGCCAGACGTCGATCGTAACGGCCTTCGTGTTCTTCCCTTCGCTCGTCGCGCTCGCCCTCGTAGCAAGAATGTGGTTCCTCGGGGGCGAGCACCGGCCCGTGACCCGGCTCATTGCGCTCAACGTCCTGACCGCAAACGGGATCATCCTCGTCGAGATCGTGCGCGCAAGTCTGGGCACCGATGCCTACACCGGGGTTCAGCTGCTGCTCCGTTTCCTGGAGCTCGCGTTCACGGGCGCGGCGGCCCTCCATCCCGCCATGGACGCTGCGGTTGAGCATCGTGATGCGCTCGCGGAACGCATCGGTCGGGGCAGGTTTGTAGCCCTGGCCTTCGCCCTATTGGTGGGCCCGGCCACCCTCGCGATCGAAGCCTCATCCAGACGTCCGGTGGACATCACGCCCTACGCGATCGGTGGGGTCCTGATCGGGCTGCTCGCGATCGCCCGGCTGGGGGAGGCCATCCGCACGCTCGGCGAGGGGCTCCGAGAGCGTGAGTCGCTCACGGACCAGCTCCGCCACATGGCCTTCTACGACCCGTTGACCGGGTTGCCCAACCGGACTCTCTTCTCTGAGCGCCTAACGGCTTCCGTCGGGACCAGGACGAAAGGCGGGCTACTCGCCACGCTGATGATCGACCTCGACGACTTCAAGGTCATCAACGACACGCACGGCCACGAGGTTGGCGATGCCCTCCTTGTCGCGGTCGGCGAGCGGCTCCAGCGGGCCGTCCGCGATGGCGACACGGTCGCCCGACTCGGCGGCGACGAGTTCGTGATCGCCTTGCCCGACTGTGCCGATCGACTCGTGGCGATCCAGGTCGGCCGACGGATCCTGAAGATGATCGCCGAGCCATTCGAGATCGACGGGCTGGTCCTGGAGGTTGCCGCGAGCGTAGGGATCGCGATGGCCGACGAGTCGGACGACTCGGCCTCCGAGCTCGTCCGTAAGGCAGACGTTGCGATGTACGTCGCCAAGGGCCGGGGCAAGGGTCGCTTCGACGTCTTCGAGCCGTCGATGGCAGAGGCGGCTCGCTAGCCCCCCGGAAAGAAGCGCGGCAGCAGCGCCCGGTTGGCCTCGAGGAGGGCCTCGAGCAGCGGCCCGGCAACGTCCTCCGGCACGAGCGGATTGGCCGCGAGCGCCTCGAGGGCAAGTCCACGGTCGCCGGACAGCGCCGCCTGGATTGTCAGGCGCTCATAGGCCTTGAGCCGGCGGACCAGCTCGAGCATCTCCGGGTGAAGCGGTGCCTGGGGCAAGGGCACGGCCCCATCACGGGCGATCCGGGCCGGCACCTCGACCACATCGTCGGCAGCCAGCCCGGGCAGCGCGCCCGCGTTGCGTACATCCACGATCTGGACGTCGCCCGTTCCGGCATATAGCGATGCGATCAGCTGGACGGCGGCCTCGCTATAGAAGGCGCCGCCGCGCTCCTCGAGCTGCTTGGGCTTCTCGGCCAGGTTGGGGTCGCGGTAGCGCTCCAGCAGGTCCTGCTCGATTGCCATCACGTCCTCGGCCCGGGATGTCCCGCTGCGCTGGGCGGCAAGCGAGCCGGCGGTGTTGTCGTAGTAGGTCAGGTAGTAGGACGGAATCGCAGCCAGGGCCCGTACCCGCTCCTCGGTCGAGTCGACCTGGGCGGCCAGGCTGGCTGCGTCGGACTCGATCAGCGAGGGCAGCACGTCGACCCCATCCACGCACACCCTCCGCTCCCAGGACAGGTGGTTCAGGCCGCTGTGCTCGAGCTCGACCCGTTCGGCCGCCACGCCCAGCCGATTGGCCAGCCAGCGCTGGAGCCCGATCGCCACGTTACACAGGCCGAGCGCCCGATGGCCATGATCGAGCAGGGCCTGGGTCACGATCCCGACCGGATTGGTGAAGTCGATGATCCACGCGCCGGGGGCGGCCAGCCGGTCGGCGGCCTCGGCAATCTCGAGCACGACGGGCACGGTCCGGAGGGCCTTGGCGAAGCCGCCCGGACCGGTCGTCTCCTGCCCGATCGTGCCGAAGCGGAGGGGCAAGGTCTCGTCGATCAGCCGGGTGGCCTGGCCGCCGACGCGGATCTGGAGCAGGACGAAGTCGGCCCCCTCGAGCGCCGCGTCCCGCGTCGTGGTGAGCGCGAGCCGGCCGCTCCAGCCAGCCCGATCGAGCATTCGGCCGGCCAGCCCACCGACCACGTCAAGGCGCTCCTGGTCGATATCGAGCAGGACCAGCTCGTCGACCTCGAAGCCGCGGCTGCGGTTGGCGAAGCCCTCGATCAGCTCCGGGGTATAGGTGCTGCCTCCCCCGACCACGACGACTTTCAAGGTTGCCCTCCGCGGTATTGACACGGCGACTTCGGCGCGGTAATGCTTATAACCTTATCAGCAAGATGCAAGCGCTGAAGGGTCCCGATTGGCACGCTTCCACCTCGAGCCCGGACCGATCCCGCTCCATCATCAGGTTTACCTCGACCTGCGTGCGGCCCTCGACGCGGGCGAGTGGATCACCGGCGACCGGCTGCCACCTGAACGCGATCTCGCGGGACGCTACGGCTGCAGCCTGATCACGGTCCGGAGGGCCCTGGCCGACCTGACCCGCGAGGAGCGCCTCGAGCGGACCCGCGGCCGGGGCACCTTCGTGCGGGCACCCCGGATCGTGCGCGAGCTCAGCTCGACCCTCAGCTTCTCGCAGGAAATGGAGCTGCGCGGCCTCGAGCCGCGGACCACCCTCCTGACCGCCCGGATCCAGCCAGCCGGTGACCGGGTCGCGGCGGCCCTTGGCCTGCGGCCCGGCGCGCCGACGGTCCACCTCGAGCGCCTGCGCAGCGCAGCGGACCGACCCCTCCTGCTGGAGCAGGCCCATCTCTCGGCCGAGCGCTTCCCGGACCTGCTGACGGCCGACCTCGAGCACGGCTCGCTGTACGACTTCCTGGCCGCTCGCTACGCCTGCCGGATCGAGCACCTGCGCGAGACGATCGAGCCGGTCATGCCGCCGAGCCGCGAAGCGCGCCTGTTGGGCCAGTCGCGCCGAACTCCGGCCCTGCTCCTCGAGGGGACCGCCTTTGACGAAGGCGACCAGCCTGTCGAGTTCAGCCGGACCTATGTCCCCGGCGATCGATCCAAGTTCCTCATCGAGTCCACCGGGCGCTCCGTCCGCGGACTCCGTTCCATGGGCGGTTCCCGCTCGGGCGCCGCGGAGATCGATGGGCTCGTCCTGGCCAGTGGGTCGGGCACGGGAGTGGAACGCGACCGGCCGGCGGTCGCCCTCGAGAAAGGGAGCTCGACGTGAGGAGTCTCAAGCGGATGACCGTGCTCATTGCCACGGTCGCGATCCTGGCCGCGGCCTGCGGCGGGACCACGGCCACGGCGCCGGCCAGTGCCGGAGCGTCGGTCGACCTGGGCAGCCCGGCGGCGGTCACCAGCCAGGCGCCATCGGTCGTGCCTTCGCAGGGGACCGCCACGGTCCCGCCGGGCGGGCCGGTCACGATCAAGTGGTTCTGCTGCCTGGGCACCGGCGACGACCCGAGCCAGCTGCCGGTCGAGGCCAAGATCGTCTCGGACTTCAACGCCAGCCACCCCAACATCCACCTCGTCTTTGACCACGCCGCCTACCTCGGCGCCCGCGATGCGCTGTCGACCGAGCTTGGCTCGGGCAACGGCCCGGACATCGTCGGCCCGGTCGGCGTGGGCGGGGCGGAGGCCTTCCACGGCCAGTGGCTGGACCTCGCGCCGTACATTGCCAAGAACAACTACGACATGAGCCAGTACAGCCAGGGCGCGGTCGACTTCTTCAAGATCGGCGATGAGGGCCAGGTCGGGATCCCCTTCGCGATCTACCCCTCCGAGCTCTACTACCAGCCCGACATGTTCGACGAGATCGGGCTGAAGTACCCACCCCAGAAATACGGCGACAAGTACACGATGCCCGACGGCAGCCAGGTCGACTGGAGCTACGACACGATCCGGACGATCGCGATGCAGCTGACCTTCGACAAGAACGGCAAGGACGCGACCCAGGCCGGCTTTGATCCGAACAACATCGTGCAGTACGGCTTCGAGCCCCAGCGCGACGACCTGCGCGGGCTAGGCGCCTACTGGGGCGCCGGCAAGCTGCTGTCCGACGACGGCAAGACGGTCCAGATCCCGGCCGCCTGGGCCACCGCCTGGAAGTGGGTCTACGACGGGATCTGGAAGGACCACTTCATCGAAACGAACGCGGTCTGGAACAGCCAGGCCTTCAACGCCGGCGGCTACACGTTCAACTCGGGCAAGGTCGCGATGCAGGAGAACTTCCTGTGGAACGTGTGCTGCGTGACCGAGGCCGGCAAGAACTGGAACCTGGCCGCCATTCCGTCCAGCAACGGCGCGGTCAGCGCCGCCTTCAACGCCGATACCTTCCGGATCCTCAAGACCAGCAAGCATCCCGACGAGGCGTTCACGGTCCTGACCTACCTCCTCGGCGACGCGTCCACCCAGCTCCTTAATGCCTACAGCGGCTTTCCCGCGCGGACGACGGCCCAGACCGGCTTCTACCAGCAGCTCAGCCAGCAGAAAGACGCCAAGGGCAAGCCGGTCTATCCGCCCAACGTCAACTGGCAGGTCGCCACGGACGGGATCCAGTACGCCGACAACCCGAACTTCGAGGCCTACATGCCGGCCTACAACCAGTCGGTCGACCTGCTCACCAAGTTCCTGACCCGCTGGACCTCGACCCCCGGCCTGGACATGGACACCGAGATCGCCAGCCTCCAATCCCAGCTCCAGGCCGTCTGGGTCAAGACCCCCTAGCGGGTGACCGCCATCCGATCGGGCAAGCGGCGCCGCCTGACGCCGCTTGCCCGTCGCGAGGCCAGGTGGGGCGCCTTCTTCATCGCGCCCTGGATCATCGGCTTCCTGGCCTTCACCTTGATCCCGATGATCGCCACCCTGGTCTTCACGTTCACTAACGTGACCTTGACCCAGGACACGCCGCTGCGCTTCGTGGGCCTCGAGAACTACGCCAACCTGATCGCCGACCCGGCCACCTGGGCGTCGCTCGGGGTGACCCTCAAGTTCGCCATCCTGGCCCTGCCCGTGGGCGTCCTCGCCCCGTTCGCCGTGGCCCTCTTGCTCAGCAGCCGCCATCTCAAGGGCGCGGGCATGTTCCGGATCCTGTTCTTCCTGCCCTACGTGGTGCCGTTCGTGGCCGGGGTCCTGATCTGGCAGTCAATGCTCAACACCGACAGCGGTTGGATCAATGAGTTCCTGCGCTGGCTGGGCGTGGCCGATCCACCCAACTGGCTGCAGGACACGGCCTGGGTGTACCCGGGCCTGGTCCTGATCGGGATCTGGGGGATCGGCGGCGGGATGATCGTCTACCTGGCCGGCCTGCGGGGCATCCCCAGCGACTACTACGACGCGGCCCGGATCGACGGCGCCGGCGCCTGGCAGACGCTCCGCAACGTGACCATCCCGATGATCTCGCCGGTCATCTTCTACACCCTGATCCTGGGCATCGTCGACGTCCTCCAGTACTTCCTGGTCCCGCTCGTGCTGAACCAGGGCACCGGCGAGCCGGGCGGCGCGACGAACTTCCTCAACCTGTACATCTACAAGAACTTCTTCACCTACCAGAACATGTCCTACGGGGCCACCCTGGCCTGGCTCCTGTTCGGGATCACCCTGCTGATCACGGTCGTCCTGTTCTGGTCGTCCCGGCGCTGGGTCTACTACGCCGGGGAGCGCTAGGCGCGTGCCGGTCGTCCAGCGGCCCCGGCCGGGTGTCGCCCGGCGGGCCAGCCACTCGTTTGCCCTGACCTTCGTGGCCGTGGTCATCGTCGCGGCCTTCCTGTCGCCGCTCCTGCGCTCGTTCACGATCTCGCTCAAGAACCCCGACCAGATCAACGAGCTGAACGGGCCGATCTACCCGGCCAGCGCCGTCACCTACAGCTACAACGGCCAGGACGTGCCGGTCCTCGAGGTCCCGATCGATGGCCGGACGCGCGACCTGGCGATCGTCAAGAAGGGCCGCACCTCGAGCGACTTCGTCGACCCGGTCAATCCGGCCGCGGGCACGATCACCTGGCAGGGCTCGTGGCGGACCCTGACCCCGGCCTACACCTTCGACCCCCAGTGGCAGAACTACGTCAACGTCTGGAACGAGCTCGAGTACCCCAAGCTCCTGTTCAACACGATCGCGATCGCCCTGATCGGGATGATCGGAACTCTCGTCTCGTGCGTCCTGGTGGCCTACGGCTTTGCCCGATTCCGGTTTCCCGGCCGGGACAAGCTGTTCATCCTGGTCATCGCCACGATCTTCCTGCCGGGGGCCGTGACCCTCATTCCCACCTACACGATCTTCGTGAAGCTGGGCTGGGTGGGAACCTGGCTGCCGCTCCTGGTGCCCGCCTTCTTCGCCAACGCCTACGACGTCTTCCTGCTCCGCCAGTACTTCCTGACGATCCCGCGCGAGATGGACGAGGCCGCCGCCATCGACGGTGCCGGCCCATTCCGGACGCTCTGGTCAGTGCTCATTCCGCAGTCCATCCCGGTCCTGATCGCAGTCGCGATCTTCCACGTTGTCTACTCGTGGAACGACTTCTTCGGCCCGCTGATCTACCTCAGCTCGAGCCCGGACATCCAGCCCCTGGCCGTCGGCCTGGCTCGCTTCAGCGGGGCTCGGGTCGCGCAGGACCCGGGCCTGATCCAGGCCGGCACGATCCTGACCCTGATCGTGCCAGTCGTCCTGTTCGTCATCTTCCAGCGGGTCTTCGTCCGGGGCATCGTGATCACCGGCGTGGAGAAGTAGGCTCCGCAGATGGCCTTCCGGGTTGCCCTGACCTTCGACGCCGAACATCCCGATCGACCGACCCAGCCAGGCGTGGCCGAGTCGATCCTGGCGACCCTCGAGGAAGCGGGGCTGCGGGCCACGTTCTTCATCCAGGGCCGCTGGGTCGAGGCCGAGCCGGGGACTGCGAAGCAGATCGCCGCGGCCGGCCACCTGGTCGGCAATCACTCCCACTACCACGCCCGGATGCCCTTGTTCCGCCCGGACGGCCTACTGGCCGACGTGCGCGCAGCCGAGGCGGTCATCCGGGAGGTCATCGGCGTCGATCCGCGGCCCTGGTTCCGTTGCCCGTTCGGAGCCGGCCACGATGACCCGGCAATCGTCGACGCCCTGGCCGGGCTGGGCTACCGCGAGGTCGGCTGGGACGTGGTCCCGCTCGACTGGGAGCGGCCCGCCGAGGCGGTCGAGGCCAGCGTGGTGGACGGGGTCTGCGCCTTCGGCGACGGGGCGGTTGTCCTGCTCCACAGCTGGCCGGCATCGACCGGTGCCGCCTTGCCCCGGATCGTCCGCCGGCTGACCGAATCCGGCGCGACGTTCGTGGGCGTCGATGAGCTCGAACGACTGCCGGCGACGGCCGACGCGTGAGCGCCGGTCCGCCCATCGCCCTGATCGCCGTCGACGGCGGCAACTCGAAGGCCGACCTGGCCCTGGTCGCTCCGGACGGCAGCCTGCTGTCGGCCATTCGGGGACCGACGATCTCGCACCAGGCCCGGGGCGGGACGGGTCCGGCCGTGGCCGCCCTCCGGGGAATCCTCGACGAAGCCCTCGTTCGCGCGGGGGTTGCCAGCCCGTCGTCTGGCCTTCCGTCTGGCCCGCTGGCCCGGGTCGCCGTCCTGGCGGTGGCTGGCGCGGACACACCTCGGGATCGCCGCCGCCTGCGCCAATCGTTCGGCCGAATGGGCCTGGCCGAGGAGCTGGTCATCGTGACCGATGCTCGCGGCGCCCTGCGGGCCGGCACCGATGACGGCATCGGCGTCGCCGTGATCTGTGGATCGGGCAGCAACATGTTCGCGGTCGGGCCGTCCGGCCGGGTGGCCGCCTATCCGGCGCTTGGCGAGATCGCCGGAGACTGGGGCGGCGGCGGCTCCGTCGGGCCGGCGGGCCTGGCAGCGGCGGTCCGCGGTCGGGACGGCCGGGGGCAGCTGACGAGCCTCGAGCGCCTGGTGCCCGCATTCTTCGGCCTGGTCCGGCCGATCGACGTCACCCTCGCCCTCTATCGCGGCCGGCTCAACGAGGCTGCCCTGCGCGAGCTCGCTCCGGTCGTCTTCGAGGCGGCCACCGCAGGCGATCCCGTGGCTCGATCCATCGTCGACCGGCAGGCCGATGAGATCGTGGCCATGGCCGTGGCGGCCCTGCGCCGGGTGCGAGCCCTCCGGACGGCCATGCCGGTTGTCCTGGCCGGCGGCATCTTCAAGGCGACGGATCGCGCCTTCCACGAGCGGATCCGGGCGGGCCTGGCCGCCGCAGCGCCCCGCGCAGAGGTCCGGCGCCTGACCGCCCCGCCCGTGCTCGGGGCCGCGCTGCTGGGCCTGGATGCGCTGGGGCTTGATTCGCTGGACCTTGGCGAAGTCGCAGCTGGCCGCCTGCGCGCTGCGCTGACCGAAGAGGCGATCATGTCGTTCGGAGGTCCGCAATGACGATCATGGCCGACGAGATCCGCCAGACCCCGGCCGTCCTTCGGGACCAGCTGGCGACGACCGCTCCCGCGCTCGAGGCGGTGGCCGAAGCCGTGTGGCGAACGAAGCCGCGCTGGGTCTCGATCGTGGCCCGGGGGACGTCCGACCACGCCGCGATATATGCCCGCTACCTGCTCGAGACGCAGCTCGGCTGGCCGGTCGCCCTGGCCTCGCCCTCGGTGACGACGGTGTACCACGCCCCGACCGACTGGTCCGGTGGATTCGTGCTGGCCGTCTCCCAGTCGGGCCAGAGCCCGGATCTGGTGGCGGTGGTCGAAGCCGCGCGGCTCGGCGGCGCCCTCACGGTCGCCGTCACGAACGTCGCCGATTCGCCACTCGAGCGGGCAGCTCTCGTGTCCGTTCCGTGCGTGGCCGGTGAAGAGCGGGCAGTCGCGGCCACGAAGAGCTATGTCGCGGAGCTGGCGGCGGTGGCCGGGATCGTGGCCGCGCTCGTCCCTGCCTCGGAGCTGGCCGGCCGGCTCGGCCAGGTGCCCGACGTCCTCGAGGCCACCCTGGCGACGTCGGTGGACTGGCTTGGTTCAGCTGGCCGGGAGCTGGTCGAGACCGTCGCGCAGGCCGGTCGAGCGCTCGTGGTCTCGCGTGGCTTCAACCTGGCGACGGCCCTCGAAACGGCGCTCAAGCTCAAGGAGACTGGCCGGATCTTCGCCGAGGGCTACTCCAGTGCCGACCTCCTCCATGGCCCGATCGCGCTGGCCAGCGCCGGCTTTCCCACGGTCGCCTTCCGGCCCGACGGACCGATCGGAGCGGGCATCGACCTTGCGGTTGAACGAGCCAAGTCGCGCGGGGCGCGGACGTGGCAGATCGGCGGCGCGGATGTCCTCGGGGCCGGCGACGCCCTGGCGATCGAGGCCCTGGCCGCGCTGCCCGAGTCCCTGACGCCACTCGCCCTGATCCTGCCCGGGCAGCTCCTGGCCGAAGCGGTCGGGGTCCGGCTCGGCCTCAGCCCCGATTCGCCCGAAGGCCTGAGCAAGGTCACCCTGACCCGCTGACCTGCGTCCTCGGACCCGAAGGGGGTAGGATCGCAAGCCGGAACCGTCGGGATCCGTCGATCGGCAGGCCGCAGCGGAGGGATCGAGATGACCCAGGAACAGAACCCGCTGGGGGGCCTCCTGGGCCTCCTCCAATCGGCGCCCGGGGCCGGCCCGGCCCAGGCCGGCGGCCAGGCGATCGACCCGAACGTGGTCTCGGGCGTCCTGGGCATGCTTGGCGGCGGGTCGGCCGGAGCCGCCGGGACGAGCGGCACCAGCGCAGCGGGGGCGGGCGGTATCGCCAACGCTGGGGCACTCCTCGACCAGCTCAAGTCAGGTGGCCTGGCCAGCGAGGTCGAGTCGTGGATCGGCACTGGGGCCAACAAGCCGGTCAGTCCCGATGCCCTTGGCCAGGCCCTCGGTCCGCAGGCCGTTCAGCAGCTCAGCTCGAGCACCGGCCTCTCCGTCTCCCAGCTCCTGCCCCAGCTGGCCGCCCTGATCCCGCTCGTGATCAACCACCTGACCCCCAATGGCAGCGCCTCGAGCCTGACCAGTGGCTCCGGCCAGGAGGCCCTGGCCGGCCTCCAGGGCCTTCTCGGCGGGCTCGCCAACCGCTGACGCGACGGCCTGTTGTGCGATCCTGTGGGCATGACCAAGCCTGACATCAGCTCGATCCTGCCGGCCGCCGAGGCGCTCCTGCCCGAGATCGTCGCGATCCGCCGACGGATCCACCGCCAGCCCGAGCGCGGCCTCAGCCTTCCGATCACCCAGGCCCTCATCGTGGAGGAGCTCGAGAAGCTCGGCCTGAAGGCCCAGCTCGGTCGAGACACCACCTCGGTGACCAGCCTGATCCAAGGCGCCAAGGACGGAGGCCAGTCCGGACCCACGATCCTGCTCAGGGGCGACATGGATGCCCTGCCCCTGAGCGAGGACACCGGCTTGGACTTCAGCTCCGAGATCGACGGCGTCATGCACGCCTGCGGGCACGACACCCACGTCGCGATGCTCCTCGGAGCGGCCCGGCTCCTGGTCGAACGACGAGCCGAGTTCAGCGGTCAGGTCCTGTTCATGTTCCAGCCCGGCGAGGAAGGCTTCCATGGAGCGAAGGTGATGATCGAGGAAGGCCTCCTCGATCCGGTCGGGGCTGCCCGCCCGAGCAGCGCCTTCGCCCTTCACATCTCCACCGAATACCCGGCCTCGACGATCAACATCCGGCCCGGACCGATGATGGCCGCCGCCGACTTCCTGAAGATCGAGGTCCGCGGGCGGGGCGGCCATGCCTCCCAGCCGTCGTCGGCCCTGGATCCAATCACGATCGCGGCCGAAGTGGTCCTCGCCCTCCAGCTGTTCGTCACCCGCCAGGTCGACGTTTTCGACCCGGCCGTGATCACGGTGGCCCAGCTGCGAGCCGGCACGACCAACAACATCATTCCCGAGTCGGCCTTCCTGGACGGAACGATCCGAACGTTCTCCGAGTCGACCCGGACCCTGGTCCACGACGGGATCCGGCGGGTTGCGGCGGGCATCGCCGCCGCCCACGGCGCGACGGCCGAAGTCGAGGTCATCCCCGGCTACCCGGTCACGACCAACGATCCCGATGTTGCTGCCCTCGTCCGTCAGACGGCCGTGGAGCTGCTTGGCGAGGAGCGCGTCCCCGGCTCGATCGACCCGGTCATGGGCGCGGAGGATTTCTCGTACGTCCTCCAGCAGATCCCGGGGGCGATGGCCTTCGTAGGCGGTCGGCCCGACGATGAGGACCCGGCAACCGCCCCGGCCAATCACTCGAACCGGGTCGTTTTTGACGAAGGTTCGATGGCGGCCGGGACCGCCACGTACGTCGCCGTGGCCTTGCGCCTCCTGGCCGCCGCCTCGGCCCCGGCCTCGAGCGCGTAGCGAGGGGCTGGAATGTGCTGTCTCGCCGCGCTCGGCGCGATCATCGGGCCGCGCCTGGTGATTCTCCTGTGGTGGCTGTTCGACACCGCCCGTTGGAGCGCCACCTTCGACAACGTGATCATCCCCGCCCTGGGCTTCCTGTTCCTGCCCTGGACCACGCTCCTGTACGTCTTCTTCGCGCCGACCGGGCTGAACGGCCTGGCGCCGCTGGTCATCCTGATCGCCGTCGTCGCCGACGCCGGTACCTACGGCGGCGGAGTCCTCGGCAACCGCGGGCGCAACGCCACCTGAGCCTCGGGTACTTTCGACCTATTTCTCGGCCGAGGCCTGCACCAGACACTCCGGAGAGCAGTAAAGGCGGCATTGCGCCTCGATCCGGAGGACCCTTGATCCGCACTACCGAGCGCGCAATCAGGTCCCGTACATGAAGGTCTGGGGGGAACCGCCGCAGTCGCGGCGGACGCGCCGATTCGAGCGCGCGGGGCGGAGCCCTGCCGACGGCGGCTGGCCCGGCGTGCGCAGCCCCATCGATCCGGGCCCGTTCGAATACGACCACGCCCTCGACGGCCCGGCTTGGGACCTCGCGTCGACCGCGGCGACGGCCGTGGCTGTGGCCGAACCGGTCGAGGCCGACCTGGTCGCGACTGACCCGCTCGCAGCCGGCCTGCTCGAGACACCCGGCCCGGCCGAGCCGTCCCGCGCCAAGCTGACCGGCGAGCCCGGTCGCGACGCGATTGCGCGGGGCACGGCGGCCTTGCTCGACCTGGGCGAGAAGATCGGGGCCAACGAGCTGGCCGATCCGATCATGGCCGCGGCTTATCGGTTCGCACGCAGTCGCGGCGAGCGGGTTCGGGCGAGCCAGCTCCTGGCGGCCTATGACCGGCGCTCCACCACGGCCAGTGGCGCGGATCGCGGTCTGCCCTGGACGTTCCGTGACGAGGGTGGGCCGGGCTCGCCGATCTACGCCCGGGCCGTGCGCCAGCCGGTCCACTGGCGTCCGCGCGACGCCGATCGGCTCAGAGCCGATGCGGGCGCGTACGCCCGCTGGCTGCTCGAGCCGATCGCCCAGGTCCAGACGCTGGAGCTCCTGGCCGAGCTGGGCGTGACCCACAACCCCAAGGGCGAAGCCGCAGCACCGATCCGGCGGGACCTGCTGCCCCAGGTCGAGGCCGCCTTCGCCATGCACGTCGCGGCCGACGACCCGTGGCGCGACCTGTTTGCGCTGTGGCAGCTGACCGGTGCCCCGCACACCCTCAACGACCTGTGGTTCCTGGCCACGGCGATTGCCTACCGCTACGCCACGATCGCCCGGCGGGTGGCCGGTCCGGTGATCGGCACCGCTCCGTTCGAGGGCGAGCAGCTGGTCTCTGCCAGCGCGGCACTGGGGACCGTCCTGTGGCAGCTCCGGATCTATCCCTCGCTCGTGCCCGAGCTGGTCGATTTCGTGGCCGACAAGATGCGCACCGACGGCGGCTGGGGCGATCCCGGCCAGCCGGCCGACGTCCTGACCACCCTGGCCGCGGCGGACCTCCTGCTCGGCCTGGATCCCGACTTCGATCCGAGCCGGACGATCGGCTGGTTCGCCCGGGCCCAGGAGCCCGAAGGCTGGTGGCGGGCCCTCGATCCCGAGGTGCCCTGGCTGACGGCCGCCGTGGTCGACTGCCTGGAGCGGGCGATGCATCCGTTCGTCGAGCGCTTTCGCTGGCCGGGTGCGCTCAAGCTCGACCTCGACCGACGCACCCAGCTGCCGACCTATGCCTGGTTCGCCGACCTCGCCCGCTCGATCCAGGAAGTGCCCGGCCTGGCCAGGGTCGAATGGGACATCGCCTTCGTGGACCTGGCCGGCTTTGGCAAGTTCAACACCGACAACGGCCAGGCCAAGGGCGACGAGGTCATCGGCGCGTTCGGCAGCGCCCTCGGCCGAGTCCCCGCGTCGCGCGCGATCCGCGACGGCGGCGACGAGTTCATCGTGATCGGCGCGCCGGGCGACGCCAGCCTGTTCGAACGGCTCGACGAGTTCCGCTCGACCTGGCTGTCCGAATTCGTCCACACCTTCGGCCGCGAACCGGACCCGGTCCGGCCCCGGATCACCGTCTCGCGCACCCCCGGCCGGGACCTGGCGGCCGGCCGCGAACGACTCGGCCGGCGGATCGGCGAGATGAAGAAGCTCCACGAGAACCCGCCGCCGGACGGAGTGATCGAGCGCAGCTAGGCGCCGGTGGGGTGGTCCGGCGCCGGTCCTCGAGCGTATCCTCGCTGGAGCGTCGCAACGAGGGAAACGGACCTCCATGCCCGACCAACCTGAGGCTGCCTGCCTCGTCCTGGCCGATATCAGCGGATATACCAGCTACCTGGCCGGGGTTGAGCTCGACCATGCCCAGGACATCCTGGCCGACCTCACTGATGTGGTCGTCCGGTCGCTCCGGCCAATGTTCCGGCTGGCCAAGCTCGAAGGCGACGCAGCGTTCGTCTACGTCGTCACCGACACGATCGACGGCTCTGGCCTGCAGGACACGGTCGAGCGTTGCTACATCGCGTTTCGGCGCCGTCTGCGCGACATCGGCCAGGCCTCGCAGTGCGACTGCAACGCCTGCACCCTGATCCCCCGGCTCGACCTGAAGTTCGTCGTCCATCACGGTCCGATCGCCCGTCAGCGAATGGCCGGCCGCGAGGAGCTGGTCGGTCGTGAGGTGATCGTCGTCCACCGCCTGCTCAAGAACAGCGTCCAGTCCACGCTCGGCATCGGTGCCTACGCTCTCTACACCGAGGCCTGCGTCCGGGCGATGGGCCTGGCCGATCCGTTCGGCGCGGGCCTGCTCGAACACCGCGAGACGTACGAGGTCGTGGGCGAGGTGAGCGCGTGGGTGCGCGACCTCGAAGCCGTCTGGCAGGCTGCCGAGGCCGCATCGACCGTTGCCGTTCAGGCGAGCGACGCCGCATTCACGATGTCCGTGCAGTTCCCCGGTCCACCGGCCCTCGTCTGGGATTGGGTTACGTCGCCGGCGCGCCGCCTCCACTGGCAGCCTGGAGTGACGGCCGTGAATGAGGACGTGGCCGGGGGTCGGCGCGGCGTCGGGACCACCAACCATTGCGTGCATGGGCGAGATGCCACGGTCGAGGAGGTGCTGGCCTGGCGACCGGCCGAGCTCCTGACCACCCGCTTCCAGGTGCCTGCACCGGGCGTCCCCAAGTTCACCCGCACCGAGTTCTTCGCGCCGACGGCCTACGGAGGGACCGAGTTCACGGTGAATGTCCTCCGACCCGCCTCAGCCAAGGACCGGACCAAGCTCGAGCAGATCGGGCCGATGCTGAGCGCCGGCTACGTCAGTGGGCTGGCCGGCTTGCGCTCCCTGATCGAAGCGGACCTGGCGACCCGGGCTGCAGCGGCGGCTGCGGATGGCCCCGAACCTGAGCTGCCGGTTTCAGCCGGCCGGAACCTGAGCGAGCCTCTCGCCAGTCGTTAGTGCACGTCGTCGCCGGTTGGGTTCGGCTATTCGTCGGCCGGTGGCGCCAGTACGATGGGCGGACCGAGCGAGCTGAGCCTGGAGGGGGGTCGTCGACTTGGGCGTTCCGTACGAGATCGTCATTGCGGCGTACCTCGTGCTCGGGTTCGTCCTGCTCGTGGTGTGGCTCTCGGCCGGCAGCGTGGTCCGTCGACGCACTCTCGCCTTGGTGGCTGCCGTGGTTGCGTTGTCGTTCGCGTGGTTCGTGCTCGGTGCTCCGCTCCGTCCCGACGAGCAACCGCTCGCGTTCGGCGATCAATACGGTGGTACCGACCCGGCCATGCTCCAAAGTATGGCCGTCGGCCAAGGCCGGACCCAGTACACGTATGCGTTCCAGCCCGGCGCCGAGATCCGGATGGGGATCACCCTGGCCAACAACGGCAACGTGCCGTTGACCGTGACCGGCATCGGTCCGCCGGAGTTCCCGATCTTCGTTCGGGACTACAAGCTCCTCCTTCCTCCGGGCGGCCTCACCAGCGACTTGCCGGCTCTCTACCCGGGTTTCTACCCCACCTGGACGAGCGAACCGTTCCATCCGTTCGAGATCCCGGCCGCTTCGGAGGTTGGCCTCGGGCTGGCGGTCGACCTCACGACCTGCCCCGACCTCGAGCCCGTGCCAACCCTGGCGCCGGGCGCAAGCTCATCCCGAACGACGACTCGTTCCCGTACGTCTCCGGCTTCGGCGCGGCCGACGCTATCCAGGTCAACTACGCGGCCTTCGGAATCGCGCGAACCGCAACCGTGGAGCTCCAGGGGTACATGAATGTGGCCACCAACAACACCGCGTCCGATCCCATGGACTGCCCCGCCCCATGAACAACCCCGAGGTCGACACACCGAACTCACCGATCTTCTAGGCTCGGAGGATGGAGCTCGAGACGGGCCAGCCGTCGGATCGCCGGCCGCCATTCCGGTACTCCGCCCTCGCTCGCGTCTGGTTCAGCGACACCGACGCCCAGGGCGTCGTGTATTACGGGCGCTACCTGCCCTATTTCGACCACGCCCGACGGGAATACCTCCGCCACCTGGGCCTCGCGGCGCAATGGCACGGCGACCAGCAATTCGTCATGCGCGCCCTCGAGGTCCAGTACGAGGCTCCGGCCGTTTTTGACGACCTTATCGAGATCTTCGTGCGGACGTCGCGCATCGGCCGGTCGAGCCTCACCAACGAATGCGCGGCGTACCGAGTCAGTGACGACACGCTGATGTGCACGGCGCGTCTGACGGTCGTCCTGATCGACGCGACCACGAGAAAACCGATCGCGGTCCCAGACGACTACCGTCAGGCCGTCGCAGCCTTCGAAGGGGAGGGCCTTGCCAGCCGCTAGTCCCGCCCGCCTCGCCATTCCGGACCAGCCAGGGCGTGCACTCAGAACCGCAAAAAGCCGTTTTGGAGGGTCCTCCGGCTCCGAGGCGGGCCAAGCGAGGCCCGGTCGCGGCGCTGGACGAGGAAATTCATCCCGGCGCACGCTCAGCGTGGGATAACTTTGGTTGATGCGGAACCCTGGGGCGGCTCGAGCCCGGCACCAGAGGCCCACGAACGCCGCGGAAGTGGCCGTTTGCGGTTCTGAGGGCACACCCCGGCCCGGTATCGCGGACATGCGAAACAGCCGGCGGTTGACGCTCGACCGTGCTCAGCCGTACACTCCCGGTTCGCGCCCGGAGTCTGTCTGGGCGTTGTTCCATGTCTCACATCAAGGTCGCCGGGCGCGGCCGGCCCGCACATTCTGAGGATCCATGTACGCAGTCATCGAGACCGGCGGTAAGCAATACCGCGTCGAGGTCGGCACCGAGCTCGAAGTCGAGCTGCTCGACGCCAACGCAGGCGACGCGATCAAGCTCGATCGCGTCCTGCTGGTTGCCGATGGCGAGCAGGCTTCGATCGGCACGCCGCTCGTGACCGGTGCCTCGGTCAGCGCCGAGGTCGTCCGCCAGGACCGCGCCCCGAAGGTCATCTCCTTCAAGTACCGGCCGAAGGCGCGCCGGCGGGTCAAGAAGGGCCATCGCCAGGATTTCCTGCTCTTGCGGATCACCGACGTCGTGCTCAATGGCAAGAGCGCTGCGGCGGCCCTTGAAAAGGCCCAGGCCGAGGCCAAGACCGAGCGTCAGCGCCTCGAGGAGGCTGCCAAGCGGCAGGCCGCCGAGGACACGGTCCTGGCCGCCAAGCTGGCCGCCCGGAACGCGCCAAAGACCGAGGCCAAGGGCACGGGCAAGCCCGAGTCGAAGAGCGACGCCAAGCCGGCTGCCAAGGCCAGCACCAAGCCGGCCGCCAAGGCCGACAGCAAGTCGAGCGCGGCCAAGCCGGCCGCCACGGCGGATAGCAAGGCCGCGGCCAAGCCCGCTGCGAAGACCACGAGCAAGGCGCCGGCCAGAGCCGCAGCCAAGCCCACCAAGAAGGACAAGTAGGCCATGGCTCACAAGAAGGCGGGCTCGAGCTCGAAGAACGGCCGCGACAGCGTTGGCCAGCGGCTCGGCGTCAAGGTCGGCGATGGCCAGCTCGTGCCGGCCGGCTCGATCATCGTTCGCCAGCGCGGGATGACCTTCCTGTCGGGCACAGGCACCGGCCTGGGCAAGGACTACACGGTCTTCGCCACCGTCACCGGCAAGGTCCACTTCGAGCACCAGACCAAATCAAAGAAGCGCATCCGCGTCGAGGCAGTTCCGAGCGCGGCAGCCACGCCCGCGGCCGAATCACCGGCCGTCGCGGCCAAGGCCTAGTTCCAGTCCGGATAGCCGGCGACCACCGGCGGGCTTAGTCCCGTTCGGAAGGCGTCGGAGGAGAAACGAAACCGTGAAGCCCGACATTCATCCCAAGTACTACCAAGCCAACGTCGTGTGCGGCTCGTGCGGCACCACCTACACGATTGGCTCAACGCGTCCCGAGCTGCGCGTCGATGTCTGCGCCGCATGCCACCCGTTCTACACGGGCAAGCAGACGATCATCGACACCGCCGGCCAGGTCGAGCGCTTCCAGAAGCGCATGGAGCGCCAGGTCCGAGCCTAGCTCCCCGAACAGGCCGCCGGCCGGCGACAGGCCGGTAGACTGAGCGCCATGCCCAAACCCAGGTTCACGTACGGCGGTCAGGCCCTGATCGAAGGTGTGCTGATGCGCGGGCGCGACGCCATTGCCGTCGCGTTCCGTGCTCCGAGCGGTGAGATCGTGTGGGCCGAGGAGCGGATCGATGCCGGCTTCCACGGCAGCCGGGCGGCCCGCCTGCCGGGCATCCGAGGCCTGGTCGTCCTGTACGAGACGCTCATCGTAGGCACCCGCTGGCTGGTCCGGAGCGCCTCGCTGGCCGCGTCCGATCAGGGCGCCGAGCTGGGCCGGGGCGCCGTTGCCCTGATGCTCGTCCTGACCCTCGTCGCCGGCGTCGGCGTGTTCTTCCTGCTGCCCCTGTTCATCGCCACGGCCGCCGCCGGCAACGTCCAGGACGGCCTGCTCCAGCACCTCGTCGAGGGCCTGGTCCGGGTCCTGATCTTCGTCGGCTACCTGCTGGTGGTGGGTCGCTCGCCCGAGGTTCGGCGGGTCTTCCAGTACCACGGTGCAGAGCACAAGACGATCCACGCCCTCGAGGCCGGCGACCCGCTCACGACCGACGCGGTGCGGCCCTACCCAACGGCCCACCCGCGCTGCGGGACGGAGTTCCTGGTGATCGTGGTGGCCCTGTCGATCGTGGCCTTCAGCCTGATCGGCCGGCAGTCCCTGCTGGTCATGGTCGTGGCCCGGATCGTGCTCATCCCGGTGATCGCGGCCGTCGGCTATGAGCTGCTCCGGCTGGGCGGCCGGTACCGGGCCAACCCGATCGTCAAGGTCGTGATGTACCCCGGAATCCTGGTCCAGAAGATCACCACCAAGCAACCCACCGACGACATGATCGAGGTCGCGATCGTATCGATGGAGCAGGCCATCCTGGCCGACGGCGGGGTCGTGCCCGAGGGCAGCGCCGCGTTCGAGCGCGAGCCGCTCGCGCCGGCCGCGGTCCAGGCCTCGGCCTGATGAGCGACGAAGGCCTGCTATCCAGGCTGGAGGCGGTCGCCCATCAATACGACGAGCTCCAAGCCGAAGCTTCGCTGCCCGAGACGTCGACCGATCCGGCGGCGATCCGGCGCCTGGGCAAGGAGCTCAGCCGGCTGGAGCCGGTCGTGAGTGCCTATCGCGAGCTGATCGAGACGACGGACGAGCTGGCCGGGGCGCGCGAGATGCGTGACTCGGAGACCGACGAAGAGCTGCGGGCCATGGCCCGCGACGAGATCGCCCGGCTCGAGTCCGGGGAAACGAGCCTGGTCGCCGCCCTCAAGCTGCTTCTCCTGCCGCGTGACCCCTCGGATGAGAAGGACGTGATCCTGGAGATCCGCCAGGGCGCCGGGGGCGACGAGGCTGCCCTGTTCGCGCGCGAGCTGCTCCGGATGTACCTGCGCTATGCCGAGCGGCATCGGTTCGCCGCCGAGATCCTGGTCCAGAACGAGAACGGCATTGGCGGGATCAAGGAGGCGATCGTCGACATCTCGGGTGACGGGGCGTACTCCCGGCTCAAGTTCGAAGGCGGCACTCACCGGGTCCAGCGCATCCCCGCCACCGAGTCCTCCGGCCGAATCCATACCTCGACGGCCACCGTCGTGGTCCTGCCCAAGGTCGAGCCGACCGAGATCGAGATCGATGAGGAGCGCGACCTGCGGATCGAGGTCAAGCGCTCGTCCGGCCCCGGCGGCCAGTCGGTCAATACGACCGACTCGGCGGTCCGGATCACCCACATCCCGTCGGGCCGGGTGGTCGAGATCCAGGACGAGAAGAGCCAGCACAAGAACAAGGCCAAGGCGCTGGCCGTCCTGCGCGCCCGGCTCCAGGACGACGAGAAGCAGAAGCAGCTCGCCGCGAACTCGTCGGCCCGCCGCTCGATGGTCGGGGCCGGCGATCGGTCGGACAAGATCCGGACCTACAACTACCCCCAGGACCGGGTCTCGGATCACCGGGTGAACCAGAACTGGTCGAACCTGCCGGGCATCCTCGATGGCGACCTGGATCCCCTGATCGACACCCTGATCACGACCGACCAGGCCGAGCGCCTCCAGTCGGAGCTCGAGACGGGCGAGGAGTGACTGGCCTCACCGTCGGCTTCCTGCTCCATTCCGGGATCGAGCGCCTCCGGATGGCCGGCTCGGACAGCCCCCGCCTGGACGCCGAGCTGCTCCTGGGCCATGCCCTGCGCATCGATCGGGTCGGCCTGATCGCCCATTCGGACGCACCGGTCGGGGCCGATGCGGCGGCGGCCTACGAAGCCACCCTGGAGCGCCGGTTCGCGGGCGAGCCGGTGGCCTACATCCGGGGCTTCAAGGAGTTCCACGGCATCGCCCTGTCGACCGACGCCCGCGCCCTGATTCCGCGGCCGGAGACCGAGGCCCTGGTCGACCTGGTCATCGCGGCGATCATCGGGCGGCTGGTCGGCGCGCCCCGGCCGGCAGGCACGCCGCCCCTCCGGCTGGTCGACGTCGGCACCGGGCCCGGCACGATCGCGATCGCCGTCGCTGCTGACCTGCGCCGGCGCCGGATGGACGCCGATGTCGCGATCATCGCCACGGACGCCTCACCCGACGCGCTCCAGCTCGCGCGCGAGAACGCGGTCGGCCATGGCGTCGCCGACCGGATCCAGTTCCTGCTGGGTGACCTCGTGCCCTGGGATGCCACCTTGTTCGATGTCGTGGCGGCCAACCTACCCTACATCCCGACCGCCGCGATCGACGGGCTCCCGGTGGCCGTCTCGTTCGAGCCCCGGATGGCCCTCGATGGCGGGCCCGACGGGCTCGACCTGATCCGGCGCCTGCTCGAGCAGCTGGCCCGGGTGCTCGCCGCCGACGGCGCCGCGTTCCTCGAGATCGGCTCCGAGCAGGGCCCGGCCGTGCTCGGGGCGACTGCCCAGCTCCTGCCCGGCTGGCAGGCCGCGATCCTGCCCGACCTGGCCGGCCTCGACCGGGTCCTCCAGCTCGAGCCGGCGGAGGGCCAAAGCTCACGCCCGTCCTCGGGCGCTTCGGCGGGCGGCTGATGGAGGCTCGCTTCCCGATTCTGCTGATCGCCGCCGACCTGGATGGGACTCTGGTCGGGCCCGACCTGCTCCTGGGACCGCGCACGATCGCGGCCTCCCACGCGGCGATCGCGATGGGTGTCCAGTTCTCGCTGGCGACCGGGCGGATGGCCAGGAGCGCCCGGCCCTTCGCTGAGGCGATGGGCCTGAACGCGCCGATCATCGCCTACCAGGGCGCCTTGCTCCGGGCGATGTGGGAGCCCGACGCCCCGTTGGGCAAGCTCCTGTTCCATCGTCCGCTGAGCGCCGCCGTCGCTCGCGAGACGCTGGCCTGGTCGACCGACCACGGCCTGACCGCCCACGTCAACCACCTCGAGCGGTTCGTCCTGCCGGTGACCGACCCGCGCGCCGACGACTACTCCGCCTTCCTCGGGGCGCGGGCCGAGATCGTGCCCGACCTCGCGGCCTGGATCAAGCATCCAGTGACCAAGATCCTGGCCGTTGCGCCGGCCCCCTTGCCGACCGAGCTGATGCCCCTCGCTCGGGCGGAGTTCGCCGGTCGAGCCGAAGCCACGGTCAGCCACCCGGAGTTCCTCGAGTTCCTCGCGCCGGGCGTATCCAAGGGCTGGGCTGTGGCCTGGTTGGCCCGCCGGCTGGGCATCCCGCTCGAGCAGACGATGGCGATCGGCGACCAGTTCAACGACTTCGAGATGATCGCCGCGGTGGGCCATGGGGTGGCCATGCCCGACGCGCCCGAGGCCGTGCGGGCGGTGGCCCGCTACATCGCCCCGCCCCTGGCCGAGGAGGGAGCGGCCCAGGTGATCGAGGCGCTCGTCCTGCCCGGTCGAGACGGCGCCCGCAACGCTGCCAGATTCGTCGAGCAGTTCGCGGCCCCGCGATGACCGCACGCCTCGTCCGGGACGATCCGGCCGGGCGGGCGGACGCGATCGACGTCCTGCGCCGGGGCGGCCTGGTCGGGCTGCCCACGGACACGGTCTACGGCATCGCCGTGGGCCTGGCCGCGCCCGACGGCCTGGAGCGCCTGTTCGCGGCCAAGGGCCGCCCGCCGGACAAGGCGATCGTGCTGCTCGTGGCCGACATCGGCCAGGCCGAGCGGACCGGCCAGTTCGGTCCCGCCTCGCGGGCCCTTGCCGCGGCCGCCTGGCCGGGTGCCCTCACCCTGGTCGTCGCCCGCCGGTCCGAGGTGCTCCTGCCGGCCACGCTGACCGCGGGCGGGCCGACGATCGGGCTGCGCCTGCCCGGCCACGGAACGCCCCGGGCGCTGGCCCGGGCGCTTGGCCCGCTGCCGGTGACCTCGGGCAACCGCTCGGGCGAACCCGACGCGACCTCCGCGGCAGCCCTGTTCGAGACGCTCGGCGGACAGCTGGACCTGGTCCTGGACGGCGGTCCTAGCGCAGGCGGCTCGCCTTCGACGGTCGTCCGCTGCGATGGCTGGCAAACCGAGATTCTCCGCCAGGGTGCCCTGGGGGCGGCTCGAATCGACGAGATCGTGGCCGCCGCCCGGGACGCGCAGGCCTCGAGACCGGTAGATCCTGAGGCTCCCGCCGACGAGTGGGACGGTGGCTAGGGCGCTCGACCGCCCCGGCCGGCCGGCGGTCGAAGCGGGGTATGATCCCGGGCGGGCCTCGACCAACCTGCACCAAGGAGCCGCTGCGTGAGCCGTCGCTGGCCCATCCTCGCGATCTTCATCCTGTCCGGCGCGGCCGGCCTGGTCTACGAAGTGGTCTGGGCCCGCCAGCTGGTGCTCGTGTTTGGCAACACGACCCAGGCCGTGTCGGCCATCCTGACCGGCTTCTTCGGGGGCATCGCGATCGGCTCGGTGATCGGCGGCCGGATCGCGGACCGGGTCCGCCGGCCCCTGCGCATGTACGGCCTGCTCGAGCTCATCCTGGTCGTGATCGTGGTCCTCACCCCGGTCACGTTCCGCCTCCTCCACAACGTCTATGCCGGGGCCTTCACGAGCCTCGAGGCGAGCCCCAACGTGCTGGCCCTGATCCGCTTCGGCCTGTCGCTCCTGGCTCTGGGACCCGCCACGATCCTGATGGGCGCGACCCTGCCCACCCTGACCCGCTATCTATCGCGTGATCCGGCCCATCTGTCCAGCTCCTTTGGCCGGCTGTATGCCGCCAACACGTTCGGGGCGATCCTGGGCACGGTCGCCGCGGGCTTCGTCCTGATCGAGCTGCTGGGCCTGACCGGGACGCTCCTCGTCGGGGCCAGCTGCACCGCGATCGCAGGATTCGCCGCGCTCATCCTCGATGCCCGCCGGGGACCCTTGCCCGAGGCCAGCCCCGCCGAAGCAGCCGCAGCCGAGCCCCCGCCCGCGGTCGAGCCGGCCAGCCCGGCCGTCCGGCCCCGTCTGCGCCTGGCCCTGCTCGTGGCCTACATCTCGGGCCTGACCTCGCTCGGCTACCAGGTCCTGTGGGTCCGCCTGCTCGCCTCGGGCACCGGTGATTCGACCTACGTGTTCACCACGATCCTGGCCATCTTCCTGGTCGGCCTCGCCCTCGGAGCCGTGGCCTTCAATGCCTTCCGGACCCGGATCCGGACGATCAACCTGCTGGCGGCGGGGCAGATCGTGATCGCGCTGCTGGTTGTCAGCGGCATGTTCCTGTACATCGGCCGGGGCGGCGAAGGCGGTGTGCTGCCCCTGACCACGAACTTCCGGATCCTGTTCACCCACTTTGCCTTGCCGGTGGCCTTTGTCGTCCTGCCGGCCACGTTCGTCATGGGCCTGACCTTCCCGGCGACGTCGGCCCTGGTGGCCGACTCGGAGGGCCACATCGGCGGCAACTCGGGGCTCCTGCTGTCGGCCAACACCCTGGGCGCGATCACCGGCACGTTCCTCGTCCCATTCGTGGTCATCCCCCTGGTCGGCTCACCGGTAGCCCTGGGCTTGATCGCCGTCCTGAACGCCGTCGTCGGGATCGGTCTGGCCTTCGGCGGGCGGATCGAAGCCAGGCTGCCCCGCTCGATCGTCGGGGCAGCCGGGGTCGCCACCGCGGCGATGCTCGTCCTGACCCTCGTCGCCGGCACGTTCTTCGTCGATCCGAACGTTGCCCGGATCACCGCCGCGGGCGGGACGATTCAGCGCACGGCCGAAGACGACATTGCGGCCGTCCAGGCGGGCACGATCCGGGGCGGCAAGAACGCCACCGGGCCGTCCGAGCACCTGTGGGTGACCGGCACGTCGATGACCGCCCTGACCGTCGACGTCAAGCTGATGCCGATCCTGCCCCTGATCCTCCAGCCCAAGTCGACCACCGACCTGACCGTTGCCTTCGGCATGGGCTCGGCCTGGCGCGGCGCGCTGAACGCCGGCCTGTCGGCCACCGCCGTTGAGCTCGTCCCGTCCGTGCCCGACATGTTCGGCGTGTTTTATGCCGATGCCCCGACCTATCTCGCTGACCCGAGCGGCCAGATCATCATTGCCGACGGCCGGAACCACGTTGAGCTGACCTCGGCCCACTACGACATCATCGTGGTCGATCCACCACCGCCGATCGAGACCGCGGGCGTGTCGGTCATCTCCTCGCTCGAGTTCTACCAGGCCGCCAAGGCCCGGCTCAATCCGGGCGGGGTGATGATGCAGTGGGTGCCGTTCGGCCAGACCCTCGAGGAGCTCAAGGACCACATCCGGACGTATGCCTCGGTCTTCCCCAACGTGATCCTGGCGTTCGGACCCGGCGGAGCGGGAATCTTCATGCTCGGCTCCAACGAGCCGATCGCGTTCGATCCGGCCACGATCAGCGCGGTCCTCGGCCGACCCGGCGTGATCCAGGACCTGTCCTCGACGGCCGACGCACCGGAGCACGGCCTGGCTGGCTGGGAGACGAAGATCCCCCAGCTCGTCTGGCTCCAGGGGGATCAGGTGACCCGCTTCGCCGGGGCGGGCCCGCTGGTCACCGACGACCATCCGCTGCCCGAGTACTTCCTGCTTCGGCACCTCTTCGGAGCGCGATCCCCGCAGGTGACCGAGAAGCTGCTCCGCTCGTTGACGCCCGCACCCTGAGCTCGAGCCTGTCCCAGGCCCCGGCATCGTGGGAAGATGGGCGACGCGCCGGCCCATGCCGCGAGCGCCGCCGGAGGAAGTCCAGATGACCGTCAGCCAGGGCAGCGGAACCGATCCGGCCTCGGCCTCGATCGCCGACGTCGATCCGGAGGTCTGGGCCGCGATCGAGGGCGAGCGCCACCGGCAGCACGACAAGATCGAGCTCATTGCCAGCGAGAACTACGTCTACAAGGCCGTCCTCGAGGCGCAGGGCACCTGGCTGACCAACAAGTACGCGGAAGGCCTGCCGGGCAAGCGCTACTACGGCGGCTGCGAATTCGTCGACGTGGTCGAGCGCCTCGCCCAGGATCGCGCCCTGGAGCTGTTCCCCGGCTCGGAGCACGTCAACGTCCAGCCCCACTCCGGTGCCCAGGCCAACATGGCCGCCTACATGAGCTCGGTCAACCCGGGCGACCGGGTGCTGGGCATGAACCTGGCCCACGGCGGCCACCTGACCCATGGCATGGCCCTCAACTTCAGCGGCCGCTACTTCGAGATTCATGCCTACGGCGTGCGCGAGGACGACCAGCGGATCGACTACGACGCGCTCGAGGTGCAGGCCCGCGAGGTTCGCCCGAAGCTGATCGTGGGCGGGGCGTCGGCCTATCCCCGGATCATCGACTTCGAGCGGATGGCCGACATTGCCCATTCGGTCGGCGCGCTTCTGTGGGTGGACATGGCCCACGTCGCTGGCCTGGTCGCGGCGGGCCTCCATCCCAGCCCGTTCCCGCATGCCGACATCGTGACCACGACGAACCACAAGACCCTGCGCGGAGCGCGCGGCGGAATGATCTTCAGCCGGAACGAGCTGCCGCCCAGCGTGGACCCGGCCGACTACCCGATGGTCAAGCCGACCCTCGCCGCCACGATCGACCGGAGCGTGTTCCCGGGGATCCAGGGCGGACCCCTGATGCACATCATCGCGGGCAAGGCCGTGGCCCTGAAGCTGGCCCAGGGCGAGGAGTTCCGCGACTACCAGCGTCGGGTGGTGGCCAACGCCCGGGTCATGGGCGAGACCCTCCAGCAACTGGGCGCCCGGCTGATGACCGGGGGCACCGACAACCACCTCGTCCTGGTCGACGTCACCCCGCTGGGCGTCACCGGGCGGGAGGCCGAGCGCTTGCTCGACGAGATCGGGATCACGGTCAACAAGAATGCCATCCCGTTCGACACCAACCCGCCCAACATCGCGTCGGGGATCCGGATCGGATCACCGGCCACGACCAGCCGGGGCTTTGGCGAGGAGGAGATGCGGGCGATCGCCGTCTTGATCGTGGCCGCGATCGCGGCCCGGGACGATACGAGGGCGCTGGCCGGCCTGGGTGCCCAAGCGCGCGAGATCGCCGATCGCTTCCCGGTCCCCGGGCTGCCCGAGGCGTGACGGTCCGGTCCCGATGCGCCTGATCGGCGGCCTGCCGGAGCTCCTGCCCGCGTTCATCGCGGCCTTCGTCGCCGCGGCCCTGATCAGCTTCCTGCTCACCCCGGTCGTGCGCGCGATCGCCCGCCGGATCAACCTGGTCGACGAGCCCAACCACCGCCGGGTCAACACCGAGCCGATCGCGCGGGGCGGCGGGATGGCCGTCCTCCTCGGCTTCCTGACCGTGGCCCTGGTCGTCACGATGCTGATCGCGGCCGGCCTTGTGGCCGGCTTCAGCCTGCCCGCTTCGGTCGGGCCGAACGAGCTGTTTGCCCTGTTCGGCGGCACGGCCTTCGCCGCCCTGATTGGCCTGCTCGACGATGTCCTCAACCTGCGCGCCCGCTGGCAGCTGCTCAGCCAGCTGATCCTGGCCGGGGCCGCGATCGCCCTGGGCATCAGCATCGACTCGATCGCCAACCCGTTCGGGCCGGGCCAGATCAATCTCGACGGGGTGTGGGGCGTCGCCTTCACCGTCTTCTGGATCATTGGCATGATCAACAGCATCAACTGGATCGACGGCCTGGACGGGCTGTCAAGCGGGATCGGGGTGATCGCCGCGTTCACCCTGGGCCTGATCAGCCTGACGGTCGGCGCCGGCCTGTTCGGGCAGCCCTACGTGGCCCTGCTGTGCTTCGCCCTGGCCGGGGCGATCCTCGGCTTCCTGCGCTGGAACTTCCACCCGGCCACGATCTTCGTGGGGACAAGCGGGGTCATGGTCATTGGCTATTCCCTGGCGGTCCTGTCCATCCTGGGCTCGGCCAAGGTGGCCGTCGCCCTGCTCGTGCTGGGCGTGCCGATCATCGATACGTTCTGGAACATCGTCCGGCGGCTAGCCACCGGGGCGTCCCCGTTTACCCCGGATCGGGGCCACGTCCACCACCGGCTGATGGACCTGGGCCTTAGCCAGACCCAGGTCGTGCTCCTGATCTATGGCCTGACCCTGGCCCTCGCGGCGTTGTCCTTCCTCCTGTCCGGGGCCGGCCAGCTGTACGCCTTCCTGGGCGTGGTCGTTGCCTCGGGCTTCGTCCTGCTCATCCTGACCCGCCGCTCGCTGGTGCTGGACGAGTTCCAGGCCGAGTCCTACGAAGCGCCGGCCAGCCCCAAACCCGTCTCCGGTGGGCCTGCCGCGACCGCCTCGCCTGCGGCGGCCGCCTTGCCAACCACCCCGCCAACAGCCTCGCCCGGGGCCTTGCCGACGCCACCCGATGGGGTCCCACCGGAGCCCGTTCGGCCGCGCTGACGAGCGGCCGGCGGGCACCCAACTCCAGCGGACCGCCACGCACGCTCCCGGTCTGCACTACCCGGTCGTTCGAGGGCAATCGGCACTCTTCCTAATCCTCATTCCGGCGGCCGAGTGCTAGCATCCGCCTCCGACCTTTGTCCGGGAGCCCGCGCTCAACCACCCATGAGTCTTCCTGTCATCCTCGCGATCGTGCTCACGGCGGCGATCATCGTCTGGGCTGCCGTCTACTTCGTCGTGCGCCGCCGCCGCGAAGACGCCCTGACCAATGCGGTCCAGGCCGACCCGATGGACGCCGAGATCGGGCGAGAGGCCCTGCGCCGCGTCTTCGGCATCCTGGCCGACGAGGATCCAACGCCGGCCGGTCAGCCGGTTGCTCCGATCGCCACGGCCGCTCCAATCGCCAGTGCCGCCGCGATCATGGCCGACAAGGAGCCCGCTCCAACCGCCCTCGGGCCGGCCGCTCCGGTTGCGCCAGCGGCTGGGGTTGCCGCGGCTGCGATCACGGCCGCCGCCGCGGCGCCCACGCCCCCGGCCGCACCGATCATTCCAGCCGTTCCGACCGCCCCGGTGGCTCGGGCCACGCCGCCTGCCGCCCCGGCGCTGTCCGGCGGCTTCCGACTGTTTGCCCCAACCGACGACGGAGACCCCTCGCCCGCGGGCGCGATCCTGCCGTTGGCTGCGGCAACTGCCGCCGCGGGGCTGGCATCCGGCGCGGACGCCAAGGCGGTCACGCCGCTCAAGCCAGTGTCGGCGGCTGCCGGTCGAGGCGGGCGCAAGTCCGGGAATCAGCGTCCGCGCTTCATTCGCGACAGCCTGGGCGCGCTCCTGGTGACCGGTGGAATCGTGGTCGTGGCCGTTGCCCTGCTCCGGCCCCAGCTGTCGATCCTCACCGGCGGCGTCTCGCCAGCCACGGCCACGGCCCCAGCGATCGCCAACGTCACGTTCGTGCCCATCGTCACGCCCTCGCCATCGCTCGCACCGACGCCCGTCCCCAGCCCGTCGCTGACGCCCAGCCCGTCGCCGTCGGATAGTCCCAGCCCGTCGCCCTCGGCGACGCCTGTGCCAACTCCCGTCCCGACGCCCCTCCCGACGCCGCGCCCGACACCCGTGCCCACGCCCGTCCCGACACCCAAGGCGACACCAAAGCCGACCCCGAAGCCGACCGCTCCGCCGCCGATCATCACCAGCTTCTCAGGCACGCCGGGGCCCGGGTCGGACCAGGCGACCTTCAGCGGATCGTCGATCAACGCCACCTCGTGGACGCTCACGTTCGGCGACGGACTGTCGACGAGCGGCTCCGGCGGCGGCCCCTCGGGCTTCCTCCACACCTACGGCACCGCTGGCCTCTACCACGTGACCCTGACCGTCAGGAAGGGGTCCAAGACGGATTCTGAATCGATCTACGTAAGCGTTGACTGACTTCTAGGGTGAACCCAATGAGAATCGCCGCCCGGCTCCTTGCGAGCGTCCTGCTGCTCACGCTGTCGATGCCAGTCGCGCTGATCAACGCCGACACGGGCGACGCGATCGCGATCTCAGGCCTCAGTGGGACCGAGACCGCCGGGACATCCGATTCGTTCACCGTCACCGGGCTCACCAGTGGAATCGAGGACCCGACCTACACGGGAACCGTGACGTTCACGAGCTCGGATCCCTCGGCCGTGCTCCCTCCGCCGTACATGTTTGACGGCAGTGAGGGCCATCACGTCTTCAGCGTGACGTTCCAGACGGCCGGCGTACAGTCCGTGACCGCCACCGACGATAGCTCCCTGACCGACTCGGCGAACACGACGGTCGGCGCCGACAACGCCTTCCTGGTCGTCGCGAATGCCTCGCTTGCTGACCTGGCCTCGGGTGGCAACCGGAACATCAGCGCCACGGTCACCGATGCCTTCGGCAACCCCGTGATCGGCGACTCCGTTGCGTTCACCCAGTCCGGAACTGGCTCGGTCAGCGGCCTCGCCAGCGACACCACGAATTCCTCGGGCGTCGCCTCGGTCACGGCCACGGGCAACGTCGCGGGTCCCGTCACGATCAAGGCCGCCGACGGTGGGCACAACGGCACCGTCTCGTTCGACGTAGTCGCCGGGCCGCTCGACCACATCACAGTCAGCCCCAGCTCGGCTACGGTCAGCCCGGGCCAGTCGCAGGCGTACACGACCACGGCGTTCGACAATGCGAACAACACGATTGGTGACGAGACGGGCGTGGCCGTGCTGTCAATTGCTCGTGGAACGTGCACCGCGACGAGTTGCTCGGCAGGCCAAAGCGGCGCACACACGGTAACGTCGTCCTTCGGGGGCAAGACCAACACCGCGACCCTCAACGTGGGCAACAACCCGCCGGTCGCCACCCCCGACTCGAAGACGGTCCTGGAGAACGCGGCGAGCACCGCCATCGACGTGCTGCTCAACGACACGGACGCCGACAGCGACACGTTGACGGTCACCGGCGTCACGGACCCGCCACACGGAACGGCCACGGTCGATGGCGACGGTTTCGGTGTCCACTACACCCCGAACGCAGACTACAACGGGTCCGACTCGTTCAGCTACGACATCAGCGACGGTAAGGGCGGAACGGACACCGGGCTCGTCTCGATCACCGTCACCGCGGTCAACCAGGTCCCAAGCTTCAACGGCGGCGGGAACGACACGACCAACGAGGACTCGGGCGGGCAGACCGTCACCGCTTGGGCAACTTCGATCAGCAAGGGTGCCTCGAACGAGTCCGGGCAGCTCCTCAACTTCATCGTCACGGACAACAATGCGGGGCTCTTCAGCATCCCGCCGACCGTCAACGCGGGGAGCGGCGACCTGACCTACACCCCGCTGGCCAACGCCAACGGCAGCGCCCTGGTCACGGTCAAGCTCCATGACAACGGCGGGACGGCCTTCGGCGGCGTGGACACGAGCGCGCCCCAGACGATGACGATCACGGTGAACTCCGTGAACGATGCCCCGACGTTCAACGCCGGTGCTGACCAGGCCGTGCTCGAGAACTCGGCCGCGAAGACGGTCGCCAGTTGGGCCACGGCGCTCAGCCCCGGCCCGGCCAACGAATCCGGCCAGGTCCTGTCGATCAACACGACCAACGACAACAATGGCCTATTCAGCGCCCAGCCGAGTGTGTCACTGACCGGCACCCTCACCTTCACTCCGGCCGCCAACGCCAACGGATCGGCGACTGTTTCGGTCACCCTCAGCGACAATGGCGGGACCGCCCTCGGCGGCGACGACAGCACGACCAAGACGTTCACGATCAGCGTCTCGCCGGTCAACCAGGTGCCCAGCTTCGTCGGCGGGGCGGACGACATCACGCTCGAGGATTCGGGCCCCCAGTCGATCACCAATTGGGCGACCTCGATCAACAAGGGCGCCTCAAACGAATCCGGCCAGTCGCTCGACTTCATCGTGACCGACAACAACCCCGCCCTGTTCAGCACCCCGCCGGACGTCAACGCCTCGACCGGCACCCTGACCTACACGCCGGCCGCCAACGCCAACGGCGTGGCCACGGTGACGGTCAAGCTCCACGACGACGGCGGCACGCTCGGTGGCGGCGTTGACACGAGCGCCCCCCAGACGATGACGATCACGGTCACCGCCGTGAATGACACCCCGACCTTCACAGACCCTGCGGACCAGACGGTCAACGAGGACGCCGGCGTCCAGATCGTGGCTGGCCTGGCCGCCCCGGTCACGGCCGGACCGGCCAACGAGTCGGGCCAGGCTCTGACCTTCCTCGTCACCAATGACAACAACGCTCTGTTCAGCGCCCAGCCCTCGCTCAATACGGCGACCGGGACGCTGACCTACACGCCCGTGGCCAACGCGAACGGCTCGGCCGTGGTCACGGCCGTCCTGTCCGACAACGGCGGGATCGCCAACGGCGGCGACAACAGCCTGACCCACACGTTCACGATCACCGTCAGGTCGGTCAATGACGCCCCGAGCTTCGTCAAGGGCGCCGACCAGACGCTGGCCGAGCAGAGCTCGCCGAGCACCCAGACCGTGGTCGGCTGGGCCACCGGCTTCAGCCCGGGCCCGAGCCAGGAGAGTGGCCAGACGGTCCTGGCCTACAACATCCTGACCAACGACCACCCGCTTCTGTTCAGCGTCCAGCCCGCGATCAGCACCAACGGCACGCTGACCTACAAGCTCGCCGCCAACCGCAACGGCGTGGCGAACATCAGCCTCAACGTCCAGGACAGTGGCGGCACCGCCAATGGCGGGGTCGATATCAGCCCTACCCAGACGTTCAAGATCACCGTGACCGGCGTGGACCATCCGCCGGCGGCGACCAACGACCTGCCCGTGATCATCGAGGGCAGCGGCCCGACCACGATCGACGTCCTGGCCAACGACAACGACCCTGACGGCGACAACCTGACGATCGCCGGGATCCGCCAGGGCGCACGCGGCCACGTGGCCATGGCCGCCAACCGCAAGAGCCTGACCTACGACCCCACCGGCACGTTCGTCGGGACCGACTCGTTCATCTATTCGGTCTCGGATGGCCGCGGCGGCCTGGCCGTCGCCACCGTCTTCGTGACCATCGCCAAGGACACGATCGCACCGATCGCGACGGCCCCTGTCGCCTGGATCACCACGCGGGCCGTGGGCACCACCGCCAGCATCGTGGTGACCTTCAGTGGCACCGACCAGGGCTTGGGCATCAAGAACTTCCAGCTGTCCGAGAGCCGCAACAACGGGCCCTGGGTGGCGACGCCGGTGGTGGTCGGGGCTCACTCCATCGTCCGGATCGTCACGATCGGCAGCCTGTACCAGTACCGGGTCCGGGCCGTTGACCTGGCCGGCAACATCGGGCCGTGGACCAACCTGGCCAACTTCACCCCGACCCTGTTCCAGGAGTCGTCCGGGACCTACACCCAGACCTGGACCGGCTCGCACCCGTCGTATGCCCTGGGCAAGCGGCTGGTGTTCAACCGGACGCCGCGTGGGAACGCCTCGTTCACCTGCACCTGCTCGTCGATCTCTGTGATCTCGCCCAAGGGGCCGGGCCAGGGTGGCGGCCGGGTGTACATCGATGGCACGTTCGTGGCCACGGTCAGCGAGTTCAACTCGAGGACGCTCGGACCGCTTGTCCTCTTCGCCCATACCTGGACCACCAAGGGCTCGCACCGGATCGACATCGTCAACACCGGGGTCCAGTTCGACGTGGACGCGTTCCTGACCCTCCAGTGAGCCGCTCGCCGCTCGGCTAGGCCCGTCGGGTGGCGTGTTCTCCGCGCCGCTGCGCCAACGTTCCGCTGGGCGTGACAAAACGGGGGTTTCGCGGTCTGGAGGCCTGCCCGCCCGGCGCCAGGCGGCCGACTTGCGCATGTGCTGAGCGTGGGCCGGGACAACTTCGGGCTCGACGGAGGTGCGAGGCCCCTAGCAGCGTGCCAAACCGCCGTTTTGTCCCACCACGATCAACAACGCCACACCACGAGGTCAGGTGACATCACCTCGGCTCACACAGCGGGGTTATGTCCTCGGGAGATAACAACCGACGAACCGACCGTGCCGTCGACCAGATTGAGCACGTCTACCGCTGATTTGATCGCTGGCGGAGATCGAATCGGCGAAATCGTCGCCGATCAACAGTTGGCAGGTCGGGCATGTGGCTTGTTTGATCTTCTGGGGAGATAGGGCCGGCCAGGGTCCGATACAGGCTCGCATCGCAGCCCGGCAGCCTGCCGGCCGCCGGTTTGATGCCGCCAGTTGGCAGCTGCTACACTCCGGGCGCCTTGTCGGGTCAGACCGGAGCCTATTTCGCCCTCTTTTCCGAGATCGGCGTCCTCCTGTTAGTGACCACCCTGGTTGGGGCGCTGGCCGGGCACTGGCTTGATCTTCAAATCGGTTCCTCGCCGCTCTTCCTGCTCGTCGGCTTCATCGGCGGGGCGGGGATTGGAACGTACGGGATCTACCGGCTGATTTCACGGTTCCTGGCCAAATTCGACTAACCAACTTCGACCAACCAGGCCGGAACCCAGGCAAACAAGTTCAGAGCATGGCAGCCCGCCGTGCCCGCGTGGATGGAGCAAGCGTGTCGAGCGATCAGGTGGAGACCCTCGCGCCCGAGGCCGCCCCGGCGGGCAACGGTCGCGTGCTGCGTCGCGTGGGCCTGCTCATCGTGGCCGTGATCGTGCTCGATATCCTGGCCGTCCTGTTCGTCCCGCCGTTCCCGTCGGGTGGTTCCCAGGGCCAGTCGTGCGGCTACCCGACCTGCTATATCACCTCGACCCTCGAGTTCCCGCCGCCGCACACCGTGATCGACCTCGATCCCGCTCATCCCCTGGCCAGCGGCTCGGTCGTGGTCGGCTTCCACCCCAGCATCACCAATACGATCCTGACCATGTGGATCGTCATGGCCGTGCTCCTGGCGCTGGCGTTCTCCGCGACGCGGGGCATGAAGCTCGTCCCCAACCGGATCCAGAACGTTGTCGAGTTTGCCTACGAGAGCCTGGAGAACTTCGGCATCAGCATGGGCGGCGCTCCGGCCAAGCCCTACATCCCCCTCTTTGCCGGGTTCTTCCTGTTGATCCTGTTCTGCAACTGGAGCGGACTGATTCCGCCCGTGGGCCGGATTGAAGAGCTCAGGGCGCCGACATCCGACGTCAACATCACCCTCGGGCTGGCCCTGGTCAGCTTCGCCTACTTCGAGTTCGAGGGCTTCCGCAAGCACGGCGTCCGGGGCTACCTCGGCCGATTCTTTCCGGTCTACGAGTTCCGCAACGGAATCGGGGCCGGGCTCATCGCGATGTTCGTCGGCCTGATCGAGCTGATGCTCGAGTTCGTCAAGCCGGTCACCCTGTCGATGCGGCTCTTCGGCAACATCTACGGTGGCGAGGTTGCCCTGGCCGTAATCACGTCGCTGACCCTGGTCGTGGCCCCGATCCTGCTCCTCGGCCTCGAATTCATGCTCAACTTCATCCAGGCCCTGATCTTCAGCATCCTGAGCCTCCTGTTCGTCGTCCTTGCCGTCGAGAGCCATGGCGACGAGGAGGGCGAGATGGGCCACGAGGCGGCTGAGGCCATCGAGCATCCGTCTCGTCCCGAGCCGGTCGCGGCGTAGCAATGATCCAGTCCAACCCAGCAACCACAGCCGAGTAGACCGGCCACCTGGCCGGACATAGGAGGAGCAAACCGAATGGAACATATCGGCGCAGGGCTCGCGGCCCTGGGGGTCTTCGGCCCCGGCATCGGCATCGGCATCCTGGGCGGTCTGGCCTCGACGGCGATTGGCCGCAACCCCGAGGCAGCCGGCCAGATCCGCGGCCTGGCCATCATCCTGGCGGCGTTCGCCGAAGGACTCGGCGTCCTGGCGATCGTGGTCGGCATCCTGTCGATCTTCATCAGCTAGTTCGGCGGAAAGACACCAATGCCCCTCCTCTCCGTCGCCGGCGCGGTCGGCCATGCGGCTGTCCGCCTGACGGCGGACGCCACGCCGACGGGCGGACTCACGATCAACCTCTTCTGGATCATCGTCAGCGCGCTCAACTTCGTGGTGTTCTTCGCCCTGTTCCGTGCCTTCGGCGCGGGACCGCTGACCAAGATGCTCAACGATCGCCGCGAGCGGATCGCCCAAGGTCTGGCTGATGCCGAACAGGCCCGCAAGGACCGCGAGGCGAGCGTTGCCGAACGCCAGACGACCCTCGTCGAGGCCCGCCGCGAGGCCAAGGAAATTATCGATCGGGCCCAGAAGGTCGCCCAGGAATCACGCGACGCGGATATCGCCGCGACCAAGGCCGAGCTCGATCGCATGCGCGAACGGGCCGCGGCGGAGATCGAGGGCGAGAAGCAGCGCGCCCTGCTCGACCTGCGCGGCGAGGTTGCCAACCTGGCCCTGTCGGCCGCCGGCCAGGTGGTTGGCGAGACGATGAGCGACCCGCGCCAGCGCCGGCTGGTCGAAGAGTTCCTGGCCAATGCCGGAACCGGCAAAGCGAATCAGGCCAGCTGATGGCCCGTCCGTCCACCGCCGCCCGGCGCTACGCCGAGTCGGTCTTCGAGATCGCAGGTCGCGACAAGACCGTCGACCAGTGGCGGCGCGAGCTGGACCTGGCCGCCCAGGTCCTCGACGACCCGAGCGTCGCCCACGGCCTGAACGACCCGACCGTGGCCAGCGCGACCCGCGAGGCGGCCCTCGAGGCCGGCCTGGGCAAGCAGGTCAGCCAGCCGGTCATGAACCTGCTCCGATTGCTCATCCGGCGCGGCCGGATCGAAGACCTGCCCCGGATCGCCAGCGAGTTCCGGCGGCTCGACAACCTGCGCCTGGGGATCATCCCGGCCCGGGCCGTGAGCACCGCGCCGCTGGAACCAGCCGAAGTCAAGGCCCTCACCGCCAGGCTCGAACAGATGACCGGCGGCCGCATCGAGCTCGAACAAGAGGTCGACCCGAGCCTGCTCGGCGGCCTCGTCGTGCGCGTCGGCGACCGCCTGATCGACGGGAGCGTCCGGGGTCGCCTGGAGCGACTGCGGAACCAGCTCGTCTCGGGCGCCCTCTAGGAGATCAGTCAGATGGCCATTCGTTCCGACGAGATCATCAGCATCATCAAATCCCAGATCGACCACTTCGATCAGGCTGCCGAGACGCGCAGCGTCGGAACGGTGGTCGAGGTGGGTGACGGGATCGCCCAGATCTACGGCCTCGAGGACGCCGTCTCGTCCGAGATGCTCGAGTTCCCGGGCGGGGTCATGGGCATCGCCCTGAACCTCGAGGAGGAGACCGTGGGTGCGGTCATCCTGGGCAACGCCTCGCAGATCAAGGAGGGCGACACGGTCAAGACGACCGGTCGGGTCGTCGAGGTGCCGGTCGGCCAGGCGCTCCTCGGCCGGGTGGTCGACCCGCTCGGCCGGCCGCTCGACGACAAGGGCCCGATCGCGACGACCAAGACCCGCCCGGTCGAGCGGATCGCCCCAGGCGTCATCGTCCGCCAGTCGGTCGACACCCCGGTCCAGACCGGCATCAAGGCGATCGACGCGCTGATCCCGATCGGCCGCGGCCAGCGCGAGCTGATCATCGGCGACCGCCAGACGGGCAAGACCGCCATCGCCATCGACACGATCATCAACCAGAAGGGCAAGGGCCTGGTCTGCATCTACGTGGCGATCGGCCAGAAGCTCTCGACGGTAGCCAACATCGTGGCCATCCTCGAGGCCCATGACGCCCTGGCCCACACGATCGTGGTCGTGGCCGGCGCCGAGGATCCGGCGCCGCTCCAGTACCTCGCCCCGTACGCCGGGGTGGCCATGGCCGAGGAGGTCATGGAGGTGGGCGTCGAGGTCGAGGGCGAGGGCCTGGTCAAGGACGCCCTGTGCGTCTACGACGACCTGTCCAAGCACGCCTGGGCCTACCGCGAGATGTCCCTCCTGCTGCGTCGGCCGCCCGGCCGGGAGGCCTACCCGGGTGACGTGTTCTACCTCCACAGCCGCCTCCTCGAGCGGGCGGCCCGCCTGAATACCGAGAACGGTGGCGGCTCGATCACCGCCCTGCCGATCATCGAGACCCAGGCTGGCGACGTGAGCGCCTACATCCCGACCAACGTGATCTCGATCACCGACGGCCAGATCTTCCTCGACACCGACCTGTTCAACTCCGGCCAGCGGCCGGCCCTCAACATCGGGATCTCCGTCTCCCGGGTCGGCTCGGCCGCCCAGACCAAGGCGATGAAGAAGGTCGCCGGACCGCTCAAGCTCGACCTGGCCCAGTACCGTGCCCTGGCCGCCTTCGCCCAGTTCGCGTCCGACCTGGACAAGGCCACCCGCGACCAGCTGACTCGCGGCGAGAAGCTGTCCGAGGTGGTCAAGCAGCCCCAGTACCAGCCGCTCGGGGTGGAGAAGCAGGTGGCCATCCTGTACGCCGCCACGAAGGGCGCCCTGGACGACATCCCGTCCAACCGGGTGAAGGACTGGGAGTCGGGCTTCTACCGCTTCCTGGAGACCGAGCGGCCCAAGATCCTGACCGACCTGGCCGCGAGCGGCGCCCTCAGCGATGACCTCGCAACCGCCTTCGACGAGGCGATCAAGGTCTATCGCGAGAGCTTCCTGGCCTAGGCCCGGCCCAGGCAGCAGGGGACCAGCGTGGCCAGCCAGCGCGACATCCGGCGGCGAATCGGTGCCGTCCGGAATATTCGCCAGATCACCCGGGCGATGCAGTTCGTCGCCGCCAGCAAGCTCAAGCGCGCCCAGGACGCGACCCTGGCCGCCCGCCCCTACAGCGAGAAGCTGGACGAGGTCCTGGCCGACGTGGCCGCCGTCCTCGGCGGCGACGAGCATCCCCTCCTGGCCACGGCCGACCCGGCCGGCAAGCGCCTCGTCGTCCTGATCACGACCGACCGGCCGCTGGCCGGACCGCTCACGTCGAATGCCGTCCGGTTCACCCTGCGCGAGGTGGTCGATCATGGTGGCGGGATCACGATGGTCACCGTTGGCCGCAAGGGTCGCGATGCGATCCGCCGGGCGGGCATCCCGATCGAAGCCCATTTCGCCGGGTTCGGCGACCGGCCCACGTTTGCCGACGTGCTGCCCCTGGCTCGCCTGGTGACCGACGACTACCTGTCGGGCACGTACGCCCGGATCGACGTGATCTTCCCCCGCTTCGTGTCGACCCTGACCCAGCAGCCGACCTTGTCCCAGATCCTGCCCATCGTGGCCAGCGAGGATACGGCCGGCATCCCCGGCAACCAGTTCATCTTCGAGCCAAATCCGGCGGCGGTTCTGGAGCAGCTCCTGCCGCGCTACGTCGCAACCCGCCTGTACCAGGCCGTCCTTGAGGCGAAGGCCAGCGAGGAGTCGAGCCGGATGGTCGCGATGAAGAACGCGACCGAGAACGCCGAGGAACTGATCGACGACCTGACCCTTAGCTACAACAAGGTTCGCCAGGCGAACATCACCCGCGAAATGATCGAGATCGCGTCGGGCGCCCAGGCCCGCTGAAGGAGGCACTGACCAGCATGGCGACCGCCACCAAGAACGCGACCGGCAAGGTGATCCAGATCACCGGCGCCGTCGTGGACATCGAATTCCCGGCCGGAGAGCTGCCCGCGATCTACAACGCCGTCGAGATCCAGCGCAAGGGCCAGGAGCCACTGACCGTCGAGGTCCAGCAACACCTCGGCAACAACTGGGTGCGGACCGTGGCCATGACCACGACCGATGGCCTGGCTCGCGGCGTCGATGCGGTCGACACGGGCGCGGCGATCACGGTGCCGGTCGGCGAAGTCACCCTGGGCCGCGTCTTCGACGTGCTCGGCCACCCGATCGACAACAAGGGCCCGGTCAAGGCCGAGGTCAGCCTGCCGATCCACCGCGAGCCGCCGCCGTTCGACCAGCAGACCACCGACGTCGAAGTGTTCGAGACCGGGATCAAGGTGATCGACCTGATCTGCCCGTTCAAGAAGGGCGGCAAGATCGGCATCTTCGGCGGGGCCGGCGTGGGCAAGACGGTCATCATCCAGGAGCTGATCCGGAACGTCGCCCAGGAGCACTCGGGCTACTCGGTCTTTGCCGGGGTGGGCGAGCGCAGCCGCGAAGGCAACGACCTGATCGCCGAGATGACCGAGTCGGGCGTCATCGCCAAGACCGCCTTCGTGTTCGGCCAGATGAACGAGCCGCCCGGCGCGCGCCAGCGGGTCGGCCTGACCGCCCTCACGATGGCCGAGTACTTCCGCGACGAGGAGGGCAAGGACGTCCTCCTGTTCATCGACAACATCTTCCGCTTCACCCAGGCCGGCTCGGAGGTCTCGGCCCTGCTCGGCCGGATGCCCAGCGCGGTCGGCTACCAGCCCAATCTGGCGACCGAGATGGCCGCCCTCCAGGAGCGGATCACCTCGACCAAGAACGGCTCGATCACCAGCCTCCAGGCGGTCTTCGTGCCGGCCGACGATTACACCGACCCGGCCCCGGCGACCACCTTCGGCCACCTCGACTCGACGATCCGCCTGGAGCGCTACATCACCGAGCTGGGGATCTATCCGGCCGTCGACCCGCTGACGTCCACCTCGCGGGTGCTCGATCCGCTGGTCGTCGGCCAGGACCACTACGACACGGCCCAGGAGACGAAGCGGGTCCTGCAGCGCTATCGCGACCTGCAGGACATCATCAGCATCCTGGGCATCGACGAGCTGTCCGAGGAGGACAAGTCGACCGTGGCCCGGGCGCGCCGCCTGCAGCGCTTCATGAGCCAGCCGTTCTTCGTCGGCGAGGTCTTCACCGGCCGGCCCGGCAAGTACGTCCCGATCAAGGACACGGTGGTCTCGTTCAAGGAGATCCTCGAGGGCGCGACGGACACCCTGCCGGAGCAGGCGTTCTTCCTGGCCGGCACGATCGATGACGTCCGGGAGAACGCGGCCAAGCTCGAGAAGGCATGACCCTCCACCTCGAGATCGTGACCCCCGAGCGGCTCGTCTACAGCGACGACGTCGACCGGGTCCAGGTGCCCGGCAGCGACGGCGAGCTGGGCATCCTGCCCCATCACGCCCCGCTGGTGGCCACCCTGGGCGCCGGCGAGCTGCGGATCATCAAGGGCACGGCCGAGGAATCGATCGCGGTGATCGGGGGCTTCGTCCAGGTCCGGCCGGACAAGGTCGTGGTCATGGCCGAGAGCGCCGACCTGGCCTCCGAGATCGACCTGGAGAGGGCCCAGCAGGCCCGTCGCGATGCCGAGAAGGCGATCGAGGGCGCCGCCGCCGGCACGCCCGACCTGTCCGCCGCCCGGGCCGAGCTCCAGCGCTCGCTGCTCCGAATTCGGGTTGCCGAGCGCCGCCACCGCGAGGGCCCCCGGAGCCGAGGCTAAGCGGCGATGGCCGATCCGCGCCCGTTCCACTGGGAGTTCAAGCCCGAGCTGGTCCCGCCCGAAGCCTTCCGGATCGAGGGCGGCCGGCCGCTGAACGGCTCAGTTGTGATCAGCGGCTCGAAGAACGCCGCGCTCAAGCTGCTGGCCGCCGCCACCCTGACCGGGGAGCGCTGCCGGTTCACCAACGTGCCCGAGATCGAAGACGTGCGGGTGATGGCCGATACCCTGCGCGACCTGGGCGTGGTCGTGGACCACCCGGCCCCGAATGTATACGAGGTCGCCTCGGGCGACGTCGACTGGCTGTTCGTGCCGCTCGAGGCAGCGGCCAAGATGCGCGCCTCGTTCATCCTGCTGGGCCCGCTCCTGGCCCGCTTCGGCCGGGTGATCATCAGCAACCCGGGCGGCGACCGGATCGGCCGGCGGCCGGTCAACCTCCATGTCGACGCGATGCGCGCCCTGGGCGCCGAGATCGAGTACCGCAACGGCTACTACTTCGCTCGCTCACCCGGCCGCCTGCGGGGGACCGACCTGCAGTTCCCGTTTGTGTCGGTCATGGGCACCGAGAACGCGATGCTGGCGGCCGTCCTGGCCGATGGCCGGACGACCATCCGGCCGGCCGCCGAGGAGCCCGAAGTCGACGACCTGATCACGTTCCTGCGGACGATGGGCGCCGAGATCCAGCGGACCGCCCCGGACACGATCGAGATCATCGGCCGCAAGCGCCTGCGCGGCGGCGAGCACCGGGTCGTGCCTGATCGGATCGAGGCAGGCACATTCGTCGTCGCCGCGGCCGTGACCGGCGGCCAGGTCAGCCTGTCCAACGCGCCGTGCGACCACCTCGGCGCCTTCCTCGAGACGCTCGAGCAGATCGGCGTCAACGTCCGCTGCGAGGGCGACCGGATCGAGGTCTCGGGCGCCGACCGGGACCTGTTCCGGGCGCTCGACGTGACCACCGCCCCGTATCCCGGCCTGGCCACCGACCTGCAGCCGCCGTTGTGCGTCCTGCTCACCCAGGCCGCCGGCCGGAGCCGGGTCCACGAGACGATCTTCGAGGACCGCCTCGAATTCCTGAGCGGCCTCTCCCGGATGGGCGCCCGGATCCGGATCCAGGACGCGAACCACGCCACGATCACCGGGATCGCTCCGCTCCACGGCGCCGAGACCGAGATCGGTGACCTGCGCGCCGGCGCATCGATGATCCTGGCCGCCCTGGCCGCCCAGGGCACGTCCCTGATTCACGGTGCTCATCACGTTCACCGGGGGTATGAGAACATCGGCCGTAAGTTCCAGGACCTCGGCGCGTCGATCACGACCGTCGCAGAGTCGCCCGCGCCCCGGCGCCGGCCCAGCAAGGGGTAGCCCACCAGCCCATGAAGATCGGGATCGACCTCGGCACCGCCAACATCCTGGTGTACGTGCAGGGCAAGGGCATCGTCATCCAGGAGCCGTCGGTGGTAGCCGTTGACGACCAGAACCGGATCGTGGCGGTGGGCGAGGACGCCCGCGAGATGATCGGCCGGACGCCCGGCAACATCACGGCCATTCGGCCCATGAAGGACGGCGTGATCGCCGACTACGTGATCACCGAGGCCATGCTCAGCCATTTCATCGCCAAGGTGAAGCGCGGCTCGATCGGCTTCCGGCGGCCGGATGTGATGATCAGCGTGCCGGCCGGGGTGACCAGCGTCGAGAAGCGGGCGGTCCGCGACGCCGCCCTCAAGGCCGGCGCCGGCGCGGCCTACCTGATCGAGGAGCCGCTGGCCGCCGCGATCGGGGCCAACGTGCCGATCGCCGGGCCGTCCGGGAACATGGTCATCGACATCGGCGGCGGGACCAGCGAGATCGCGGTCATCGCCCTGGGCGGGATCGTGGTCTCGACCAGCCTGCGCGTCGGCGGCAACAAGTTCGACGATGCGATCGCCACCTACATCCGCAAGAAGTACAACCTGATGGTCGGCGACCGGAGCGCCGAGGAGGTCAAGATCGCGATCGGCACGGCCCTGCCCCTCGAGCGCGAGCTGAGCATGGACGTCCGCGGCCGCGACCTGATCGCGGGCCTGCCCCGAACGATCCCGATCACGAGCTCCGAGGTGATGGAAGCGATCGAGGCGCCCCTCCAGCAGCTCGTCGCGGCCGTCCGCAACGTGCTCGAGCAGACTCCGCCCGAGCTGAGCTCGGACATCATCGACAAGGGCATGGTCATGTCCGGTGGTGGTGCCCTGCTGCGCAACATCGACAAGCTCCTGACCCAGGTCACCGGCGTGCCCTGCCACGTGGCCGAGAACCCGCTCAATTGCGTGGCGATGGGAACCGGGCTGGCCCTGGAGCACTTCGACTTCTTCAAGAAGTCGCTCGTCCAGCAGGTCTGACGGCAGGGTCATGTCCGGTACGGCCGAATCCGGGCGGGCCTTCTTTGACCTCCACTGCCACACGTCCTACAGCTTCGACTCGCTCGCCCATCCTCGCGACCAGGTGCGAGCCGCGGCGGCCCGCGGCCTGACCCACCTGGCGATTACGGACCACGATCGGATCGACGGCGCGCTGGTCGCCCGTGACCTCGCCCCGGAGGGCCTGACGGTGATCGTCGGCGAAGAGGTGAAGACCGCCGATGGCGACCTGATCTGCGTCTTCCTGGAGCGCGCCCTGGCGCCCGGCCAGTCGGCTGCCGAGACGATCGCGGCGGCCCGCGAGCAGGGCGCCCTGGTGGGCATTCCCCATCCGTTCGACCGCCACCGCAACTCGCTCTTGCGCTCGGAAGGCCTGGCCGCGCTCGCCGGCCTGGTCGACTGGGTCGAGACCTGGAACGCCCGGATCGTAGGCCGGGCGGGCAACGAGCAGGCCGTCGAGTTCGCACTGGCCCATGGCCTGCCTGGGGTGGCCGCCTCGGATGCCCATTCGACCCTCGAGGTGGGAGTCGCCTTCAACACCGTCGCCGACGTCGACCCATCGACGCCGGCCGGCCTGCTGGCGGCCCTGGCCGCGCTCCAGCTGACCCCCGGCCGGGCGTCCTATTTCGTGCGCGCCCTGACCCCGATCGCCAAGGCGATCAACCGCAGCCGGGGCAACGTCCGGGTGCGCCCGCCGGTCGAGCCGTGACGGCTGAAGGGCCGGGGGAGGACCATCGGCCGATGGCGGATCCGGTGGCCGACCCGGTAGCGTCAACGCCCATGGATATCGCTGCGCCGGTCCCGGCTGCCCGCCCTCCAGAGGCGGAGATCAACGTCGACCAGGTCTCCCTCGGGCGGCGCCTGCGCCAGCCCCGGACGATCCTGTCGATCGTCCTGCCGATCGGCCTGATCGTGCTCTTCGCGCGCAGCCTGCCGGGCTTCAACCTGGCCGAGCTGCCGGCCAAGATCCTGGCCGCCAACGGCTGGCTGCTGCTGGTCGCGTTCCTGATCTTCTACGCCGGCTTCCCCCTGCGCGGCCTGCGCTGGGCGGTCCTGATCCGGGCCACCGGCTACCCCTTGAAGGTCAAGGACTCGACCGAGATCATCTTCCTGTCGTGGCTGGTCAACTGCCTCGTGCCGGCCAAGCTGGGCGACGTCTACCGGGCCTACCTGCTCAAGCTGAACGCCGCCGTATCGCTCAGCCGGACCTTCGGGACGGTCTTCATCGAGCGGATCCTGGACCTGTTCGCGATCGTCGTGCTGGGCCTGGCCGCCGGCTACATCAGCTTCCGGGGCCGGCTGCCGACCGACGTTCAGGTCGTCTTCGGGATCGGCGTGGTGGTCATGGTCGTGCTGGCCATCCTGCTCCTGTCGCTGCGCAGCTTCGGCCGGCGTCTGCTCATCCGGCTGCCCATCCCGGAGCGATTCCTCGAGCTGTATGACCGGTTCGAGGAGGGCGTCTTCTCGGCCGTGACCCGGCGCCAGATCCCGATCCTGCTGGTCCTGACCGGCGTGATCTGGTCGACCGAGGCGTTCCGGCTGTACTTCGTGGTCGAGGCCCTGGGCTTCCCCGACGTCCATCTCGGCATCAGCGGTGCGTTCTTCGTTGCCCTGACCGGCTCGCTCCTGACGGCCGTGCCGTTCACCCCGGCCGGCCTGGGCATCGTCGAGGCCGGCATCGTGGGTGTCCTGACCCTGGTCTACAACGTGCCCCAGACCGAGGCCCTCACGATCGTCCTGGTCGACCGGGCGATCAGCGTCCTGTCGGTCGTGATCCTGGGCAGCGTCCTGTACGCGATCTCGCAGATGCGCCGGGGCACGGGCATCAAGCCTCTCGCGGTCAGCGCGGAGCCGGCCGTCCCCGCCTGATTCACCCCAGCCGCCCTGTGCACCGACGCACCACGGGGCACCGGCGATCGGCAGAGGTACCAGGCGGGAGGCCCCACCGGATTCGCCTGAACTGCACCACACTGTCCCCAGGCGACACGACCGAGCGCGCAGCGATCGGTACGAACGGGTGATAACGACGCAACGGGCCTCGTGGGATGGTCAGGGCAGTTCGGTAGGAAACCGATCGTCGCCCAGCGGAGTGCCCAGCGAGCCCATATGACGACCACAAACGGACGAGCCTTCAACGAGTGGCTGCGAGCTCAGCTCAAGGCCAAGAAGATGTCCCAGCGCCAGCTCGCTCAGCAGTCGGGCGTCGATCACTCGACGATCTCCCGCCTGATCCGGGGCGATCGGATGCCCTCGCTGGGGACCGCCACCAAGCTGGCTCGCGGCCTGCGCGAGCTGCGCGACGACGCGGATACCCCGCAGTACCTCGGCCTGATGTCATCCGGGCCGGCCAATCCCACTGCCCGGGTCGAGTACGCCCTGCGCTCGGACGAGGTGCTCAGCGAGCCCCAGGTCCGCCAGATCATGGAGTACTACCTGGCCGTGCGGATGCGCCGCCTCGGTCGGACCTACCAGGGCGGTGAAGCTGCCCGGCCGCAGCAGAGCCCGTATCTTCGCGGCACGCCTTCGGCCGGCAACCCGATCGGCGCGGGCATCGGCCTCGCGACCCAGACCCGGGTCAGCCAGGGCCGGCCGGGCCTTCGGCCACCTTCGAGCAGGCCGACCAACCGCTACTGACCCACCAGCGCACATTGACAGGACCCGGATCTCCCTCCACTTCCGGGTCTCGGGGACAGCGAACGCCGGGCTCTGGGGGCCCGGCGTTCGCGATTCATCATGAACTCGCCTGAGGGACCTGTTCCAACGGGAAGTCCAGGCCGCGTTCCTTCGTCGCGGGCACCGGCCAGGCGGCCGGGGCGAGGGTCGCCAGGAGCAGGGCATACGAGTTGATGTTCACGACCGACGAGCCCAGGACCATCGCCACCACGCACAGGCAATAGGAGACCCCGGGCCGCTGCCTGAAGACCCAGGCGAGGCCCGTCGATCCAAGGAAGACCACCCAGGGGAGAAGGACGGCGATCGACCCCGAGAAGCCGATCGCCCGGGCGAGCCCCGCCACGCTCAAGTCGCTGGTGCCCACGGAGACGGTGTCGCGAACGACCTGGAGGTAGGCCGAATACGAGCCCAGGCCGGCCCCGAGCAATGAGATCACGAGCAGGATGACGCCGGCCGCCAGGCCCGCCCAGAGCGCCGCCCAGCGCCGTTGGATGAGCAGCCACCACGCCAGGGTGATCGGCCAGACCTTGACCATGACCATGAACGCGACAAGGGCGCCAGCGATCCGGTCATGACCTCGGGTTGCCGCATACCAGGTCCCGATCGAGCCCGCGAGCAGGATCCCATTCACGTTACCGACCCCGATCTCGTAGGCCAGCGGAATGCTCAACACCAGCACGGCGAGGCTCGTGAGGATCGGCGTCCGGCGAACGAGAGCGACCAGGGTGACCGCAATCGTCGTGATCGTGGCGAACCACCAGACGTAGGCACCGTCATCGGGTGGCAGGAGCGCCAGGGGCCGGAACAGCACACCCACGAACGGCGGCGATAGGGTCGGAACCGTCCAGTACGGTGGCTTCACGGCGAGGAACCGGTCGCCCGGCGAGAGGGCATACAAGAGGTGGCCCGCGTTCAGCCTCTCGCCCGACGCCAGGTAGACGATTGCGTCGCCGGGAATGAAACCGCGGTCGAAGTAGATCGCAAGAATCACGACGAGCACGCCGAACGAGACACCCAGGAATGCGACCCGAACGAGTCGCAACTGGCTATTCGTCAACATGGTCAACCATCGTACCCGCGGCTTTCGTCACTGCCCCGCAGGCAGGTACACCGAGATCGTCCTGCCCGGAGCAGCCTCGAACCGGTCGGCCAGTCGGAACCCGCCGGCGGGCACGGCCGCCTGCTCGGCCGCGCCCCCGCAATCGGGCACGAACAGGCTGTCGCACACGACCACGATGGCACCCGCTGAGCCCAGGTCGGCCGGCGGTACGAGGCCCGGGACGGCGCCTGTGCCGTTGCCCGCGGCCGCGGCAGCGGTCGACCAGGCCGTCGGCGTGTCGAGCGTGCCGCTGACTTCAGCCCCCGAGGTGATCAGCGGATAGCCGTAGGCGTCGGGGGCCTTGAAGGCCGGCAGGCTACGAAGCTCGATCGGACCCGATCCCGTCGCGGCCAGGATCCGGGTGGCAGCGGCCTGCGCAGCCGGCCAGCCTCCGTCAAGAGCGACCGCCGGGGGAGCGATCGACAGGTTGTAGGCGAGCAGCCCGATCACGGCCAAGCCGGCCGCGGCCCGCACTGCGATCCGGGCGTTAGCCGTCGCGGCCTTGGCTTCGGTGAGGCGCCACAGCCCGGCCACGGTCAAGCCTGCCGCGACGAAGATGATTGGGTCCAGGAACGCGTGGTAGTGGTCGACGGGCAGCGCCGTCACCGTGGCCATGCTGCCGATCCCGGCGCCCAGCACGATCCAGCCGAAGAGCAACGTGGCGGCCAGCAGGTGGGCGCCGTAGCGCTCGGGCTGGCCCGCGCTGCGCACCCGCCAGATCAGGCCGGTCACGATCACGATTCCGGCGACGACGCCAACGACGAGGTGATCGGTCAAAAGGCCGGCCACCGGCCAGGCCACGATCCGCAGTCCCACGAAGAGCAGACGAGCGGGCAGGGACAGGGCCACGGGCTGGCCGCCGGCCTGGAGGAAGGCAATTGCCGCCCTGATCTCCGAGAAGCCGCTGCCGAGCTCGTGGACGATGAGGGGCACATACCCCAGCAGCACGATCGCGATCGCGACCAGGCCCGCGCGCAGGATCCGGTGACGCGCCTCGCCCGACGGGCGCCCGCGGAGGTCGAGCAGGTAGGCGAGCGCGAGCGGAGGCGCCAGGGCGAGCCCCAGGACATGGGCCTGCATCGTCACCAGCAGGCCCGCCGCCGCCACGACCCACCAGCGCGCCTGGCCGGTTCGATGGGCCTGCCAGGCCGCGCTCAGGGCGATCGCCGAGAAGAGGGCCACGATGTTCGGGTTCCAGATGAAAGTCGACTCGAGGATCGAGCTGGCCGAGACGGCCATCAACAGGCCCGCCACGAAACCGGCCAACGGGCCGGCCATCGAGCGGGCCAGCCACCACGTCACGCCGGCGGCCGCGCTGCCGGCCAGCGCAATCGCGCCGACGACCACCGTCGGGTTGCCGTTCGACAACCAGGCGAATGGGGCGAGGAGGTAGTAGTACAGCGCGCCGTGATGGAAGTCGCCGATCGAGGTTGGCGGACCGAGCACCGGCAGCTGGTGGTCGACGAAGAGGCGCCACAGGACGAGCATGTCGTGGCCCTGGTCGGCGTCCCACGTGCCGCGAGCGGCCAGGCCCGGCAGTCGCAGCGCGAGCGCTACCGCCAGGACGACCAACAGGCCGGCCAGATCCGGCCTCGCCCAAGTGGCGTCGGACTCGGCCTTTGGTGCGGCGGGCTCGGCTTTTGGCACGGGCACTCCCGTTTGGGATCCGTCGCCCCCGGCGGTCATTCGGCGGGTTCGCTGCGCGGGCCGGTCCGGGCCCGTGAGCCGGCCAGGTGCATCGCCTCGGGCGGCAGGTCTGCCAGCGGCCGGCCTTCCGCCAGGTCGTGGGCTCGCGCCGCGTTGATCGCGTCGTAGCCCTCGTCCATGCCCGGCGTCTCGAGGTAGTAGGTGACGTGCCTCAGGTCCGGGTGGGTCAGGATCCGGGCGAGTCCGGCCCGTCCGATCGCGCCGGCGCCCAGGTGCTCATGCCGATCGAGGCGCGAGCCGAGGACCGATTTCGAGTCGTTGAGGTGGACCATGGCCAGGCGATCGAGTCCGATCCGCTCGTCGAACTCGCCCATGAGCCGGTCAACCCCTTCGGTCGTGTCGATCGGGTGGCCGGCCGCCCAGAGGTGAGCGGTGTCCAGGCAGATCGAGACCTCCTGCCGGGCAACGCCGGCAGCAGCGATCCCGTCGAGCAGCATGCCGAGCTCGCCCACATCGGTCCCCAGCCCGCCGCCACCGCCGGCCGAGTTCTCGAGCACGAGCACGGCCGGATCCGTCCCCCGGCCCTGGTCCTCAGCCGCGGTGACCGCCCGAGCCGCCGCCACCGCGATCGCCACGCCGGCCGCGACCCGGCCGATCCCGTCGGCCAGGCCTTCGCCCTTGTGCGAGCCCGTGTGGACGTTGACGAAGCGAGCCCCGAACGTGGGCGCGACGATCAGCTGATGGCCCAGGACTTCGACCGACTTGGCATAGAAGTGATCGTCGGGCGCAGCCAGGTTGATCAGGTAGGGCGCGTGGATCGCCAGCGGCCACAAGCCGACCTCATCGGAGCGGGCCCGGAAGGCGGCCAGCTCCTTGGGCGGCTCGAGCCGGCGTCGCCACGCGGTCGGGTTGTCGCTGAAGATCTGGAGCGTGTCGAGGCCGATCGCCTGGGCTCGATCGACGGCGACCACCATTCCTCCGCCGAGCGGCAGATGGGCGCCGAGCCGTCGGCCGTCGGGCAGCATGTCCTGATCCTAGCCGGTAGGCTCTGGCGATGGACCCTCGGGAGCCAGAACGGCCCAAGGCGAGCCAGGACCAGGCCAAGCGGGTGATCGACGCCTTCTTCCGCGACGGTCGCCTGGTGTCGATCCCTGCTCGTCAGGGCAAGCGCCAGTACGTCCTGGCCGAGCTCCGTGACCGGTGCTTTGCCGAGGACCGCGACTATCCGGAGAAGGAAGTCAACATGCGCCTGGCGCTGATCCACCCCGATGTCGCGGCCTTGCGGCGCTACCTCGTCGACGCAAAGCTGATGTCACGCTCGAACGGGGTCTACCGGCGGGCCCCTGACCCAGCCGTAGACGGGACGCCGAAGTGCTAGGCGGGGCGGGCTGATCCTCATCGTTCTCGAGCCACGGTCAAGGCCGACACGCCCAGCGCGCCGCCCTCGAGGAGCGCATTCGCGCACGCGACGAGGGTATTGCCGGTCGTAACGACGTCGTCGATCAGGATGATCCAGCGACCTTCCAGGGGCGCTTGGGTAGAGGCACCCGGCACGAGCCGGAAGGCTCCAGCCACATTGCCTGCGCGGGATCGGCGATCGAGGTCGAACTGGCGCTCGGTGGCCCGATGGCGCTCGAGGATTGGTGCGAACGGCAGCTCGAGGTGTTGCGCGGCGACCCGGGCAAGCAGCACGGCCTGGTCGTAGCCACGCTCGCGCAAGCGGCCGGCGTGGACCGGCACCGGCACGACCGTGTCGCCGATGGTCCCGGCATGTTGCCAGCGCGTCGCGAGGGCCGACCCGAGCGGGCCGGCCAACCGCCGCTCGCCGCCGTATTTGAGCGCGTGCAAGGCGGCCCGGACCGCGCCGACGAACGGCGCGCACCATTCGAGCTGGAGCAGCGGCTCGGGAATGTCGGCAATCATCCCGATCGGCACGCCCCCGGGCCTCTCGAGTCGTCGTTCCAGCTCCGGCCGGCAACTGGCACAGAGCAGCTCGCCCTCGACGCCGCACCCGGCACAGGTCGGCGGGAGGGCAACATCGAGGGCTCGTTCGAGCACCGTCCGGAGTCCGCCAGCCACCGCACCATCCTGGCCGGCGGCGATCACCTGGGGCTTACGTGGGCCTTCGGTGGCCACGCGGGAGAGACGCGATTCAGCCTCCGGGACCGCCCAGAGCTCCGGCGGTAGCGCGACCCGAGAGCCTGCCCGGCCGCCTCGCTGGGTCCGATGGCCTGGCTCGGCCGCCTCGCTGGGTCCGATCGCCTGGCTCGATATGACGACCATTCTTAGGCGACGCGGATGCGACTGCACCGACGGTGATTGACAGCTCCAGACGCTCACGCAACCCGCGAATCATGAATGGCTGTCATGTTCGACCGAGTTGGACACGGAAACCGCGGGAATTGGGGTCGAACCGAGGCTCCGGGCAGCCGCAGGAGCTATGTAACCGCGTCGATTAAGAATGCCCGTCATAACCAGGCCGCAGACCCGAAGCCAGGAGGCAGCCGCGGACAGCTGCGAGTCCTGAGTCGCGGCTCGATACCGCGACTATTGGTAATCGACGCGTTCGCTGTACCGGGTCTGCGAGTCCGGGGCCTCGATCCGCGACCTACGGCCCATTTCAAGAGTAGTGGCGATATTTCGGGTCTTAAGCGGCAGAAACGGGGTTGCCCGCCTCTTGGAGACGCCCCAAACCCCGTTCCTTAAGCTTAGTCGCGGTATTCGGCCGACCAGGCCGGGAGGGATCCAGGCCGGGGCCGACCAGGCCGGGAGGGAGACCAGGCCGGGGCGGATCCAGGTCAGGAGAAACGGCGCGGGCGGGCGGTGAGCCCAGACGCGGCGCGGGCGGCCAGTGACCTCCGGCCCGAATCCTCAGTTGAAGCGCAGGAAGTCGCCCACCGCGGTCTGGCTGCGGTCGATCGTACCGACCGGCAGCTCGAGCGTGCCGTTGGCGCCCCGGACCAGCCACACGATGCCCCGCCAGGGTGGCAGGGCGCGCCGGACCGAGAGGACCTCGCGGCTGCCGTCGGCCTCGGGCTTGCCCACGAAGACCGCGTCGATCGCGAAGCGCATGAACATCATGTGGATGCCGTTGCTGCCGGGCAGCCACAGGCCGGCGTCGTCGGCCAGGGTCGACCGGCCCATCAGGCCCCGGAACTTGGCCCACAACGAGTTGGCCGACTCGAGCCGGTCGACCAGGACCGTGCCCCGCTCGAGGTTCCGGACGTTGGTCATCGCTGGGCTGGCCACGGTCGTCCCTTGCAGGCGTGAGCTGGGCTGCCGCAGAGCCGGTGGATCCGGCCCAGGGCAGCGGCGGCTACGTCTTGAGGTTCTTGACGATCAGGATGATCGCCGGGCCAAGGATGACGATGAACAGCGACGGGAAGATGCAACCCACCAGCGGGAAGAGCATCTTGATCGGCGCCTTCGCGGCCTGTTCCTCAGCCCGCTGCCGGCGTTCGATCCGGAGCTGCTCCGACTGGACCTGGAGGACCTTGGAGATCGAGACGCCGAGGGTCTCGGCCTGGATGACCGCGCCGATGAAGTTGGTCAGCGGAGCGACCTCGGTGCGCGGGATGATGTCCCGAAGCGACTCTCGTCGGCTCTTGCCGACCCGGATCTCGGCCATCGCCCTGCGGAACTCCTCGGAGAGCGGGCCCTTGAGCTTCTCGACCACCTTGCCCAGCGCGGCATCGAAGCCGAGCCCGGCCCGGACCGAGATGGTCAGCAGGTCGAGGGTGTCCGGGATCATCAGCAGGATCGCCTTCTTGCGCGCCTTGACCTTCCGACCGAGCCAGAACTCCGGCGCGATATAGCCGATCACGACGCCGAGCAGGGACATCAGGGCGCCGATGGCAAAGCCGGTGCCCAGGATGTTGACCACGGCGAAGAGCAGGAAAAAGATGATCCCGAAGACGATCGCCACGACCGCCTTGATGCCCAGCCAGTCCGAGACGCGGAAGTCGCCCGGATTGCCAGCCATGGCCAGGTTCTTCTCGGTTCGCTGCGCGAACGAGGCGCTGGTGACGCGCGAGACCGATCCGGACAGCCGCCCAGCCAGCGGCCGCAGCGTCCGCTCGAAGAACGGCGCCTGGAGCTCGAGCTCTTCCAGGTTCTTGGCCTGCATCGTACCGAGCTGGCTAAGTCGGGCCTGGACGGGGTCGACGGCGCGGCCGCTCGTCAGGCCCATGGCGATGAGCAGGATGGCTCCCGCGGCGGCCGCGGCGACCAGGACAACAGGCAACATCATCAGACCTCGATGTCGACGATCTTGCGGATGAACATGAAGCCAATGAACATCATGAACCCCCCGACGATCAGGATAATGACACCGGCCGGCAGGCCCGCAACGCTGACCGAGTCGTCGAACATCGGGGACATGAAGCCGGGGGCGGCGATGAACAGGAAGCCGGCCAGGCCGATCGGCAGGAAGCCGACGACGTAGCCTGACAGCCGCTGCTGGGCGGTCAGGGTGCGAATCTCGCCCTTGATCCGGACCCGTTCGCGGATGGTGTAGGCAATGGAGTCGAGGATCTCGGCCAGGTTGCCGCCGACGTTGTGCTGGATCGAGATGGCCGTAGCCATCAGCTCCAGGTCGTCGGAGCGCACTCGCCGGACCATGTTCTCGAGGGCATCATCGAAGCCCAGGCCAAGGTTGACCTCGCGGATCACCCGGGCGAACTCGGTCGAGACCGGCGGCCGCGCCTCGCGCACGACCAGCTCGATCGCCTGCAGGAACGAGGAGCCGGCGCGCAGGCCGTTGGCGATCAGGGTGATCGTGTCGGGCAGCTGCTTGTTGAACTGGTTGAGCCGGCCGTTCTTGCGCCGATTGAGCCAGAAGCGCGGGATCATGAATCCAATCAGGGCGCCGATCAGGAGCACGAACGGGTTGGCCAGGGCCGGAAACACGACCGACAACAGGAACATCACGGCGGGTACGCCGAGGATGCAGCCGATCCAGATCATGAAGTACTCGCTGATCTTGATCTTGAGGTCCGCTCGGGCGATATCCCGGGCCAGGTTGGCCCCGAAGTCACGCTGCTCGACCACCCGGTTCAGGCTGGCCACGGCGGCGCTGTCGTTGAGCATGCCGGCGATCCCGCCCGCCCCGCTCGAGGCAGCCTTGGCCTCGGGCTTGCCGGAGGCATAGCGCTCCAGCCGGGCATTCACGCCCGACCCACCGCCCGACGTCGCCAAGCCAACCGCGATCAGGACGACCGCGAGGGCGGCGACGATCGCGACGATCAAGCCTGTCTCCATGGTTGCCTCCTGTACCGCCGGCTAGTAGCTGAAGCCGAACAGGCCCGCGGGCAGGGCGATGCCCATGACCTCGAACTTTTCGACGAACTTGGGCCGGATACCGGTCGGCTTCAACCGACCAACGATCTTGCCTTCGACAATGCCGGTCTGCTCGAACACGAACACATCCTGCATCACGATCACGTCACCTTCCATCCCCTGGACCTCGGTGATGTTCACGATCTTGCGGGTGCCGTCCTTGAGCCGGCTCTGCTGGACGATCAGGTCGACGGCCGAGGCGACCTGCTCGCGGATCGCCCGCAGGGGCAGATCCACGCCGGCCATCAGGACCATCGTCTCGAGCCGGGACAGCATGTCCCTGGGCGAGTTGGCGTGGCCGGTGGACATCGAGCCGTCATGGCCGGTGTTCATGGCCTGGAGCATGTCGAGCGCCTCGCCCGAACGGCACTCCCCGACGATGATCCGGTCGGGCCGCATCCGGAGGGCGTTCCGGACGAGCTCCCGGATTGGGACCGCGCCCTTGCCCTCGATGTTGGGGGGCCGCGACTCGAGGGTGACGACGTGCTCCTGGCGAAGCTGGAGCTCGGCCGCGTCCTCGATCGTGACGATCCGCTCGTCGTTCGGGATGAACGACGACAGCACGTTGAGGGTGGTGGTCTTGCCCGAGCCGGTGCCGCCCGACACGAAGATGTTCAGGCGGGCCTCGACGCAGGCCTTCAGGAAGTCGAACATCTCGGGCGTGGCCGTGCCGAAGCGGACCAGGTCGTCGACCGTGAAGGGCGACGCCGAGAACTTCCGGATCGTGATCACGGGCCCCACCAGCGACAGCGGCGGGATGATCGCGTTGACCCGGGAACCGTCGGTCAGTCGGGCGTCGACCATTGGCGACGACTCGTCGACGCGGCGCCCGATCGGGGCAATGATCCGGTCGATGATCCGCATCACGTGGTCGTCATTCTGGAAGACCACGTTGGTCAGCTCGAGCTTGCCCGAGCGCTCGATGTAGACCTGGCGCGGGCCGTTGACCATGATCTCGGTGATGCTCTCGTCGCGCAGGAGCGGCTCGAGCGGGCCCAGGCCGATGATCTCGTCGGTGATCTGCTCGAGCATCCGGACGCGCTCGGCCCGGGTCAGGGCGAGGCCTTCCTCGTCGATGACCTTGCCGAAGATCTCCTCGATCTGG